>JAZNTX010000011.1:0-104598 GCA_045591965.1 Tidjanibacter sp. | reverse complement strand
AGCCTTGAACTCGCCACACATAAATCACCCTCAGGGTGGAGGAGTGGTGGTACTTGGAAAACCCACTTGTAAGGGATTTCTTGGAACTCTTGTTCTTCTTGTTTTTCCTGTTTTTCTTGCAGGAATAACAAGAGTAACAGGGGCTACACTAAAAGTTTTTGGTGCCGCTTTTTACAAAAAGCGGCGAAAAGACGCCTTTTTACAAAAAGTCGCGAAGAAAAACGAAACAAAAACAAAAAATATGGAGAACACATTTGGAGAGTCGACGCGTCAGCAGAAGGTTGCGCGACAGATACAGAAGGACATCAGTGAACTCTTTTTGAAGGAGTGTGCCGATATTGTCAAGGGAGTTATTGTGTCGGTTACGGCTGTGAGGGTTAGTCCCGACTTGGAGTATGCTCGCATCTACCTGAGCATCTTTCCTTTTGCTAAGCACGAGGAGATTATGGCAAAGGTTGAAGCCGAGAGTTGGAGAATTCGCAAACTTTTGGGTCAGAGGATGCGCAACCAGTTGCGCGTGGTGCCCGAGATAAGTTTCTTCCTCGACGATTCGTTGGAGTATATCGAGAATATCGATAACCTCTTGAAGAAATAGCCTTTGGGAGGGGTCTTGAAGTAGCATCTAAACCACCAATGAAACACCTACCACTGCTCATAGCCCGCAAGTTTTTGTACTCGGCGAAGTCGCTGTCGGTAATCAACACCACAGCGTGGGTGAGTTCTATTGCTACGGGTGTTGCTGTGGCGGCTATGGTGGTGCTAATGTCGGTCTATAACGGCTTTGACGGATTGCTCCAAAGCCTCTATAACACCACCGAGGCAGACCTTGTGGTTACGCCGGCGAAGGGTAAGACTTGCCCGTTGGAGAGCCTCGATAGGGAGGCTTTGGGGGAGATAGAGGGCGTTGAGAATATTGCTGCCTACATCGAGGAGAGTGTTATGGCGGAGTATAGAGGTCGCCAAGCGTTTGCCACACTGAGAGGAGTAGATAACAACTATGCCGATGTGGTGGCTCTTGACGGGGTTATGTGGTATGGAGAGTGGAAACTGACCCATGGCGATTATAGACGCGCGGTGGTCGGGCGTGATATCGACTACCTCTTTGCTGACGGCTATGCAGCAAAGAACCCAACCCTCCACGATGCTCTAACTATTCATACGCTCCGCAAGGAGAATATCTCGCCACTGTTGCCTCTCTCGGCAATCAAGAGCAGCAAGATACGCCACGCGGGAACACTCGACGGGAGTGCTACGACTCTTGCGACCCATATTTTCACTTCGCTCGATTGGGCACAGAGGCTTTTGGGCTGCGAGGGCAGGGTGTCGGGATTGGCAATGAGAGCCACCGACGGTGTGCGCTTGGGTAGTCTAAAAAAGAGTGTACAAGAGGCTGTGGGCGAGGAGTTTGTGGTTAAGACGCGCTACGAACTCGACGAGGCGGTCTATAAGGCTACAAAGGTGGAGAAGTGGAGTATCTTCTTCATTTTGTTGCTTGTGACAATCATTGCTGCTGCCACAATCATAGGCTCGTTGGTGATGCTTGTGACCGAGAAACAGAACGATATTGCAACCCTCTACTCGGTGGGGGCACGCAGGAGTTTTGTGGCGCGAGTCTTTACCCTTGCAGGAGTTATGATTGGAGGTAGGGGAGTTGTTGGAGGCTTGGTGCTGGGCGTAGTGGTCTGTGTCGCGCAACAACTCTTTGGGTTTATAAAGATGCCTGGTAACACCTTTGTGGTGGAGAACTACCCCGTGAGCATCTCCCTTATGGATATTGTGGGTATTGTTGTGGCAGTGATGGCTGTCACTTGGATAATAACGAATTTTACAATCTCTCGTATGTTGCCGAGAGGCTCGAAACCAGATGAAACACGCACTAAATAGAGTTTTACTTGTAGCACTTGGCGCACTTGCCATTGTTGGCTGTTCGCGTAGCACCATCATCCCCGACGGTGACTTGGAGCGTATTGCCCGCGAGATGTTTCTTGTGAACGCATACGCCAAAAGCAAGCATATAGATACAGATAGTCTGGATGTCTACACCCCCATTTTGGAACGCTACGGCTACACACAGCAGGACTTCTTTAACACTCTTGCCAACTTCCAAAAGCGTAAGAGTGCGCGACTCGGAGATGTCATAGAGTCAACCATCGCTTCGCTCGAAAGCCTTGCTGACGGCTACCAGCAGAGATTGCGCGACCTTAGGTATGTGGACTCGCTGGCGAAGGCACAGTGTAGTCGAGAGGTGTTGTTTGTGGATCATATTGCAGTTCGTAAGTTTAAGGATACCACCAAACTACAACTCACATTGCCAATCCTCGATGAGGGAGAGTATGTTGTGAGTTACAACTACTATGTAGATACCCTCGATAAGAACTTGCGTCTGCAATCTTTCCATGAAATCTATTCCCAAGATAGTGTGCGCACTTTTATAAATCGCAATACATTGATGCGTGCAGATAGTTCTTTCTATAAAACCACCATACACCCCAAGAAGGGCGCAGTGGAGTATCGCCTGACGCTTGCAGACTATGCTCATCGCGAGGATGAGCCACATATTACCTTCGACTCCGTGAGGGTTGTCTATCTGCCACCCTCGGAGGTTGCTTTGGCGAAGATGGACTCCGCAATGAGGTTCCGCCCAATGCTCTACTTCAACGACTCCATAAGGGTGCGCGGCTACTTAGAGGCTGTGTCCCCACGCCTGCCCCACGATACCGTGTGGCTACATATAGACTCGCTCGATATGGCACATGCCGCGACTCTGCGAGAGGGAGCCGACTCGCTTGATAATGAGGGCGCAAAACTGCGCAAAGAGATTGAGAAATTGCTCCAAAGAGGAGAGAGGTTGCGCACGGCTGCTTCCAAAAAGTGGTACCGCAACGACTCCCTGCGACAGGTTGCACACCTTCGCAATGTGGCACAAGCCGACTCGCTGGTGTTGGTGGGCGATTCGCTAATGCTTAGGGTAGAGTGGCTGGATGGCGAGGCTGACCAAAAGCGCGCTGTTGCGGACTCGATAGATCTTGTCTTAGGGATTGAAAAATAGGCGAGTGTGCCTTGTGGGTGCTTTTTGCACCAAATGTCGGAGAGCGGCTTCCTCATTTGCCGTTAGCAAACTGCGGAGCCACTCCCTAATTTGGCACAAAAATCACCTCACAAAACCCACTCGCTGGTGTGCGTCTGATTTCTGTGGGCGATTTCTGCGTTACGCTTGAGCCCGGAATCCTCATCTGCGCCTAGCAAACCGCGGTTTCCCGCCCTGCGCCCGCCTTGAACTCGCCACACACAAATCACCCGCGGGGGAGTGGTAATACAAAACCCACTCGCTGGGGATTTCTTGAAACTCTTGTTCTTCTTGTTTTTCCTGTTTTTCATGCAGGAATAACAAGAGTAACAGGAGTGACAGGAGAAACAGGAGAGTTTTGAGGGGCAGACTTTTTTCGGGGAGGTGTGAGGCTCTCCGAAGGAGAGTGGCGGGCGAAATGGCAACCCACTCAAACTTGTTTGAAGGTGGGTTGGCAGTTCGGCAGCCAGACTATCTGCAAAGATAGCCACGCCTCACCGCAAAGGCTACACTAAAAGTTTTTGGGCGACTTTTTACAAAAAGTCGCGAAGAATACCGCTTTTTACAAAAAGCGGCGAAGAAAAAGGGAAACACAAAACACTAACATAAAATGTACAAACGCGAAGAGATTTACACTCCCGAGGTTACGGCGGAGTTGATGGAGCACTACGAGGCTATCTTGCGCTTGCTGGGCGAGGATCCCGAGCGCGAGGGGCTTATGAAGACCCCCGAGAGGGTTGCTAAGTGTATGCAATTTTTGACTAAGGGTTACACTGAGGAGCCTGCCGAGATTTTGCGCTCGGCGATTTTCAAGGAGGACTACCGCCAGATGGTCATCGTGAAGGATATAGAACTCTACTCAATGTGCGAACACCACATGTTGCCTTTCTATGGCAAGGCGCATATTGCCTATATTCCTAACGGTCAGATTGTTGGCTTGTCGAAGATACCCCGCTGTGTGGAGAGTTTTGCTCGCCGCTTGCAGGTGCAGGAGAGGCTTACGAGGGAGATTCTCGACTGCATTCAGGAGACCCTCAACCCTCTGGGTGTCGCTGTGGTTATTGAGGCTGCTCACATGTGTATGCAGATGAGGGGTGTGCAGAAACAGAACTCCATAACGACCACCTCGGCGTTTAGTGGTGCCTTCCTCAACCACAACGAAACACGCCAAGAGTTCCTCGAACTCATTGGCGCGAAGTTGCACTAAATCGCCCCTTTTCAAAGCACTACAAGAGGGCGTGTTTCAAAAGAGGGGGAAGCGCAGATAACGCGACGGATGTAAGGCATACGAGAAAGCGGAGTCCGCTGTTTGCTGAGAGCAAATGAGGGACTCCGCTTATTGAAGTATAACGCCGCAGAGGTGCGTTATGTGCGTTTTTTATACTGTCATGATTTCTTTCTCCTTGGCAGCCACCAACTCATCTAACTTCTTGGTGTAGCGGTCGATGAGTTTCTGTGCATCGCCCTCGCCATCTTTGGCTACATCTTCGGGCATGCCATCTTTCTGAGCCTTTTTGAAAGCATCTACAGCATCGCGACGAGCGTTGCGGAGGCTTACTTTGCCCGTCTCGGCATAACTGCGCACCTGCTTAACGAGTTCCTTACGGCGATCCTCGGTGAGTGCGGGGATGGTTAGGCGGATGTGTTCGCCATTGTTCGAGGGGGTAAGACCGATGTTGCTCACAAGGATAGCCCTCTCGATGGGGGCAATCATGTTCCTATCCCAAGGCTGGATAAGGATGGTCTTTGCGTCGGGTACGGTAACACTCGACACCTGCTCAATGGGGGTTGCAGCACCATAGTACTCAACCATTATGCCTTTGAGCACATGTTGGCTGGCTTTACCTGCCCTGACGCTCAAAAGAGCCTCTTCGAGGTGTGCGATGGCTTTGGTCATCTTCTCCTCCGCCATTTCAAGAATCAATACACTGTCGTCGTTCATAGTAGTTATGTTTTTATGTTAGAAATACTTAGTTATTCAATAGTTCGTTTGCTTTTTCGATTGTCGCTGTGAGCGCCTTGCGCGAGTATGCGCTGCTGTGACGAAACACCACACCATTGCGCCCCACGATAATGTTGCGCGGTATCTCCTGCTCGGCGAAGAGTTCATAAATGGTGCGGTCGGGGTCCACACCCGAGAGAATGTTGTAACCCCTCTTGCGGAGCCACGCTGTGACGGTTGCGCTGTTCTCTTCGCGTGCAATGGGGAGGAATACAAACTCCTCGGTTGCCAATAGCGCAGCAAACTCCTCCGACTGCATCAGCCACTTCAACTCCTTGCGACACGAAGGACACCAACTCGCCCAAAGGCATACCCACACAACCTTCCCCTCCAATTCGGCAGAGGAGAGTGTTGTGCCATCCATCATCGCAACCTCAAACGAGGGGAGCGTGTCGCCTTCGTGGAGCCTCGCGTAGGGGTCTTCCTGCGCCCACAAAAGGAGCGAGGAGAACAACGCGACAAGGAGCGTGGCAATGTGTTTCATCGCTCGAAGCGGCAAATTAATTGTGTACGAGTGTGCCGTTACTCTCGCCTTCGAGCACCTTTTGGAGGTTGCCCTCGGTGTCCATATCGAAGACGATGATGGGGAGATGGTTCTCCTTGCAGAGGGTAAAGGCTGTAAGGTCCATAATTTTGAGCCCCCTGCCATAGACCTCGTCGAAGGTGATGGTGTCGAACTTGGTTGCTGTGGGGTCTTTCTCGGGGTCGGCAGTGTAGACGCCATCTACGCGAGTGCCTTTGAGGAGCACCTCAGCCTCAATCTCCACACCGCGCAGAGCCGAAGCACTATCGGTTGAGAAATAGGGGTTGGAGGTACCACCACCAATGATTACCACATAGCCAGCCTCTAAATATTCGAGAGCCTTTGCCTTCGAGAAATACTCACCGATGGGCTCCATGCGGATAGATGTGAGGACTTTGGTCTTCACACCAATGCTTTCCAAATGGCTTTGTAAAGCGAGCGAGTTGATGATTGTTGCGAGCATACCCATTTGGTCGCCCTTCACGCGGTCGAAACCACGACCCACGCCCTGCAAGCCACGGAAGATATTGCCACCACCGATGACAATACCAATCTGCACACCACACTCTACCGCCTTTTTAATCTGCTGCGAGTAACTGTCAAGCACCTCTGTTGAGAGTCCTTTGCCACTCTCGCCTGCGAGCGACTCGCCACTGAGTTTAAGGAGAATTCTTTTGTACTTCATATATTCCCTGTTGTATTGTTTGTCACAATTTCGTTTGTCGCAATATTGATATAATAGACCAATATCGGACACGAATATACAACTTTTTTCAGAAAAATCATACTCCACACACCTTTTTTGCCACAAACAGAGGAGTTTGTACCAAAAAGGCAGAGCCGTTTGACTCTGCCTTTTGGGGTGCTGAGGATAGCCTGCTACACCAACTCGCCAAAGAGGGTTGCGGAGGAGCAGTCTGTGATGCGTACGGTGGCGTAGTCGCCAGCCTTCAAACCCTCGGCAGCATCGAAGACAACCATCTTGTTTTGCGAGGTCCTGCCACAGAGTTGCTCGGTGCTACGCTTGGAGGCTCCCTCAATCAAAACCTCGAAGGTCTTACCCACATCGCGGCGATTGGAGGCGATGGATAGTTCGTTTTGGAGGTTTATGATCTCCGTCAGGCGGCGGGTCTTCTCCTCCTCGCTCACATCGTCGCTCATGTGGCGGAAAGCGTAGGTGCCGGGGCGCATCGAGAACTTGAACATAAAGGCACTCTCGTAGCCCACCTCGCGCATCAGCGAGAGGGTCTCGGCGTGGTCTTCGAGGGTCTCGGTACAGAAGCCTGCTATGAGGTCGGTGGTTATGGCACAGTCGGGCATTGCCTTGCGGATGGCGGCAATGCGACCGAGATACCACTCGCGGGTGTATTTGCGGTTCATAATCCCGAGCATACGGCTGCTACCGCTTTGCGCGGGTAGGTGGATGGACTTGCAGATGTTGTGGTGAGAAGCCATAACCTCAATAAGCCTGTCACTGAGGTCTTTGGGATGGGAGGTTGCGAACCTCACGCGGAGGTCGGGAGCAACGCCTGCCGCCATCTCCATAAGGCGTGGGAAATCGACCACAATCTCGCCCTGCTCGTTTTTCCAACGGTAGGAGTTTACATTCTGACCGAGGAGCGTCACCTCGCGATACCCCGCCTCGTAAATCTCGTGCAACTCGCGCAGGATGGTTTGTGGGTCGCGACTGCGCTCAATACCGCGGGTGTAGGGCACCACGCAGTAGGCGCACATATTGATACAGCCGCGCATGATGCTCACAAAGGCACTCACGCCATTGCTATCGAGCCTTACGGGGCGAATATCGCCATAGGTCTCCTCTTGCGAGAGAGCCACATTGATACCCTTGCCACCAGCCGTTACGGCATCAATCAGTCGGGGCATATCGCGGTAGGAGTCGGGACCCGCAACGATGTCCACAATGGGCTCGCGCTCCAAGAGTTGCTCTTTGAGCCTCTCTGCCATACAACCCACAATGCCTACAATGAGGCTACGCTTTGCGCGTTTGTAACGCTGGAACTCTTTGAGCCTGCCCCAAATACGCTGCTCGGCATTGTCGCGAATGGAGCAGGTGTTCACGAGGATAATGTCTGCCTCCTCGATGTTCTTGGTGTAGATGTACCCCTCGCCCTGCATTATGGATACGATAATCTCCGTATCACCCACATTCATCTGACAACCGTAGGTCTCGATGTAGAGTTTGCGCCCCCTGCCTGTTGCTACTTTTGTAATCTCCATATAGTTGTCTGTTTTTTATCTCTTTCAGCGGGGCAAAAATACCTATTATAATTGAGAATTGAAAATTGACAAAACAATGTTTTGTCTAAAATGCTCTCGCTCGGCATAGCGTGCAAGCCTGCTCTGCCCTTGCTTGCTCGCATTTGTGAGAATTGAGAGTTGAGAATTGAGAGTTGAGAGTTTTCCCATTTCTCCCACATCTCTCATTTCTCCTACAAGCCTTAGGACTCCTGACGTTAGACCTTAGACATTAGACAAAAAAGAGTGGCGCTCCGTTGGGTGCGCCACTCGTCTTTTTATGCGTTGGTATTCTCGTCGGCATCGAAGGTCTTGAAACCATCGCCGTAGGTTTCGTGGGCATCCACAACAACCACAAACGACTGATTGTCAATCTCGTGGAGGCGTTTCTTTACAGCGGCAATCTCCTTGCGGCTCACAACAAGGAAGAGCATATTACGCTCCTTGTCGGTGTACATACCTGCCGATTTGATATAGGTGCCACCCCTGCCCAACTCGTGGAGGATATATTGTTTTATCTCATCGTTCTTCTCGGAGATGACAAAGAGGAGTTTCTCATAGGTTGCGCCGTCGAGTACAAAATCAACAGCCTTGCTACTTACATAGATACTCACAAGCGAGTAGAGAGGCAGCAACCAATCTTGGAAACGGAGCATACCGATAATAACAATGGAGGACTCAACAATTACCATCGCTGTTGAGAACTTCATCTTGCAGAACTTGCTGATAATCATCGACACAATGTCCGTACCGCCCGAGGTCGCACCACCTCGAATGATGATACCTACACCCGCACCAATCAGCAGACCACCAAAGATGGCAGCCATCAAGGGGTCGTCGGCAAAGTTGAACGAGGTGGCAATCCAGCCATTGTCGTAGTAGGGACCCTCGCCCACCAAGTTTGTCAGTCCGTTCATCACCAGAGGCGAGATGAGGGCAGCGTAGATGGTTTTGGCTCCAAAACTGCCACCAAAGACCAACAAGCCGATAATCATCAGCGGAATGTCAAACATGAAACCGAAGGTACCGGTCTGGATGCTGGGGAAGATGTCGTGCAATACGCGACCAAGACCATAGACACCACCAGGGATAATTTTGTAGGGGTTGGTAAAGAGGGCAAAGCCTGCCGACATCACAACGACACCCACTGTGACAATTAGCCAAGAGAGAAGGTTTTTGAATTTGAAAAAATCCTTCATCTTGGAGGTTCTGAATGTAATTTTTGCGCTCATAGGTTTATAAAGTAGTAATAGTTAGTTCGGTCGGTTGGGTTGTCCTTGTGGCGACTCTCTTTTTGTGCCTCCACCACTTCGCCTTGTCCTTTGTGGCGAGGTCGGTCGGAACAACCTACAAATATAGAAATAATTTTGTTGAAAACGACAACACTTCGGGCGAGATTTGTGTTTTTGTTTCGCAAGAAACCTCATCCCACCCCTTGGGGCTTCCACAACCATCGCTCTTTGCCACTCTCTGTTTTTGCGAACAAAGTTCACTTTGGGCATCGTAGCAAAATGTGCAAAAAGAGGTGGTGTTGAGGGAAGGGGAGGGGGATGGTGTGATTTTAGCAAAAAAATTGTATCTTTGTGTTTGTGAAGTTCGCTTTTGCACAGTCTGTGTGAGTACAAAGTTGGTGCCTTTGTGGATGTGGGCTGTGCGATGTAAAAATTTTTGAAGATGAGTTGGGTAACAATAATACTTGTGGTTGCGGGTGCCTACCTGCTGGGCTCCATTCCGAGTGCTGTATGGATTGGTAAGATATTCTATGGTGTGGATGTTCGCACCAAGGGGAGCGGCAATGCTGGCACCACAAATGTACTGCGCGTATTGGGGGCAAAGGCGGCTCTGCCCGTCTTTGTAATCGATATGCTCAAAGGCTATGCGGCGGTGTCGCTTGCTACATTGGGTGGCGTTGCCGAGGGCTCGTCTGCGGAACTCTACCTCAAAATCGCGCTCTGCCTGATGGCAGTTGTGGGGCACATGTTCCCCATCTTTGCAGGCTTCAAGGGTGGCAAGGGCGTTGCGACGCTTGTGGGCTGCATGTTCGCCTTCTCGGTGGGGGGTATTTTGTTGTCGCTGGCGACATTTTTCATTATTGTTGCTACAACACACTATGTGTCGGTGGGCTCGATGGTGGGCGGTCTGCTGCTCCCATTCTACTCGGCACTCTCGGGCGATAGCGACCCACGACTGATGGTTTTTATGGCACTAATTTCGCTACTGCTTTTTTACACCCACCGCTCCAATATCGGGCGTTTGTTGCATGGTACGGAGAACAAAACTTACCTCTTTGGGCGTAGTAAAGCACAAGCCCCAAAGTAGTGGTCTGGTTTGTTGGTTGTCGTAGGTGTTCCTATCTTTGCCTCGGCAAAACAAGCCAAGAGAGACACTCAACACCCCTCGCCATGTGCAGGGATAGTATTTGGAAACAGAAACAAAACTAACATAAAAAATCTTATTATGCTGCGAGAGAACTTAATTAGGATTTATGAGCAGAGTTTTCGTGACAACCGCGAACTCCCTGCACTTACCGACTATTTCAAGAAAGAGACCTTTTCGTACTACGAGATGGCAAAGGAGATTGCAAAACTCCACATGCTTTTCGAGCAGTGCGGCATCCAAAAGGGGGATAAAATTGCCCTTATTGGTCGCAACAACCCCCGTTGGGTGATTACCTACATTGCAACCATTACTTATGGTGCGGTGATTGTCCCCATTTTGCAGGACTTCAATCCCAACGACATCAACCACATCATCAACCACTCCGAGTCGAAACTCCTCTTCTTGGGCGACTCGTTTTGGGATGTTATTGACGAAGATAGGGTTAAGAGCATATTGGCAGCCTTCTCGCTGACCGACTTCCGCTGTATCTTCGAGCGCGAGGGCGATGAAATATCTACCTTCCAGAAGAATATCGTTAAGCACTACCGCATGCGCTACCCTCGTGGTTTCTCGGCAGAGGATATTAAATATCCCGAGGTGGGCAATGACGAGGTCTGCTTGTTGAGTTACACAAGTGGCTCTACGGGCTTCTCGAAGGGCGTTATGCTTACGGTCAACAACCTCACCATGCAGTTGGCTTATGTTCTACCCAAGAAGTACCACTTCCGCGGCTCGCGCGTTTTGTGCTTCTTGCCCTTGGCTCATGCCTTTGGTGCGGCTATTGATATGCTCAGTTCGCTTGCGGCGGGTACGCATGTTACATTGTTGGGTAGGATTCCCGCAGCCAAGATTTTGGTAGAGGCTTTGGCGGAGGTGCGCCCCAATGTCATCTGTTCGGTACCAATGATTATCGAGAAACTCGTCAAGAAACAGATATTCCCAATGATTGGTAGTGGTCTGATTAAAAAGGCACTCCAAATTCCTCTTATCGACAATGTGGTATATGCCTCCATTCGTAAGAAATTGGTTGCTACCATGGGAGGTGAGTTCTATGAGTTTATTGTTGGTGGTGCGGCACTCAATGCCGAGGTCGAGGAATTCCTCCACCGCATCAAATTCCCCATTACCGTTGGCTATGGTATGACCGAGTGCGGACCTCTTATTAGCCACCGACTCTATGCAGAGGGCTATATTCCCACTTCGGCAGGTAGGATTCTCACAGATTTCTGCGAGTACCGCGTACTCTCGCCCGACCCTGCACACATCCCTGGTGAGATTCTTATCCGTGGCGAGCAGGTTATGAAGGGATACTACAAGAACCCCGAGGCTACGGCTCAGGCTATTGACGAGGAGGGTTGGCTCCATACGGGCGATATGGGTACTGTCGATGCCGACCACAATATCTTCCTGCGCGGTCGTAGCAAGACTATGATTCTTATGTCGGGAGGTCAGAATGTCTATCCCGAGGAGATTGAGGCTAAACTCAACAACCTTGAATATGTCTTGGAGAGTCTTATTGTGGAGAGGGGGGGTAAACTTGTTGCGCTTGTTGTGCCCGACTATGAGCAACTCGATGCCGCAGGAGTTCCCCATTCGCAATTGCAGGAACTCATGGACGAGACCCTCAAAGAACTCAACAGCCTTGTTGCCTCCTATGAGAAAGTGGCATCCATCGAGTTGCGACCCACTGAGTTTGAGAAGACGCCCAAGAAGTCTATCAAACGCTTCCTCTATAGATAGCACATCTCGTTGGTAAATTTTGCACCGCTCTGCGATAGGCGAGTTCCTCATTTACGCTTAGTAAACTGTGGACTCGCCTTCTTGTTTGGCACAAAATTTCCTCAACGATATGCACTATCGGGGAGAATTACCCTCACAAAAGCGTCACTCTGACGCCTGCGGAGGGAGTTTTCTTGTGCGCCTAAAAATCCCTCGACAATCTGTACTGTCGGGGTTCTTGGCAAACGACCTTTTGTTTGGCACAAAATTTCCTTCGCTCTCTGCGTTTTATGTAGGGGGGCTCTATTTTGCACGATTTCTTATTATGGAACCAACGGGGCTTGGAATCCATGGAACCCCTGTAATCCCTGTGACCCTTGCTTTTTTAGCCAAGGGTGCCAAGGATACCAAGGGTATCAGGGGAAACAGGAGAAACAGGAATAACAGGAATAACAGGAGAAACAGGAGAGTTTGAGGAGCAGACCTTTTTCGGGGAGGTGTGAGGCTCTCCGAAGGAGAGTAGCGGGCAAAAGAATAGCCCACTCAAACTCGTTTGAAAGTGGCGGTGGAGTTCTGTTTTAGGAACTGCCGTAAGGCAGCCACAGTCACACCTCACCGCAAGGGCTACACTAAAAGTTTTTGGTGCCGCTTTTTACAAAAAGCGGCGAAAAAGTCGTCTTCTCACAAAAAGTCGCGGAACGCAAGGTCGCGAAAGAGAACGGAGTCCACCTTTTACACGATGTAAAAAGGTGGACTCCGCTTGTCAAACAATAACGCCTCGGGGCGTATTACATGTGTTGTTTATTGGGGATCCATGATAAGATAGAGGATATTCTTATCAGCCAAAATCTTGGCAGCCAACGCCTGAACATCCTCCGATGTGAGGTTGGTAACAATCTCCTCGTAGCCGGTGGTCATATCCACACCCTGCATTCTGCTGCTTACCATCCAGCCCATCCAGTTGCCATTCTGTTTGAGTGCATCGGCACGCTCTTTGAGCATATACTCTTTGATTTTACCCATCTCTTCGTCGGTAACACCCTCAGCAGCAATCTTCTCAATCTCGGGGATGAGTGCTGCGCGAGCCTCGTCTGCAATCTCGGGTTTGGTGTCGAAGCCAATAAACAAAGCGTAGTCGGGCTCGGTAGGCATTGCGCTGAGTTGTCCGGAGCAAGATACGCCATAGGTTGCACCCATCTCCTCGCGGATACTCTTAGTGTAGCGAATGTTGAGCACTTGGTCGAGGATGGAGAGAGCAATCTTGTTCTTCAAATTAACCTCCAACTCGCCACTGAGGATGTAGTAGATAGTGGTCTTAGGCATCTCCATAGTCATCGAGAAACGATTGGTGCGCTCGCCGGTCTGGTAACCGATAGCGTTCTCACGATTGTAGTTGAGATTGTCCTTGGTGGTGGGCAGCGAACCGAGATACTTCTCCACAAGGGGTTTGAGTTCCTCGGGCTTGAAGTTGCC
Organism: Tidjanibacter sp.; assembly: GCA_045591965.1. Lineage (GTDB taxonomy): Bacteria > Bacteroidota > Bacteroidia > Bacteroidales > Rikenellaceae > Tidjanibacter. The sequence goes on along the minus strand of JAZNTX010000011.1, from coordinate 91,179 downwards.
TACAAAGAAGTAGGTAAAATCATCGGGGTTGGAGTAGAGAGCCTTGTAAACCTTCTGGTACTGCTCGAAGGAGAGTCCTTTGATATCCTCAACATTCCACACTTTGATGCGGTTGGGCTTGTCGAAAAGACTTGCATACAACTCGCGTTGGAGGGCGTAGTTGGGGTCGGATTCGATGTTCGAGTAAGCATCCACAAGTTGCTCTTTCACAAGGTTGAAGGCTGCCTCATCGAAACGAGGTGATGTTGCGTAGAGGTAGGTGAGTTGCAACATTGTCTCGATATCTTTGGGCGAGCAAACACCACCCAAACCGTGCGACATTGCCGACAGAGCGGGATAGATGCCCACAGCCTTACCTGCGAGTTGCTTCTGCAAGTCGGTCATCGAGAACTCGCCAACACCCTGATAGGACAAAAATGAAGTGAGTTGGTCAGCCATAGCCATATCCTCGTCTGCGAGCATAGAACTACCACCGGGGGTGGTTGCACGCATCAAAACCTCGTCGGCATTGTAGTCGGTGGGTTTGAGAACAACAGTAACACCATTTTTCAAAGTCCAAACAGTGTTGCCAAAGGCATCAGTTGAGGTGGTCTTCACCTTCGAACCTTTGAGTTTGGTACCCTTAGGAATGAGGGGTTTCTTAACGCTCGAATCCTCGTAGGGTTGCAACTCGGCAGCATTAACGGCTGCCATTACAGCCTCAACCTCCTCAACGGTGGGTACGGCCAAACCCTCTTTCTCGGGCTGGCTCATAAGCACAACATGGTTGGTGGGCAAGAAACGCTCCTGCTGAGCAACCATATTGACTGTGTTGAGGTCCATATTCACGATGAGCATGCTGTCAATCTGCCACTCCTCCTCGGGACCGTAGATGGGGGTGTTGTTCTGGAAGTTGGAGGTGTAGCGTCCAACAAGTTCGCCATGACGACGGTCGTTGCGACGGTCGTAAACCTGCTGGTTGTTGCGCAAGATGTTGATTTGTGCACGCTCAAACTCCGAAGCGGTGAAACCAAAGCGGCGCACCTTCTCGAACTCGGCATAGATGGCCTCAAAAGCCCTCAAAGCCTCGCCCTCGCGGGGTTGTGCGTAAACCTCAATAATATCCATCGACTGAGTAATGGCACCACCATAGTAGCCCGCACCAATAAAGGGAGCGTTGGGTTGCTGTGCCATATCACCGAGCCTCTCATTTACAATGGTGGCGATGAACGAATCAATAATTGCATAGAGTTCGTACGCAAGGGTGTTGTTCAACTCCTTGGGCCAAGCCTCGCGGCGAGCGATGAACTCAACGCTGCTCTCGGTAAGTTCGGGGTCGGTGAAGATGCCGATAGCGGGGGTCTCGTTCGCAGGAATAGGAATATACTCAATAGCCTCGGGATTCTCCACTGCGGGAATGGTACTCATTGTGGCGATAACTTTCTGCTCCATCTCGTCAACATCGAAGTCGCCAATCACCACAATACACTGATTTGAAGTGTTGTACCAGCGGTGGTAGAAGTCGCGCAACTCGTCATAGGTGAAGTTTTTGAGCCTATCCTCGGTACCGATAATATTGCGCTCAGCGTAGCGAGTGTTGCCATAAAGATAGGGTGCGCTCTTCTCGCGGATACGCCACGAAGCATCGTTGCGAGTACGCAACTCCTCGATAATTACGCCCCTCTCGTTGTCAATCTCCTCCTCTTCGAGCGAGATGTAGTATGCCCAGTCGTGGAGAATCATCAAAACATTGTCAACAACGCTGGGGTCGCCCAGAGGTACATTTTGCATCATGTACTGAGTCTTCTCCATCGAAGTCCAAGCGTTGAGGTTAGCACCAAACTTAACGCCGATACTTTCGAGGTAGTTAATCATGTTCTTACCGGGGAAGTTCTCGGTGCCATTGAAAGCCATGTGCTCCAAGAAGTGTGCAAGACCAATCTGCAAATCCTCCTCCTGAATTGCGCCAACCCTGTCGAAAATGTAGAAGTTAGCCTGATTTTCGGGTTTGTCATTGTGGCGGATGTAGTAGGTTAGTCCGTTGGGAAGTACACCTTTGCGAAGTTCGGCATCCTCTGGCAGTGGAGCGAACATGGGGTTCTCCTGTGCCAAAGCACTTGTCAGCGAGAGTGCTGCAAAGGCAAAAAAAGTAAATAATCTCTTCAACATAATTGTGTGTGTTTGTGTTATTTAGTGTTTGTTTTCTGCGTGTTTTTCGGGCAAGTTGCACCTACACATATCGACCGCTGCCGACCCTCGCGTGTGTGCGTACGCGTCCAAATTCTTTGCAATATAACGATTTTTGGCTAAATCTCGTATGTGGCGGCAAATTTTTTGCAAAAATTTTTATGCTTCGAAGGTTTGAGTTTACTCGTGTGGGTTTTGTAAAGTTGGAGGTGATTAGGCAAAAAAATAAGGTACATTTTACACGAAATGTACCTTATTTTTTAGTCCCTAAGATAGGGTATGTAGTATGGTTTGTTGTTCGCCTTGTGGCTTTCGGTTCGAATGCGGAAAATTGGTGGTATTTCTTCCAGCGCAAGTTGGTTGTTCAACTCCGAGAGTTTGTTGTTGAGTAGGTGGCTGAGATGTTTCGTATCTTCGAGTTGTGCCCTCAGGCGCTCAGTCTTAACCTCTGATTGTGAGATGTTTTTGTAGATTTTCAAAAACTCCTTCTTATTCTCTTCGGCAAGAGAACCCAAAGTGAAACCCTCTGGATGCAGTGTAAACATCGTATAGAGCGCAGCACTCCATGGGCGCAATTTTACCGCTCGTCCCTCGATTTTTACGCTGCCATTTTTGCTCACTTTTATAGCCCCAGAAAGTTGTCCCCTGTCGCGTTCAAAAAGCAGGGTGTTTTCATCGCCGATGCGCACCCTAAAATGTACCTTATTTTTTATCTCTTTTGACCCCCAATTCATCTGGTACGCAGCGGGGGTTGTGCCACACAGCAATCCACCATAGACCTCTTTGTCGAAAATATGCTTGCGTCGGCAGGTTATGGTGCAATCTTCGCTCTCGGGGCAGGTTGAGCAGGGGCTTTCTCTCTCCCATGCTTCGCTCAGTCGCTCGTTGCTCCAAAATCCCGCTTGGAGCCATTGGGCGGCACTTTTAAGTGCGCCAATCAACTCTTCGTTGATGATTTGAAATTTGGATATGTAGCCCTTCTCGTCGAAATCGCCGTAGCGTTCAATGAGTTCGGTGGTTGGCTCACTTAGCCGTATTGCAAGCGAATCTCTCTCTTTCATAGGCGTTTACAGTTCTTTTTCGACATTTGCATCTCCAAGTCCGCGCGAGATTTGGCGACGCATAATCACTATGGAGCCGGCTTTGCCAAATTGTAGCGTGAGGCAGTAGAAGAGCCCCACCACCAAAGTTGCACACCACTTGAAACCCTCCATTACAATTCGTCTACGGAAAGTCTTTGGACCCTCTTGCAGGGTGCGTATGCGTTCGCTCTGACCGATGCGGTAGCAGACTGCCTTGAAGTATTTTTTGCTAAGACGACTCTCGTCTATGACATGAAAAATCTCTGCTTTGGGGAGATAGCAAATATCCTCGCCAGAGGTGTAGTAGCGCATATACAACTCCTTCTCCTCTCCTCCCAGCAGTTTACTACCACGCCTTCCGAGATTGGTGTCAAATTTGCCGTAATAGTTTATGGCAGTGCGCCTTAGACACATATTGCCACCTCCAAAATACTTGCCCTCTGGGAAGACCATCACCTCGTCGCCCAAGTCGAGAGTTCCTGCAATTGGACGCTCGGTGATATTCGAGAGCCACGACGGGCGTTTTGTTGGGTAGTAGGGTGTGATTTTGCCACCCGCAGCCACAGCATAAGGGTGAGTGTCAATAAACTCAAAATACTCGGTAAGAAGGTCGGGGCTGGCAATCTCGTCATCGTCAATAATGACAATATATTCACCCCTCGATTCGTCAATACCTCTATTGCGTGCAAACGAGAGCCCCTGTTGGGGTTCATCCACCATCTTGATGTTGATTTCGGGGTGCGAGGCGATAAACTCCTCTACCACCTCGCGAGTGTTGTCGGTGGAGTTGTTATTGACCACCACAACATCCCACAACCCCCTGTCGAGTGTCTGCTCTGTGAGGCTTTGGAGCGTGCGAGGCAACTTCTTAGCACCATTATATGTTGCTATAATCAACGAAACGGTATTCATTTTAGGTTCTATGGTTAAGGTGTTATTATTTGCGGAATAAACCCTCAATATCATCCCAGACGCAATCGTTGCCTTCGGCGGGGTCGATGCCCAAGATGTGTGCGATGATGAGGTGGTCGTTGAGGTTTTGGAAGACCTTGTTGTGAACATATCCACTTTTGAATGCGGGACCACACGCAAAGAACGCCATCTGCATATCGGGATGATGGGGGTCGAAACCATGATTGGAGGCCTTGGCTTTGGGTTTGCGACCATCTGCGGTCTTGTCGTAAACCACCGTCCAGCCCGTTTCAGCAAGCACTACAATGGGTTGTATGCGGTCGGTGTAGGTGCCGTAGTGGTACTCCTCGGGCATCTCCTCGCGCAACCACACACGGTAGTGTCCCTCCTCTTGGTGTGCTTTGAGAATCTCGTATACCTCCTCTACATCCTCGGGAGACGGCTCGATAGTAAGAGGGTTGGAGTTGTAATAGTAGCGGGCTTTGTTGGGGATAAGGCTATAAACATTGTAGTACCTATCGGGGCTGAGTTCGGTCATTCCGTGGTCAGCAGTGAAGATGAAGTTGATTTTGTCGTAAACGGGCGACTTGCGCACCTCGCGCATAAAGTACGCCAATACATCGTCGATATCCTCCACCACAACCCTTGTTTGCTCCGAGGTGGGGCTGTAATCGTGCTCCACAGCGTCTGGCTCATCGAAGTACCACATCGTAAGATTGGGAATCTCCTCCACATTGGGGTTGCAGAGGGCGTTCAAAACATGGTCGGCAAGTTCGCGGCGCGTGCGTTTGCTGTCATAGATGAGGTGTTTGGTCGGGAAACCACCCTCATAGGGAGCCTCGACACCCACCCAAGTGTAAACATGGGCTGTAAGTCCCTGACGCTCTACCGTATGCCAAATGGGCTCACCCTTGTAGAAATCGGGATTTTCGCGAGCCTCGGCACTTTTAATGGAGTACGACAATCCCAAACTCTTGTCATAAAAACTATTATTCACAATGCCGTGATGGTCGGGATGCAGACCCGTCGCCATGGAGTAGTGGTTGGGGAAAGTGTTGCTGGGGAAGCAGGGCATAACCTTCGAGAAGACACCCACAGAGGCTATGGAGTCGAGTGTTGGGGTGTCGTAGAGGTCGCACAAATCGTGGCGGAAAGCGTCCATCGAGAGAATTACCACATACTGCTCTCCGTCGTTGTTGTTGCTCGGTTGGCTATTGCATCCAACCAATAGTGCGAGAAGGAGTGTTGCTAAACCAAGGATATTGACCCTTTTCATGGTGTTATTTGGCATTTAGTTAATAATACACGGGTGTTTTCTCTACAAAAGTACAAAATTATTTGTATATTTGTATGGCGAAAAAATAGAAAAAGAGAGAACTATTAGTATAATCTTATGACACTTATTAAATCCATTTCTGGAATTAGAGGAACAATCGGTGGTGCTGTGGGCGAGAACCTTACGCCACTCGATATTGTGAAATTTGTGACTGCCTATGTTCGCCTCTTGGGCGAGCAGCATCCCAACAAACAACTCAAAGTGGTTGTGGGTAGGGATGCTCGACTCTCTGGCGAGATGGTCGAAAATGTAGTTATTGGCACCTTGTTGGGATGCGGTGTGGATGTTATCTCCATAGGTCTTTGTACCACCCCTGGTACAGAGTTGGCAGTAACATCGCGTGGTGCAGATGGTGGTATTATCCTTACCGCCTCACACAACCCCAAACAGTGGAACGCTCTTAAACTCCTTGCCTCTTCGGGCGAATTTCTCACCGATGCCGAGGGCAAAAAGGTACTCGGATGGGCTGAGGATACCTCGTGGAACTACCCCGAGATTGACTATATAGGTCACATTATCGAGCGCTCCAACTTTGACGAAGAGCATATTGAGAGCGTCTTGGCACTTCCCGATGTGGATGTAGAGGCTATCAAGGCTCGCCGCTTTAAGGTGGTTGTCGATGCTGTCAATTCGGTGGGTGGCACGGTTATCCCTGCGCTGTTGGAGCGTCTGGGTGTGGAGGTTGTGAAACTCAACTGCGAGCCTACGGGTAACTTCGCACACAACCCAGAGCCCATACCAGAGAACCTCACAGAGATTTGCAGTGTTGTGGTACGCGAGAAGGCAGACCTCGGCATTGTCGTAGACCCCGATGTGGACCGTCTGGCGCTGGTGTGCGAAGATGGCGAGATGTTTGGCGAGGAGTATACCCTCGTGGCGTGTGCCGACTATATCCTCTCGCGCAGGGGTGGCGGCAATACTGTGTCGAATCTCTCCTCCACACGCGCACTTAGGGAGGTTACCGCACGCTATGGTGGCAACTATGCAGCCTCGGCTGTGGGAGAGGTGAATGTGGTCGCTAAGATGAAGGAAACCAGTGCAGTGATTGGTGGCGAGGGTAACGGTGGCGTAATCTTCCCCGAACTCCACTATGGCAGAGATGCGCTTGTGGGTGTTGCGCTCTTCCTCTCGCTCTTGGCACAGAAAGGGTGCCGCGTGAGCCAACTCAAAGCCACCTATCCACAATACCACATCTCCAAAAACAAGATACAACTCACTCCCGATATTGATGTAGATAGGATCTTGGCTATTATGCTCAACCGCTATACCGACTACAATGTTACCGATATTGACGGCGTGAAGATTGACTTTCCTACCGAGTGGGTACACCTGCGCAAGAGCAACACCGAGCCCATCATTCGCATCTACTCCGAGAGTCGCGATGAGGACTCTGCCGAGCGTCTTGCACGAGGTATTATGGAGGAGATTTCCGAAATTGTAAAAAATCGTATATAAGCGGCGTCTTTGGCGTTGCACTGCGATAAACCACCTCCTCATTTACGAAGAGTAAACTGCGGAGGTGGTTTTCTTGTGCGCCTTTAACTCGCCTCACAAAACCCACTCGCTGGTGTGCGGCTGATTTCTGTGGGCGATTTCTGCGTTACGCTTTTGATTTTGCTTCCTCATTTACGCAGAGTAAACTGCGGAGCAAAATCAAAACCAAGCCTTGAACTCGCCTCACATAAATCACCCGTGGGGGAGTGGTAATACAAAACCCACTCGTGGTAAAAACCATGGAATCCATGGAAACCATGGAACCCCTGTAACCCTTGTTTTTTAGCCAAAGGTCCCAAGGGTAACAGGAGTAACAGGAGTAACAGGAGTAACAGGAGTAACAGACCCCTCCGCCCTAACGGGCATCTCCCCTAACTTAGGGGAGGGTCCGCGAAGCGGGAGAGAGTTCTGTAACTCCGCACTTCGCATCGTCGGCGGAAAAGCGACCGCCTTGTGCGGTCGTGACGAGCAAGACTCGCAAAAGCGTTAAGAAATGAAGACGGCAAACGCTTTGCCCGCGTAGCGTTCATTTTAGGTTTTGCGAGTCTTCCTGCCGCCAAAGATGCGGTGCGTGGCTTTTGCGCCACTTTTGCCACCAAAAGTGGCAAAGAAAACGGGCGACTTGGTCGCCCTAAAAAAGCATGGTAGATGCCAATCGCCCACCTACGGTGGTCGTGGCAAGACGGGTTAGACAGACCCCTCCACCCTAACGCGCACCCCCTCTAACTTAGAGGGGGAATTCCATTTACTCTCCCCCTAAGTTAGGGGGAGGAGTTTTTTTCTTTGGTGCCGCTTTTTACAAAAAGCGGCGAAAACAACTCTTTGCAAAAAAGCGACTATCTATACGCAACAATTGCGCTGGTGCCGTGAACATAGAAGTCGCCACCTTTGAATGAGCGGGGTGCGTTGAGTTGCATCTTAGCGTCCTCACACACAATGTTCCACTCACCCTCGGGGAAGACCATATCCACGCCCTCGCGGTTGCCGTTGTAGATTACAAGCACCTCATTCCACTCGTCGCCCACAGCAGCACCGTTGAGGGTGTACATAACAGTACCTTCGGGTGAGTCGATAAATTTCAGATTGTCAACCACCTGCTGATTGGTTGCCATGCGGAATGCGGGGTGTGTGCGACGCATAGCGATGAGTTGTTTGTAATAGTCGAAGACATCTGCATATTTAGCCTTGTGACTCCAATCCATACGATTGATGTGGTCGGGGAGGTTGTAGGTGTTGCGGATGTGACCTTTTGTGCGGTAAATCTCTTCGCCACAGAATATGAAGGGCACGCCCTGTGAGGTCATAACAATAGTTTGTGCGAGCAAATCCATGCGCTTGCGCTGCTGTGGAGTTGCGTCCTTAGCCACCATGTCAATCTTGTCGCGGAGGCACTCGTCGTCGTGGCACGAAACATAGTTGATAACCTCTGTGGGGTCGTTAGCGTAGGGTGCCGAGGAGTAGTTTACAGCCTCATAATTGACTTGGGGGTGCTGACCTGCGCCCACAACACCAAACTTGATGCTCTCCTTCTGGCGGTTGGTAACCTTGCCTGTTGCAAAGCCACCCTCTCCTGCGCTCATCCATTCGCCACGCAAACCATCGCGAACATCGTCGCTAAACACTGCAATGCAGGGGAATTTCTTGCCGTTGTGTTTCGAGGCCTGCTGCTCGGCGGGCAGGGGTGTGCTGCTTGCCATCCAACCCTCGCCATAGACGAAGATTGAGGGCGATATTTTGTCCAATTCGCTGCGAATTTGGTTCATTGTTTCGATGTCGTGGATTGCCATCAGGTCGAAACGGAAGCCGTCAATGTGGTACTCCTGAGCCCAATATTTAACCGACTCCACAAAGTAGCGACGCACCATAGGACGCTCCGATGCGGTCTCGTTACCGCAACCCGAAGCGTTGGAGTAGTCGCCATCCTCGGTCTGGCGGTAGTAGTAACCAGGAACGGTGAGCGAGAAGTTCGAGCCGTCGTTTGTGTAGGTGTGGTTGTAGACAACATCCATGATAACGCCGATACCAGCCTCGTGGAGAGCCTGCACCATCTGTTTCATCTCGCGGATGCGAACCTCGGGAGTGAAGGGGTCGGTCGAGTAGCCACCCTCGGGAGCGTTGTAGTTCTTGGGGTCGTATCCCCAGTTGTAGTTGTTCTGCTCCAAGTGAGCCTCGTCAATCGAGCCGTAGTCGTAGGAGGGGAGGATGTGAACATGGGTGATACCCAACTCTTTGAGGTGGTCAATACCGCTCTTCAAACCCTCGGGCGTAAGGGTGCCTTGCTCGGTAAGGGCGAGGAATTTACCCTTATTGGTAATGCCGCTGTTGTCGGCAATAGAGAAGTCGCGGTGGTGCATCTCATAGATTACAATGTCGGTATAGTTCTCTACCTCAATGTGTTTGTCATTCTCCCAGCCCTCGGGATTGGTCTCTGCGAGGTCGATGATGGCGGCCCTCACACCGTTCACACCCACAGCCTTGTTCCACACACCGGGGGTTTCATCGAGGGTCTTACCCTCGTGGGTAATCTGGTAGGTGTAGAATTGACCTTTGCGGTCGCCTTCAAGCGTTGCCACCCAAGTACCTTTGCAACCTTTCTCCATCGAGATGGTTTCGAGAGCCTCGCCACCCACACCCTCGGCATAGATGCGGAGAGTTACACTCTCGGCAGTGGGAGCCCAGAGGCGGAGAGTCGATTTTTCGGGAGTGTAGGTCAGTCCGAGGTCGTTTTTCTTGTACTCGGGATAGGAGGCGAAATCGCCAACGGTGGTTTGGGTTTTGCAAGCCATAGTCATCACGCCACACGCAATGGCGGCAAGTTTTAGAATAGTTTTCATTATTTTATTTTTGTTTATTGTTTCGTCGTGCTCTTGCGCAGAGCGCAAGGTAGCGATTTTTCTTCAAATCGCCACGCAATTTGTGATAAATCGCCAAATTTTAGGGACGAAAAAGTTGATAAATACAACTATTTGCCTCGCGGGTATTAAAAAAGATACCCGCGAGGTTGGGGGGGGTAATATAATTAGGAGGACTAAGACTGCTGGGAGAACTGGGACTGCTGGGAGAACTGGGACTACTGGGAATTTTTAGTAATCATAGTACTCCCAGAACTCCCAGCACTCCTCCCCTGAGTTAGGGGAGGTGCCCGTTAGGGCGGAGGGGTCTGTCAGTCGGTAGTCGGTCGACGGTAGACAAAACAAGGCATGGGTATTAAAAAGGATACCCATGAAGAAAGGGAGAGCAACTCTCAATTCCCATTGAGCCATTCGAGGAACTCGCTCGTGCGTGCGCGAGATACAAAGAGGTCGTCGCGCTTTGAGGAGCGTAGTTGCACCTTCAAACGCGAGCCAAAGTGTTTGCTAACAACCTGAATATGAGCAAGTGATACAATGCACGAGCGACCAATGCGGAAGAAGTTTGCGGGATTGAGCCTACTCTCTATGGCATCGAGCGAGTCATCAACAATATACTCGCGACACTCGTCGGTAACAAGGAATGTTGTCTTGTTTTCGGAGTAGAAAAATGCGATATTTTCAACCTTTATGAGGATGATTTTATCGCCCACTTTCACCAAAAAGCGGTCTTTCCATCCGTTGTGTTTGGGGGCAAAAATCTCCGCAAGGTGCGCATAGTCGAAGTTCCCTTTGGGGGCTTCGGCGAGTAGTGAGGTGCAGTGGTTTACGGTGTTGCGCAGAGCCTCTCGGTCGATGGGTTTGAGCAGGTAATCCACAGAGTGGATTTTGAAAGCATCGAGCGCGTAATTGTCATAGGCTGTGGTAATTACCACCTTGCCACACACCGCCACACTCTTGAAAATATCGAAGCACAGACCGTCGCTCAGTTGCACATCCATAAATACCAAATCGGCACCTTGTGGGTGGGCACCAAACCACTCTATGGACTCCGCAACAGACCCCATAGTGCCGACAATTTCGAGGTCGGGGATTATGGTTTTAAGGGCTCGTTGGAGGTTGAGCCTCGAAGGAATTTCATCTTCAATTATTACTACTCTCATAACAATGGAATTTTTACTATGAATTGTTCGCCATCTTCAATAACCTCAATGCTCTCGCCGGAGAGAACACTATATTGTCCTCTGAGATTTTTGAGCCCGAAGCCGTTGGATGTTGAAGGTGTTTGTTTTAGGTTTATGTTGTTTTGTACAATAACTTTCCCTTTCTCGCTCCAAATCCTGATTTTTAGTTTATGTTCCGTGGTGGCGGAGTTGTGCTTAAAGGCATTCTCGACAAGCACCTGCAACGCACAGGGTACAACCTGACGCGAAAGCACCTTTGCTGAGAGGTCTATATCTATCTCGAAACCGTCCAAAAAACGCTCCCTCATAATGTCAATGTAGAGGTTCAGAAAATCGACCTCTTTGGAGAGCGCAATGGTGTCGTACTCCTCCTGTTTTAGTAGGTAGCGGTAGATGTTTGCGAGTTTTTTGATGTAGTCGCTCGCACGCTCGGTCTGCTGCTCCTGCACAAGATAGTCGAGAATGGAAAGACTGTTGAAAAGGAAGTGCGGATTGAGTTGCTGTTTGAGTTGAACATACTGATAATTAGTGCGTTCACTCTTGGCAATAACCTTTGAAATATATCTGCGCGAGGAGCGAAACCAGAGCCATAGGTAGAGTGCCAAAATGAGCACCGTACAAAAAACCACAGATGCCAAAAGCATCGAAAACCACTCAATGGTGTGGGATGCTATGTGACCTTGTGAAGTGGCGATGAAGGTTGAAATAAGAGCGCAAAAAATCACAACCACAACCCACGAAATCACCCTAAAAAAGGTGCAAGCACGCAGCCACTTTATCTTGTCGGCAAGGTAGCCCAAGAGGAGCGTGAGCGACAGGGTCGTAGGCAGGTTGATAGGGTCGAAAGCAATTACACCCATCGCATCGAACATATCCATTCCGCCGATTGCGCCAAAATACTCATAGAGGTTTACAATACCAATGCGCAGGAGCAAAATGGCGACAACGACAGCAATAATGCGACTGAGTTCTTTGTTCATGAGGGTCTGATTATTTGCGTTTTGCAGAGATGAGTGTTGCTGCCCAGCCGAGAATCTCGGTCACCACAAAAGTGGTGATTTCGCTGGAATAGTTGATGAGGAAATCAACACCAGAGTTGGTGAGCCATTTGCCTCCTAAGGTGCCCAAATAATAGCCGGCAAAGCAACACAAGGCTGCGAGGGCTGCTGATACTTCGAGTGGTAGTCCGTAGATGTGGGTAACCAGAACAATCATGGAGATTGTTAGAAGCGAGAGTATAACCTCGTCATTTACCCCCCATAGTGACATCGCATAAGATGCGACGATGTGAGCTATGGCAAACAAGTGAACTATCCAACTGCACTTGGTTAGTTTTGTGTCCATTTGGTCTTATTGTTTGGTTTTGTGTCCTCAAAGATACATCTTTTTTTGTGGTATTCCAAACTTTTTTTCGGAACAAAATTTTTTCTCGCTCGTCATAAAAAATACGCTATTCGTCAAAATTTGTTGGTTGTTTGAGAAAAAACTCCTAACTTGCAAAGTTTTATTATAAAAGATGAATGCGCGCGTGAGTGCGTGCGAGATTAAAAGGCTACTCCAAATGGCTCCACAGGTGGTTGGAATAGAGGCTTAGAAAAGGGGCTAAAAGGGGGCAGATAGAGGTACCAAGAGAAGGGCTAAGAGAAGGACTAAAACAGAAGACAACTATAAAACAAACACAAAAATGAGTAACAAAAGAAATCTATCGTTTTGGCAGATGTGGAATCTGAGTTTCGGATTCTTCGGTGTGCAGATTGCCTATGCATTGCAGAGTGCCAACATCAGCCGTATTTTCGCAACCTTGGGTGCAGACCCCCACACTCTGAGTTTCTTCTGGGTGTTGCCTCCCCTTATGGGTATGATTGTTCAGCCTATTGTTGGCGCAATGAGTGACAAGACTTGGTGCCGCCTCGGTCGCCGCAAACCCTACCTCTATGTGGGCTCGATTATAGCAGTCATTGTTATGGCTCTGCTGCCCAACTCCGGTAGTTTCAACCTCACAGTGAAGGCTGCTCTCGGCTTTGGTGCTGTGATGCTGATGTTGCTCGACACTTCGATTAATATGGCTATGCAGCCATTCAAGATGATGGTGGGCGATATGGTAAACGAGGAGCAGAAGACCAAGGCGTACTCTATCCAGAGTATGCTCTGCAACGCTGGCTCGCTTGTTGGCTACCTCTTCCCCTACTTCTTCACTTGGATTGGTATCAAGAACACCGCTCCCGAGGGCATGATTCCCCCTTCGGTAACATGGTCGTTCTATGTGGGTGCTGCAATTCTCATCCTTTGCGTACTCTTTACGGGTGTGAAGGTTAAGGAGATGAACCCCGAGGAGTATGCTGAGTTCCACGGCATTGAGCCCGCAAAGAAGGAGGAGAAAAAGGAGAAGACCAACATCTTCAAACTCCTTGTCAATGCCCCCAAAGCCTTCTGGCAGATTGGTCTTGTGCAGTTCTTCTGCTGGTTTGCCTTCCTCTATATGTGGAACAACACCACAGGTGCCATTGCCGAGAATGTTTGGGGTACGGTAGATGCTAAGTCGGCAGCGTTCCAAGCGGCAGGCGACTGGACCGGTGTATTGTTCGCTGTTCAGGCTGTTGGCTCTATTCTTTGGGCTTTGGCTCTTCCCTTGTTCCGCAACGAGAAGGTTGCCTACTCGCTCAGTTTGTTGCTTGGTGCGGTAGGTTTCGTTTCGACCTATTTCATCCACGACCAATATATGCTCTTTGTGTCGTTCTTGCTCATCGGCTGCGCTTGGGCAGCAATGCTTGCAATGCCTTTTGCAATGCTCACCAAGTCGCTCTCGGGTAAGGCTATGGGTACCTACCTTGGTCTTTTCAACTGCACCATCTGCTTGCCTCAGATTGTGGCAGCACTCGTTGGTGGCTTCCTCTTCAAGACCTTCGGTGGCGCAATGGTAACCCTCGAAAGTGGCGCAATGGTACAGAGCGGTCAGGCTGTGATGCTCGTTATTGCAGGTATCTCGCTTGTGCTGGGTGCAATTGCAGTCTTTGGTATTAAGACAAAGAAATAATTTTACGACCATGAAAAAGCGAATTGTCAATATGAGGGACTTGTGGGTCGTTGCAGTTGTTGCAATGTTCGCATTTGCTTCGTGTGTGGTTCACGATGGTCCCGACGATGAGCCTACCACCCCTCCCGATGTGGAGAACCCAAGTGAGGAGAATCCCAACGAGGACACCCCCACACAACCCGAGTACGACTACTTGGCGGAATATCAGAGCAGTGGCTTTTGTCCTCAGCTCCATACTAAGCCCTTCTTTGTAAACCCCGAGGGCACCGAAGATGTGCTCGTGGTGCTCAATGTTGAGGGTTATGGCATTGACGAGGGTGAGGAAATGTATGCTCACACAGGTGTCCTGACAGATAAGAGCACGGGCGATAGCGACTGGAAATATGTTAAGCACGACTGGGATGTTAATGCGGAGGATTGCCGCCTTACCCACCAGAGCGGAACGGTCTACACGCTTACACTTACAGGCGGTCTTCGTGCCTTCTATGGCGTTGCTGCCGAGGACGAGATTACTCACATGATGTTTGTCTTCCGCAACGCCGATGGCTCCAAGCAGGTAAAACCCGGTTTTGAGTGGGGTTTGCAGGAAGGATATGACTTCATGTGGGCAGTGTGTGGCGAAGATGAAGTAGCTGCACAGATTCTTGCTCCTTGTCTTGGTCAAGAGGTTACAGCCGATAAGCCCTGCAAAGTGATGGTTGTAACCCAAAATACCCCCGATGGAGCAGTTCTATTCACTTATAAGAGTGATAGAATCAAAATTGCAGACCTCAAAGAGGGGCTTAATTTGTTTGACTACACCTTCACAATAGAAGAGAGCAAGACTTTTGAACCCATCGAAATACATTGCGCGTTGAGTATGGATCATTCGTCTCTGTGGTCAACAGGTACAATTTGGGTAGAGCGCGAGTTGGAATAATTAGACAAAACAAAATAATACCAAATCAACTATGAAAAGGACATTTTTTAGTACAATCAAACTGATGAGCCTCGCCTTGTTGGCGGCGGCTTCGCTGCTGACCTCTTGCGAGGAGGATCCCGTAGAGGAGCCCGTTGGCAAAAAGGAGATAAAAATCTCTGCGTCAATCAACGACTTCACTGGTGGCTCGGGCTCTGCATTTGAAGAGGGTGCCGCAATAGGTGTAAATGTGGTAACTGACAGGGTTAATGTGAATAATGCAAAGTTCACCTTGAACAACGGTGTTTTTGCTCCTGCAAAGGCAATCTATTGGCCCGATATCAATGATGATGCTACTGCAACGCTCTTTGCGTACTATCCCCACAACTCGAAGTTTACTCACGCAGTGGGCAGGGTACACACTTTTGCAGTTAAGGCAGATCAGAGCACAAAGGAGAACTATTCTGCTTCCGACCTTATGGTTGGTGCTACTGTTTCGAAGCCCACAAGTAAGGTGATTGACCTCAGCTTCCAGCACATGCTTTCGAAGATGGTGCTCTCTATCAGCAGCCCCACCAACGAGACTGTTGAGAGTGTGACTGTGTCGGGACTCCACACCGAGGCTTCTGTTAGTTTCCAAGAAGCAACAGTTGCTGTTGGCGAAGCACAGGAGGATGTTACTCCTGCAAAGGTAAAGGTTGATGGCAAAGATGCTTGGGCATTTATCGTTATTCCTCAGGAGTCAACCTCTTACGAAGTTGTTGTTAAAACCGTTTCGGGAAAGAACTTTATCTTCTCGCCTTCGGAGAGTGGAATTAAGAGCTTTGATGGCGGTAAGGCTTATGCTGCCGAATTGGTTCTTAATAAACCCAACGAGAAAGTTCTGTTTAATGTAACCATTGCTGATTGGGTTGCTGAAAACGAGGGTGCGATGGAGTTTGATAGGGTTGAGAATGACATTGTTATTGTAGACAACTACACCATTGACGATATCGACCCCAATGCAGAGTGGCCCTTGATTGCAACTCTTCCTTCGATTGTTACTCCCGATATGACCACCGACTTTGTGGTTGTTGTAAACACTCAGGGTTCGGGCGTTACTCCCGGCGAGACTCTCTATGCTCACACCGGTGTTATTACCACCAAGAGTACGAGCGGTAGCGACTGGAAGTATACCAAACACGACTGGGAAGTAGACGCAGCAGACTGCCGCCTCACCCATGTTGGCAATGGCATCTATGGTCTTGTAATCTCTGGCGGTGCAAAGGCATTCTATGGCGTGCCCGAGGGTGAAGAGGTTGAACAGTTGGCATTTGTATTCCGCACCAGCGGTGGTAAGAAGGAAGTTAAGGATAACGGCAAGGATATCTATATAGAGCTCGCAGAGGAGGGTGCTCTTGTTGTTTCGTTTGTTTCGCCCGCTCACGGTGAGATTGTTGCACTCGGCGATGTTGTAACTGCAAAGGTTGCAGGTCAGAGTTTCGAGAGCATGGTATTGACCCTCAATGGCTCGGAGGTTGCTTCCACCGAGTTGGGTGAGATTGTATACGAGCACACCGTTACCGAGGTTGGCGATATTGTTTTTGAGGCTACCGCATACGGCAAGGATGGCGAGAGTGTTACCGAGTCGGTGACCGTTGCTGCTCTTGGCGCAACCGAGAACGCTGCTCGTCCCGCAGGTGCTAAGGAGGGTGTTACCGTTGAGGGCTCGGAGGCTACCGTTGTCCTCTACGCTCCCGGTAAGGGTCAGATTGTTCTGCTTGGCGACTTCAACGAGTTTGCTCCCTCGAACAACTACCTCATGAAGAGGGACGGCGACTACTTCTGGACTACCGTTAGCGACCTGAAACCCAACACCGAGTACGCATACCAATTCCTTGTAGATGGCTCGATTAGGGTTGGTGACCCCTACTGCGAGAAGATTCTCGATCCTTGGAACGACCCGTGGATTAACTACGATTGGGACGAAGCAACTCAGTCGAAGGTGGCTAAGGCAGTGCCCATCTATCCCGACCTGAAAGAGTTCCCCGCAAACGCTACCGATGTTGTTTCGGTATTCTCGACCACTCCCGAGCAGTATAACTGGCAGGTTACCGACTTCAAGCGTCCCAACCGCCACTCGCTCGTGATTTACGAGTTGCTCATCCGCGACTTTACCGAGGAGGGTTCTATTAGGGCTGTCATCGACCGCCTCGACTACCTCGAAACCCTCGGCGTGAACGCTATTGAACTTCTTCCTATTCAGGAGTTCGACGGTAACGACTCGTGGGGCTATAACCCCTGCTTCTACTTCGCTCCCGATAAGGCGTATGGTACCAAGGCTGACTACAAAGAGTTTATTGACGAGTGCCACAAGAGGGGCATTGCAGTAATTCTCGATGTTGTGTTCAACCACACCACCGGTCAGTTCCCATGGGCGAAGATGTGGTGGGATTCGGCGAAGAACTGCACCGCTGCGGACAACCCATTCTTCAATGTGGACGCTCCCCACAATTGGAGCGTATATCACGACTTGAAACACACCTATCCCAAGACTCGCTCCTACATCAAGGAGGTTTTGGCATTTTGGCTCAAAGAGTACAACATCGACGGCTACCGCTTCGACCTCACTAAGGGTATCGTTCAGAACCCTGGTAACTACGACGCAGGTGGCTACTCGTCGCAGCGTATCGGCTGGCTCAAAGAGTACGCAGATGCAATCCGCTCGGCAGAGGGTGGCGATGATGCTTACATCATCTTCGAGCACTTCTGCGACCAGAGCGAGGAGAACGAACTTGCGGCTTACAAGCAGATTATGCTTTGGAGCAATAGCGCAATGACTGCAATGCAGGAGAGTGCTATGGGCTGGCACGAGAACAATAAGAGTAATTTCAGCAGCATCCGCAAATATGGTCGCATCAACTTTGCAGAGAGCCACGATGAGGAGAGGGTTGCCTACAAGATGTCGAAGTATGGCGATAGCGCACTCAAAACTGTTGCTTCGAAAGAGGCTGCTAACCAACTTAGCGGTATGTACGCTTTGGCATTCCTCTCGCCCTATCCCAAGATGATTTGGCAGTTTGGCGAGTTGGCATACGACTACTCGATTGAGGAGAATGGTCGTACGGGTCGCAAGCCTATTCCTTGGACTCTCGGCTACTTCGAGAATACCCACCGCAAGGCTCTCTACGACAACCTCTCGAAGATTATCTCGTGGCGTACCGACCACGCAGCAATCTTCTCGCACGATGCAGGTGACACCCAGTGTACTACTTGGAATGTTGGCGAGAACTCGAAGGGTGGTAAGACCCTCGTGCTGAGCAACAACGACGGTGCTGTGATTGTTGTGGCTAACCAGACCACCGGCAGCGCAACCACCACCGTGAATGTTCCCAAGACCGGCGAGTGGACCAACATCATCACCGGTCAGAAGGTTAATCTCAACTCCACCTATACCGTAGCCCTTGGCGCACACGAGTTTGTTGCCCTCGGTAAGGCTAACTAATTAGACTAAACGCAAACTACAAAAATGATTAAACGAATTTTTGTAACCATTATGACAACCCTCTGTGCGCTCTCGCTGAGTGCACAGAAGGTTGATAGGGTGGAGCCTCTCTCGTGGTGGACCGATATGAAGACCCCCCTGCAGCTGATGCTCCATGGCGACAATATCTCTGACTCGGAGGTGATGGTTGATGACGAGGGTCTTGTACTCAAAGATGTCATCCGCACCGACAACCCAAACTACCTCTTCCTTGACTTGGATGTGAAGAGGGCGGGCGACTGGAACATCACCCTCTCCAAGGGTCGCAAAAAACACACCTTCGCCTACCACATCGACAACCGTCGTGAGGGCTCGGCAGAGAGGGAGAGTTTTAGTGCGAAGGATGTTGTCTACCTGATTATGCCCGATAGGTTTGCCAACGGTGACGAGAGCAACGATACCGTAGCCGAGTGCGCAGAGGGTTGCAACCGCAAAGAGCCCTTCGGTCGTCATGGCGGCGATATTCAGGGTATTATTGACCACCTCGACTACTTGGCAGACTTGGGTGTAACAGCCATTTGGAATACCCCCGTAACCCTTGACAACGAGGGCTTTGCCTCCTATCATGGTTACTCCACCTCGGACTACTACCATATTGACCCCCGCTATGGCTCCAATGACCTCTACAAGGAGTTCGTTGCCGAGTGCCACAAGAGGGGCATAAAGGTGATTTTCGATGTGGTGACCAACCACTGCGGTACGGCTCACTGGTGGGCTGGTGACTTCCCTTCGAGCGATTGGGTACACAATGCGGACAAACCCCTCATCACCAACCACGGCTGGATGATGCAGGCAGACCCCGTAAACCGCTCCACTCGCGACCAGAAGATGATGGAAGAGGGGTGGTTTGACTACTCGATGCCCGATACTAACCTGAAAAACCCTCTGGTGCTCAACTATTACACCCAACTCTACTGCTGGTGGATTGAGTGGGCGAACTTGGATGGTCTGAGGGTTGATACCTTCCCCTATAACGAGAAGTGGAGTATGGCTCGCTGGACTCGCTCCATTTTGAACGAGTACCCCAACCTTAACATTGTGGGCGAGTGCTGGAACTCCGTTCCTGCCATCTGCGCATATTGGGAGGGCGACAGCAACAACCGCGACGGCTATTCGAGCGGTCTTCCCTCGGTTATGGACTTCCCCTTGCAGGAGAAAATCTCGATGGGTTTGTCCTCGCATCCCGATGGCTGGATGTGGGGTGGTCATGGTGTCTACGCCTCGATTATGCAGGACTTCCTCTATGGCAATCCCAACACACTTCTGACCTTCCTCGATAACCACGATATTGAGCGTTTTGCCGACACAATTGATGGCGATTTGAGAAAATACAAAATCGGTATGGCTATCATCTCGATGACTCGTGGCGTGCCTCAGTTGCTCTACGGTACCGAGATTATGATGCGTTCAAGCGATATGTCAATGGGTCACGGTGGCTCCCGCAAAGAGTTCGAGGGTGGCTGGCAGGGCGACAAGAACAATAAGTTTACCGCCGAGGGTCGTACAGCAGACGAGCAGGCAGCCTTCGAGCATACCCGCACGCTGCTCCGCTACCGCACTTCGGAGCCCGTTGTGCAGAGTGGTAAACTTACGCAGTTCTACCGCACCGACAACCTCTATGTCTTTGCGCGTCACAACGACGAGAAGGTGGTGCTTACCATTACCAACTTCGCCCCCGAGGGTCGCACCCTCACTTGGAGCGACTACGAAGAGGTTATCCCCGCAGGTATGGTGGGTCGTAGCATCCTCTCCGGAAGTGAAGTTACCGCTTCGGGCGAGCAGACCATCGAGGGCTATGGCTGCGATGTGATTGAATTTACCAAATAAACAAAATAGATAGAGCAAATGAAAAACATTTATGAAACTTCGCCCTTTGCGACCTTCTTCCCTGCGGAGAAGGAGGCGCAGTGTAGGGCAAAGCATCGTCTTTCGTTCAGGGTGTATGCCCCCACTGCTCGTCCTTCGCAAAGACTATATATTATAGGTAGTAGCGAAGTGCTCGGTGCGTGGGATGCAGACAAAGCAGTGCCCCTGACACTCTCCTCCTATCCCTATTGGACTCTGAGCATCGACCTCGCAAAACTGGGCGATGAGTTTGAGTACAAATTTATCGTTAAGGAGAACGAGAATGTGTGGTGGGAAGATGGCTACAACCGCCGCTACTATGTTTGTGGCGAGATGGAGAGCGAACATATTGATGCAACCTTCCGTGGTCAGTTCGACTGGAAGGGTGCAGGTGTGGCAATCCCCGTATTCTCCATCCGTACCGAGCAGAGCCAAGGTATTGGCGACTTCGTGGATTTGAAGAAGTTGGGCGAGTGGGCTGTGGCTACGGGTCAGAAGATTATCCAGATTCTCCCCATCAACGACACAACTCAGACTTTCACTTGGAAGGATTCGTATCCTTACAGCGCAATCTCGATTTTCGCGCTCAATCCCCTCTACCTCTCAATCCGCGAACTCGGTGCAGAGGGTGAGGAGATGGATAAACTCAACGCACTCGAAGCCGTTGATTATGATGCAGTTGTGAAGATAAAGTTCGACTTCATCCGCAAGGCTTTTGCCAAGAGTGGTAAACGCACCCTCGGCACCAAAGCCTTTGCGAAATTCTATGAGGCAAACAAAGATTGGCTCGACAATTACGCCGCTTTCTGCTACCTGAGGGATAAGAAAGGCACTGCCAACTTCCACGAGTGGGGCAAAGAGTCGGTGTATAGCAAAAAACTTATCGAGAAACTTTGCAACCCCGAGTTTAAGGAGTACAACAAGGTAGCCATTTACTATTGGTTGCAGTATCAACTCGACCGCCAACTTAAAGAGAGTGTGGCTTACTGCCGCTCGCTCGGCGTGGTGCTCAAAGGCGATATTCCAATCGGTATCTCGCGCGACTCGGTTGAGGCTTGGAGCGATGCTCGCCTCTTCAATATGAACTGCCAAGCAGGTGCTCCACCAGATGACTTCTCGGCAGATGGTCAGAACTGGGGCTTCCCCACCTACAACTGGGAGGTGATGGCTCAGGATGGCTACGCTTGGTGGAAACGCCGCTTTGAGAAGATGGCAGACTACTTCGATTTGTACCGCATCGACCACATCCTTGGCTTCTTCCGCATTTGGGAGATTCCTATGGACTCGGTTGTGGGTTTGCTCGGCTACTTCAACCCCGCAATGCCTTACAGTTATGAGGAGTTGGCTCAGAGGGGTATGCCTATGAATCGCGATAGGTATGTTGAGCCTCAAATTCACTGGGACTACCTCGGTGAGTACTTTGGTGGCGAGGATTGGACTCCCTACCTCGACCCCAAAGATAACGGCTACTTCTCGTTGAAACCCGAGTATCGCACTCAGCGTCAGATTTTGGAGGCTTTGGGCGGTAAGAATGAGAGGGTTAAGAATGCACTCTTTGGTCTTACGGGCGAGGTTCTCTTTATTGAGGATCCCCGCAAGGCTGGTCACTTCCACCCCCGCATCTCGGCACAGCATACCAAGAGTTACCAGTGGCTCTCGCAGTGGGAGAAGGAGAGGTTCAACGAACTCTACAATGACTTCTTCTACCGCCGTCACAACGACTTCTGGGGCGCACTCGCCATGGAGAAACTCCCCGCACTCGTTGATGCAACCAGCATGATGTGCTGCGGCGAGGACCTCGGTATGGTTCCCGACTGTGTTGGTCCCGTTATGCAAAATCTTGGTATCTTCTCGTTGGAGGTACAGCGTATGCCCAAAGACCCCAAGAATAAGTTTGGTTATACCAACCGTTATCCCTACGCTTCGGTCTGCACCACAGGCTCGCACGATACGAGCACCATCCGTGGCTGGTGGCACGAGGATAGGGAGGTAACTCAGGCGTTCTACAACGAAATCCTTTGGAAACAGGGCGTAGCACCCGCTGAGGCGGATGGCGATATTTGCGCTACGATTGTGAATAACCACCTCCTTTCGCCTGCGGCACTCACAATCTTGCCCTTGCAGGATTGGCTCTCGATTGACGAGAGTGTGCGTAAGGCAGATGCGGACAGCGAGCGTATCAACATCCCTGCAATTGCCAACCACTATTGGCGTTACAGGATGCATCTGACGGTTGAGGATCTTCTCAAAGAGGAGGGACTCAATCAGAGGATAAAGGGTATGATTGCTGCGTCGGGTCGCTAATTTTGTGAAAATGGGGAACCACCTGTCACTTAAAACAGGTGGTTTGTCCCCAAAAATGGCGAAAAACACAGGTCGATACCTATATTTACAACAAAAATGTTATTTTTGCCAATGGCTTGGCAAAACCAAATGGACACACAAACTACTTAATAAATTAACTAAAAAATCGCTTATGTTAAAACAACTACTAAGTTTTAGGAAGGCATTTTCGTTGGTGGCTGCGCTGTTTGTTCTCAGTGTTGCCGCTTACGCACAGAAGACTCCCGTGTCGGGTGTTGTGAAAGATGCCAAAGGCGAACCTGTTATTGGTGCTACGGTTGTGGATGCTAAGACTAACTTGGGTACTATCACAAGTTATGATGGCTCCTATACTATCAATGTGGACAAAAACGCCACTTTGTGGGTTAGTTATGTTGGTTATACCGACATTTATGAGCCCGTAGCAGGTCGTTCGACCATCAACTTCACTCTCGAAGAGAGCGCACAGCAAATCGAGGAGATTGTGATGGTGGGTTATGGTTCGCAAAAGAAGAAAGAGGTTACCGGTTCGGTGGCAAGCATCAAATCGGAGGACTTCAATCAGGGTATCAAAACCAACCCCGTAGGTATGTTGCAGGGTAAGGTTGCTGGTCTGAACATCATCAAGACCACTTCTGACCCTACCAGCACCGGTTACAGTATGCAGATTCGTGGTTTCTCCACCTTGGATAAGGGTGCAGGTACCTCGCCTTTGTTCATTGTTGACGGCGTGCCCGTAAGCAACATCGACAACATCTCCAACGACGAGATCGCTTCGATGGATGTACTTAAAGACGGTTCGGCTGCGGCTATCTATGGTACTCGTGGTACCAATGGTGTGATTATCATCACTACCAAGCGCGGCGAGAACTTCTCGAAAGAGGCTAAGACCTCGGTAGAGTACTCGGGTTATGTTTCGGCTTCGGTGCAGAACGGCGATATGGGCTTCGCAACTCCCGAGGAGTTTAGAAACCTCGAAAAACTCTCGGGCGGTCAGGTTATCCCCGTAATTTACGAGGATGTCAATGGTAAAAATGACTACCAAACCGACTGGGTGGATGAGTTGACTCGTGATGTGGCAATTGCTCAGCACCACAATGTGGCTATTACAGGCTCGGCAAGCAACTTCAACTACCGTGCTTCGGTTGCTTACAAAGATGCTCAGGGTATCGCTAAGAACTCCAACCGCGAGGAGTTGATGGCAAAGATTGCCGCTTCGCAGAAGGCTCTCAATGGCAAACTCCACTTGCAGTACGATCTTTCGTATATGCAGTATCGCAACGACTACTTCTGTGGCGACTTCAAGCAGGCTGTGACTGCTAACCCCACCTATCCAATCATGGATCCCGAGACAGATCCTAAGAAGAGGACCGAGTCGGGTTATTTCGAACCTTCGGGTTCGGGTCAGTCCAACCCTGTTGAGAATATGAACAACAAGGAGAGCTACGGCGATGGTAACTTCTTCCGTGGTTCGGTGAAGGCTTCGTACGAGGTGTTTGATGGCTTCAAACTCAACGCTTTTGCCGCTATTGAGGAGGGTGACAACCGCTCCTATTGGGCAAATGGCATTATCAACACCGATAAGACCGGTTCGGGTATGGCAGGTCGTTCGAGCGATATGAATATTTCGCGCCTCTATGAGGTAACTGCTGACTATGTTTGGTCGTATGACGCTCACAGCATTACCGCAGTGGCTGGTGTTTCGTACCAGAACTTTATGTACGATGGTATGAACATCAAAAACAACGGCTTCCCCACCGATAACATCAAGTATTATCAGATTGGTAACGGTGAAACCAGCAAACTCTACCTCGAGGCTGGTTCATACCGCAACTCGAACACCTTGGCAGCTGCCTTTGGTCGTGTGAACTACTCGTATGATGGTAAATACTTGCTTTCGGCTTCGCTTCGTCGTGAGGGCTCGAGCCGCTTTGGTGCGAACAATAAGTGGGGTTGGTTCCCCGCTGTTTCGCTCGGTTGGCGCATCAATCAGGAGGAGTTTATGATGGGTAACAACTACATCAACGATCTGAAACTCCGTTTGGGTTGGGGTGTTACCGGTAACAACCTCAAAGAGGATCTTCGCTCTATTGCAATTCTTACCACAGGTGGTACTTTCCTCTACAACGGTCAGTTTGTGACTACTTATGGTGTTTCGCGTAATGTGAACGAGGATTTGCGCTGGGAGAAGAAACACGAGTACAACCTCGGTTTGGACTATGCATTCGATAACAACCGCTTCTATGGTTCGTTGGATGTTTACTACCGCCAAACCCGCGACCTTTTGTGGGACTACGCAGTTCCTACGCCTCCTTATGCATATCCTACCCTGCTCGACAACGCAGGTCAGATGGATAGTTACGGTGTGGAGTTGGTACTCAATGCAGATGTTATCCGCACCAAGAACTTCACTTGGACTACTACCCCCACCTTTGCGCTCAACCGCAACTACATCACCAAACTCAAAAATGAGGCTAAAAAGATCGACTACGATGTTACCACTTCGGGTGGCGTAGGCGAGAATGGTATCATGAATACCAACACTCAGATTATTAAGGAGGGAGGCTCGGTAGGTGCATTCTACGGCTTCAAGTTCCTCGGTTGGAGGAGTAATGGCGACTGGGTATTTGACGATCCCAACTCGACCGCACCCGTATCGTCTGCTACTGCTACCGATACAGAGCGTCAGATTGTTGGTAACGCACAGCCTTTGTTCACCTACGGTTGGAACAACACCTTCCGCTATAAGAACTTCGATGCTACCATCTTTGTTCGTGGTGTCTATGGCAACGATGTGCTCAACCTCACTCGCTGGGCATACGGTTCCTCTTCTTCGCAGGCTACAAATGTGTTTATGAAGGACATTGCAGTGAACTATCAGGGTCAGCAGAAATCTGTTTACTCCAACAAGACTCACTTCTGCGACTACTACTTGGAGGATGGTTCGTACTTGAAGGTGGACAACATCACCATTGGTTACACTCACAAATTGCCCAAGAACTCCTCGATCGAGAGCTTGCGCTTCTACCTCACCGCACAGAATATCTTGACTCTTACCAAGTATAGTGGTCTTGATCCCGAGATTGATACCAACAGTGTATGGAGTGCAGGTATCGACTATTGTGATTTCTATCCCACCGTTGCAACATTCTTGTTCGGTGTAAATGTAACCTTTAACTAATAAATCTGACAGAATATGAAAAAGTTATTTTACATATTGGCAGCCGTAGCCACACTTTCGATGACCTCCTGCTCCGACTTGTTGGACGAGGTAAACTACGGCAACCCCACCGTGGGTGATCTGTTGCAGAAAGAGGAGAATGCCGTGTTGCTGTTCGGTCAGAGCTATGCTGACTTGAAGTGGATTCACGACCACTGGGGCTATTGGGGTGTATCTTCGCTGACTGCAGACGAGTGTCTTAACCCTGTTCGTAACCCCGGTAAACACTGGGCAGACGGTGGTTATTGGAAAAACCTCAATGTTCACACTTGGGATCCGGGTGCAGATGCATTTGAGAATATCTGGAACGCCACCATTACGGGTGCTGTAAACTGCAACCAACTTCTTCAAACCTTTGCTGACAATCAGGCTAGTATCAGCACGGAGGCATACAATATGTATGTTGGCGAGTTGGAGGTTTTGCGTTGCTACTACTACTATCTTATCTTCGACTGCTTTGGTCGTATTCCCTACCTTGAGGAGTATGTAGAGAGGTCGGAGCCCCTGATGGATCCCCACTTGGTATGGTCGTACCTTGTTTCTTGCTTGGAGAAGAATGCTCCCAACTTGGCTGTTGTTGATGATGAGAATCGTCCCATGTACCTTGGTCGCGTAACTCAGGGCTTTGCATACGGTCTTTTGGCTCGCCTCTACCTGAATGCCGAGTCGTTTGGTTGCTCGATGACCGACCCTGCGAAGTTGGTTTTCCCCGAGGATATTTTTGTTACCGAGATTCCTACCCTTCCCGAGACCGCTACTGCTGAGGAGAAAGAGGCTAATGCAAAATTGCGTCTCTTGCCCGCAAGGTGGGATGGCACCAAGAGCTTCTACACTTGCGCTGTTGAGTGCTGCGACGAGGTTATCAATAGTGGCTCGTATAGCATTGAGAAGAACTATTTCGACAACTTCCTTATCAAGAATGAGGAGAGTCGCGAGAATATGTTTGTTATCGTAGAGGATGGTAGGGCAAACTTCGACAACCGTTCGAATGGTTCTATGTCGAACAAGTTGCGTGTTCAGCTTCTTACCCTCCACTACTCGCACCAGAAGGCATACAATATGATCGAGAAACCTTGGAACGGCTTCTGCGCTCGTCCTCAGTTTATGGAGCGTTACAACGACTGCGATGTTCGCGGTGCCGGTTACGAGCAAAAAGGTACCGAGAACACCCACCAGTGGGCTTGGTTCGTTGGTCCTATTAAGGCTAATGGTTCGATGGTGTTGGATGAGAACGGCAAGGAATCCATCATTACTGTTGGTGTTGATCTTGACAATGCTGAATGGGGTAGTGGTGCTCGTATGATGAAGTATGAGATTGACACCAAGGGTACTTATGCATACGGCGAGAACGACTTTGTGCTGATGCGCTATGCCGATATTCTCTGGATGAAGGAGGAGGCAATTTTGCGTGGAGGCGTAGGTACGAGCGGTTACAATAGCGACGACTTCAAAACATTGCGTGCTCGTGCATTTGCCAACCCCGACAAAGATGGCAACAAGGTTACCTTCGAGGAGAAATATCCCGAGTTGGCAACCTTGGAGGTTACCGACCTTGATCTTATTCTCGACGAGCGTGGTCGTGAGTTCTCTTGGGAGATGGTACGCCGCCGCGACCTTATCCGCTATGGTAAGTTTGGTAACAAAGACTATGTTCAGTTTGTGACGGGTACTTCCGAGCACCTCAACTGGTTCCCCATTCCTTCTCCCATTTTGGAGAAGTCGCCAAGGAAGAATGGTGAGAAGTTGTGGACTCAGAACCCCGGCTACTAATAGCGTTATGAGTTAGAACAAACACTTTACAAACCTTTTTATTAACTAATTTAATTAATCACATGAAAAAACTTTTGTATTTGTTCGGTGCTATGGCACTGATGGCAGGTATGGTTGCTTGCGAGAATGGTGATGAGCCCGGTCAGGGTGGCACCAACTGGGACGAGGTTCTCGACAAAGGCGTTTATGTTGTTGGCGAGGCAACCGGTTCGGACGAGCTCCAATTGGATTGGGGTATGACTGGTGGTCGCAACGAGGCTAATGGCAACGAGTTGCGTACCGGTATGTATGAGAAATATGTATGGTTGGAGGCTGGCAAACCCTTCACCTTGGTTAACTATGTAGAGGAGGGTAACCAGACTACCTACACCTCTCTGTTGGAGAACACTCGCGACGGTCGCGACAGCGAGACTTGGGGTGAGCACCCCCAAGTAGACATTAGGTTCGGTGAGCTTATCGAGGGTGGTACCGAGACTATGAGTGTTGAGGAGACCGGTCTTTATCACATCGTGCTCGACCTCAACGAGGTTAAGAACTCGCTTGGCGAGCCCGAGTTGGAGTATCCCCAGATCGTGGTTGCTCCCGCAGAGTGGGGTATCCGCGGTGGTATGAACGGTTGGGGCTTCACCAAGGGTGATATGACTCGCGCAGAGGATGGTACCATTGTTTACACCATTAAGAATGCTGTTTGCTCGGAGAACTGCGAGTTCAAGTTCGCTTACGGCGGTGGCTGGAAGATTCAGTTGGATACAGATGGTAAGGTAAAAGCTAATACCAACCTTGGTGCTGACATGGTTATCGGTGGTGGCAACATCACGATTGAGCAGGCAGGTATCTACGATATCGTTCTCAAATACAAGAATGCTGCCGGTGTTGCTGCTCAGTCGTTCTCCTATGAAGTAAATTACAAGGGTGAGATTCCTACCGCTATGACTTTGAAGTATGGCGAGGAGGATGTTGAGATGATTCCCGTTAATGGTCTTGGTGGTCAGTACTGGGCTGTACGCACCCTCGAGGCTGGTCAGACTTACACCGTTACTGCTACTTTGCCCTCTGCTGCGGTAGACTATGTAACCATTGGTGGCGACAACGCTGGTGTTACTGTTAACGGTACCGTTGCAGAGAATGGTCTCTATCTCATCCATGTGGACTATGTTAATAAGACCGCAACCGTTAAACCCGCAGAGGTTTATGGTATCGGTGCTGCATTTGCTCCCGCACCTGCGGAGGGTGAGGACGATTTGCAGTGGAAGGAGCGTACATATCCTTTCACTATCAACGAGGATGGTACCGTAACCAAGACTCTCGAGTATGGTGGCGCGCTCCGTATGTATGTTGCTATTGATAATGTATCGTGGTGGCAGGCTGAGTTCATGGTTTACGACGGTGAGATTGAGTACCGTGGTAATGGTGGCGATCAGGAAGCAGTTGTTGTAGCCGCTGGTCAGACCGTTACTTTGAACTTCAACGAGGGTACTGGTTCGATTCAGTAATCAACTTGTTGAATGACAATTTTGGGTGGCTTGCCGTAAGGCGAGCCACCTTTTTTATCCCCCTTGTTCGCGGGTATTAAAAAAGATACCCACGAATAAGGGGGTATCTATTCTTCCTGTTTTTCTTGTTTTTCCTGTTCTTCTTGCAGGAAAAACAGGAGTGATAGGGAAATCAGGAGATTTTAGAGAAACCTCAGAACACCTCCGAGAGGATGCGGAGGGAGGAGATGGAGTGTATGGTATCGAGGTGGTAGCCGAAGTAGGCGAGGAGCGAGGCGATGAAATCTTTGCGCTGGGTGCGCGAGAGCGAGATGGTGGCGAGTGCCTCGGGCTCAGCCTCCATGAGTTGGTGTAGTAGGAGGGTGTTGTCGGCGTTGATGTAGAGTCCGCTGAGTGGCGCGGTGGGGGAGAATGAGCCCGACTCGATGTCGAAAATCATACCCTCCGAGTAGTCGCCCGAGGGGTAGAAACCCAAGTGGCGGCTAAGGTGTACCATAAACCACAAGTGAAAATTATAGACCCCCTCGTTCATCCTGTCGAGAGCCACTACCGAGCGGTAGACAAAGTCGAAGAGTGGCGAGTTGGGCTCTACCTCGCGAATGAGTTTATAGAGAATCTCTGCCATAAAGAGCGCGATGGTGCTCTTGCGGACATCGAAAGGTATGCTTTGGAGAGGCTCGGCTAGGGTTATCTCCTTCAATCTGTCGAGTTGCATCTTGCTGTCCTCCAACCCCACAAACTCCACGAGGAACATAGGCTGAAAGAGCGCACCCTTGCCACGCGAAGCAGCCTTACCCTTGCCCAGCCCCTGTACCATATAGCCACGCCTACCCGCCATATCCGTAAGAATGTGTGCAATGATTGACGACTCGCCATATTTCAGGGTGTTGAGCACAACGCCCCGCGCCTTGTACTGCTTCATTTATTGGCTAATTTTCAACTTTCAACTTTTAACTCTCTCGGTGCGCTCTTGCACCACTCCCTTATGCCACACTCCTCGCACTTGGGCTTACGCGCGGTGCAGACATACCTGCCGTGGAGTATGAGCCAATGGTGCGCGATGGGTAGAAGGTGCTTGGGGAAGCCCTTTTCGAGTTGCTCCTCGGCTTGGAGAGGGTTTTTGGCTCCGACAGTGAGTCCTATCCTGCGCGACACGCGGAAAACATGGGTATCTACGGGCATTACCTCCCTGCCGAAGAGTACCGAGGCGACAACATTTGCCGTCTTGCGCCCCACACCCGCGAGGGTTTCGAGTTCGGCAACAGTGTTGGGCACCACGCCCCCAAACCTCTCGACCAACTCACGCGCCATCTTCGCAAGGTTCTTGGCTTTGTTGTTGGGGTAGGAGATACTCTTAATATAAGGGTATATCTCCTCGGGCGTAGCCTCCGCCATGTGTTCCACTGTGGGGAAACGCTCGAAGAGTGCTGGCGTTGTGAGGTTTACCCTCTTGTCGGTGCACTGCGCCGAGAGCATAACAGCAACCACCAACTCGTAGGGCGAGCCGAAGTTGAGTTCGCTCTCCGCCACGGGCATAGCCTCGCTAAAATACTCAATTATACCACGATATCTCTCTTTGCGTGTCATATCTCTATTATTTCGTCTAATGTCTAATGTCTAATGTCTAACGTCAAAAGTCCTAAGGCTTAGGTCGGTTAGACATTTGTCGTTTGTCGTTGGACGCAAATTGAAAGTCATCTTTCAATTTGTAGTTTGGCATACTTTGCCAACAGGTTTTTGGTGCCATATTGGGGGTCGTCAAAGCGGATTGTTATCTTGGTGTCGGAGGTGAGCCTCTCGATAGCCTCAATGACGCCCACACCAAAGCGTGCGTGGCTAACCCTCTGACCCACAGCGTAGATGCCTGCACTCTCTACCCTCTGTGCGGAGCCCTCCGCTTCGGTGCGGATGCCCACACTCCTCATCTTTGACATGTCGGGGCGGTGTGGGGTTGCGGTGGTGTGGTGCGTTGTGGGGGTGTGCACCTGACGGCTGCTCTGGAACTCCCTACGCTCAACAATGGTGCGACCTTGACGCTGGTCGAAACGGCGGCGCAGGTCGTTGATTTGTTCTCGGCGGTTGTCGCTTGTGCGCACCTCGTCCTCATCCTCGTCTTCGTAGCGAAGGTCGAGGTAGCGTGGGTCAATCTCTTTGAGGAAGCGACTCGGGCGGCTAAACTCCATACTACCCCACTTGAAACGCGAGGAGGCAAAAGTGATGGTCGCATCCCTCTTGGCACGAGTGAGAGCCACATAGAAGAGCCTGCGCTCCTCCTCTACTTGTTCGGGCGAGGTGAGCGATATGACGCTCGGAAAGAGGTTCTCCTCCATGCCCGTAATAAATATATGGTCGAACTCCAAACCCTTTGAGGAGTGTGCCGTAAGGAGTGTTACCCAATTTCTGCCATCGTTCTCGTCGGTGTCCATATCCGTAAGTAGCGATATGTTCTGCAACCACTCCTCCAACGAAGGCTCCTTAATCTCCTCCTCGCCTGCGACCTCAATTACTCCGTGGCGGAAGTCCTGCATGGAGTTAAGAAGTTCCTCGATGTTTTGTAGTGCGCTCTCGTTTTCGGGCGAGGGGTTGAGTTTGTAGAGCGAGAGTATACCGCTACGACTTGCTACCTCCACTCCGAATTCGTAGAGTGTCTTGTGGCTCCTTTGAAGCGAGAGTGTGGAGATAAGTGAGTAGAACTCGCCTACCTTCTTACCCATCATCGTCTGCTCCTCGGGGGTGGAACTCTGCATCGCCTCCCACATACTCACACCCTTCGATTGTGCAAGGGCGCGAATCTTGCCAATAGCCACATCGCCAATGCCTCGTGCAGGGAAGTTGATGATGCGCAAGAGCGACTCGTCATCCTTGGGATTGACAATGGTCTTGAAGTATGCCATAAGGTCCTTCACCTCCTTGCGGTCGTAGAAGGAGTGACCGCCATAGATGCGATAGGGGATGCCACGCTTGCGTAGCGCCTCCTCTAAGGGACGCGACTGGGCGTTGGTGCGGTAGAGTACGGCAATGTTGCTCCAATCATCGCCACCATCGGCAATATGAGCCCCTCGGATACCATTTGCCACCATTTGAGCCTCTTCGCCCTCGGTGTAGGCGCGGAAAACCTTTATCTTTTCGCCCACACTATTCTCCGAGAAGACTCGCTTTTTGATGCGGTATTTGTTGTGTTCGATAATGCTGTTTGCAGCATCCACAATGGTCTGTGTAGAGCGGTAGTTCTGTTCGAGTTTGTAGATTTTGGCACTCGGAAAATCCTTCTGAAAACGGAAGATATTCTCGATTTTGGCACCTCGGAACGAGTAGATACTCTGTGCATCGTCGCCCACCACGCAGATGTTTGACGATGTGGCAGCAAGGCTGCGAACAATCAGATACTGAGCGTAGTTGGTGTCCTGATACTCGTCTACGAGTATGTAGGGGAACCTCTGGCGATACTTCTCCAACACCTCGGGATGGTCGCGGAAAAGGATGTTGGTCAGCAGCAATAGGTCGTCGAAATCCATTGCGTTGTTCTGACGACAACGGGCAGCGTAGTTCTTGTAGACCTGCCAAAACTGGGGCTGACGGCGTTTTTTGTCCTCTTCGAGGAGGGTACCGTTTGACTCGTAGGCTTGTGGGGTTACAAGGTTGTTCTTGGCGAGCGATATGCGTGAGCGCACCTCGCGAGGTTTGTAGACCTCGTCGCTGAGTTGCATCTCCTTGATGATACTTTTGAGCAGGCTCTCGGTCTGCCCCGTGTCGTAAATTGTGAAGTTGGGCTGGAAACCTATCTTATCGACCTCGTTGTAGAGAATTTTGAGGAATATGGAGTGGAATGTACCCATCCAGATATAGCGACTCTTCTGCTCGCCCACCATTGCGGTAATACGCTCCCTCATCTCCCTTGCTGCCTTATTTGTAAAGGTCAGAGCCATAATGTTGTAGGGAGCCACACCTTGCGAAATCATCCACGCAATGCGGCAGGTTAGCACCCTTGTTTTGCCCGAGCCCGCACCTGCCACAATGAGCGATGGCGAGGTATAGTCCCTCACTGCCGCCTCTTGCGCAGGGTTCAACCCTTGCAGTATTTGTATCTCTTCTTGTGTCATCAAAATTACTCTTTACTAATTACTCTTTACTCTTTGCTCAAAAGCAGAGCTTTTGCCCACCTTCATCTTGCCGCCGTCGTCGTAGATGAAGAGTGCTGCAATACCCTCGCGTTCTGCCACTTCGCGTGCACGCTCCAAACCCAGAGCGATGAACATTGTGCCGTAGGCATCTGCCAAAGCACAACTCTCCGCCAAAACGGTAGCCGAGAGGAGTGAGGAGGTGGTGTTTTCGCCCGTGCGAGGGTCGATGATGTGGGTGTACTTGTTGCCCTCGCTATCGGTACGGAAATTGCGGTAGTTGCCGCTTGTTGCCATGCCCACCTCTGTAACTTTTACGATGGTGGTTATGTGCTCGCCCGAGAGCGAGAAGTTGCCCTCAAAGGGGGTCTCGATGCCCACACCCCACGATTCGCCACGAGGGTTGGTGCCACGACAGAATATCTCGCCACCAATATCCACAAGGTAGTTCTCGCACCCAGTGCTCTCCACCAAACGGGCAGCCAAATCGACCGCGTAACCCTTGGCTATGGAGTTGAGGTCTATTTTTACTCGGGGGTCGCTCTTGCGTATTTCGAGCCCCTCGACAGAGAGTTTCTCGTAGCCCACAAAGGCAAGCAAGGAGTCTATATTGACCTTGTAGTTGGGGTCTTTGCCCGCAAAACCGAAAGCCTCCACAAGGGGCTTGATGGTGATGTCGTAGGCACCGTCGGAGATATGGCTCACGCGCTGTGCAAGAGCGATGCAGTAGGCGATATGCTTGTCGGCTGTGGAGGTCTCGCCACGATTGATACGGCTGAGTAAAGAGTTGGGAGCAAAGATGCTCATTGAGCGGTTGGCAACCTCAAAGAGGGAGTCCAACCTCTCAGGAAACTCCTCGGGCAGCGAGCCTACGGCAGTAATTTGATAGAAGGTGCCGAGAGCCTCACCTCGCAGAGTCACAGAGGGTTGCACTTCGGGTTGTGCCCCCCTGCGCTGGCAGTCTGACACAATGAGTGCCATGATGAGCGTTACCAACAGCAGAGGTATGATTAGTTTGGTCTGTTTCATACCACAAATATAAAATTGAGAATTGAGAATTGAAAATTGAGAATTGAAAATTATGTGTTAGATGTTGGCTGGCGTATAATAATTCGTTAAAAATCAGAAAATTTTGCATTTTGAATTTTGCATTTTGAATTTTATGTGTAATTTTGCACCACGCTTTGGCAAGATTCGGGATAAGGCGGATTTGTCGTAAAGTGGAACATAACTAAATTTTTACAAAACAATGAGTTATTTGAATGCAGAGAAAAAGCAGGAGCTTTTCGGTCAGTACGGTGCTTCGAAAGTAGACACTGGTTCGCCTGAGAGTCAGGTTGCACTTTTTACCTACCGTATCAACCACCTTACAGAGCACATGAAACAGAACCGTCACGACTACGGTACTCAGCGCGCACTCCTCCGTTTGGTAGGTAAGCGTCGTCAGTTGCTCGACTATCTCAAACGCGTAGACATTGAGCGTTACAGGGCTATCATCAAGGCTCTCGGTATCCGTAAGTAATCTACGCCAAAAAAGAGAAAAGCAAACAGCAAAGGCAATGTCCCGTCACAGGTACTTGCCTTTGCTTTGCGTTTGGGAAAACAATTTTT
Organism: Tidjanibacter sp.; assembly: GCA_045591965.1. Classification (GTDB taxonomy): domain Bacteria; phylum Bacteroidota; class Bacteroidia; order Bacteroidales; family Rikenellaceae; genus Tidjanibacter. The sequence goes on along the minus strand of JAZNTX010000011.1, from coordinate 56,322 downwards.
GGATGCAATTATATTAGACGAAAAAAGATGCTTTACAATGAAATCAAGAAGGTAATCAAACTCGATGCAGAGCGTGAGATTACCATTTCGACTGGCAAGTATGCCAAGCAGGCTGACGGTTCGGTAATCGTTCAGCAGGGTGACACAATGTTGCTTGCAACCGTTGTTGCAGCAAAGGACGCAAAGGATGATTGCGACTTTATGCCCCTCTCGGTTGAGTACCGCGAGAAGTATGCAGCCGCAGGTCGCTTCCCCGGTGGCTTCCTCAAACGCGAGGCTCGTCCCTCGGATAGCGAGATTTTGGTCGCAAGGCTTATTGACCGCGCATTGCGCCCCTTGTTCCCCTCGAACTACCACGCAGAGGTATTCGTTACCGTAAACCTTATTTCGGCAGCGAAAGATATTCAGCCCGATGCTTTGGCTGGTTTGGCGGCTTCGGCTGCTCTTGCAGTGTCGGACATTCCCTTTGAGTGCCCCATCTCCGAGGTGAGGGTTGCAAGGGTTAATGGCGAACTTATTATCAACCCCACTTTCGAGCAGAACGAGAATGCAGATATCGACCTGATGGTCGGCGCAACCTACGACAACATCCTTATGGTTGAGGGTGAGATGAAAGAGGTTAGCGAGGCAGATATGTTGGAGGCCATCAAGGCGGCTCACGAGGCTATCAAACCCCAGTGCTTGGCTCAGATTGAACTCGCAAAAGAGTTGGGTAAAGATGTTAAGAGGGAGTACTGCCACGAGGTTAATGACGAGGAGTTGAAGGCAAAAGTTGTTGCCGAGACCTACGATAAGGCATACGCTATCGCAACCGCTGGTAGCGCAAAACACGAGCGTAGCGAGGCTTTCGAGGCTTTGGAGGCTGAGTTCTGCGAGCAGTTCACCGAGGAAGAGTTGGAGGAGAAGAAGGGTATGATTCACCGCTACTTCCACGACGAGGTTATGAAGAAGGCTATGCGTAACATGATTCTCGACGAGGGTAAGCGTTTGGATGGTCGTAAGACCGACGAGATTCGCCCCATCTGGTGCGAGGTAGGCGTTCTTCCCTGCGCTCATGGCTCGGCAGTCTTCACTCGTGGTGAGACCCAGTCGCTCTCGACCGTAACCCTCGGTACTAAACTCGACGAGAAGATGATTGACGAGGTGCTCAATCAGGGCAGCGAGCAGTTCGTTCTTCACTATAACTTCCCTCCCTTCTCGACTGGCGAGGCTCGTCCCGCACGCAGCCTCTCGCGCCGCGAGATTGGTCACGGTAACTTGGCGTGGAGGGCTCTCAAACCCATGGTTCCCGTAGGCGAGGATAACCCCTATGCAGTTCGCGTAGTGAGCGACATCTTGGAGTCGAATGGTTCCTCTTCGATGGCTACCGTATGTGCTGGTACTTTGGCACTTATGGACTCTGGTTTGAAGATGCGCAAGCCCGTGTCGGGTATTGCTATGGGCCTTATCTCGGAGGGCGATAGGTATGCAATCCTTTCGGATATCCTTGGCGATGAGGATCACTTGGGTGATATGGACTTCAAGGTTACCGGTACTGCCGATGGTATCACCGCAACTCAGATGGATATCAAGGTTGACGGTCTTTCGTATGAGGTGCTGGCTAAGGCATTGGAGCAGGCTCGTCAGGGTCGTATGCACATCCTCGGTAAACTTACCGAGTGCATTGCCGAGCCCCGCGAGGACTTCCGTCCCTTCGTTCCCCGCATCGTTCAGATTGTCATTCCTCAGGACTCGATTGGTGCTGTTATTGGCAAGGGTGGCGAGGTTATTCAGGGTATTCAGAAGACTACCGGCACAACAATCACCATTACCGAGAAAGATGGCAAGGGTATTGTAGATATCTTCGGTGTTGACAAAGAGGGTATGGATGCGGCTCTTGCAACCATCAATGGTATTATCGCTGTTCCCGAGATTGGCGAGGTTTACAACGGTAAAATTAAGACCATTGTAGATTTCGGCGCATTTGTTGAGATACTCCCAGGTAAGGACGCTCTGCTCCACATCTCGGAGATTGACTACAAACGCTTCGAGACCATGGAGGAGACCGGTCTTAAAGAGGGCGATATGATTGAGGTTAAACTCATTGGTTGCGACCCCAAAACAGGCAAACTTAAACTCTCGCGCAAGGTGTTGCTCGAAAAACCCGAAGGTTATGTAGAGCCCGCTGAGCGTCCCGCACGCCCCCGTGGCGAGCGCTCTGGTGAGCGTTCCGGCGAGCGTCGAGGTGGTCACCGCCCCGAGCGTCGCGAGAAAAAATAGGAGATAAATGATGTTTTTTTGCTCAAAGAGAGCAATTTGTCAAAAAAAACACATATCTTTGTTAGTCGTATAGTGGGGTAGAATGACTTAGGTCGTGCTAAACCACTATCGGCATAACAAGGGAAGGGATCGAAAGATTTTAACAATAACAATAATAAACATCAGTAAAACAAAGAATTATGAAAAGATTGGCTACTGTAAGTCTGGTACTCTCGATGATGGCAACCATGTTGGTTGGCTGTGGCGAGTGCTACGAGAAAATGCAGAAAAAACAGGACCAAGTTCAGGTAACTTGTACTCCCGAGGTTCTTACCCTCAAAGGTTCGACCGTAGAGGCAGACCTCACCGTAACTTTCCCCGAGATGTTTTTCAACGAGGAGACTATCTTGAAAATCACTCCCGTATTCGTTTACGGCTCGGAGGAGATTGCTTGCGCTCCCAAATATGTGCAGGGTGAGGATGTTGTAGGTAACTACACCGCTATCAGCCGTTTCGAGGGTGGCTCCTATACTCAGCACATCTCCTTCCCCTTCGACAAAGCTGTCGTAGGTACTTTGGAGTTGCGCGTTGAGGCTAAATGCTTTGACGAGTGCCGCGAGATGCCCGATTTCACTCCTTGGGCAACCATCGCTGTTGCAAAGGGTGTAAGCGCAGTTCAGTCGTTGGCTGAGAATGTTGGTACCGAGGCTGGCGACTATGTTGCTTCGGTTGGCAACTTCGAGCGCAGTTCGGTTAAGAACGCAGAGGCTGAGATTAAATACCTCATCAACTCTTCGAAAGTTCGCAAAAACCAACTCACCGCAGAGCAGATTACCCTCTTCAAAGAGTTTGTAACTGCTAATAGCACCGCAGAGCGCACCACCCTTGGTAACCTCTACGCTTCGGGTTATGCTTCGCCCGATGGTCCCGAGAAGTTCAACAACAAACTCTCCGAGCAGCGTAGTAAAACTGGTGCTAAGGCTATGCAGAAACAACTCAAAGGCGTTGAGGGCGTGAACTACGAGATCGCTGCTTATGGCGAGGACTGGGACGGCTTCAAGACTTTGGTTGAGAACTCCGATATCGAGGACAAAGACCTCATCCTCAATGTTCTTGCAATGTACTCTTCGCCCGTTGAGCGCGACAAAGAGATTCAGAACATGAGCACAGTATTCAAAGTTTTGGCAGAGGAGATTCTTCCCCAGTTGCGCCGCACCCGCTTTGCTATCGAGGCTACCTACGCAGGTCTTACCGACGAGGAGATCTTGGAGGCTGCTAAGAATGGTTGCGACTGCTTGGACGCTGAGCACCTCTTGCACGCAGCAACCCTCACTGACGATATCGCTGTGAAGACCGCTATCTACGAGAAGGCTGCTACCAAATATGGCGACACTCGCGCTTACAACAACCTTGGTATCTGCTATGCAGCAACCGGTAAACTCGCTGAGGCAAAAGCTGCTTTCGAGAAAGCAGAGGCTGAGCCCGCAGTTGCTGGCAACCTCGCAGTTGTTTCGTTTGCAATGGGCGATGTTGAGGGTGCTAAGAAGTATGCTACAACCGCTGACAGCGAGGCTGTGAAGGCTACCACTGGTGCTATTGCTCTCTCCGAGGGTAACTACCAAGAGGCTAAGACCAAACTCACTGGCTACAACCTTGCAGTTGCTGAACTTTGCGACAACAACATCGAAGGTGCTAAGGCTGCTATCGCTAATGTTAAGGGTGCTGACGCTGACTACCTCCGCGCTGTTATCGCTAACCGCGAGGGCGATGCTGACAAGGCTACCGCTTACCTCAAGAGCGCAATCGCTGCTAAGCCCGAGTTGAAGGCTCAGGCTGAGAATGATATTGAGTTCTATGAGCTGATGCAGACTATGTAAAAAACGCATATAAGCGGGTGCTTTTTGCACCAAAATTCAGAGAGCGGCTTCCTCATTTGCACTAAGCAAACTGCGGAGCCGCTCCTTCTTTTGGCACAAAAATCCCTCCGTTCTCTGCGTTTTTTCGGTTGAGAGTATTCCCAGCACAAAAGCGTCACTCTGACGCCTGCGGAGGTGGTTTTTTTGTGCGCCTATAACTCGCCACACACAAATCACCCTCAGGGTGGAGGAGTGGTGGCACTTGGAAAACCCACTTGTAAGGGATTTCTTGGAACTCTTGTTCTTCTTGTTTTTCCTGTTTTTCTTGCAGGAATAACAAGAGTAACAGGAGTGACAGGAGAAATAGGAGAGTTTTGAGGGGCAGACCTTTTTCGGGGAGGTGTGAGGCTCTCCGAAGGAGAGTGGCGGGCGAAATGGCAACCCACTCAAACCGCGTTTGAAGGTGGGTTGGCAGTTCGGCAGCCAGACTCTCTGCAAAGATAGCCACACCTCACCGCAGGGGCTACACTAAAAGTTTTTGGTGCCGCTTTTTACAAAAAGCGGCAAAGAATACACCTTTTTACAAAAAGGTGCGAAAAGAAAAAAGAGTCCGTTTAGGATAAAACGGGCTCTTTAAGTTGACATGTGCGCCACACATCGCACACATCTTATTCGAAGTTGGTAGGCGGGTCACCAAAGGGAGAGAAAGGCGACCTCCTTGACTTATAGATGCAAAAGGGGGGTAAAATGTTGCACGATGATGCACATTTTTTCAAAATTTTATCTCGCTATTTGTTAATTCGATGATTATTAATGTTTTATAAAACCAAAAAACTCGACACGAGAGGGTGTCGAGTTTTTGGTTTTGATAACGAGGGTGTGGTTTAGATAGAGATATCGAGGATTTCGAACTCCATTAAACCAACGGGTACTTGTACCTCCACCTTGTCGCCTTTTTTGTGACCCAGCAGAGCGTGACCAATAGGAGTTTCTACCGAGAGTTTACCCTCCATAAGGTTTGCTTCGTGGTCGCCTACGAGGGTGTACTCCATCTCGGCACCGGTTTTGGTATTGCGGATACGCACTTTGTTGAGGATTTGCACCTTGCTCATATCGAGGTGTGATTCGTCGATGAGTCGTGCATTTGCGAGCATCAACTCCATACGCATAATTTTCTCTTCGAGATTGCGCTGTGCCTCTTTTGCTGCGTCATATTCGGCGTTTTCGGAGAGGTCGCCTTTGTCGCGTGCTTCGGCGATAGCATCGGCAGCCTTGGGTCGCTCAACAATACGCAACTGGTCCAATTCGGCTTTTAGTTTGTTGTATCCCTCTTTGGTCAGAACAATTGTTTCGTTTGCCATAGAATTTGTGTGTTTTTATGTTATTACTAATAATTTTTGTCGTTTTGGCAGGAGCGAAAAAAAAGATGAATTCCGACCCGAAGAGGTCGAAACCCAATACCTTTTTTGCTCAAAAGCCCTTAAATGTGTTACAAAGGTAGACAACTTTTCTAAATAAACAAAATTTGTGCTAAATTTGTCGTACATACCACAAAATATAATGTTATGTTTCTGAGTAACGGTGCGTTTGGTTTTACGGGTGTGTGGACGATAATATCGTTCACCTACACTCTTTTTGTTGTATTGACGGTGTTGGCGGTAATTGCCGAGAGGCGTGAGCCCGTCAAGACATTGGCGTGGATTATGATTATCACGATGTTTCCCGTGGGTGGTATGGTGCTCTTTTTTGTGTTCGGTCGCAACCACCGCAAGGAGCGAACCTTTATGCAAAAGGAACTCTTCGACCACCACCTTATGGGTGAGATTTGTGGCAATCAATTGCGCTCGCTACCCGAGGGTGTCAATCTCGAAGAGTCCGACCGTAGCCTCATAACCCTAATGCTCAACAATAATCGTTCGGCGCTGACCATGCATAATCGTGTGGAGATACTCAACAACGGCGAGGAGTGTTTCCCACGCATGTTTGCGGATATGGCTCGTGCCGAGAACTCTCTGCATATCGAGTTCTTTGGTATTGAGAGCGGCAAACTCTTCGAAGAGATGTTTGAGGTGATTGCCGAGAGGGCTGCGCAGGGTGTGGAGGTAAGAGTGCTCTACGACAGTGTGGGTGGCAGAGCGTTGCATAATGGGGATATTAGGCGTATGAGAGCCGCGGGTATTGATGTCAGGAGTTTTATGCCCGTACTCTTCACTCGCTTTTCGAGTCTTGCCAACTACCGCAACCACCGCAAAATTGTGGTCATTGACGGCAAGGTGGGCTATACGGGCGGTATGAACATTGCCGATAGGTATGTCGATGGTGTTCGAGGAGGTATTTGGCGCGATATGCACATCCGCATCGAGGGCGAAGCCGTGGGGCAGTTACAGACGGTTTTTGTGGCGGATTGGGCCTTTGTGACGAATGGTATGACGCTCAAAGATAGCATCTATTTCCCACCATCGGTGATGGAGGAACTCTGCCCCATGCAGATTGCCTCTTCGGGTCCCGACTCGCCCTATGCCTCCATCAAACACTCCTACTTTGCAACCATTGGCAAGGCGAAGAGATATGTCTACATCTCTACGCCCTACCTGTTGCCTGACGATGCTACCCTTACAGCCATTACCGTAGCGGCACTGAGTGGAGTGGATGTGAGAATTCTCATTCCCGTCAGGGGCGACAATCTTGTTGTTGCTTGGGCGGGCTACTCCTATGTCGATGCCCTCTTGGAGGCAGGTGTGAAGGTCTACCTCTACCGCAAAGGTTTCAACCACTCGAAGTTTATTGTTGCTGATGACGAGTTGTGCACCGTAGGCTCTGCCAACCTCGACTATCGCTCCTTCAATGACGACTTCGAGGTGCAGGCTCTAATCTACGACAATGCCCTTACTTGCCAGATGCGCGATGTGTTTCTTGCCGATTTGGAGGATGCCGAACTTGCCACTGCCGAGAGTTGGCAGAGCCGTTCTCGCATGAGCAAGATTATGGAGCCTATCGCACGCCTTTTGAGCCCGCTCTTCTGATTTGTGTGGAGCGATGTGCCCTGTCCAAGAATCCCAATACGCCCTTAGAACAGCACTCCGAAGTTGATTTGTATGGTGTCGTCGCGGTCTATTTTTAGTTCGCGATGCTGAGAGGCTACCATCACCTCCGAGGTGGTCTGTTCGAGGTATCTCGTATAGCGCAACTCCAACATAACAACATTGTCAAACTCCACACTGATACCTCCCGTTGCCGCAATGTCGTTGTTGTTGAAGGTTATATCAAAGGGCGTTTTGCCCCCTTTGGCATACTGACGCTCGCCTATACGCCATACGGGACCACCGAATAGCCTCAGGTTACCCAACTTGATGCCTAAAAGTACGGGAACTTCGAGCCTGTATGTCTTGATATTTTGGAACTCTTTGGGGTATGAAGGGTATTTTATGCCAAAGATGTAATCCCTTTGTGAGAACTGTAATTCGGGCTGGATGTAGATAAATGTGGGGATGGAGAGCCTCATAAAGAGTGCCGCCTGATAGCCGCTCACCCTGTCGCCGGCAGGTTCGAGCGAGCCACCCTCAATGCTTATGGAGTCAAATTCATAGGAGCCGGTGCCTATGCCAATTCGCGCTCCAAATCTTAAAAGTTGAGCGTCTGCCACCCAACAGGTCAGCAATGTGCCGACCAACAGTAACATAATCCGTTTCATAATCCTTAGAGTGTTTTAGTGAGAGTTTATTTCTACACTCTTGGATGTGCAAACCTTGTGCCCGTTGGCACGAAAAAAGCCAAAAGATTTATATATCTTTTGGCTTTGTCTTGTGACGACGACCTATTGTGCTGAGGTGCTTATTGTTGAGCGAGCCACTCGGCGTAGTAGTCTTTTTGGAAGGCTCCGAGTTGCTGGCGATACTTTTCGATGTTGGAGGAGGCGAGCCAAGTGATATATCCTCCCGTAAGCCCTGCATCGTAGAGTCCTCGTATCTCCTTTTCGACATTCTCGGCATCGTAAGCAATACCATTCCTATCGACATGGCGCATAACATTGTATGCCTGCACCCAAGTTCTCACAACAGCGGGTGTGGGGGTAATCTCTTGCCTGCCCTGCACACGCTTGCCCCACTCATAGAGTATCTCGTAGGGGTTGTTCCAAGGCTTTTCAACGCCATAGTAGCCGTTTGTGAAGTGGTCGGGATAGGGCATGCCGCTAATGACATCTGCCACATTGCTAATGGCTGCCCAATACTGACCGTAGGCTGTGGTGTAACCAGGGTTTGCACTCTCGCCAAAGACATCTATCGACACATAGGCTCCCACCTTGTGTATCTCGTCACAGGCGTATTGCACAAAACGCTGAATGGCTTGCACTTTGCTCTCGCCGTAGAGGTTGTGGTAATCGACAATATCCTCCACCTTGCTCATGCGGTCGGGGAAGCGCACATAGTCGAAGTTTATCTCGTTGAAGCCGAATTTCTCTACCGCCTCCTTTGCGAGAGCCACATTGAACTCCCACACACGCCTGTCGAAACCGCTGGGCCAGTAGGCTTTGTTGTGCTTGAAAGGCTCGCCCGTAGCCCTCTCGGTGATGGCACTCTGTGGGTTGTCCTTCACAAAGTAGGAGTCCTTGAAGCAGGTAATACGACCCACAACATAGAACCCTTCCTCGTGCAGACGGCTCACAACCTTGCGATAGAGAGCCTCCTTGTCGCCCGCACGCTTGTAGTTGGTGGGCGAGTAGAGTTTCATGGCATCTGCCTTGTAACCAGGGCTTTCGTTGTCCTTGATGTCGATTACGAAGGTGTTGATTTTACTCTCTTTGGCGAGGGCGATGTAATCCTCAATGTTTTTCAACACATTTGTTCCTGCATTAAGGTAGAGCGAGTAGCAAGCCTTGGGCATGGGGTTGTGCTCAAAGGCGGGCTTCTCTACGGGGTAGAAGTCGCAACCGATAGCCTTGCCGCCACCGAAGGAGTTTTTGACCTTGCTGTGTATGGGGTCGTAGATGTCGGCTTTGTAGCGCAGTGCTGCCTCCTCGGGTGTAAAGACGGTGTATTTGCCATAGACATAACCCTCCACCTCGCCGTGGCGCACGCGGTAGGTTGCCACCCTTCCGTCAGCCCTCAGGGAGTCGTAGCCGAGAATGGTCAGTTGGGCGTTTTTGTCGGCAAAACCCGCGATGGTCGAACGCTCGGGGTCGGCGATGATGGTTGCGGGGGTGCGTACCCACACACTCTGCTCCTTGACAGCCTCGCGAGGCGTGAGCACCAACGCGCTCTCGTGCACATAACGCTTTGCGCCCTCGAATAGCACCTTTATGTAGCGGTCCTCGCCAGCCTTCTTGTAACGGTTGGGATACGCCACCACACTCTTTCCACGCGCAAAATCGCCTGCGGGGTCGAGAGCCGTACCCTCCTCGTTGAGGGTGTAGAGCCTTACGGTGGCGGTCGCCGAGCCGAGATAGCGAGTTTCGGTCACTTCGGGGTCTTTGCAGCCAAATAGAGCGGCTGCGAGCGCAAAGAGTGCAATGTATTTTGTGGTTTTCATACTTTTTTGTTTGGATTGTCGGTTGTAGACGCAAATGTACGACTTTATAATTGAAATTCGAAGGCTGGGAGGAAAATTATTGTGCGCCAAGGGCGCACCCCACCCACCCCCGCTCGGAGTTCTACTCCTCGCTCCCTAATTGGTGGTACTCCCGCTGGTGGTGGAAGGTGTATTGCAAATGGGAGATATGAGAGATATGAGAGATATGAGAAGTCCGACTATTGGTTATTGATAGTCGGACTTTTTCAGATGCTCCATTCGAGCCTTGTACATCTCCTCTTTGATGCCACCCTGCTGAATAAAATCAGCCTTGCGTTTTTCCAGCAACCTTCCTAATAGTAGGTCCGTTTGGTGTATGAGAACGATGGCTATATTGGCAATGGTTTCGTTGGAGCGAAGCGGTATTATCTCTTTGTAATAGGCTGTGTCGGAGTGCTCTCGGCAGACAATGCGGGCTTGTTGAAGCTTTGGGTCGCCCATTTGCCACTGCCCCAAGTTCCTCACTCGCAGATAATCCTCAAAGTCAATCAGTAGTTCTTGAAGACTTGCTCGGGCGACATTGTATAGTTTAAGCTCGGTTTCTGTGGATGTTGTGGCTGCCACCGACCCTTCGGCAATGTTCTGCTTGCCCGAACGGGCGGCTTGTATCATTTGGTCTATGGTGCGGTCGCCTGCACCGAGAAATTTGTGGACAAAATAGTAGGTTATGTCGTAGATGCACTCGGCTTTCTGATAGGCTATGAGTCTCCTGTAATTGCCCTTTTGTTTGAGAAAAGTTGCCATAAGATTATTGTTTCTTCAAAGATAGTCCATTTCTCTCAAACCCCCAACCATTTGCAATAAATTATTCTCATTTCTCTCATTTGACCAGCCTACGGCTGCTCTAAAATGCTCCCGCTCGGCATAGTGCACAAGTGCCCTCTGCTCTCGCTTACTCGCATTTGCCTCCCATCACTCTCATCACTCTCATTTCTCCCATCTCTCCCATACCCCCCCCGAAAAAAGCCAAGCCCGACAACTTGACGCTGTCGGGCTTGGGATTAAATGAGTTATAGCGGTAAGGCTAATCAACCCAAACGATTACCGAACCAACTACTTCGCCAGATGCGTTATAACCAGTGGTCTTTGAGATAGTTTGACTCTCAGTAAGAACCCAAGCAATCTGCATTGAATCTCCATAACAGTAAAATGCTTTGATACCGAATTGTGACCCAGTCTTAGCACTTTGCCCATTGGAGGCTTTTTCATCATCGGTGGGGGCAGATGTTCTAAATGCATATTCGGCGATGGATTGTGCTAACTCCAATTCTTCCGCGGTGTTGGTAAAACTTACGGCAGAGCCATTGTAAGTGATATTGCTAACAGTGAGGTAGTGACCTGTTTGTTTTCCAGCATCAACAGAGCCAAAGCCCCAAGCGGAACCCCATTGACGACCACCAACAAGGCTTACCTCCCAACTATATGCACTAAATGGGTTTTCTTCCACCTCGCCACCTTCGGGATTAGCCTCTTGGCTGATTGTTACATCCTCCACGAGTTTGTTGCCCGATTTGTCTTTGATAGTAACGGTGTACTCTTTTGCCTCAATGGAAGCATTTGCGGGAATAGTGGCAGTGATGGTGCCATCGGCAGCCAAAACAACGCTTGCGCCACCATTGATGGCTACGTTGCAGAACTCGTTAGCATCAGCCACAGCCTCGCCATCGGCAGTAAGAGCCAACGTACCAACGGTAATATCATCGCCCTCGTAACTTACGGTGCCGGCATAAACATCGTTCAAAGTAGCAACAATCTCTGCGCTGTAAGCCTCCTGAGTGACATTAAACTGTCCGAGGAAAAGATTGGTAACCGACTCGCCGTTGTAAACATAGCCATCGGGGGTTGTAATATGAATTGTCACAAGCGATTGGCGTTGTACAGCCGAAGTATTTGCATCCATTGTGATGACAAAGTTGGAGGAGTTGATAAGATCCTCGGCATTTCTTGGATAGTAGACCTTAACCCAATCTGCGACAGGGTATCCTGCTCCTAAACCATCGTGGCAAACAAAGGAAACACTACCATAAACGGTCTGAACTTCTTCGTCTTTCCAGAAATCACTTTCGCTATTGACATCCTCCAAGTTGGATCCATTGACGGCTGGTACCCAATAACCACCAATTCTGTGATTTTCGTAGGCGGTACATTCTGCGTCAAAGTTGGGTGTGTGTTTCGTGTTGAATGCGATGATTTTTGCCGAGCCAGCAACATCTTGTGTGACAAATACAGCAGGTGTAAGGTTCTCGCCAACATAGAGTCCCGATGCCGACCAGTCTTGAACGATTACACCCTCGCGAGCCACATCCGAGGTGTTCTCCATCACATCCAAATACCAAACACAATCGGTAATATCGCCATTGGCGTTAGTCTGCAAATGAGCACTCATCCAATCTACGGGATTTGAGAAATCTCCGTTGTTGTAGTCCTCAACAGATACACACACCAATTCGGGATATTGTGTGTAATCTCTCATATCTGTGCCCTCTGGCTGTGCAACCAAATAGCCAAGGTTGATATCCTCTGCTGCCGCAGAACTAACAGTAATCTCTTTGCCGATGATGCCACCATTAAAGAAGTACAAGGTTTTTTGTTTAACACCAAGAACCATCTCGGTTGCGCTATTGAGGTTGAGTTTGATGTTCTTCAACTCGTTCTCGTTGAACTTAGTGGTTTTGTCGGTTGCATCGAAGGTGTAGGTTGCCTTGTCGGTGGTAACAACATATTTGTAACCCTCAACATTCACGGGAGGAATGGGCATATAGACTGTTTTGCCTTGGCTGCTCTCGGCATCACGAGTATTTACCTCCATTGGGTTGGTAAGCGATACGGAGATTGTTTTTGTGCCGTAGTAGAAAATTTCGGGATTTTCGCTCTGTGTAGCGTTGTCGTCTTGCCAATAGTAGTAATCTCCTTTTGTGAAGTCGTAGCCAAGCAGACCCGCGATATTGGTTGTTGTCGAAACCATCTCAACAGACTTCACTTTCTCGCCGATATACTCTTCGTTGCTCGAATAGATAATAAAGCGGGCAAGAGTGCCAACGATATTCATTTTGGTTTCAATGGTATTTGCGCCAGTGGTGGCAATCTCAACACCCTCTTTACTGCGGAGTTTGAGGTAGGATTTGTTCATCACACCCGCACTCTCCTGAGTCATCGTATTCTGGAAGTTGAATTCCGATTTGCCAACCGCACCACCTTGGAGATTATAAAGGAAATAAGCGGGGTTTTCCGTGTAGAGTTCTTCGAAAGTGAAAGATGCCTTACCATCCTCTGCGATATTTTCGGCAGCCAAGTTGCTACTTATAGCCTCAAGACTACCTCCATCAGATTTAAGCTGACGAACAGCAATCTGGTCGCCAACCTCCCAAGCCATACCTGCTTCATCGCTCATAGTGGCTTTCGTTGCATCATCCATCGAGGCGATAACGGTAAAGCCCTGAGCCTCGGGGGTGGGTGTTACGCCCTCTTCGGGCTCGTTTGTACAAGCAGTGAGTGCGGCTACGCCTGCTACCACTGCCATCATCATCATCATCTTAAAAATCTTTTTCATAGTCTTTTTTCGTTTTTTCAATTAAACAGTGGTAATGTTCTAACCCCAAGTGTCATCCTCGGTTACCTCATAGGTAAAGTCGCCCTGACCGCCCTGTTCGTACCACAAGAGCTCGCCACCGCTAACGGCGATACCGCTCTCCACGGAGCATTGCATCTCGACAACCTCCGGACTTGTGTAGATTTTCTTTTTCATTGCTTAGTGTTTTTGTTTAGTTAGTTTAATATTGTTTGGTTTTTAGTTCTATTTGGTCTTGCGGAAACACATCCAGTTGAAGTTTGCTCTGCCGTTGGTGAGAGCCACTCGCAGTGTGTGCTTGCCTTTCGAGAGGTTTAGACCCTCGATGCGCGAGGTCTTCCACTGCTCGGTTGCGCCAAGTTCGTAGACTTTTGGGAGGGTGTGGCTCACCTCATCGCCGTCAATTGTGAAGTGGTAGGTCGCATCCACAAATGCGGAGTAGCGCACAAGCAGTTCGTAAGTGCCAGCCTCCTCGACCTCCACGCCATACTCAACCCACATCTCGGTGCTGTAAAAGTCGGTCAGCATAACCTCGCCCGTAGTGTCGGTCGAAGCCTTGATTTTGGGTGCATATTTCCACTCCGTACCCTCGGCAACCTCTTCGGCATTGTTGGAGCGATAGTGCGCTGCGGGGAATGCCTCCTCGGTGGGATAGTAGCACTCCTTGTCGAACGAGGAGAACCACACATACTCCTTGCCGAGGTTGGTCAGCGCAGGCTCCTTGGCGGAGGTGTTCACAAGGCTGATGGCTTTCCAGTCGCCCGAGCCACGCAGCATAAACCACGCATAGCCGCCCACCTTGTCGTCACACTCCATATAGTTGAGCACATCCGACATATAGTTCTGCTGGGTTGCCTCGTTGTTGGTGATGGTGTTATTGGCGTGGCAAAATTCGGTCATATAGATGGGTTTGTTGTACTTGTCGAAGCGGCGTATGAACGATTTGAGGCTCTCGCCCGAGGGCATATAGCAGTGAACAGCAATGCCTGCAACATCGTCGAGGCTCACACCCTCGCACGCAAAGAACTCGTCGAGCCACTTGATGGGGTCGCTGTAACCCGCCAAAGTACCGTAGTTCACCGCTGGCGAGATGAGCTTCATACCCAACTCCTGAGCCACCGCTTTGAGTGCGCCCCAGTGCGAAGCCGCCACCTCGGGGGTCATGTTGGCTTGGTCGGTGAGGTTGGGCTCGTTGTAGGCGAGGATATACTCCGCCTCGGGGTTGGAGGCTTTGTAGTCCCTCATCTGTTGTGCGCCAAAGTTGGCATTCCACGCCATGGGGTAGAAGAACATATCGTTCTGTTCCAATAATACGGGGAAGGGTACTGTCGCGCCCCAGTTGTAAACCCACTCCACACCAGGGGCGATGAGTGTTATATCGCTTTCGATTTGTGGGTGACCGCTCAAACCCCTTTTGTGGCTGCGTTTTTGGCGCACCACATACTCCATGTTGAGGTCGCTAATATCATCGCCATTATTCCCGCCACCGTTGGGTTGGTTGGTGGGGATGAGCGTACATCCTGCCATCAACGCAAACGAGGCAATAGCCGTAATAATCAGTCGTTTGTTCATAGCCGTAGGTTATTTTTGGTAAACTTTCACAAAGTCGATATACATCTTCGCCTCGGAGCCGTCGGTGGGGAGCGCGGTGATGCCATTGGGGTTGTTTACGATGCCCGTGAAGTGACCGCCCACTGCGAGGTTGAAGAGAATGAAGTGGTCGTGGTGGAAGTAGAGTCCCGTAGCCCACTCGTCGTCTGTTCCCTCGATGCCCATTGCGTAGTATGGCTCTGCGTTGGGATACTTGTCCAAGTCGAGATACATATTAATCATCCTCTCGTCCCAGATGAGTGTGAAGAGGTGGAACTCGCCATCCTGCAACGAGTAGGGAGCGTTGGATGCCTTAGCGTAGTTGGGATATGCTCCATCGCGATAGAAACCCCAGTGACAAGCACCGTTGAAGTAGGTCTCCTGAGTGCCTGTGTTGATGCCGTGGGAGTTGCCCATTTCGAGAATATCAATCTCGCCACAACGAGGCCAACCGACAGTGGGGTAGTCGTTGCCCATCATCCAGAATGCGGGCCACAAACCGTTGGCGGTCTTGGGTAGGCAGATGTAAGCCTCCACCTTGCCGTGTGTGAAGTATTTTTTGCCCATCGAGTTTACCCTGCCCGATGTGAACTGCTTGCCACCATAATTTTCGCGGCGTGCGGTGAGCGTCAGACAACTCCTGCCACTTTGGGGCTCTACGGAGATGCCGACATTCTCGCGACAGTAGTACTGCGACTCGTTGTTGCCGCCACCGTTGCCGTTTTCCTCAATGTTCCACACGCTCTCGTCGAGAGCCGCACCATCGAAGAGGTCTTGCCATACCAGACGATAACCGTTTGTTTCGCCCGAGCCCTCCTGTGCGGGATAGACGGGGTTTTCGGGTGTGGTGCCACCATTCTCGCCCTCGTTGCCGCCTTCGTTCTCGGTATTACCACCCTCATTCTCGCCGTTCTGCTCGCCCTCTTGCTCGGTACCCGTGCCACCTCCGAAGTTGATGTTGCCGAAAGAGATTTCGCCACACGAAACGAAGAGTGTCATCGCCAGAGCGACAGCCCATACATTCTTAATCATAGTTTTTTGTGTTCTAAATAGTTAGTATTTGTCTTTTTGTGACCCGAAGGGCGGTCAAACCCTTCGAGCCTGAGTGAAGATGTCGTTTAACATTATTAACCCAAGTGACACCTTCGATTGTTGTGTATAATCCCTACTTTGCGGGTTTGTAGATGAAGCAAGCGTCGAGGTTGAGTGAGCCCGAAGCACCGCTGAGTACTGCGAGTACATTGTGACCGCCAGTGGGGATAACTGATTTATTGTCACCAGGAGTAGAACCAGCACCGAGGTTAGGAGTCCACAAAAGACCCTGATTGGTGAAGTGGGTCATAGGAATCTCAATCTCGTACCACTCGCCATCACGAGCGTAGCCATAAGCACCATTAATGTCAATCTGAACTTTTGCCTCTGCGCCACCGTCGCTATAAAGAACAAACTCGTGAGTAGCGTTATCCTGCGACTTCATTGCCATATGGAGCACATAGTCTGCGGGGTTAGCAGTGATGTTGGAGAGTTTTGCAAGTTCCTCGGCATTGTAGCAGCAGAAACCAGCACCCGACCAAGTAGTATTAGCAACTACATTGAGAGCAATCCAGCCCTCTACCTCACCGTAGTAGTTGGGACCAGTAGCGGTACCAGGGGTGTAGGTTTTCTCCCAAATCCAGAGGTGCGAATAGTAGTCATCGGTACGATAGTCGCCTACAACTTTGTTTGCAATGGTGTTGTAGGTAGTGCCATCCAAGGTAATCAGATAGTAATCCGTACCTTTGAGGCTCTCAAACTCAATGGGTGCAGGGGTTTCGCCACCACCGTTGTTCTCACCACCGTTGTTCTCACCACCGGTCTGTTCTTTGTTGGGTTCATTGCCACTGGGTTCCTCTTCGCAAGCCACAAAACCCAATGTCATTGCTGCAATAGCAGCGATTGCCAAAATTTTTTTCATAGCGTTTTAGTTTTTAATAGGTTAATGTATAAGTGTTTAATAATGTGTTGTCTTAGGACATTAAGGACAATAATAACCTTAATGTATAACTTTCAACTCTCAACTCTAATAGTATCCATTGTTCTGCGTCAGTCCGCCAAGCCTTACCTCCTCGGCAGGAATGGGCATAAGTTCGTGTTTGCCCACAATGAAGGGCTCCATGTGGCTACCCTCGATGTTGCCATTAGGGTTATCCTCGCCATATTTCACACGATAGGCGTTCATAACATCGCCAACAATGCCCCAACGGCAGAGGTCGAACCAACGGTGACCCTCCATGGCGAGTTCCACCCTACGCTCGTGGCGCAAATTCTCCATTGTGGCTTCCGCCTCGCCCAAGCCTACGCGCGAGCGTACTCGGTTGATAGCATCTTTGGCTTTGTCGAGGTTTTGACCGCAACCAATACAAGCCTCGGCATACATCAACAGCACATCGGAGTAGCGAATCTCCCTGCGGTTTACCTCGCCACGCGACTGGTGCGAGAGGGGTATGTAGTTGCCCTCGGCATCGATATTTGCATATTTGCGGTTGAGGTAACGACACCCCAAGTGAATCTCTTGATTGGCATTCTGGATTAGGTTGTCGGCAGGATTGATGATGGTCAAATCCCTGCGAGAGTCGCCCGCCTCGAACTCATCGTAGAGGTCTTGGGTGGGTTTGTTGAAGCCCCAACCCGCATTGCCACCCGTTGCTACCAACGAGGAACGCGAGCGTGTGAGGATAGTGGTGAAGGTGCCGCGCGAAAAACCGTTACCGCCATAGTCGCTCGTGGGGTCATTGACATACTGCACCTCGAATACCGACTCAATACCGTTCTCGCCCTCCAAAAGGAAGTTGGTGGCGTAGTCGGGGTTGAGGTCGTACTCTTCGCTTGCGATAATCTTCTCGCCCCACTGCATAGCCTCCTCGTTGTTGCCGAGGTAGAGGTTTACCTTCATAAGCATAGCCTGAGCCGCACCTTTGGTGGCCCTGCCGAGGTCTTCGGCGGTCATCTCGCTGCGGAGTTGCAGATACTCCTCGGCATCTTCGAGGTCGTCGAGGATAAGTGCGTAAATATCCTCAGCCGTGGCGCGAGGTTGTTTCCAATTGTTCGAGGAGTCAATCACAAAGTCCACTTTGGGCACTCCGCCAAACATCCTCACAAGGCGGAAGTAGTAGTACGCCCTGAGGAACTTCGCCTCGCCAATATATCGCCTCTGCATCTGCTCGGTCATGGTCGTGTCGGCAGCCATCTCGGGGACATATTCGAGCGAGAAATTACACCTCGAAATGCCCTGATACTGTGCGCGGTAGAACTGCAAGAGGAGTTCGTTGCTCGCAGTGGTCTTGAAGTTCTCAATGTCGTATGCCGCAGCCATATCGAGAAGATGCTCGCCACCTTTCACAGCGTCGTCAGAGGCAATATCGCCCACAAACCACTCCGAAAAGTAGGTATCTTGCAACTCCCACATCAACGGGGTGTAGCAGGCATTCACCGACTGCTCGGCAGTTGTGCCATCGGTAAAGAAGTCTTCGAGTTTGGTCGAGCCAGGAGCGTCTTCGCGAAGCCAGTCCTCACAGCCCGAAAGTGTGGCAGACATGATAGCCACCATGATTATATATAGGGTCTTTTTCATACTCGTATGCTACATTTAGAAGTTGATGTTTGTACCAAAAGTTATTGTGCGCGACTGAGGATAGTTGCCCCAATCAACACCGCCACCCACCTCGGGGTCGTAGCCCGTATAGTCGGTAAAGGTCAAAAGGTTACTCATGGTAACATAGAGCCTGCAATTCGAGATGCCAATCTTCTTGGAGAAGTTTTGTGGCAGGGTGTAGCCAATTTGCAGGTTTTTGAGCCTCAGATAACTACCATCCTCAATAAAGCGACTCGAAGCCTCCTTGTTGCGCGAAGAGCCCGAAGCACCAGGGTTGGGAATTGTGCCCGAGGTGTTATCCTTAGTCCAAACATTGCGCATTGTGGTCGAGAGAGTCGATTCTGTACCATTACTCTCGGTGCGGAGCCTTACGGCGTTGTAAATCTGGTTGCCGTAGGAGCCTTGGAAGAACAAACTCATATCCCAACCACCCTTGCGGAGTGCGAAGTTTGCACCATAGGTCAGCCATGGGAACGAGTTGCCAATAGCCACAAGGTCGTCATCGTTTATTACACCATCGCCCTTATAGCCCGTAATGTTGCCATTCTCATCGAGAATGGGAACGGTGGGCTGGTCTTTATAGCGAGCGTCGCCCCAGTGCTCCGAGGGAACCTCCACAGCCCATTGGTGTTGTGCAACTTCCTCGTCGCTCTGGTAGATACCCTCGTACTCGTATCCCCAGAAGGAGTAGAGGGGCAGTCCCTCGTCACAGATGGTGTAGGAGCCATAGACCCTCTCGCCACCGTTGAGTTTGGTAAGTTCGTTGGAGATTACCGAGCCGTTGATATTCACATCATACTCCCAGCCGTTGCCAAAAGTGCCACTATGACCGAGAGTGAGTTCAATACCCCTATTCTGCACGGTACCAACATTCGCGGTGGGCGAGTAGCGGTTACCGACATGTGCAGGGGCTGTTACCCCCAACAACATATCGTAGGTGTTGCGCTCAAAGATGTCGATTGTACCATAGAATTTGTTACCCCAAAGGCTAAAATCCAAACCAAGGTTGAGTTGCTCGGTGGTCTCCCACTTGCCACCTTTATTTACATAGGTAAGGATGGTGGCACCCGTTGCCAACTCTTCATTCTCGCCGAAGGGATAGCCCGTGAAAGTAAGGTGGTCTTGGTGTACGGTCTGAGTGAATGCGCCCTCGGAGATTTTGTCGTTACCGATGCGTCCCCAGCCAAAGCGGAGTTTGAGGTTATCAACGGCATCGGCATTATCCATAAACTCCTCCTCCGAAAGCCTCCAAGCCAAAGCCATAGAGGGGAAGTAGCCCCAAAGGTTCTCTGGGAACTTCGAGGAGGCATCGGCACGGAAGTTTATGGTTGCCATATAGCGGTCGCCATAGTTGTAGAACAACCTGCCGAGCAGCGAGAAACGCCTTGTGCGTGCTGCCGAGTCGCTCGACTCCGACTTATCCTCGGTGGTCTGGTTGAGATACCAGTTGTTCTCCGAAGGGTTGGTAACGGTAGCACCCGAACCACCAATAGAATAATAGGTATACTCCTCGGTGGTCTGACCAATCATTGCCGAGAAGCGGTGGTCGCCACGCTCGAATTCGTAGTTGAGGGTATTCTCGTAGAACATGGTTTTGCCCAAGCCGATGCTTGCCGAAACAAAGTTCTTCTTGGACTGGTCGTAGTCCGAGTAGACATATTTGTCCTTAAAAGTGCGGCTTATGTTGGTGTTTTGGTCGATGCTCACTGCCGAACGGAATGTAAGACCTTTGAGAGGCGTTGCTTCGAGGTAGATGTTGCCCAGCAATCGTTGGTCTTGATTGTTGGGGTGGGTATGCTCTACCATAGAGAAGGGGTTTGTTACATTCTTAAAGTTCGAGCCGGCGGCAATGTGACCACTCAAATCCTCGCCATCTATATTTACCGAGCCTTCGGGATAGTGGGTGGGGTCCCAAGGAGCCATCGCAAGAGCCGCCGAGAGGATGGATGCACCCGCACTCGAAGAGTTGTTCATAGCCCAGCGAGAAGAGGAGTTGATGAGCGAGATACTCTCGCCCACTTTGAGCCACTTGGTCACATTGTAGGAGGAGTTGAGCCTCAGCGTGAGTCTTTCGTAGTTTGAACCCATAATAGTACCATCTTGCGAGAAGTAGCCTGCGCTGAACGAGTACTGACTCTTTTGGCTGCCACCATCAACCGAGAGGTGGTAGTTCTGAATAGGAGCATTCGCTTTGAAGACAGCGTCCTGCCAATCGGTCTCAATTGTAGAGTAGTCGAGATTGGTGGGATAATAGGGCGAACTGCCGAGGCGGTATGCCTGCAACCACTTCTGGAAACCTTGTTTGTTGTAGAAGTTCTGCTCCGACTTGACACCTCCGATGGCGATGATGGTTTGAGCCATCTCGTCGCGTCCCATCAAATCGAGTTTGTTCCAACGATTCTGCACACCCGCATACGCACTAAGCGAGATTTGAGGTGCTCGGTCTTTTGCACCATTCTTTGTGGTTACGATAATAACACCGTTAGCACCCCTCGAACCATAGATTGCCGTACTCGAAGCATCCTTCAAAACCTCGGTGGAGGCAATGTCGCTGGCGTTGAGGAAGCCAATATCTTCGGTAATAACGCCATCGACAACATAGATAGGTGCCGAGTTATTAACCGTACCAATACCGCGAATTCTCACCTCCGCAGCCGCACCGGGTTGACCTGTTGAGGCATTGACCGTAACACCCGCAATACGACCTGCAAAGGCTTGGTCGATGGTTGCAACGGGGGTGCGCTGCAAGTCTTCGGAATCAACGCTCGCCACAGCACCCGTAAGGTCGCTGCGTTTCATCGTACCATAACCCACAACAACCACATCCTCAATCACATCGGCACCAACCTCCAACTCTACATCCAAGGTGGTTGTGGTTGGGGTAACGGTCACTGTTTTGTCGTTGTAGCCGATGTATGAGAATGTGACTTTACGGCTGCTACCTTGTGTAAAAGGCACCGAGAGCGTGTAGTGTCCCAAATAGTCCGTAATGGTCACAGTCTTGGAGCCTTCCAATGCTACGGTAACTCCAATGAGTGCCGAGCCATCAGAGGCATCTGTAACCCTACCCGAAATTGGGTGGGTTTGTGCAGCCAGCGTACCACACGCCACAAGGGCTGCAATCATAACCAAAAACCGTTTCATATTATCGCGTATTTATGTCCGTTTTCTGTTTTTAGTGTTCCTACTCTACAAAGAAGGAGAGTTTTTCGCCCGAAGCACTGTCGCCACCAACCCAGAGGTGGAATTCGCCAGCCTCAACAACCTTTTCCATGTCAATATTCCAGAAGGCTAACCTCTCAGCGGGGATTGTGATACTGCACTCACGACTCTCGCCCGCATCAAGACTTATACGCTCGTAACCTTTGAGTTCTTTTTGTGGGCGCGATACAGAGCCTACAACATCCCTCACATATACCTGAACAACCTCTGTTGCGGCAACATTACCCTTATTGGTAAGTGTGAACGATACGACAATGTTGTCACCCTTGCCATAGACCTCCTTGTCGGTCTTAATGTTGGAATAGTCGAAGGTGGTGTAACTCAAACCGTAACCGAAGGGGAAGAGTGGACCAAAGCCCGCGTCGAGCCAATAAGCCGTGCAACCGAGCGAGGTCTGACCTGCCTCCAACTCAATATCGTTCAATAGTACTTCGGTACCACTTGCGGGGCGTTCGGGGAAGTGGGCGTTGTAGTAGATAGGTTCCTGACCTGCTGCAACGGGGAATGTGATGGGGAGTTTACCGCTGGGCACTTCGTCGCCAAAGAGGAGTTGAGCCAAAGCCACACCGCCCATAGTGCCAGGGTGGAACGACCAAATGAGCGCATCCATATTTGCGAGGTCTTTACCCACCGAGAGAGCCCTACCTGCCAAAACAACAGCAATAACGGGTTTGCCACTACGGCGTGCAGCCTTCAAAAGGTCACTCTGACTGCCCTGCAAATCGAGGTTTACGAGGGTGTGTGCCTCGCCCGAGAGGATAGACTCCTCGCCAAGGAAGAGTACAACTGCATCGTAGCCTGCGGCCTGTCGTGTAAAACGCGACAAGGAGACTTCGCTACACTTCTCGCGGCTATAAGAGAGAATGTCCGTATATCCAATCTTGACACGGTTGCCATAATGCTCCATCAAAGCCTGCAAAGGAGTCACCGTGTGGCTCTTTTCGCCATCGAAAATCCAAGTGCCAAGTTGGTCGTGGGGGGCATTTGCCATAGGACCAGCAACGAGGATTTTCTTTGTTTTCTTCGACAGAGGGAGTGTGTTTTTGTCGTTTTTCAGGAGTACGGCACTCTCAACCGCCGCCACCCTTGCAGCCTCCAATGCCTCGGGGGTGTAGAATGCGCCCTCGTACTGCTCCATATCGACATAGGGATTTTCAAACAAGCCCAAGCGGAATTTGAGCCTCAGGACATTGCGAACACTCTCATCAATAACCTTTTCGCTTAACTCGCCACTCTCCACCAAACCTTTCAGTTCGGAGATGTAGGCATAGGACATCATATCTACATCGGTACCTGCCGCAAGAGCCTTCTTGGAGGCTTCGCGATTGTCGGCAGCAAAGCCGTGTGCAATCATGCCACCCACCGAGCCCCAGTCGCTAACAACACAACCGTCCCAGCCCCATTCGTCACGCAAAACATCGCGCAGGAGGAATTTGTTGCCCGCATTTGGAATGCCGTCGTTGTCGTTGAAAGAAGGCATAAGAGTCATACAGCCCGCCTTTGCAAGAGCCTCAAATGGTGGGAGATAGTAGTTGCGGAGTTCGCGCTCGGAAACATGAATGGGGGCGTAGTCCAGACCTCCCTCCGACGCACCATAGCCCACAAAGTGTTTTGCACACGCTGCAAGGGGCGTATCGTTCTCCTGATAGCCACGCAACATTGCGAGTGCAAGGTCGGAGGTAAGAAGAGGATCCTCGCCGAAACTCTCGGCAATCCTGCCCCAACGCGAATCCCTCGAAACATCCACCATGGGCGAGAATGTCCACCTAATGCCAGAGGCTACCGCCTCTTGGGCTGCGATGCGTGCGCCATTCTCGACCATCTCGGGATCGAACGATGCCGCCTGACCGAGAGGAATGGGAAAGATGGTGCGGAAACCGTGAATGACATCCCTTGCAAAGACCAATGGGATACCCAAGCGGCTCTCCTCGACAGCCACCCTTTGAAGTTTATTAATCTCCACGGGGTCGGAGAGGTTGAGAATGGAGCCGATATTTCCACCAGCGACCTCTGGAAACATCTGTTCGCTGGTGTAGTGTGTTACCTGATTGAGTTGTCCGATTTTCTCTTCGAGAGTCATCTGGGCGAGAAGGTTGTCAATACGCTTCTCGATGTTGCATTTTGGGGTGCAACCAACAACCAAAATAGAGAGCCCACAAAGGGCAAGAAATCTCATTGTACGGTTCATTGCATTGAAGGTTTTGGTTCGGTTTGTGGCGCGTTGTAAAGTGCTCTGCGCCAAGTGTCTTGGTATTGTAAAATTAGGAATTTTTTGTGTACACAAAAAAGGCACAAAAAATTTGGTGGATTTTCTGTGCCTTTTATGAAGTGTTATATGACTGATAATTAGCCGCTTGGCTAATTATATGTGCAATAAAAAAAGTGGATTTATAACAAAGCCTAAGAGTGTGCGTTTTGCCAATTGGAGCCGATTTTTCGCACATCGTCCTCGAAATCATCGCGTGCCACAACAGCCTTATTTTTCACGCCCGCACGATAATTATATATGGTGTTTACCGAGTATCGCAAAAGCGATGCGATGCGCGAAGAGTCGGTGATGCCGAGTTTGATAAGTGCAAAAATCCTAAGTTCCGTATTGAGGACTCTGGGGTTTTTCAGCACAATCTGCATATCCTCTTTTAGCAGTGCGTTGAACTCCTTGACAAAGGTGGGGTAGAGGCTCAAAAAGGCGTTGTCGAAATTGGTATAAAACTCCTCTTCGGCATCCTCAATAATTGTGGATGTTTTAATCTCGCTTTGAAGAGATTCGATAGCACCCTGCGAGAGTTTCTTGCGCACATTATTGTGGTAGGATTTTAGCAGGTCGATATAGTTGGAGCAGATGACAAGGAATAGACCAATATACTGCTCTTTGACGGTGTTGGCCTCGTTGAGTTCGGCAGCCAGCAGATGTTCCGACTTATTCAACTCCGAGAGTTGGGTGATGTACTCGCTGAGGGTTGCATTCATCTCTTCGAGTTGTGCTTTGTGTTGTCGGATTTGGCGGTTTTGTTTGCTCTTTTGCAGCAGCACAATCAAAATCACAATCAGCAATAGCGATATGAGAGTTATTGCCATCCAAAGTGAAGTGTTGCGCACATCCATCCTATTCCTATAACTCTGCTCAATGACGGGCAATATGGCTGCCACTTGCCAAGGACGCAATCTCGAATTGTAGAAGGTTGCATCGTGCATTGCGATTTGTATGTATCCAAAGGCACGCTCCACCTCGCCAATGTGGAAGAGTATCTCGGAGAGCATACTGAGCGATGCGTGGTCGGTGGTGCAACTCACAATGTCGGCACGAGCCGAGCGTGCGAGATGGATTATATACTCTTCCAGAGAGCCACGATTGTCGCCTACGCTGAGTGCTTTGAGGTAGGAGTAGTAGGCAAACTCCTGAGTGTTGGGCGAGAGTGTGGGCAGGACAATATCCAACTCCTTTGTCAGGTTTTCCCAGTCGGAGAGGTTGCTATACTTCGTACACAAAAGTTTGTGTTGTTCGATGGGGTCACTCTCGGTGGAGATAAGTCGGTCTATGTAGTACTGCTCCAATTGTGCCGAGCGAGCCTTGACCTTGGGGTCTGCCGAGTACTCTCTAAGTTCGCGGTGATAGGAGTGAGCCACCCGATAGAAGAGTTGCAACTCCTTATCGCTCATTCCCAAGGTGTCGATGGCGTTGAGGATGGAGCCCGCATCGCTATAAAATCCCGCCATAGAGTAGTGTTCCACAATATGGAGTCGTAGGGCTTTGGCTTTATGGCGATCGTTGTGGGAGTCTGCGAGTTCTATGCCCCTATTAAGCCACACAATAATGGAGTCCAACTGATACTTGTGATACTCATCCACAAGCGATTGGATTGTGACCATTTGTTCTCCGTAGGAGAGGTTTGGTTGATTGAGAGCCTCTCGTCTTAATTCTATGTGTTGTTCTTTGAGGAGTGTATTGTGTTGGCGCATATCAAGTGCGCTATCGAGTTCAGAGAGCGCGATGGTTAAAGCATCCGAATAGTTGGAACACGAGATGCAGAGCATTGCCACAATGGCGGAAATAACGAATATTTTAATGAAGTTTTTCATCGTAGGTTCGAGCGTTTTCACAAATGTACTATTTTTCGCACAATGCTCAAAATGTCGGCGTACAATATTCACCCTTATAACCCTATTTTATTTTGTGTATTTTCTACTTTTGTAAGCCTCTTTGTGTTGCGTAAGGTGTTGATTATTAGTGGTGTGTAATTGGGCGATTGCGGTTTTTATCCACTTTTTTGTGGAGCGAGGTAAGTGTGTGCGTTTATTATGCCTAATTTTGTTAAAACTTACAACCGAAAAACCATAAACCTCTACGACCATGAAAAACTTGTTCAAAATTGGTGCACTTGCACTTATGTCAGTGGCTATGTTGGCGTGTGAAGAGCCCGCGCTAGAGCCTACCCCTCAACCCCAACCCCAACCGGAACCAACACCCACAACGCGTACACTCGATGTTGAGGCTCGCTTTGCCGCCACCTCCAAAAGCGCACTAAACGATGCCTTGGAGATGGAGTGGAGTTCGCAAAACGCCTCGTTGGTTTTGCTGACCGACAGTGGCGAAACCATCTCTTCCAATTCGGTGGCTGTTGAGGATGGTGTGGCTGTATTTAACTTCACAATTCCCTACGAGACCGCCTCGGCGGATGCTTTCTTCTGCGCAAATACACTTACCGCAGCATCAATGAAGGTCGTTGTTGATGCCACCAATACCCAATTTGAGGCTGGTAGCACCGAGGGTCTTTCGCTGACGCTTATGAGCACCGAGAGTATTGCTGTTGCAAAGGAGTCTACGGAAGTTGTTGCCAACCTTGGTTTGGCGACCTCTTTGGCTCGCTATATGGTCTACTCTTCCGACGCGACGCTTGTCGGCGAGAAGGTTCTCTCCGTAGGTCTTGAAGCGGAGGGTAGTATTTGTGGCTCTTTGATTTATGATTTGACCGAGGGGACATCTTCGCTCACTTCGCCCTACAACGCTTCGCAAGTGAACCTCACCACACCCTATGAGGTGGGTGCTGAAAAGGACTCTGCAAAGGGAGTGTATATGGAGATTGCTCCAACTACCGTTACGGGTGCGAAGGTGACGATTAGGACCGATGTGGCAAAATATACCTTCGACTTTGGCTCGCAAGGTTTGGAGTTTGCGCTCGGTGCGGTGCATACACACTATTTCGACCTCAAAAATGCCACTTCGCGCCTTGAAAATGGTACTCAGGTTGTAACCTACAACACTGCAAATCTGATTACAACGCTCTCGATGAGTGCTTTGGGTGGCGAACAAGATATGGGATATTATTTGGCGAGTGTGGATGGTGTGGAGGATGCTGGCAACTACACAGCCGACTACTACACCCAAATCTCTTTCGAATTTGTGAATGCTTCGGGCGAGATTGTAGATTGGCTTAGTGGTTCCATTGTGAACAACAATCACCCTGTAATTACGGTTGCCCCAAACGACTCTTTTGAGGGACGCACCGCAACAGTCAAACTTGTCTACACCCCTTCAACCAAGGAGTTTTCGGTGGAAAATCCTGTGATTGCAACTATTGAAGTGGCACAAAATGGTGCTACTGCCACACACTCTCTCTCGTATCAATGGTTTGGCGACTCGGTTGTCAATATTGCCGGCGAGGGTATGAATGGCGTTAAGGGATTGGGCTACTTCCTTGCCTACCTCGATGGCTCCACAGCGGCTGTTCCCGATGCTGAGGCTTTGGAGTTGTTCTTCAAGACGGTGTCGATAAGTTGCGATGCCGATTGGTGTGTGGCTACTGTGGTAGGTGGCAACTTTAACAATATTCAACTCGAAGCCATCGAGCCTAACCCCTCGACAATCGAGTCACGAACAGCAACCGTCACCGCAACCTTTGAGGGAGATACAAACACCTACATTATGACTCCCGACAATACCGCTTTCACAATTCAGGTCGTACAGCAACCCAGCAAAGAGGAGGGCGTGAAGAGCGAACTCTACTATACGACAGACAACCTCTCCACTTCGCTTGTGGTAACTCCCGAGGGTGTTTCCTCAGAGAAAGACCTCGGCTACTTCTTTGCTATGGTTGATGGTTTTCAAACCGACGATGGTGACTCGAAATATTTTGCTTCACTCGAATTGGTGTGCGAGGCTTCGTGGATTACGGCACGCATTAGTGGCAACCATGTCTATCTCACTGCTGAACCCTCTGCGGAGGCGGATTGGCGCCAAGGTGTTGTTACAATCTCCTATCCGGAGAGCGACGAGGAGGTAATGGTTGTGGGTGGCAACCCAGTTGTAACCATCGAGATTACCCAAATGCCCGCAGTGAGCGATGCTCCTATTGCGGTTTATACATTCGGTAACGACCCCAGCAATATAGTCCTACAAAAGGATATGGTTGTTGATGCGGCTGGTTGCACAAATACGGGTGTAACTTGGATGTCGGTATACAAAATAATAGATGGTGTGGTGGACGGCACTCGCGATAACACCTTCTCCGACGAGGCACACGCAATGACCTATACCTATGTAGATAGTGAGGGTAATGCAATCGATTGGCTTTCGGCAAGTGTGGGAGGCGACTGGCTCAACTACTCGGCAGCAGAGAATACTTCGGGTAAGAGCCGTGTGGGATACATCCTTGTTCATCCTGCGACCGCTGCGGGACAGGCATACGAGGGTTACAACATTCTCAATCCATGCCTTAAAGTGAAAGTCACACAGAGTGGCAACTAATTAAACAGAATTAAAAATGAAACGCACCATACGGATACTTTTGGGGATAGTGGCAATCCTGCTTTGGGGTTGCCAAACCCCAGCGGAAGAGCCCATACCTACGCCCCCAAACAACGAAGATATTGAGCAAGAGGGCGAACAAGGGGAAGACGAGAATAATAAAGAGGGTGTACTCAAAGCGGTTAGTGTTGAGGAGAGTTTCTATGTTCTTGACTTCTCTGACGAGGCAACGGTATACCTATTAATTGACGAACCAACGGCTGTGATTGAAGCCGAGGCTATCTCTCTGGTTGGCGCAGAAGATGACAATCAGCCCGAGAGTATTGCTATTCGCAAAAGCGAGCAGTGTGGAGTGGGGCGTTGGAGACTCTTTTTGCGCCACGCTAATGCCGAGGTGGAGTTTAGTGAGTTGTTGAGAGTGAGGGTGTCGCAGGGCGAACAGAGGTTCTATACTCAGCCGTTTACACTCCAAAGTCGCAATATGGAGTTTAGGATGTATGATGTGCGTTTTTTGCGCGAAGACAACCCCTCGCTTGCGAGCGATGTGTGGATGGTCTACGACCAAGCCACCAAAACATTCACAGGTGCAACCGAACAGCCACTTTCTGATATGAGCCTTGTGGCTCGTTTTGAGAGCAATGTCCCCGCAATGGTTGGTGACCAAGTGCAACAGAGTGGTGTAAGTATTCAGGACTTTTCCGAAGAGGTGGTCTATATGATTGGTAGCGAGGAGTTCCGAGTGAGGCTTACGAACTTTACGGGGCTGCCCATAATATCCATCTATACCGATGACCGAGGGGCTGTAACCTCCAAAGAGGTATGGAAGAGCGCAACACTCACAATCAATGGTAACGGAGTGTTTGACGACCTCGCGGAGACGGTTGTTAATATTCGAGGTCGCGGTAATACCACTTGGGGGTGGCCCAAGAAACCCTACGCGCTTAAATTCGAGAAGAAAACCTCGGTGCTTGGTATGCCCAAACACAAACGATGGGTACTCTTGGCAAACGCTATGGATAGGACAATGATTCGCAATCGTATGGCTTTTAGGGTTGCTCAACAGACCTCGTTGGCGTGGACTCCTCGCAACGAGTATGCCGAGGTGTTCCTCAATGGCAAACATATCGGTTGCTATCTTGTTGCCGAGCAGATAAAGGTCGATGAAAATCGAGTAAACATTACCGAAATGACCCCCTCCGACAACGAGGGAGAGGCTCTGACGGGTGGTTATCTCTTCGAGTTGGATTTCCACTTCGACAACGAAAAGCAGTGGCGTACCTCGCGCAATACACCCTTTGCGATTAAGTCGCCCGATGAGGATGAACTTACCAACGAGCAGTTCGCGTGGGCAAAGGATTATATCAATTCGGTGGAGGATTTGCTCTACTCCGAAGACTATCTCTCGCCAGAGCAGGGCTACGCGAACTATATCGACCAAAAATCCTTTGTGGACTATTGGATTGTCTTTGAGGTATGCCTCAACCACGAACTTGGCAACCCTGGGAGTGTCTACATGCACAAAGACCGTGGCGGAAAACTTGTGGCAGGACCAATCTGGGATTTCGATTGGGGCACATTCTCCTACAATGTCTCCACATCCGCCAAGGGACGCTTGTATCTTACCGGTGTGCTTTGGTATGGTAGGTTGTTCAGGGACCCTGCCATGAAGACTCTTGCCAAGGAGCGTTGGGCAGAGATATACCCCCAACTGCTCACTCTGCTCGATTTTATCGACTACGAGGAAGAGTATCTAACGCTCTCGGCACAGCGCAACTTCTCACTCTGGAACCCACAAGATACGGGAAGTGTCAATGGCGACGAATCGCTCACATTTGAGGAGGCTGTGGCTCGCATGCGTGCCATCTATGCCGAGCGTCTGACCGACCTTAATAGTGCTTTTGCCACTTGGTAGACAAGATTAATGGTGGGTCGATAGGCAGCATTTAAGAACAAGAGGAGCAGTCCTACAAGGGACTGCTCCTCTCTATTTGTTCTCTTCTGTTAAAGATTATTTCTCCAACTTGGGACCTGCTGCAACCAGTGCCTTACCCTCTTCGTTGGTGGTGAACTTCGAGAAGTTCTTGATGAACCTGCCAGCCAAATCCTCAGCCTTAACAGTCCACTCAGCCTCTGCTGCGTAGGTGTCGCGGGGATCCAAAATTGCGGGATCAACATTGGGGAGTGCGGTGGGTACTGTGAAGTTGAAGTAGGGAATCTGCTTGGTAGGAGCGTTGTCAATCGAGCCGTCGAGGATAGCGTCGATAATACCACGAGTATCCTTAATCGAGATACGCTTGCCGGTACCGTTCCAACCGGTGTTTACGAGGTAGGCGGTTGCGCCCGAAGCCTGCATACGCTTAACGAGTTCCTCGCCATACTTGGTGGGGTGCAACGAAAGGAATGCTGCGCCGAAGCAAGCCGAGAAGGTAGGAGTGGGCTCGGTAATACCGCGCTCGGTACCTGCCAATTTTGCAGTAAAGCCCGAGAGGAAGTAGTATTTGGTCTGCTCGGGGGTCAAAATCGACACGGGAGGCAGTACACCAAATGCGTCAGCCGAGAGGAAGATAACCTTCTTGGCAGCGGGTGCTTTCGATACGGGCTTAACGATGTTGTTGATGTGGTAGATGGGGTACGAAACACGAGTGTTCTCGGTTACGCTCTTGTCTGCGAAGTCGCAGTGACCCTCTGCATCAACGGTAACATTCTCCAAAAGTGCGTCGCGACGGATAGCGTTCCAGATATCGGGCTCGCTCTCCTTGTCGAGGTTGATAACCTTTGCGTAGCAACCACCCTCGAAGTTGAATACGCCCTCGTCGTCCCAGCCGTGCTCGTCGTCACCGATAAGTTGGCGTTTGGGGTCGGTCGAAAGGGTGGTCTTACCTGTACCCGAAAGACCAAAGAAGATTGCGGTCTCGCCCTTCTCGTTGGTGTTTGCCGAACAGTGCATCGAAGCGATACCCTTCAAGGGGAGGAGATAGTTCATGTAGGAGAACATACCCTTCTTCATCTCACCACCATACCAAGTGTTGATGATAACCTGCATCTTCTCGGTGAGGTTGAAGACAACGGCGGTCTCGCTGTTAAGACCGAGTTCTTTGTAGTTCTCAACCTTTGCTTTCGAAGCGTTGAGTACCACGAAGTCGGGCTCGCCGTAGGTAGCGAGTTCCTCCTCGGTGGGGCGGATGAACATGTTTTTCACAAAGTGAGCCTGCCAAGCAACCTCCATAATGAAACGGATTTTCAGACGGCTGTTCTCATTTGCACCGCAGAAGGTATCCATTACATAGAGTTTCTTGCCGTTGAGCTGGTCGGTAGCAATCTTTTTGAGTTCTTTCCAAGCCTCGAGAGTAACGGGTTTGTTGTCGTTTTTGTACTCCTCGCTGGTCCACCATACGGTGTTCTCGCTGGTCTCGTCCTTAACGAAGAATTTGTCTTTGGGCGAGCGACCGGTGTAGATACCGGTCATCACATTTACAGCACCAGTCTCGGTGAGTTGACCTTTCTCATAGCCTGTGAGGGCGGGATTGGTCTCATCCTCAAAAAGTTGCTCGTAGGAGGGATTGTAGATGATCTCGGCACCCTCAATGCCATACTTTTTCAAATCCAAAGTAGCCATAGAATACTGCTTTTATTGTTGATGTTTATTCTTTTTTTGTGTTGATTTTACTCTAACTAACCGCGTGCAAAGGTAATACCTTTATTCTAATAATGTGTAAATTTAACATTAATTTTTAGACGAGCGCATCTCGCACCGCATCTGCTGCGTTACGCTCGGGCTCGGATTGCTCATTTGTTTGGCGCAAAAATCCCTCCACAAAACCCACTCGCAAGGGGTCTACCGACTACTGACAGGAAGAACAGGAGTGACAGGAAAAACAGGAGTGACAGGAGAAACAAAATCTTGTCTTTCCTGTTATTCCTTTCCCTCTCTAATTTAGAGGGGGAGTAATTGGGTAGAGCAAAGTCAAGTAGCGATACGCAGTATCGCCTAAAAAACTTTCAACTTTCAACTCTCAACTCTCAACTTTTTGCTATCTTTGGGGTATGGAACAACCCTCTTCACTCTACATACACATCCCCTTCTGCAAGAGGCTTTGCGGATACTGCGATTTCTACAAGACAATGTCGCTTGCGAGGAAATCGGAGGTGCTCGCTGCCACCGCTGCCGAGATGCGCAATCGTGCCTCAATATTGGAGGGTACGATGCTGAAAACCATCTACTTTGGCGGAGGTACACCCACGGTGTGCAGCCCCGAAGAGTTGGGGACTCTTATCTCTCTGGCGGGTGAGATTTTTGGCACCGAGGAGGTGGAGGAGATAACTGTTGAAGCCAACCCCGACGACCTTACGGAAGAGTACCTTGCGGGGCTCCGTAGAGTGGGGGTTAATCGCCTGAGTATCGGCATACAATCATTTCGCGATGAGGATTTGCAAATGATGAATCGCCGCCACAATGCCGAACAGGCTGTGGGGGCGGTTAAGAGGGCTCGCAAGGCGGGTTTTGAAAATATCTCCATCGACCTTATCTATGGTTTGCCGACTGCCACGCTCGAAGATTGGAGAGCGAATGTAAGGCGTGCGGTGACTCTCGGTGTGGAGCATATTTCCGCCTATCATCTGACCATCGAGGAGAATACGGTTTTTGGCAAAAAGGGTGTACAAACGGCACCCGAGGAACTCTCCGATAGGGAGTATGAGGTGCTGTGCGAGGAGTTGAAAAATGCGGGCTATGAGCACTACGAAATCTCCAATTTTGCACGCCCCAATTACCGCTCCCGACACAACTCGGCATATTGGCGCGGAACACCCTATTTGGGGCTCGGTGCGGGGGCTCATTCATTCGATGGCAAGCAGACCCGAAGTTGGAATTTGCCCTCTATTGGTAAGTATCTGCAAGGTGTTGAGCCAGAGAGCGAAACACTCTCTTTTAAGGAACGCTACGAGGAGGTTGTGATGGTGTCGTTGAGGACTGCCGAAGGGGTGGATTTGGAGGCTATCGAAACACGGTTTGGAGTGGCAAAAAGAGGGCATTTTGAGCGTGTTGCAAAGCCCTTTTTGGAGCGCGGAATTTTGCAAAAAAGAGGTGAAAAAATATCCTTTGTGGAGGAGCATTGGCTCATCTCCGACAGCGTCATTGTGGAGTTTTTTTAAGAGCGGTAAAAGCAACCGCTCGCACCCTAAAAAGAGCCATTCGTCTTAACAAAATTACAGTTATTAAAAAAATTTAATAACTCTCTTAATAATATATTGGTAAGTTTGAAAAAATTTTGTACTTTTGTGTCGCTATTTGGCATTTTGTTGCCAAAGGCAAAAGATGTACGAAACCAATAAACTTACAAAACACAATAAACAAGCAAAATTGGTTGGGCAGTTGTCCCGCTGGTGCCAAAGAGGGCTTTTCAGGTTAGGTGCCCACGGCGTTATGGACAATGTTCGACAATCAAAAAAACAGTTATGAAAAACGAAACAGTACAGAAACCAGATTACTTATTTGAGGTTAGTTGGGAGGTCTGCAACAAGGTTGGTGGCATCCACACCGTTGTATCGACCAAGGCGCAAACTATGACTCGCGAGATGGGCGACAAATATATCCTGATTGGTCCCGATATCAACCGCGAGGGTGCAAATCCCGAGTTCCAAGAGGATTCGAATATGCTCCGCGAGTGGCGCCAGATGCTCTATTCGCAGGGTTACCGCGTGAGGGTTGGTCGTTGGAAGGTCGAGGGCGAGCCCGTTGTGGTGCTTGTAGACTTCTCCTCGCTCATTAGCAAGAAGGATGATATTTTGAAATTCCTTTGGGAAAATCACAAGGTGGATAGCATCAGTGGTCAGTGGGACTACATCGAGCCCGTGCTCTTTGGTTTTGCCGCAGGTAAGGTTGTGGAGAGTTATGTAAACAGCTTCTGCTCCGCAAACGAGCGTATCGTGGCTCACTTCCACGAGTGGATGACTGCAAGTGGTGGTCTTTACCTCCGCTCGGCTTCGCCCTATGTGGCAACCGTCTTCACTACTCATGCAACCGTTATGGGTCGTTGCATTGCAGGTAGCGGTCTGCCCCTTTATGGTGGCTTGGGCTCGTTCAACGCTGACGACTATGCACGCCAATTCAATGTGGTGGCTAAACACTCGCTCGAAAAGGTTGCGGCTCGCAACCACGATGCTTTCTGTACGGTGAGCAAAATTACTGCAAAGGAGTGTAAGTATCTGCTCGGCTCGGAGGTGGATGTTGTTACCCCCAATGGCTTCGAGGATGACTTTGTGTGGAAGGGTGATGAGGCTGTAAGTCGCCGCAACGCTGCACGCAAAGCAATCGTTGAGGTTGCTGAGGCTTGCTATGGCAAGAAGTTCGACAAGGATCCCCTCATTGTGGGTACTTCGGGTCGCTATGAGTTCAAGAACAAAGGCTTGGATGTATTTGTTGATGCACTGAAAAGGTTGGCAGAGCGTACTCCCGAGAGTCGTGAGATTTTGGCACTCATCACCGTTCCCGCAGGCAACGAGGGTCCTCGCCGCGACTTGGTGGCACACTTGGCAGACTCAAAGAGTCCTATCGACCCCTTGCAGCCTCGCTTTGTGACACACAACCTCACCAACCCCGAGAGCGACCCCATCGTAAAGGCAATTTCGGGCAGCATTCTCGATAGCGCAGCGTCGAGGGTTAAGGTTCTCTTTGTTCCCACCTACTTGCAGGGTGCCGATGGTATCTTCACCGAGGGTTACTATGACTACCTCTCGGCAATGGATTTGACCATCTTTGCATCCTACTACGAGCCTTGGGGCTATACCCCTCTCGAAAGTGTGGCCTTCTCCATCCCCACCGTTACCACCTCGCTTGCGGGCTTTGGTAAGTGGGTAGACGACCTTTCGGGTGGTCATAAGGGTGTTACGGTTATCACTCGCAACGACTCCAACAGCGAGTCGGTTACCGAGTCTATTGCCGAGACCATTGAGCGTTACGCCGCAATGGGCAAGAAAGAGTACGAGGAGGCTCGCCAGTCGGCATACGAGATTTCGCGTACTGCACTTTGGAAAAACTTTGTAAACAACTACACCGAGGCATACGGTGTGGCTCTCGATAGGGTAGTAACCCGCACCAATAAGGCTGTCTATGATGGCGGTAACGCTACCGAGCAGGTAAACTTTGTTCGCCAGCAACTCGTTAGCAGCCAGCCTTCGTGGAGCCGTCTGATGGTTGAGAAGAGCCTTCCCGAGCGTCTGCGTACTTTGGAAATCCTCTCGAAGAACCTCTGGTGGAGTTGGACACTCGGCGCACACGAACTCTTTGAGTATATCGACCCCGAGTTGTGGGTTGCAACCTCGAAAAACCCCATCGCGCTGTTGGATAAACTCGCATATTCGAGGGTTAAGGAGTTGGAGCAGGACGAGAAATTCCTCGCTAAACTCGATGAGGTTTATGCTCAGTTCCGTGCCTATATGGCTAAGAAGGCAGAGGCTAAAGGTCCCAAAATTGCATACTTCTCAATGGAGTATGGTCTGCACTCTTCGCTGAAAATCTACTCTGGCGGTCTGGGTATCTTGGCTGGTGACTACATCAAAGAGGCTTCGGATAAGAATGTTCCTATGGTTGCCGTAGGTTTGCTCTATCGCTACGGCTACTTTACACAAAAACTCTCGGCACAGGGTGCTCAGGAGGCTGCTTATGAGGCTCAGAACTTCCAGAAACTCCCCATTTCGCCCGCTCGTGACGAGATGGGTAACTGGTGCTCCATTCAGGTGGCACTCCCCGGTCGTACCGTTACGGCTCGTATCTGGAAGTGCGAGGTAGGTCGTACCGACCTCTACCTGCTCGATACCGACCACGAACTCAACATTGAGGAGGATAGGAGCATCACCTACCACCTCTATGGTGGCGATTGGGAGCACCGCCTCAAACAGGAGCTGCTCTTGGGCGTTGGTGGTATCCGCGCTTTGAACGCTATGGGTATCAAGTCGGATATCTACCACTGCAACGAGGGTCACGCAGCCTTCATTGGCTTGGAGCGTATCCACAACTATGTTAAGGGCAAAAACCTCTCGTTTAGTGAGGCTTTGGAGGTTGTTCGCTCCTCTTCGCTCTATACCACCCACACCCCCGTACCCGCAGGTCACGACGCTTTCCCCGAGCAGATGATTCGCCAGTATATGTCGCACTATCCAGATAGGCTCGGCATCACTTGGGAGCAGTTCATCAACCTCGGTAAGACTCGCCCCAATGACCCCAGCGAGAAGTTCTCGATGAGTGTCCTCGCTTGTAATCTCTCGCAGGAAGTGAACGGTGTAAGTTGGCTCCATGGTGAGGTGAGCAAGGATATCTTGGGCGATATTTGGCCCGGTTACTTCAAGGACGAGTTGCACATTGGCTATGTAACCAATGGTGTACACTTCCCCACTTGGACGGCTTCGACTCTCCGTAGGCTCTACTCGAAGTACTTTGCGGAGGGCTTCTCGGAGGAGCAGTACAACATTCCCGCATGGCAGAAGGCTAACGATATTCCCGATAAGGAACTTTGGGCGGCTCGCTTGGAACTCAAACAGCGACTCTTCAAGACCGTCGGCAAGATTATGAACGACAAGACCAAGTCGGCTGTGGCTTCGCCTCGCCAGATGGTGGCTGTTAAGGAGAACTTCAAACCCGATGTACTCACTATCGGTTTTGCTCGTAGGTTTGCGACCTACAAACGCGCACACCTTCTCTTCACCAACCTCGAAAGGTTGTCGGCACTTGTTAACAACCCCGAGCGTCCCGTACAGTTTGTATTTGCCGGTAAGGCTCACCCACAGGATATCCCTGGTCAGGAGTTGATTA
This sequence comes from Tidjanibacter sp., assembly GCA_045591965.1. Classification (GTDB taxonomy): domain Bacteria; phylum Bacteroidota; class Bacteroidia; order Bacteroidales; family Rikenellaceae; genus Tidjanibacter. The sequence goes on along the minus strand of JAZNTX010000011.1, from coordinate 19,101 downwards.
AACGCATTGTGGCTGTTTCGCAGATGCCCGAGTTTGCAGGTAAGATCCTCTTCCTTCCCAACTACGATATGGATATCTCGCGCAAGATGGTTCAGGGCGTGGATATCTGGCTCAACACTCCTACCCGTCCTTTGGAGGCTTCGGGTACCAGTGGCGAGAAGGCGGTTATGAATGGCGTTATGCAGTTCTCCGTTCTCGACGGTTGGTGGGTTGAGGGTTACAAAGAGGGCGCAGGCTGGATGCTTCCTATGGAGCGCACCTACGCCGACCAGAACCACCAGAACGAACTCGACGCGGAGATGATTTACCGCACCATCGAGGAGGAGATTGTACCCCTCTACTACAACCGCGATAAGGATGGTATGCCTCGTGGCTGGATTAAGAGCATGAAGAGCTGTATTGCCGATATTGCTTCGAACTTCACAACCAACCGTATGCTCACCGACTACGAGGAGCGTTTCTACAACCCCCTCTACACTCGTCACCGCGAGATTGTTAAGAGCGACTACCTCTTGGCTCGCGAGATTGCTGCTTGGAAGCGCAAAGTGAGTGCCGCTTGGGATAGGGTTAAGGTTGTCGGCACCAAACAGGCAGATATGAGCAAACAACCTATGGTTGTGGGCGGTAAGTATCGCTTCGAGGCAACACTCGATATCGATGGCTTGAAGCCCGAAGATATTGGTGTTGAACTCTTGCTGGCAAGCCAGATTGAGAGCGGTCACGATGTGAAGATTGCCAAGAAGGTCGATTTGGATGTTGTGAGCGTCAGTGGCTCCGAGGTGGTCTACGCTGTGGATGCACTCATGGAGCACACCGGCTCGTACGATGCAGCACTCAGGGTTTATCCCAAGAATGAGAAGTTGCCCCACAGGATGGACTTCGCTCTTGTAAAGTGGGCATAAGATATGTTTATGGTGGTATTGGCGGAGAATCTCTCCGCCAATACCATACATAAATAACCAACCAAACTACCTAAAACCAAAACTCTATAAAACCTAAATTAATAAACCAAATACGAATAAGGAGAGATATATGGCAGTACTTACATTCGACAAGAACAGCTTGGGTAACCTCGAATATTCGCTCCAACGCGAGATGCTCTCGACCAACAGAACGGGTGGTTATATGAGTACCACCATCGTTTGTTGCAACACGAGGAAGTATCATGGACTTATGGTCTGCCCAATCAGAGAGGGTGATGATAAGAGTTATGTGCTCCTTTCGTCACTCGATGAGACCGTCATTCAGCACGGTCAGCCTTTCAATCTTGCTCTTCATAGGTTCCCTGGAATCTACGAGCCTCGTGGTCACAAATATATTGTAGACTTCGAGTATAATCCTACTCCCACCATTACTTATCGTGTTGGTGGCGTGTTGCTGAAAAAGGAGATTCTTTGGCGTCAGCACACCTCCCACTCACGCCTCTTTATTCGTTACACCTTGCTTGATGCTCGCAGCGAAACGACTCTGCGTTTGCGTCCCTTCTTGGCGTTTAGGGAGAAACACGCGCTGAGCAAGGCTAATATGTACGCCAATGGTCACTCGTGGGATGTTAAGGGTGGTGTTAAGTGCCGCCTCTATGAGGAGTTCCCCTACCTCTATATGCAGTGCTCCGACCCCACGGCGGAGTTTGTGGCTGCCCCCGATTGGTACTATGACTTCGAGTATGCCGAGGAGGCTAAGAGGGGCTACGAGAATCACGAGGATCTGATGACTACGGGCTACTTCGAGGCGAAACTCGAAAAGAATAAACCCCTGATTTTCTCCGCATCGTTGGAGGAGATTGACCCCGAGATGTTGGAGGCGGCTTTTGAGAAGGAACTCTCGGAGAGGAACGCCAAGATTGACTTCATCTCGCTGTTGAAACACTCGGCACACCAGTTTGTAATCCGCTCGGGTGGTAAGAGTGAGGTTGTGGCAGGCTATCCTTGGTTTGGCAGATGGGGTAGAGATACCTTCGTATCACTCCCAGGTATCACACTTGCTCAGGGCGATGTGAAGGCTTGTATGGATGTCTTGGATACCATCACAAGGGAGATGAAGGACGGCTTGTTCCCCAATGTCGGCTCGGCATACAACTCGGTGGATGCACCTTTGTGGTTTGTGTGGACACTCCAACAACTCGAAGAGCATATCGGTCGCAAAGCGGTGTGGGAGAAATACGGCAAGTATGTAAAAGATATTCTTGCTTCGTATCGCAGGGGCATTGGCGATGTCGTTGCACTCCATACCAACGGCTTGGTGTGGGCTTCGCACCCCGAGTATGCTATTACTTGGATGGATGCTGTGGTTGATGGCAAACCCGTAACAGGTAGGGATGGCTATCAGGTGGAGATTAATGCCCTTTGGTACAACGCGCTCTGCTACGCGCTCGAATGTGCTGCGGAGGCTAAGGATGATGCCTTTGTTGAGGAGTGGAAGGATGTTCCTGCTCAGACTAAGGAGTCGTTCCTGAGGCTCTTCTGGTTGGAGGAGGGCTATCTGGCAGACTATGTGGATGATAAGGGTGCTAATACCTTCATCCGCCCCAACCAGATTATCGCCTGCTCGATGAACTATAAGATGCTCTCGCTTGTGCAGCAGGAGGCTGTGTCGGATGTTGTTCGCCGCCACCTTCTGACTCCTCGCGGTCTGCGTACACTCTCGCCCCGCAACCCTCTCTATAAGGGACGCTATGGTGGCGACCAACGCTTGCGCGATGAGGCTTACCATCAAGGTATGGTGTGGGTGTGGCCCTTGGAGCACTATGTGAAGGCTAAGTTCGATGTTCAGGGCAAGGGCTTCCTCTATAAGGCAGAGGAGATACTCGAATGCTTCGAGGAGGAGATGAATGTCGGAGGCATCGGCTCCATCTCGGAGATTTACGAGGGCGATCCACCACACGATGCTCGTGGCTCCATTTCGCAGGCTTGGAGCGTGGGAGCACTGCTGCGTATAAATGAAATGATTGAGAAATACAAAAAATAGGTCACTATGAGAGTATTAATGTTTGGATGGGAGTTTCCCCCTCACATTGCTGGTGGTTTGGGTACGGCTTGTTATGGTCTTACTCGCGGTCTGGCACGCAATGGTGTGGAGGTGATTTTTGTAGTCCCCAAGGCGTATGGCGATGAGGACCAAAGGTTTATTAGGGTTGTCAATGCCAGCGATGTAGACGCGGTCTATCGTAGTGGCGAGGCTGATAGCGAGATTTGGCGCAATGTGAAGTTTATGGAGATAAACTCCAATATGGTGCCCTATATCTCGCCCGAACAGTTCGAGAGGGAGCGTAGCCGTAGCGAGAAGGTCGGCGAGGTTCACCACGAGGGCGATGTATGGCGCGAGAGGTATAACTTCTCGGGTAAGTACGGCGCAAACCTCATGGAGGAGGTCGCAAGGTACGCACTCGTTGCTCGTCAGGTGGCTATTGAGTTGGAGGGGCAGTTTGATGTTATCCACGCTCACGATTGGCTCACCTACTATGCGGGCATTGCTGCCAAAGAGGTGTCGGGTAAACCCCTTGTTGTGCACATGCACGCTACGGAGTACGACCGCAGTGGCGAGAATATCAACACCCAGACCTACGCCATCGAGCGTGGCGGTATGGAGGCTGCGGACTTGGTAATGGCTGTGAGCAACCTCACACGCAATATTATTATTAATAAGTATGGCATCCCTGCCGAGAAGGTTATTACCGTACACAATGCTGTGCGCTTTGCCGACAACGACCAAGAGGTCGAGCGTGGCGTGAAGGATAAGATTGTGACCTTCCTCGGTCGTATCACCTACCAGAAGGGTCCCGACTACTTTGTGGAGGCTGCTGCGAAGGTGCTCAAACGCACCCCCAATGTGAGGTTTGTGATGGCGGGTAGTGGCGATATGATGAACCATGTTATTCGCCGTGTTGCAAGGCTTGGCATTGCCGATAGGTTCCACTTTACGGGCTTTTTGAAGGGTGCCGATGTGCAGAAGATGTTTGCGCTGAGCGATGTATATGTTATGCCTTCGGTGAGCGAGCCCTTTGGTATCTCGCCCTTGGAGGCTATGAGGTCGAATGTGCCTACGATTATCTCCAAACAGTCGGGTGTTGCCGAGGTGCTGGACTATGCCGTTAAGGTGGACTATTGGGATGTGGATGCTATGGCAGACGCAATCTATGGTCTTGTGACCTACCCCGCACTTGGCGAACTCTTTGCTCGCAAAGGCTTAGAGGAGGTAAACGGTCTTAAATGGAACAACGCTGCTGCAAAAATCAAGGCAGGCTATGAGCGCGTTATTAACGAGATGAACAATAAAAACTAACCGATATGAAAACAGTTTGTCTATACTTTCAGGTACACCAGCCACTGAGGCTTAAAACTTACCGTTTCTTTAATATGGGCAAGGACCACAACTACCTCGATGTGAGCGCAAACCGCTCCATTATGCAGCGTGTGGCTGCCGAGTGCTACTTGCCTATGAACAACCTCCTTTTGCGCCTTATTAAGGAGAACGAGGGTGCTTTTAAGGTTACCTTCTCCATCTCGGGTTTGGCTATTGAGCAGTTCCGCAGTTATACCCCCGAGGTGTTGGATAGTTTCCGCGCACTTGCCGAGACGGGTTGTGTGGAGTTCTTGGCAGAGAGTTACTCACACTCGCTCTCGTCGCTTATCTCGCCCGAGGAGTTTAAGAGGGAGGTTGAGGCTCATGTTGAACTTATGAAGCAGGAGTTTGGCTATACGCCCACTTCGTTCCGCAATACAGAGTTGATTTATTCCGACCAGATTGGCGATATGGTTGCCGATATGGGTTTCAAGGCTATGTTGGCAGAGGGTGCTCGCCATGTCTTGGGCTGGAAGAGTCCCAACTTTGTCTATGCCAACGCTTTGGAGCAGAAATTGAGGGTCTTGTTGCGCAACTATAAACTCTCCGACGATATCGCTTTCCGTTTCTCCAACCAGAGTTGGGGTGAGTATCCCCTCACTGCCGAGAAATACGCCGGTTGGATTGCTGACGAGAATACCACCGGCGAGGTTATCAACCTCTTTATGGACTACGAGACCTTTGGCGAACACCAGAAGGCTTCGAGTGGTATCTTCGACTTTATGGCGGCTCTGCCCAAAGCAATGCTTGCTACGGGTGCGCTCAAATTCGGCACCGTAACCGAGACCGCTGCTGCAAATCAGCCTACGGGCGTTCTCTACTGCACACACGCAATGTCGTGGGCAGACGAGGAGAGGGATGTCACCGCTTGGCTCGGCAACGAGTTGCAGAACGAGGCCTTCGGTAAACTCTACGCCTTGGAGGAGAAGGTACATGCTCTCGATAACGAGGATTTCAACTATGTTTGGAACTTTATGAAGGCATCCGACCACTTCTACTATATGGCTACCAAGTGGTTCTCGGATGGCGATGTGCATAGTTACTTCAACCCCTACGATTCGGCATACAATGCATTTATTAACTATATGAATGTATTGTCCGATTTTGCCAATGAACTTGAGTTAGCAAGCGAATAGGCGAGCACATCTCGCGGGCATCTGCCGCGTTACGCTTAAAAATCTCTCCCTCATTTACGCTTAGTAAACTGCGGGAGAGATTTTTTTCGCAAGTCTTGCATCTGCACCACGATATGCACTCGCGGAGTAGCGAGCGTGTCTTGTGGGTGCTTTTTGTACCAAATTTCAAAAGAGGCTTCCTCATTTGCGCCAAGCAAACTGCGGAGCCGCTTTTTTATTTCGCACAAAATTTCCTTCGAGATATTCTACTTGCGGGGAGGCGGAACGCCTCTTTTGTGACGCGAATTCCACAGCCCCCAAGCGGTAAAAACGCATATAAGCGAGCGGATTTTAGGCGCACAAGAAAATCTCCCCCGCAGTTTGCAAGCGCAAATGAGGGGGAGATTTATCGCAGTGCAACGCCAAAGACGCCGCTTAGATGCGTTTTTTACAAGCCTTCGATAACCTTAGTCCAACCGTGAGTATCCTCCACGCGACCGTACTGGATATCCTGCAAGAGAGTGTAGAGTTTCACACTCATGGGACCAGCCTCAGCACCAAACTCATAATACTTCTCGGTCAGAGGGTCATAGATACGACCTACGGGCGAGATAACAGCAGCAGTACCGCAAGCACCAGTCTCCTCGAAAGTTGCAAGTTCCTCAACGGGGATGGGGCGGTTCTCAACCTTCAAGCCCAAGTCCTCAGCCAGTGTGCGGAGTGACATGTTGGTAATCGAGGGGAGTACCGAAGAGGAGTCGGGAGTTACATACTTGCCCTCCTTGATACCAAAGAAGTTGGCAGCACCAAACTCATCAATATACTTCTTCTCCTTGGGGTCGAGGTAGAGGCAGTTTGCAAAGCCGGCAGCGTGTGCACGCGAGCCCGAGCCGATAGATGCAGCGTAGTTACCACCCACCTTGGTGTGACCTGTACCGTGAGGAGCAGCGCGGTCGTAGGTGCGCTCCAAAGTCACAGTGATAGGTTTGAAACCCTCCTTGAAGTAGGGACCTACGGGGGTTACGAAGACCACAAAAGTAAACTCGGTGGACTCCTTAACACCCACCTGAGGACCTGTACCAATGAGCAGAGGACGCAAGTAGAGCGAAGCACCGGTGCCATAGGGAGGAATGTACTCAGCATTAGCCATTACCGCCTTGGTACACATCTCCTCGAAGAGTTCGATGCTGGGCACCTGCATACGCAGATACTCGCCAGAGCGCTGCATACGCTTAGCGTTCTCCTCCAAACGGAAGAAACGCACCTTGCCGTCAACGCCACGGAATGCCTTCAAACCCTCGAAAACCTCCTGACCATAGTGGAGGCAGGTAGCCGCCATGTGGATGGGGAGGTACTCGCTGTCGCTAATCTCAACCTTGCCCCATGCGCCATCTTTCCATACGCAGCGGGTGTTGTAGTCGGTTTTAACATAACTAAAACCAAGTTCTTGCCATTTAATGTCTTTCATTACTTAAAATAGTTTTAGGGTTGTTTGTGTTTAATGTTTTATATTTCCCTTCTTTTCGCACCTTTTTGTAAAAAGGTGCTACCAAAAACTTTTAGTGTAGACCTTGTTCTACCCAAATTTGAATTCAAAATCTTACCCTACCTGCGAGCCGTTGGGCACCTTGTCGGTGGGGGCGAGCAGGGTCAGTTTGCCCGTAGCGTCCGAGGACATCAAAATCATACCCTCCGAGGTAATACCCTTCAATTCGCGGGGTAACAAGTTTACGAGCACCAAAATCTGGCGACCCACAAGTTCCTCGGGAGTGTAGTACTCGGCGATGCCCGACACAATGGTACGGGTATCGATACCGGTATCGACGGTGAGTTTGAGGAGTTTCTTAGTCTTAGCAACCTTCTCGGCAGCCACAACGGTCGAAACCCTAATATCCATCTTACCAAACTGCTCGAAGGTTACGCTCTCCTTCTGGGGCTCAACTTCGGCATTGGCAGCCTCATTAGCCTTCTTGGTATCCTGCAACTTCTTAATCTGACGCTCGATGACCTCATCCTCAATCTTCTCGAAGAGGAGTTCGGGGGTCGAGATGGTGTGACCTGCGGCGATGAGGTCGGTGCGACCCAGCATCTCCCAGTCAATCTTCTCAACAGCCAACATACGGAGTAACTTCTCTGCACTGAAAGGCATAAAAGGCTCGATAGCCACCGTGGTATTAGCCACAATCTGCAAAGCCACATTGAGGATTGTCTTAACCCTCTCGGGGTCGGTCTTAACAACCTTCCAAGGCTCCGTATCGGCGAGGTATTTATTACCGAGGCGTGCAATATTCATGGCCTCTTTGAGTGCTTCGCGGAAGCGGTAGTTCTCGATAGCCTCTTCGAGAGCGGTCTTGATGCGGGGCAACTCTGCCAAAATCTCCCTGTCGTAGTCGGAGAGTTCGCCAGCCTCGGGCACCACGCCACCGTAGTATTTGTGCGTCAAAACAAGTGCGCGGTTTACGAAGTTGCCGAGCACAGCCACGAGTTCGTTGTTGTTGCGAGCCTGATAGTCCTTCCAAGTGAAGTCGTTATCCTTGGTTTCGGGCGCATTTGCGCAGAGTACATAGCGGAGCACATCCTGTTTGCCAGGCATATCCTCCAAGTACTCGTTGAGCCACACAGCCCAGTTGCGAGAGGTGGAAATCTTGTCGCCTTCGAGGTTGAGGAACTCATTTGCAGGAACATTCTCGGGCAGTATGTAGCCACCGTGCGCCATCAGCATCGAGGGGAATACGATGCAGTGGAATACGATGTTGTCCTTACCGATGAAGTGTACCATCTTGGTATCTTCGCTCTTCCAATACTTCTCCCAATCGGGGGTGAGGTCCTTGGTTGCGGAGATGTAGCCGATGGGGGCATCGAACCACACATACAAAACCTTGCCCTCGGCACCCTCGACGGGCACAGGGATACCCCAATTCAAATCGCGGCTTACAGCGCGGGGCTGCAAACCGAGGTCCATCCACGATTTGCACTGACCATAGACATTGCTCTTCCACTCCTTGTGACCTTCCAAAATCCACTCGCGGAGCGCGGGCTCATACTTGTCGAGAGGCAGGTACCAGTGGGTGGTCTCCTTCATAACGGGAGCCGAGCCCGAAATCATACTCTTGGGGTTGATAAGGTCGGTGGGGTTGAGCGTCGAGCCGCACTTTTCGCACTGGTCACCGTATGCACCCTCTGCTTGGCAGTGGGGGCAGGTACCCATGATGTAGCGGTCGGCAAGGAAGGTCTTAGCCTCCTCGTCGTAGTACTGCTGCGAGGTGGCCTCCGAGAAGACACCCTTGTCGTAGAGTGTGCGGAAGAACTCCGAAGCGGTCTTGTAGTGAGTGGGCGAAGTGGTGCGGGAGTAGATATCAAACGAGATACCCAAACCCTCAAACGACCTCTTGATGATGTCGTTATACTTGTCCACCACATCTTGGGGCGTAACACCCTCTTTGCGTGCTTTGATGGTGATGGGTACACCGTGCTCGTCGCTACCGCACACCCAAACAACATCCCTACCCCTCAATCGGAGGTAGCGCACATATATATCCGAAGGCACATAAACACCTGCCAAGTGACCAATATGAACAGGTCCGTTGGCGTAGGGCAGTGCCGAAGTTACCAAATATCTTTTATACTCTTTCTTGCTCATTTTCCTAACTTTAATATTTTTGTGCCCGACAAATTAGATGATACCCTCTGTCTTCTTTACGGCTTTGAGTTCCTTGTTACCTGCAATTTTGTACTTATCGAAACCTTCGCCGTAGACACCCATTACATTCGCTACCGAGATGAAGGCGTTGCTATCAACGCTCTTAATCGCTCTCATCATCATACCCATCTCGTTCTTGCGGCAGACAATCATCACGATTTTTACATCCTGCTTCGAGTAGTAACCCGTACCGTTCAGCAAGGTTACACCCCTCTGCAACTTGGTCGAAACCACATCGGCAATGTTGTTATACTCCTTCGAGAAGACAAAAATCTGCAACGACTGTTTGTCGCCCGAAAGCACCATGTTGGTCGCATAACCGAAGACCGCTGTGGTGATGAAACCATAGATGGTAATCATAATATCGCCTCCAAACACAAAATAGGATGCACCAATGATGAAGATGTCGACAAAGACCACCACCTGCGAATAACTCAGGTTGGCATAGCGGGTAACAATCATTGCGATAAGGTCGCTACCGCCCGTAGAGCCACCCATCAAAAGGCAACTTGCAACACCAATACCCATCACAATACCACCAAGAATTGACGAGAGGAGTTTGTCCTGTGCCAACGCTGGGAAGATACCCTCGTGGGGAAGAATTCCCTCGAAGAGCGTCATCAACACCGAGGTCATCAAAATGGCGTAGATGGTCTTAATGCCAAACTTAGCACCGAGCAATAGGACGCAGATTGTGAGGAATACGGCATTGAAGATGAAGAAGGTTACACCAATGGGCACACCACCACCATCAATACCTCCTGTAAGTTCACACACAAGGCGTGCAAAACCCGTTGCACCACCACCCATACCGTTTGCAGGGTTGATAATTCCCGTCCAAGCGAAAGCGTAAATTGCAACACCGATAGTAATCAGTGTCAGGTCCTTAACCCAAGTAAAGATGTTACTAATTGAAGGTTTCGATAGTTTCATTTCTTAACTACATTATAATTCGTCACGAAGGTACAACCTTTTTCCCGATTTTTGACTATTTTTGTAAAGAATTGTTGCCCTCAAAGATGAGATATTTTAAGTTTCGCCTGCGGCGAGGCTTGCAAAGAGATAAAATGGAACGACTTTTTGCCGACATAGTACTACCCTTGGCACTCCAACCCCTCACTTTTGAGGTTGGAGAGGAGCATTATGACCAAATAGCGGTCGGCTCGGGCGTGTCGGTTCCGCTGGGCAAGAACAAAATCTATACAGGTATTGTCTGCCGACTCCACCACAACACTCCCCCCTACAAGCGTATACGACAAATTACGGGTATTGTGCGCTCGGAGCCCCTCGCCAGCGTTGGGCAACTCGCACTGTGGGAGTGGATGGCAGAGTATTACATGTGTACCATGGGCGAGATTATGCGCACCGCCCTACCATCCCAACTAAAACCCTCTGCCGACAGTGACGACCTCTTCTCTCAGAGAGTCTTCTCGCTCGGCAGGGAGCAGATGTTGCGCTTGGGCGAGGGTGTTCGCTCCGAAGAGTCGCTCTCGGCAGCCCTCGAAGCACTCCTGCCGCGACGCAAGGTGCAATATGCAGCGATGATGGAGTTCTGCCAAAGGGTTGGCGAAGAGCATATTTTCGATGGCGAGGTGCCTCGCGCGACAATGGAGGCTTCGCTGCCCGTCATTGCAAAACTCGTAGAAGGCGGACTGTTGGAGGGCTTCACTCGCGAGCGCACACCTCACTACGATGCCGCCCATTTGCGCCACGCTGCAACCCTCACCGAGGGGCAACAAGCGGCACTTGATAAGATTAATGGTTGCTTCTCGCGTCACCACACGACACTATTGCACGGCATCACTTCGAGTGGCAAAACAGAACTATATATCCATCTGGCCAGCAATGTTTTACGCAGTGGCGGGTCGGTGCTGTATCTCATCCCCGAACTCGCTCTTACGGAGCAACTTACCGCGCGTCTAAGGCGTGCTTTTGGCGACGGGCTCACCATCTACCATTCGGGGATGACACCTCGCGCTCGAACGGAGATGTATATTCGTCTGAGCCGCTCGGAGGGTGGAGAGATTGTGGTCGGCACGCGCTCGGCAGTACTACTTCCCATCAATAATCTAAGGCTCATAATTGTCGATGAGGAGCACGACGAGAGTTTCAAGCAGCAAGACCCTGCACCCCGTTTTTCGGCACGCGATGTGGCGGTATGGATGGCGCATAATTTGGGTTGTAAGACCCTCTTGGGTAGTGCTACTCCCTCGTTGGAGAGTTTCTACAACGCCTACATAGGTCGCTATGGGTATGCTTGGCTCGGAGAGCGTTATGGGGCGGTCGCTCTGCCGGATGTGGTGGTTTCGGATACCATAAAGAGTGCCAAACGCGGTGAGCGCAAAGGTCACATAGGCAAGGAGTTACACGATGCCATAGTGGAGGCTCTTGCCTCCCACCAACAAGTTATGCTTTTCCAGAATAGGCGCGGATTTGCCCCCTATTTGGAGTGCCCTTCGTGTGGTTGGAGTGCGCGTTGTCCCCACTGTGGCGTGACGCTAACTTACTACAAAAAGGGTAACAAGTTGCGTTGCAACCTCTGCGGTCATGCCATTGATAGCCCCACACACTGCCCATCGTGTCATACGGGTGAGCCCGAGCCACAAGGTTTCGGTACCGAGAAGATTGAGGAGGTGGTGGCAGAGATGTTCCCCGAGGCGAGGGTTGCAAGGCTCGATGGCGATACGGTAGCCTCGACAGGTCGTATGCGCTCGATTATTCGCTCTTTCGAGAGTGGCGAAACAGATGTATTGGTCGGCACAAGGCTTATAACCAAAGGTTTCGATTTTTCGGGTGTGGCTGTTGTGGGCGTACTCAATGCAGACAATCTCCTCTCGCGTCCCGACTTCCGCGCCGAGGAGCGGACTTTCCAGACTCTTGTGCAGATTGCGGGCAGGGCGGGGCGTAGCGACGGCAAGGGTCGCACCATAGTACAAACCTCTCAGCCCGACAACCACACAATAATCCAAGCCGCCTCGAATGACTATATGGCAATGGCTCGCACGCAACTGCGTGACAGAGAGGCTTTTGACTATCCTCCCTTTGTGCGACTCGTAAGGCTCTCGTTGCGTCATACCTCGCCAGAATTGGTGTGGCGTGGAGCCCTCCGTCTTGCTCAGCAACTAAGGGTGTTGATTGGCAAGGGGGTAACCGATGCTCACGCCCCCGCACTGAGCCACAGCCACGACAACTACTATATGGAGATACTTGTTAAGATAGGACGCTCGGATTCGCCTGCCGATACCAAAGGGCTTATCAAAGAGTGCCTTAGGGAGTTTGCGAAGGACAAACTCTATCGTAATATTGCCGTCACCATAGATGTAGACCCTCAGTAGCGAATTGAAATTCTCAACTCTCAACTCTCAATTCTCAATTCTCAACTCTCAATTTGAAACTGCTTAGCGATATATTCCATCTTTTTGTTCCGCGGGTGTGTCCTGCATGTGGCGAGCCTTTGGTTGAGGGCGAGCAGACCTTTTGTACGCTCTGCCGCATGAACGCCCCGCTGACAAACCATCCCACCGAGGCTCACAACAACCTTTTGGAGCACCTACGCGAGAGCGTGCCCGTCGAGCGAGCCGCAGCACTGTTGCGTTTCACAAAGGGGAGTGGTTGGCGCAGAACAATCCATGAGTTTAAGTATAGCGGCAGTTGGCGCATAGCCCGCGAGTGTGGCAGATGGCTCGGCGAGGCGTTGGCAGAGGGAGGGTTGTTCTACGATGTGGATATTGTTGTTCCCGTGCCACTCCACCGCCGTAAAATACTCCGCAGGGGCTATAACCAAGCCGACTACATAGCCGAAGGTGTCGCGGCGGCACTCTCGCGACCCCGCAGTGCCGGCAACCTCATACGCCACACCAATAACCCCTCGCAAGCACGCAAACGCCGACGCGAGAGGTGGGAGAATGTGGAGGGTATCTTTACGGTGCTCCGCCCAGAGGAGTTCGAGGGTAAACATATTCTTCTGGTCGATGATGTAGTAACCTCGGGGGCGACTATCTCTTCGTGCGCCCAAGCAATCCTCGGGCAAGTACCGAGCGCAAAGGTCAGCATTGCAGCCTTTACCACAGCGATTTATGATTAGTGAGTAAATAGTAATTATGGCGATACGGAGGGAGTATCGCCTAAAAGTTTTTGTGCGACCTTTTACAAAAAGGCGTCAGAGTGACGCTTTTGTGAGGGTGGCTCCGAAGAAAAAATGGGGTAGAGCAAAGTCTACACTAAAAGTTTTTTGGCGACTTTTTACAAAAAGTCGCAAAAGAAAAGGGGTTTCAAATCGAAACCCCTTTTTAGTTTAGAATATGTAGTTTGTACCGATGTTCAAGCCGCCCTTGCCGTCACGCTTGTCGAAGGGTTTGCCGTACTCTACGGAGATGATGAAGTTGTGGTTCATCACGAGTTTCAGACCCAGACCTGCGCTGGCGTGTATGCCGCCATAACTATCGCCGCTGTAAATCTGGTTGAGTTCGGGGTTGATAGCAGTTATCAAGGAACTCAAATCGCTCGACTGCTTGTCGAAAGCGCGAGGTTTGGTGATGACACCTGCATCGAGGAATGGATTGAGTGCCACATACCAGTTTTGGTTGATGAAGGTAAAGCGGGCAATCTTCACGCGAGCCTCCAAGTTTGCCCAAGCGTAGCCGTCTGCCAAGATGCGACCTTGGTATACGCCACGGATGGAGTTCTTACCGCCCAAACCCTCGTTCTTAATCTGACGGAGGTAGAGGGGGGTGATGGTCTGTTGGAGGTAGAAGGGTGCATTGCCGAAGGTCTGCTGGTAGTTCAAGCGGTAGCCGAGTACCACCTTGTCACCCACAACGGGGAAGAACTGACGCCAAGTAGCCATGATACGACCGTAAGCCTCGGCATCGCCAAAGAGTGCAGGCGAGAGGCTTGCCACAACCTCTGCACAGTAGCCCTTGGTAGGTGCTGCCTCCATATCGCGGGTGTCATATACCAGACCACCTTTGAGTTCGAGGTGTGTACCTGCCACCTCGTTGTCATTGATAAGACCTACGGCGCGGTAGAGTTGGTAGAGCGAGGGGGCATCTTTGTATTTGCTGAGTTGCACATTGTCGGTGGTTACATTCCAGAAGGTAAGACCAGCCATCCAAGTCAAACGGTCGGAGAGTTTACCCTGTACATCGGCAATACCACGCAACATTGTACGGTCCATATAGTACCACGAACTCTCCTTGGTAAGATCCATATCGAGTGGCGAGGCGTAGCCGTTGAAGCCATAGAAGGGGGTCATTGCCGAGTCGAGGTAACTTATGGCTGCGGTAAGGCGCAAACCAGGGATGAGGTACTTCGAGTCGTAGAACATGTGTGCGATAGTTTCGCCTTTGGTGTAGTGCGAAAGTTCCACATTGAACTTGTGGAGGTAGGTGGGGTAGGTGCTGCCGTCACCAAAATAGAATATGTCGCACAACGCGCCATACTGAAATCCGAGGTCGGAGTTGTAACTCACTGCGGGCAGAGGACCGAAGTTCCAGCCTGTTTTTACCTTTTCTGCTTTGTCTTGTGCTGCGAGGCTAACGATAGCCAACGAGCAGAGGGTTGTAAGTATAAACTTTTTCATAACGAGTATCTAAAATTTAGAGTATTGTCATTAGTGAATACATCAGATAGCCGAGGTAGTTACCCACAGCATAGCCCACCAAACCGATGGTTATACCCACCACGATAATATCTTTGTTCTTCATTGAGGCTGCAATCATAGGTACAAAGATGGGTGAGTTGATAAGGGTGTTGGAGGTAATGACGGCTGTGTCGCCATCCACCTTGAAGAGTTTTGCTCCGAGGATGGTCAGCAAGAACGAGCCGAAGATTACCAACACTTGGAACAGTACAATGTAGAGCGCACCCTCGTAGTTCATCGTGCGGAAGTTTGCCATCGAGGCAACCACCACCGAGAATATATAGATAAGATACATACCAGCATCGTAACTCTTGTCCCAACTCTTAACCTCTTTCCAAAGCGAGAAGAGCAGTGCGAGGGTTGTGAGCGTCAGAATCATCACAACCGTGAAGATGTTCTCGTTGTATCGTTTTGCGAGGGTTGCCACACCAAACGAGGCGGCAACAATCACAAGTGTGAGCAGTACGACTTTGGTGAGTTGTTTGATAGAGGCCTTTTTGCCAAAATCTTTGTAGGGGTGTTTGTCGGTATACTCATCAACATTGACCTCTGTGTCTAAGGTGTAGATGCCTCTGCCGAGTACCTTGCGCGCCCATTTGATACCAAAGGACATGATGTAGACAAGGTAGAAGAAGCACACCACCATATCAAACGAGTTGAGGATGATGAAGGTGGAGTTCTCCATGTTGAGCATAACCTTCAATGCTGCAAGGTTGGGAGTGCCGCCCGTGCATTTACCCATAATGGAGCCGCCAATAATCGCGCCCTCCTCGCCCAAACCTCCGCGGAAGAGGAAGAAGCCCACGAGAGCAGCGATGGCTACTGCCACAATGCCGATAATTGTAATCTTCAAAGAGGTCTTAACCGAGAATTTCTTGAAATTGCAACTGTAAAGCATCATCGGCAGAGCCAAAGGTATGGCTATGGTCGAGATGGTGTCCTGCAATTTCAGGCAGTCGGCAGGGATGAGGTTGAGGTTGGCAACGATAATGCCGAGGAAATAGAGGATAAGTACGGGACCAATCTTACCCAATACCTTCCACTTGTTGCACGCCCACAGTACCACCGCGGGCGAAAGGAGATAGAAGAGCACAAGTGCAATTTTACCAAACATATCTTATATTTTTTTTGTTTTTTTTGGTTCTTCGTCTGTTCATCGCAATGTGGTTGATTGCGCTCAAAACAGCCGAGCGGACCCCAAAATAGTTTGTGTGTGGCGTGTCAAATATAGTAATTTTTTCCCAAATGACCACTTTTGCCCCCAAAAACACCACCCCTTCCGCCCAAAAGGGGAGTGTGGGGAAGTGTGTTCCCCTCTCATTCGCGGGTATTAAAAAAGATACCCACAAACAAAAACCCCTCTCCTGACTTGGAAGAGGGGTTTGTAGGACAAGGGTGTCCTATATTACATAATAATAAGCAGTCGGTAGATGATATAGCCGAGGTAGTTACCGATGGCGTAACCTGCCAGACCGTTGGTAATACCAACCATAATCGCGCCCTTGTTCTTCATGGTTGCGGCAATCATGGGCACGCAGAGGGGCGAATTGACAAGTGTGTCGGAGGTGATAACCGCGCTGTCGGCATCGACCTTGAAGGGACGCGCCAAGAGCACCGCCAAAACCAGCGAGCCAAAGACGATGATTGCTTGGTAGATGAGCACCCAAAGACCCAACTTCCAGTCGAGTTTCGAGAGGTCGGCAAGCATCGCCATAGCGAAGCAGAATATATAAATAAGGTACATACCCGCATCGAAACTCTTGTCCCACGAGCGCACCTCCTTGAAGTTGGTCAGCAGAAGGCTTATGGTTGTAAGTCCCAAGATGAGTGCCACCATCGAGAAGTCGCCACCGAGCACATCGAACATCAGCGTGCCCTCTTTGAAGAGGTTGCTCACAAGCAACGAGATGACAGCCACTACGGCAGCCGTAACGAAGACCTTTATGAGTTGCAAGATGCTCTTCTTCTTACCGAAATCTTTGTAGGGGTTGTCGTTTACATACTCCTCGGCATTGATGGAGTCGTTGTACTCTTTGAGGTTCTTGCCGTGAACAATTCGGCGAGCGATGCTGACACCACCACCCATCAGGAACATCAGGTAGAAGAACGACACCACAAGGTTGCAGGTGCTAACGAGCGCAAATTTCTCTCCTGTGAGTCCCTCCTTGCCAAGCATCATGTTTACGGCGGCAAAGTTACCGGCACCACCAGAGTACTGTCCCGAGAGGGTTGCACCAATGGTTGGACCGTCTACGCCGAGTTTGTTGCCCAACAGCCAATAACCGCCCAAGACCATCGCTGCGGTGGCGACAATGCCGATAACGAAAGCCTTTGCGGTTGTGCCTGCATTGAAGTTCTTGAAGTTGCAGCCAAAGAGCATCATTGGTATTGCCAAAGGAATCATCACATCTTGGATGGTCTTCTGTATGCCATAGCAGTCGGCAGGAACAATGTGGAGGTTGGCGATTATCACACCAAAGATATAGAGCGTCAGTACAGGACCCACTTTGTCGAGGAATTTCACTTTGCGACACGCCCAAAGAACTCCTGCGGGAACCAACAAGTAGAGGATGATAATAAGTAGTTTTGTAATCATAAAATTAGGTGTTTTTGTACTCCTTCGGGAGTGATGCCCCCCTCGGGGAAGGTTTCTCTTTAAGTCTTGTGGCACCGCAAATATATGCATTTTTTTTCGAGAGAGCGACAAAATTATTTTCAAAGAGTGGTTTGTGGTGGCAATCCATTGATTGTTAGTGTGTTGCAAACTCTCTCTCTCTCTCTCTCTCTCTCTCTCTCTCTCTCTCTTAAAAATGCGCAATTTGTGGCGTAAAAATTTGGAATATAGAAATATAAGTGCGAACTTTGGGGTAGAGAAGTCTTGAAAATACACACAATAAATAACTTTTCTTTAACTAAAAAATTTACAGCTATGAAGAAACTTGTACTTTTGGCAACTGCATTGGTTGCAGCTCTTTCGATGAGCGCACAAATTACCGTTGGTGAGCAGGTAGTGAGCGGTACTATCGGTCTTATCAACAATGTCTACGGCAGTTATTACGACAGCAAATTTCCTCCCATTACCGCATCGTATGAGTATGGTTTGTTGGAGAATGCTTGGGAAGTAGACGGTCTTTCGATTGGTGTTGGTGGTGTTTTGGCATACACTGGCGCAAAAGATACTTGGGAACACCTTGATGGCTCGAAGTATGGTTACAAATATAGCAGTATTATCATCGCTGCCAAAGGTTATGCTCACTACGATGTTATGAGCCTCTTGGAGATGCCCGTTGAGAATCTCGACACCTATGCAGCCCTCACTCTGGGTTACAACATCGGCACCTCGAAACAGTGGGGCGACTGGTATTCGGGCACCGGCTCGGCTGCCGCTGCCGCTGGCTTGGTTTACGGTTTCCAGATTGGCGCACGCTACTGGTTCTCGGACAACCTCGCTGCTAACCTCGAACTCGGCTACGGCTTGGCAACCCTCAATCTCGGTGTTTGCTACCGCTTCTAATTATACCTATATATAATATAAGGGGCGACCATTCTCGGGTCGCCCTTTTATATTATGTCTAATGTCAAATGTCTAACGACCTCCCCCTTGTTTGCGGGTATTAAAAAAGATACCCGCGAACAAGGGGGAGGGTTTTCTACGAGTTCTATGAGTTCTACGAGTTTAGGGACTACTATGATTTCTCAGTTCTCCCAGTTCTCATAGTTCTCATAGTTCTCCCAGTTTTTAACTCCCTGCTGAAAATCAGCCACTTGCAAAAATACCTCAAAAAATCTTCAAAAAAATGCAAAATTTTTTTGCAAAACGCTTGCAGGAATGAAAAAAGTCGCTACCTTTGCATCCGCAATTGAGAAATAACAAAGCCGAAAGGTGGCGTGAAAAAGAAAATTGCAAAAAAGTTCTAAAAAATTTGGTGGTTACAAAAAAAGGTCTTACCTTTGTACCCACGCTCGCCTCAGAAAATGCGGCGATTTTTTTAGCGCCTCTCCGAAAGGAGAGGAACCAAAAAAGGTTCTTTGATTTATTGGTTTAACAGAGAGAAAAAGAATGCAGAAGCAATGAAGTCTTAGGACTTCATCAAGTTCAATTCAATTCAATTCCTTAAATGGATAAAGAAGTAGTCAGGCTCTAACAATACATTTTAATTTACTTTACAATGGAGAGTTTGATCCTGGCTCAGGATGAACGCTAGCGGCAGGCCTAACACATGCAAGTCGAGGGGCAGCACGGGTAGCAATACTTGGTGGCGACCGGCGCACGGGTGCGTAACGCGTATGCAACCTACCCGTAA
>JAZNTX010000010.1:0-22518 GCA_045591965.1 Tidjanibacter sp. | reverse complement strand
TGCTCTAAAATGCTCCTGCTCGGCATAGCGTGCAAGCCCGCTCTGCTCTCGTTTACTCGCATTTAATCCGCCTTCGGCGTCTTTTCCTCCTTCGCACCTCGGCAATTCAAATAAATTTGATTGCTCTCGGTTTGTCGTCGGTTGCCTCAATTCTCAAAGCAGTCCTGCCTCGTAGAGGATGATGATTTGTTCGATGAGTTTGTCTTCGCCCTGTGTGGGATCGTACTCTTGTTTCAGGTTGGCGCGGAAGATGCGGGCGATGGTGTTCCAAAATTTTGCCGCAAACTTACCCCTAAACTCCTCCAAAATCTGGTACGATGTGCGCTCTGTTTCGCGGTCTATGAGGCGTATCAGGATTTTACCCTGCGAGTAGGTCATCTTTTCGAGTACGGGCGTGTAACGCTTGACAATCTCTTTTTCGAGCGCACGGGTTATTCTATCGCGCTCTTTGGGGTTTGTGATGGTGTCGAGTTGTGTGGTAAGCGACTCGAAATAGTGGCGAGCATCTATGGCATAGGGATAGACGGCTTTGACATTGCGTATTAGTTTTCGATGCCGCTTGATATCGCCCAATGAGCGGTAGACAATCACATCCGAGAGTTGCACGGTGTAGATGGTGTCGCCCGTTATGGGGTCTGCCTCAACCCCTGCGATGTAACCGCCACCATAGCGCGAATAGGGAACGCTTCCGCGCACCCTGTTGCGCTGAGCATCTGCCTCGCCCACCACGCACATCAACATCGCCACTATGAGAATCCATCGTTTCATCTTTGCAAATATAACGCTTTTTTGCGAGAGTATATTTTGCAACGAGAAAAACGGGGATAATAGATGGTAGGAAAGGACAGGAAAAACAGGAAAAACAAGAAAGACAGGAATAATGGGAAGCACCCATTTGTTGTTGGGTATCTTTTTTAATACCCGAGAGATGGTGAAGGCGGTTTCAACATTCAACTCTTTTGCTTTTTTTGCTGAGATTATTAAAAAAATTGAAAAATAGTTGTACCTTTGTGTGCCTTTCCGCGCTTGCGTGGGTGGCGAGAAGGTTAGACAAGGTTAAACTCTAAACATAAATAATTATGAAACAAGCAATTGCAATTTTGACAGGTGGCGGTCCTGCACCCGGTATGAATACCGTTGTGGGCTCGGTTGCCAAAACTTTCATTACCAAAGGTTTCCGCGTGATTGGTCTTCACGAGGGTTATACAGGTCTTTTCAAGGCTGACGCTCGCTACGAGGATATCGACTTCCGCCGTGCTGACGACATCTTCAATCAGGGTGGTTCGTACCTCCAAATGAGTCGTTTCAAACCCACCGATGCAGATTTTGAGAACAACTTCAACCTCAAATTCTTCCAAGAGAACAACATTAAGTTGCTCGTAACCGTTGGTGGTGACGATACTGCTTCGACCGCAAACCGCATCGCTAAATTCCTCGAAGCAAAGAAGTATCCTATTGCTAACATCCATGTTCCCAAGACTATCGACAACGACCTTCCTCTGCCCGCAGGTGCGCCTACTTTTGGCTACGAGTCGGCAATGGATAAGGGTGCTGTGATTGGCAGGGCTGTATACTCCGATGCTCGCACCAGCGGCAACTGGTTTATCATCGCTGCTATGGGACGCTCGGCAGGTCACCTTGCTTGCGGTATTGGTGCTGCTTGCCACTATCCTATGATTGTCATTCCCGAGATGTTCAACAAGACCGAGATTACCATTGACAAGATTGTAAACCTCGTTATCTCGTCTATCATCAAACGCAAACTTATGGGTATGGACTACGGTGCTGCCATGGTATCGGAGGGCGTATTCCACAGCCTCTCGGATGAGGAGATTAAGAACGCAGGTGTGAACTTCTCCTACGACGAGCACGGTCACCCCGAACTCGGCAAGGTGTCGAAGGCTCATGTCTTCAACGAGATTTTGGAGAAGAAACTCAAAGCACTCAAAATTAAGGTTAAATCGCGTCCCGTAGAAATTGGTTACGAGGTGCGTTGCCAGACTCCCGTTGCAAGCGACCTCCTCTATTGCACCACTTTGGGTATGGGTGTTTACAAACTTTTCAGCGAGGGTAAAACGGGTTGTATGGTCTATGTGGCACAAGATGGTCAGATTAGCCAACTCTACCTAAAAGATCTCCAAGACCCCACCACCGGCAAGATTCCTCCCCGTTTGGTAAACCCCGATGGCGACCAGTTCCAAGGCTTGGTAAACAACATCCTTTGCTACATCACTCCCGAGGATTACGAGGCTGCGAAGGCTTATGTTGCTAATCCTGAGGATTACGATTTCAAGAAGATTTTGAATTGGTAGCGAGCGCATCTCGCTGGCGAGCGTGCCTTGTGGGTGCTTTTTGCACCAAATTTCATAGAGCGAGTTCCTCACCTACGCTTAGTAGGCTGCGGGCTCGCTCCTTCTTTTGGCACAAAAAGCACCCTCGAAAATCGTTTTTACTTTCAATTGAGGGCGATATGCACTCGCGGGGGCATCTACCAACAACAGGGGTAACAAGTGAAATAGGAGTAACAAGAGTAACAAGAGTAACAAGAAGATATTTTCTTGTAACCCTTGGCACCCTTGTATAAACTTCGGGCTCGGCAAAATGTTTTGCCGAGCCCGCTTAACTCTCAACTCTCAACTCTCAACTCTACCCAAGCTTGTCCACCGCTTCGCAGAGCCTGTCGAAAATCTCATCTACCGAGCCTACACCGTTGATGGCAACATGTTTGCCCTGTTTGGCGTAGTAGTCTGCCACTACGGCTGTCTGTTCGTTGTAGATGCGGATACGATTGCGGATAACCTCTTCCGAAGCATCGTCTGCCCTGCCGCTCTCCTTGCCACGCAACAACAGACGCTGTATGAGTTCCTCCTCGGGGACTTCGAGCGAGAGCATTACATCCACTTCGCTATTCCACTCATCCATCAGAGCGTCGAACTGCTCTGCCTGATATGTGTTACGGGGAAAGCCGTCGAAGATGCTACCTGCCACATCTTGGTGGGTAGCCATAAAGTTCTTTACAATCTCTATAACCAAGTCATCGGGTGCGAATTCGCCCCTTGCGATACACTCCTCGACCTGCTTACCTGCGGGAGTTTGCTGCTCGATTTCGTTCCTAATAACCTGACCTGTTGAGATATGGTTAAAGCCGTATTTCTCTACTAATTTGACCGCCTGTGTGCCTTTGCCAGCTCCCGGGGGTCCAAATAATACAATGTTTTTCATTTACGCCAAATGTGACATACTTTTTTCACGAGTGCAAATATAGGCATTTATATTCAAATGCCATACCTTATTACTAAAATTTTTTATTAACTTTGCACCGAATTGAAAATTTGGTAGATATGGCAAAGCGTACAGAGATTGCCGAGGTGGGACACTTCGGACTTATAGACAGACTAACACAGGGAGTAGAGGGTGTGAATGATAGCACTGTGGTGGGCGTTGGTGACGATGCCGCAGTGATAGATGCAGGCGAGAAGTATATGTTGCTTTCCACCGAATTATTGCTCGAAGGTGTGCATTTCGACCTGACATATTTTCCTCTTAAACACCTTGGTTATAAGGCTGTTGTCGCTGGTGCGAGCGATATTATTGCCATGAATGGCACTCCTCGTCAAGTGACGATTTCGATTGGTGTTTCGGCACGCTTTGCTGTGGAACACTTGGAAGAGTTGTATGAAGGAGTGAAGGCAGCCTGCAAGGAGTATGGCATAGACCTTGTGGGTGGCGACACTACGGCTTCGGTCAATGGACTCGCGCTGAGTGTTACGGCTGTGGGCGAGGTTGCAAAGGATAAACTTGTGCGCCGCTCGGGTGCCAAAGTCAATGATTTGGTTTGCATTACAAGCGATTTGGGCGCGGCTTATATGGGATTGCACCTGTTGGAGAGGGAGCGTATCGCACTCGATGGTCATCCCAACCCCAATCCCGACTTTAAGGGACACGAATATATCCTTCGCCGTTGGCTCAAACCCGACCTTAGGCTTGATATTGTGAAGGCTTTGGGCGCAGAGGGTATCGTTCCTTCGGCAATGATAGATATTACCGATGGCTTGGCATCTGACGCTCTGCAACTTTGCAAGTATTCGGGCTGTGGCATAAGACTCTACTTGGAGAGGATTCCTATTGCCGCCGAGACGAGGGCTATGGCGGAGGAACTCAATGCTGATCCCATTGTGGCGATGCTTAACGGTGGCGATGACTACGAGTTGATGTTTACTGTTCCTCTGGAAATGAAAGACAAGGTGCTACACTTTGGAGGTGTGGATGTTATAGGTCACATCACCGAGCGTGGGGCAGTGCTGGTTACCCCCGAGGGTGGCGAATTGCCACTTACCGCCCCTGGCTTCGCAAGAAAATAGGTCGAAAGTCTAAAATTTTCAAATTCAAATTTCCGATTTTCGCAAATGCGAGTGAGCGAGGGTAGAGGTAACTCGTTTTCTACGCCGAGCGTGAGCATTTTAGATAAAAAATTTTTTTTTGTCAATTTTATGTGTATCTTTGCACGCTAATTTTAGGCACTTATGAGCGCACTGAGAGAATTCTGCATTCCATTCAAGGGCTTGAAGGCGGGCGAACACCACTTCGAGTTCAAAGTCGATAAGGCTTTCTTGGAGGCTGTTGGCGACGAAGAACTGCTTGATGCAGAGGTGGATGTGGATGTTGTGATGACCAAGGCTGCGCAGATGCTTACCTTTGAAGTGGTGCTCGATGGCTCGGCTTGGGTGGAGTGCGATAGGTGCTTGGACGAACTCGAATATCCCGTTGAGGCGGAGGATACACTCTATGTGAAGTTCAGCGAGGAGGAGATTGAGTTCGATGGCGAGGTTCTGTGGCTCAATCCTGCCGATGACGAGTTGGACCTCTCGGGTTACATTTACGAAACGCTCCTGCTGTCGTTGCCCTACCAGAGGGTGCATGAGAGTTTGGAGGAGTGCAATCCCGAGATGGTGGCACGCTTTAAGATTGTCAGCGAGGAGGAGTTTGAGGAGATTGCTGAGCCAAAGGAGAATACGCTTGGTGGTGGCGAGAATGGTAACACGCTCGCAGCACTGAGGGATAAATTGGCAGAGAAACAATAGAAAAAGATAAATTAAACTTGTAAAACACAAATAATTATGGCACATCCTAAACACAAGGTTTCGTCGACCAGAAGAGACAAACGCCGCACACACTATGTTGCTGCTGTTCCTACCGTAGCAGTTTGCTCGAACTGCGGTTCGCCCGTTCAGTACCACCGCGTATGCCCCGAGTGTGGTTTCTACCGTGGCAAATTGGCTATCGAGAAAAAAGCCGAGTAAGGACTAATCGACTACACTACTGCGGTGCGTAATCTTCGCATAGGTATTGACGCGATGGGTGGCGACTATGCCCCCGAAGCGGTCGTTAAGGGAGTGGTTGAGTCGCTTGCGTTGCTCGATGCCACCACCACTGTTGTTCTCTTTGGCGACAAGGAGGCGATAGAGAGGTGCTTGGAGGCAGAGGGCTACAAGGGCGAGAGAATAGAGATTGTGGCAACCTCGGAGGTTATCACAATGGGTGACCACCCTGTGAAGGCTTTTCAGTCGAAGGCTGATTCGAGTATTCGTAAGGGCTTTGAGTGGCTGAAAGCGGGCAAGATTGACGGTATCGCAAGTGCCGGTTCGACCGGTGCAATGATGGCTGGTGCAATGTTCACCATCGGCACAACAGAGGGTGTTATCCGCCCAGCAGTGTCGGCAGCCATCGCAAATGTAAGAGGGGGCTATACGCTTCTTCTTGATGTGGGTCTGAATGTGGATTGCAAACCCGAGGTGCTGTGTCAGTACGGACTTATGGGTAGCATCTACGCCAAAGACCTTTGGGGACTCTCCGAGCCACGAGTTGCACTGCTCAACATTGGCGAGGAGGAGACGAAGGGCAACGCTCAGGCAAAGGCTGCATACCAGATGCTCGCCGAGGAGAAGAGAATTAACTTTGTTGGTAACATCGAGGGTAAGGATTTCTACTTGGGTAAGGCAGATGTTGTGGTATGTGACGGCTTTATGGGCAATGTCCTGTTGAAACTCTCCGAGAGCCTTAGGTATATTGCCAAGGCGAGGAAGATTGACGATGAGTTCCTTGATAATCTCAACTACGAGATTAAGGGTGGTACCCCAGCGCTGGGTGTGAATGAGGTGGTGATTGTAGGTCACGGCTCTTCATCGGTGCTTGCGCTGAGGAATATGGTGCACCAGACGGAACTTAGTATCAAATCGGGCTATGCGGAGGATATCCGCAAGGCTTTTGCAGCGGAGAGCACTACTGCCGAGCAGTAATGTCGGCACAAGGTCTTGGAAGTGAAGACCGCTTGGTTCCATAGTTCAACGGATAGAACGACAGTTTCCTAAACTGTAAATCTGGGTTCGATTCCCGGTGGGACTACAAAAAACGCATCTAAGCGGCGTCTTTGGCGTCCGACTGCGATAAATCCCCTCCTCATTTACGATGAGTAAACTGCGGAGGGGATTTTCTTGTGCGCCTAAAATCCGCTCGCTTATATGCGTTTTTACCTCTTAAAGAGAGTTGGCGTAATGCTAACTCCCTTTTTGGGCAGTCCCACCTCCGACTTCACCTTGTGGGTGTTTTCTGCGTTACGCTCGCGCTCGGACTGCTCATTTACGCCAAGTAAACTTCCGCATCCTCGCGCTTCGCAAGCCTTGAACTTGCCTCGCATAAATCACCCGTGGGGGAGAGAAAAAAACCATGGAACCCATGGAACCCTTGGAATCCCTGTAACCATGGTTTTTTTAGCCAAGGGTCCCAAGGATACCAAGGGTGACAGGGAAAACAGACCCCTCCGCCCTTCGCGCACCTCCCCTAAGTTAGGGGAGGGTGCCGAAGGCGGGAGAGGTATGTCAAAATTACTCTCTACTCTTTAATTAATTACTCTTTTTTACACACGCCCCCGCGCTCCGCGCACCCCCTCTAACTTAGAGGGGGATAAAAAAAACTGCGCCGCGAAATTCGCAGCGCAGTTTAACTTTCAACTTTCAACTCTCAATTCACAAAAAAACGGTTGCAACAACTTGCAACCGTCAACCTTGTGGACCCAGAGGGGCATGATCCCACGACCTTCGGATTATGAGTCCGCTGCTCTGACCAACTGAGCTATGGGTCCATCTCGCTTTTCAGCCCACAAAGATACACATAAAATGCAAAATGCAAAATGCAAAATTGACGAAAAAAGTATTTTCATCTAAAATACTCCCACTCTGCCCTTTGTCCTCACGCCAAATTTTTTACTAATTTTGTGTGCAAAACGGGCGAAAATTTGGAGTCTTGACCCAAAATAGGTATTTTTGTATAATTTATGCGGATTATCTCCTTTGTGGAAATAGGATAGATGACAGATAGCAGAAGATACGATGTTATTATAATCGGTGGTGGCATAACGGGTGCCGGCACTGCGCGTGATTGTGCGCTAAGGGGCTTAAAGGTGTTGCTTGTCGAGCGTGGCGATATTGCCATGGGTGCTTCGGGGCGCAACCACGGACTGCTCCATAGTGGCGCACGCTATGCAGTGACCGACAGCGAGGGTGCTGCGGAGTGCATTGTGGAGAATGGTATCCTTAAACGCATTGCCGCTCCCTATGTGATGGCTACCGATGGACTCTTTATCACTCTTCCCGAGGATGATTTGGCGTATCAAAAGAACTTTATTGAGGCTTGCCAAAGGGTGGGAATTTCGGCTGAGGAGATTTCGCCTAAGGAGGCTATTCGATTAGAGCCTGCCGTCAATCCCTCGCTTGTGGGTGCTGTGAGGGTTCCCGACGGGTCGGTTGAGCCTTTTGGGTTGGTGGCTGCCAACTTGCTCGACGCTCGCCTGCACGGAGCCGAACTGCTGACATACCACGAGGTGGTCGGTTTTGTCAGGTGCCAAAACCGCATTGAGGGCGTTGAATTGCTCCATACTGCCACGGGCGAGAGAGTTCGTGCTTATGCTCCCGTGACGGTCAATGCCGCAGGTATTTGGGGACAGCGCATTGCTCAAATGGCAGGCGTGAAAGTTGGTATGTACCCCGCCAAAGGCTCATTGTTGGTCTTTGGGCGCAGGGTTAATAATATGGTCATTAATCGCTGCCGCAAACCTGCCGATGCGGATATTTTGGTCCCTGGGGGTAATGTGTGCGTTATTGGTGCCACCTCTAAGAAGATTGCGCTCGACGAAATAGATAGAAACGAGGTGACTCCCGCAGAGGTTGATGTCTTGCTCCGCGAGGGCGAAAAACTCGCCCCATCACTCGCCTCGACGCGCATACTAAGGGCCTATTCGGGTGTACGCCCATTGGTGGCTGACGATAACGACCCAACGGGTAGGGGTATCTCGCGAGGTATCGTCTGCCTCGACCACGCCGAGAGGGATGGCTTGGAGGGATTTGTAACTATTACGGGTGGCAAACTTATGACCTACCGCCTTATGGCAGAGTGGACTACGGATATGGTGTGCCGTAAACTCGGTAAGGTGGCGACCTCTGTTACGGCTACCACGCCGCTCCCAAATATCAAGACTGCGCAACGCGAGAGTGCCCCTAATAGAGTGGGAGAGTATATCTCGTGCGGTAGCAAGGGGCAGACCTCACCTTTGGTCTGCGTGTGCGAGAGGGTGTCGGCAGAGGATGTAAAGAGTGCGGTGGATAACCTCGGTGCACGGAGTATTGTCGATTTACGCCGCCGAACAAGATTGGGTATGGGTGGCTGTATGGAGCATTTCTGCTCGCTCAGGGCAGCAGGTGTGCTTGCCGAGAGTGAGGGTGTGCCCTTGTCCGATATCTTCGAGGGCGTTGAGCAATTCCACGAGGAGCGTTGGCGCGGTATGCGCCCTGTGGCTTGGGATAAGACGCTTGCGGCTGCGCAGTTTACTCGTTGGTTCTACGACGGAGTTTGCGGACTCGAAGAGGCTAAGAAAGGAGTTGAAAATGAGTAGGTTCGATACGATAATTGTGGGTGGAGGTGTCGCTGGTATGGTAACCGGTATTGCTCTTGCCGAGAGGGGACAGAGGGTTGCTCTCTTCTCTTCGGGTAGGAGTTCTTTGAGTTATTTTTCGGGCTCCTTTGAACTCTTTGCCGAGGGCTTGGAGGGCATCGAAAGGCTTGCCACGGAGAGCGGATTGACACACCCCTATGCGACTATTGGCATAGAGCGTATCGTGCGATATACCAAACAGATAAAAGAGATTTTTGCTGCCGCGGGCATACCTCTAAGGGGCGAGGCTGAGAGTAGTATGCTACGCCTCACACCAATCGGAGTGCTGAAACCCGCGTGGCTGACCTTGCAGGAGTTTGCGACCTTCGAGAGTCTGGATAAACTTGCGAGCCAGAGAGTTTGCGTAGTGGGAGTTGAGGGGTATCTCGATTTTAACCCCGAGTTTGTCGCACGAACTCTCCGCCATAGGGGCGTGGAGTGTGCTTGCCACTCTGTTAGACTCAGTGAGCAAAT
The DNA here is from genome assembly GCA_045591965.1 of Tidjanibacter sp. Taxonomy (GTDB): domain Bacteria; phylum Bacteroidota; class Bacteroidia; order Bacteroidales; family Rikenellaceae; genus Tidjanibacter. Next base: position 13,061 of record JAZNTX010000010.1, on the reverse strand, counting down.
TCGGAGCGGTGCTTTGGTGTCAATGACCCCAAGTGTGGCGCAGGAGTTTGCGCAGAGAGTGTCGGAGATGGCGGGCGATAGCGATGTGGTACTACTACCTGCGATATTCGATATGTACCACAGGGAGGCTTACGATGTTGTGCAAAATGTTGTAGGTAAAAGGGTTAGGCTTGTGCCTACCGCCTCGTTGTCGCTTGTGGGTGCAAGTGTGCAAATGGCACTCAGGGAACGCTTTGTAACTCTCGGTGGCGCGTTGTTTGAGAATGAGAGGGTCGAGGTTGTGGATGTGGAGTGCAGTGCCGCCAAATCGCTCCACACCGCTACGGGAGCCACTTTCGAGGCAGACAATTTTGTGCTCGCTACGGGCAGTTTCTTTGGTGGTGGTGTTGTTGGCTCGACCGCGAGGATTTATGAGCCACTTGCGGACTTGGATGTTGTGGCTGCTGAAAGGCGCGAGGAGTGGACCTCGGCAAAACTCTTCGGTGCGCAGCCTTTTGAGCAGTTTGGAGTGGGCGTCGATGGGTCGTTGCACCCCTCAAAGGGAGGCGTAACGCTCCGCAACCTCTATGCCGTGGGCTCCATCTTGGCTGGCTCGGATGGTGTGAAGGAGGGCAGTGGCGGAGGTGTCGCTCTGTGCTCGGCACTGATGGCTGCCGAACTTATCGCCGAATGATAGAATTTGATATAAACTACTAATTTTCAAACCTATATGTCACCAATTGTTTTAACCATAGCGATAGTTTTGTCCATTGCGTTGGGCGTGGTTTTGGCGCTCTATCTCAACCCTGCGCGTCGTATCCTCAGCGAGCGTGAGAGCCGTTTGGAGGAGCAGAATGGCGAGGTTGTCCGCTTGCGTATGGAGGTTGCCGAAGGTGGTGCGGAGAGGGCTCGTTTGCAGGAGCGTATTGCCTCGCTCGAACCTCTTGTGGAGCGTACGGAAAGGCAGCAAAAAGAGATTACTGCCATATCCACCGAGAACGCAAGGCTCAAAGAGCAACTCCGTCAGGAGAGTGAGCAGCGTGCCGCTTTGCGCAAGGAGAGTGAGCAGAATTTCAAGGAACTCGCTACCGCCATTCTCGAAGAGAAGTCGCAAAACTTCAAGAAGAGTAACGAGGAACGATTGGCGGAGATTTTGAAACCCTTTAAGGATAATTTGGAGGGTTTGCAGAGTAAAATTGACAAGTGCTATACGGATGAGGTTAGTGAGGTTAAGTCGTTGCGTGCCAGCCTTAAAGAACTCACTGAACTAAACGCCTCAATATCGCGAGAGGCTCGCGAACTTTCGGACGCACTGCGTGGCAATAGCAAGGTGCAGGGCGATTGGGGCGAGATGATTCTCCGTCAAATTCTCGAAAAGTCGGGCTTGGAGGATGGCGTGAACTTTACAATGCAGGCTACCCACAATGCCGATGGCACGAAGATTGTCGGTGAGGAGAGCAACCTCTTGCGCCCCGATGTTATTTTCCACCTTCCCGAGGGTAAACATATCGTCATTGACTCCAAGGTGTCGCTTACGGCTTATGTCAATTATGTCAATGCCACAAATGAGGTGGATAGGGATGCAGCACTTGCAGCACACCTCGCTTCGATGACGGCACATGTCAAGGAACTTACCACCAAGCAGTATCAACGCTATGTGAAAGATGCTGCCGACTTTGTGATGATGTTTGTACCCAACGAGGGTGCCTATATGGCTGCTATGAATGCCGACACAACACTGTGGGAAAAGGCTTATTCTCAACATGTTGTCATCATTAGCCCCACGCACCTCATCTCGGTGCTGAAACTCATGTATCAACTTTGGACACGCGATAAGCAGACCAAAAATGCGCTTGCAATTGCTGAGGAGACGGGCAAACTCTACGACAAACTCTGTGGCTTTGTGAAGGACTTGCAGGATGTGGGCTCTTCGCTCTCGAAGGCGCAGGAGAAGTACGACGAGGCATATAGCAAACTCTCCACAGGTAGGGGCAACCTCATAAAGAAAGCCGAAGATATCAAGGCTCTGGGCATCAAGACCGCCAAACAACTCCCCGCCGAGGTTGTAGAGCAGTTGGAAGATTAGGACACAAATACATATCGACATAATGTAGAGAGACTTATGAACGAAGAAAAGAACATATCTTGTGATGCTAAGGTTGCTCCCGAGGTAACGCGCACACAGGAGATGGCTTGGAGGTTGATGTTCGTAGGTGTAGTTTTGGGAGCCATCTCCCAACGCCTGCTCTTTTTGGAGCCATTGTTGGCGATGGTGGCAGCAGTGGTGGCGGTTCCTCTCGCAAACGCAAAACTACTATTGATGGCGAAGAGGTCACCGAAAGTAGCGACCTGCTGGGCTTCGATAAGACCTATGAGTCTAAATCGAGCAGCCGCAAATAGCACTCTACCGATGGCGGTAAAACTGCAACTGAGGAGTAAGTCGTCTGAGGAGTAACAATACTGAAATTTATAAACCAATATAATTATTCGACTTAAATTGGCTACGAAGAGATATAATAATAGAGGTAAAGGTGGGGCTCATAGGGGCTCTCACCGTGCCGCACCCTCCGACAACCCAAACTATGTCCGCCCAAAGAAGGCTCTCGGACAGCACTTTTTGACCGATATGGGCGTTGCCCGTAGGATTGCCGAGGCTATGAGCGCGGGTGGCGATGTCTTGGAGGTGGGCTGTGGCACGGGTGTGCTGACGCAGTTCCTCTTGGCTCGCGAGGATATACGCACTTGGGGCGCGGAGGTCGATGGCGAGAGTGTGGAGTATCTCCACCGCCACTATCCCGATTTCACGCCACGACTTATCTTTGGCGATTTCCTGAACTTGCCCTTGGGTGAGATGTTCCCCGAGGGGCTGAAAGTCATCGGTAACTTCCCCTATAATATCTCCTCGCAGATTTTCTTCAAGGTGCTGGACTATAAGGATTTGATTCCCGAGGTTGTGGGTATGGTGCAGCGTGAGGTTGCGCTCCGCATAGCCTCGCCCGCCGGCAACCGCGACTACGGCATTCTGAGCGTGCTGATGCAGGCGTGGTACGATATTGAGTACCTCTTTACCGTTCACGAGAATGTCTTTAACCCTCCGCCCAAGGTTAAGAGTGCCGTTGTGCGTATGACTCGCAACGGTGTAAAGGAGTTGGGGTGCGACGAAAGACTCTTTGTGAAGGTCGTTAAGGCGGCTTTCGGCCAACGCCGCAAGATGCTCAAAACCCCTTTGAAGGCGACCTTTGGCGACTTTGGCGGCGAGGAACACGAGTTCTTCTCGCTCCGCGCGGAGGCACTCTCGGTTGCAGACTATATCGCCCTCACAAATTGGGTGGCAGAAAAGATGGAAGGCTAACAAAACCTTCCATCTTTTATTTGGAGGCGGTTTTTTGAAATAATTTACCTATGTTTGCAACAACATACTAAAAACACACGGAAAGTGTAAGTTTATTCTCGATAGTCGAACTTAGGAACTTCGACAAAGGTAAAGAGAATGAGCCGACATCTTCTTGCGTCATATCCTGTATTCGGGATAGGCGTGAGGCTGTTGCTTGTTTTATTTACCGAGGTATCCTAAGACCTGCAATTCTAAAATAAGTCTTTCAGCACCACGCTTTCTTTTTGTTTATAAATCACTATTGGGGTACGGATAGTAATCGTTTGGAAAACACGAAATTAAACCAAATAATTACTAAAATGAAGAATAGTGTACAATTACTCATAGTTTGCATTTTACTATTTTTGTTGTATGGTTGCAATGAGGTAGATTCGCAAAACTACAATGCAAAGAGAACGATAAAGATACAATTAAGAGAGTCTATTCAAGGTGATTCATATAAACCCTACGCGTGAGGGCAAGTCGAATTTAAGGATATATTTGCAGGAACTGGTTCTGAGGATGTGTTGGGTCTTCGCAAAACAGAACGAATACCATCCGAATGGAGTATTGTCCATAAATTTAAGATGCGTAATAGGATTGGTATGGAAATGGTGTATATTGTTCGTTTTTTCTTTTCCGACAAGTCGTGCACAGAATATGTGGGAATGGAATATATTGATGAAGAGATAGATCCTTCTGCATGGTATCTAATAAGATAATGGACTCTACCAATAGTCTAATCACAATTTAGTTGGTAATCAGTAATTTGGCGAGCGCAGGGTTGCGCTCGCCTTTTTTTTTTCACACGCCCCCGCGTGCCTCCCCTTTGTTCACGGGTATTAAAAAAGATACCCGTGAACAAAGGGGGCTCCTGTCTTTCTTGTTCTTCTTGCTTTTCTTGTTCTTCTTGCAGGAGTGACAAGAGTGACAGACCCCTCCGCGCTACGGGCACCTCCCCTAACTTTGGGGAGCAGTACACACGCCCCCGCCCTTCGGGCCCCCCCTCTAACTTAGAGGGGGATTAAAAAAAACTGCGCCGCGAAATTCGCGGCTCAGTTTAACTTTCAACTCTCAATTCTCAATTGACCACGCTACGCGTGCTCTAAAATGCTCCTGCTCGACATAGTGCACAAGTGCCCTCTGCGCTCGCTTACTCGCATTTAATCCGCCTTCGGCGTCTTTTCCTCCTTCGCACCTCGGCAATTCAAATAAATTTGATTGCTCTCGGTTTGTCGTCGGTTGCCTCAATTCTCAACTCGGCTTAGTGTCCCTGTTCGCAGAGGAATTTGATGCGCACAAGGCGAATCTCCTCTTCGGTGTAGTCGCCACCGAGTTCCTCCATAGCCTCGTCGAGGCTATCGCTCTCGGCATCCTCCTTGAAGTAGAGGTAGATATCCTCCGCCTTATCCTCGTCGATGACTTGGTCTATGTAGTAACTAATGTTGAGTTTTGTGCCCGAGTTGACAATCGACTCAATCTCCGTCAGGAGTTCCTCCATTTCGAGGTTCTTGGCGTGGGCAATATCCTCGAAGTCCATCTTGCGGTCGATGCTCTGGATGATGAAGACCTTGTTGCCGCTCTTGTTTACAACGCTCTTCACGACCATATCCTGCGGGCGGATAATATCTTTCTCCTCCACATAAGCCGCAATGAGTTTGATGAACTCCTCGCCAAACTTCTTAGCCTTACCCGCACCTACACCGCTGATGTTCTGCAACTCATCAATAGTGATGGGGTATTGGATAGCCATATCCTCCAACGAGGGGTCTTGGAAGATGACGAATGGGGGCAGGTTGTGGCGCATGGCAACCTTCTTGCGGAGGTCTTTGAGCATTGCAAACAACTCCTCGTCGGCAACGGCTCCCTTGCCGGCCGCCGCAGCCATTGCTTCATCGTCACTATCCTCGTTATAGTCGTGGTCGAGAGTTATGGTAATGGGGTAGGGTTTGTCGAGATAAGCCTCGCCCTTAGTGCTGAGTGACAGCAAACCGTAGTTCTCGATATTCTTGTCAATAAGTCCTTCGATGAGTCCCTTGCGGATGACTGCACCCCAGAATTTCTCGTCGTGTTCCCTGCCCACGCCGAAAAACTCCGACTTGTGATGGTTGTAGGACTTGATAATAGAGTTGTTCTTACCCACCAAAACCGAACTGAGGTAGTCTGCCTTGAACTTTGGACCGATGGCTTCGAGTGCTTCGAGAGCCGTGAGCATCTGTTTCTGCGCATTGATTTTGGGCTTGGGATTGATGCAGTTGTCGCACGCTCCACAATCCTCCCCAGTATATTCCTCGCCAAAGTAGTGCAACAGGCTCTTGCGGCGACAAACCGAACTCTCGGCATAAGCCACCGTCTCCATCAGGAGTAGGCGACCAATCTCCTGCTCGGCGACGGGTTTGCCCTGCATGAACTTCTCCAACTTCTGGATGTCCTTATAACTATAAAAGGTAATACACCTACCCTCGCCACCGTCGCGACCTGCGCGACCTGTCTCCTGATAGTAACCCTCCAAACTCTTGGGGATGTCGTAGTGGATAACATACCTCACATCGGGTTTGTCGATACCCATACCAAATGCTATGGTCGCCACAATAACCTCCACCTGCTCCATAAGGAACGCGTCTTGGTTGTTTGCCCTTGTAACGCCATCCATACCGGCATGATAGGGGAGTGCGCGGATACCGTTTGCCACCAATAGTTCAGCAAGTTCCTCCACCTTCTTGCGCGAGAGACAGTAGATAATACCGCTCTTGCCCTCATTTTGCTTGATGTAGCGAATGATGTCTTTGTTTACATCGTTTTTGGGGCGAATTTCGTAGTAGAGGTTGGGGCGGTTGAAGGAGGACTTAAAGACCTTTGCATCCATCATACCGAGGTTCTTCTGAATGTCGAACTGTACCTTGGGGGTTGCCGTTGCTGTGAGGGCTATGATAGGTGCCCTGCCTATGTCGTTTACAATGGGGCGTATGCGGCGATACTCAGGGCGGAAGTCGTGTCCCCACTCGGAGATGCAGTGCGCCTCGTCAATTGCGTAGAACGAAATTTTGATTTTGCGAAGGAAAGAGATGTTCTCCTCTTTGGTGAGGGATTCGGGAGCGAAATAGAGTAGTTTGGTTTTGCCTGCTAAAACATCGTTTTTAACCTGTGTGATGGCGGCTTTGTTGAGCGAAGAGTTGAGAAAGTGTGCAATGCCCTCCTCCATACTGAAAGTGCGCATCGCATCAACTTGGTTTTTCATCAATGCGATCAGGGGCGAGATGATAATCGCTACACCTTCCATCATCAATGCCGGAAGTTGGTAGCAAAGACTCTTGCCACCGCCCGTGGGCATCAATACAAAGGTGTCGCCACCCGCAAGTACATTGCGAATGACACCCTCTTGGTTACCTTTGAATGCCGAAAAACCGAAGTATTCCTTCAATTTCGCCAGCAAAACTTCGCTTTTAATCTCCTTTTCCTCCATATCAAAAAACTCTTTTTCGCTTTTCGCAATACTAAGATAGTAATTATTTCGGAAAATGGACTAACTTTGTGAAAAATTTTTTGGGAAATGAGATTGTATACCTCCGATTTAGTAAAAAAGTATAAGAGTAGAACGGTTGTAAACCATGTTTCGATTGATGTGAAACAGGGCGAGATTGTGGGTCTGTTGGGACCTAACGGTGCGGGTAAGACCACTACCTTTTATATGATAGTAGGTCTTGTCAAACCAAACGATGGTCGCATCTTCCTCGAAGACGAAGACGGCACTGTGACCGAGATTACCAAGATGCCTGTCTACAAACGCGCCCAGATGGGTGTGGGCTATTTGGCACAGGAGGCATCCGTGTTCCGTGGTTTGACCGTTGAGGAGAACCTCCGCGCAGTACTCGAAATGACGGGTTACTCCAAGGAGTACCAACGCCAAAGGGTGGAGGAGTTGATTGAGGAGTTCCGCTTGCAGAAGGTGCGTAAAAACAAAGGTATCCAACTCTCGGGAGGTGAGCGTAGGCGTGTGGAGATTGCACGCGCGGTGGCTATCAACCCCAAATTCATCCTTCTCGACGAGCCTTTTGCGGGCGTAGACCCCATTGCAGTGGAGGATATCCAAAGCATTGTTAGTACGCTGAAAGACAAGAATATCGGTGTGATTATTACTGACCATAATGTACACGAAACCCTCTCGATTACCGACCGTACCTACCTACTCTTTGAGGGTAAGGTTTTGAAGGCGGGTAGTGCCGAGGACCTCGCAAATGACGAGGAGGTAAGGCGTGTGTATCTGGGTCAAGACTTCAAACTGGATAGATAAAACGCATTTTTCGGGTGCTTTTTGCACCAAACTTCTAAGAGCGAGTTCCTCGTTTACGCCTTGTAAACTGCGGACTCGCTCTCTTGTTTGGCGCAAAAATTCCTGCGCAATATGCATTTTATTGATTTTTTTGATAGTTTTTTGCTTAAAAAACAGAAGAATTTTGAATTATGAATTTTGCGTTTTGAATTTTCTTTGTATCTTTGCGCCCGCATTTGGTATGCAATAAACTTTAATTAAACAAAAACACTATGAACAATTACGAAACCGTTTTCATTGCCACCCCCGTTCTTTCGGAGGCTCAGCTCGATGAGTTGTTTGGCAAATTCCAAGGTGTTATCACCGAGAACGGCGGTCAGATCGTAAATGCAGAGGCTTGGGGTTTGAAGAAACTCGCTTATGCAATCCAGAAGAAGACCACCGGTTACTATTTCCTTATCGAGTTCACTGGCGAGGGCGACCTCATTGTGAAACTCGAGAAGCAGTATCGCCGCGACGAGCGCGTTATTCGTTTCCTCTCGTTCCGTCAGGACAAACACGCAGTTGAGTACTCGATCAAACGCCGCAACAAACTCGCAGGCAAAGTAAACGCTGAGGTTGTAGAGACTGAGGCTAATGTTGAACCCGAAGTAGCAGAGGAGGCATAAACTATGGCAGCACCTGTAAAAAACGATAGCGAGATCCGCTACCTCAACCCCGTGTCGGTTGATGTTAAAAAGAAAAAATATTGCCGTTTCAAAAAGAGCGGTATCAAATACATCGATTATAAAGATGGCGAGTTCTTGAAAAAGTTCCTCAACGAGCAGGGTAAGATTCTTCCCCGTCGTTTGACCGGTACTTCGCAGAAATACCAGAAGAAAGTGGCTCAGGCTGTTAAGCGTGCTCGCCACCTCGCAATCTTGCCTTTCGTAACCGATTTGATGAAATAATTAGAGAAGGAGGACAATATTATGCAGGTAATTCTTATTAAAGATGTAGAGAAATTGGGTTACGCTAACGACATCGTAGATGTTAAACCCGGATATGCAAACAACTTCCTTCTTCCCCAGGGCTACGCTAAGGTAGCAACTGAGTCGGCAAAGAAAGTTTTGGCAGAGAACATTCGCCAGAGGGCTCACAAAGAGGCTAAACTCCTCGCAGACGCTCAGGCACTCGCAGAGAAAATCGAGAATATTCCCCTCACCCTCACCGCTAAGGCAGAGGAGGAGCGTATCTTTGGTAGCATCACTTCGGCTGACCTCGCAGCTGCTCTCGCAGAGAAGGGCGTAGAGGTAGAGCGCAAGGCTATCGAGGTAGACGCTGTGAAGACTCTTGGCGAGTATGTAGCAACCGTTAAACTCCACAGGGAGGTTAAGGCAACCATTCACTTCTCGGTTGTAGCAGAGTAATTCTTAAAAAAACAGACAAAACGATGAAAAAAGATATCCATCCTAAGAACTATCGTATCGTTGCATTCAAGGATATGTCCAACGATCATGTTTTTCTCTGCCGCTCGGCAGTGAATACCAAAGAGACCTTGGTAGTTGACGGTGTTGAGTATCCCGTTTACAAAATGGAGATTTCGAACACTTCGCACCCCTTCTACACTGGTAAGATGAAACTTGTTGACACCGCAGGTCGTGTTGATAAGTTTATGCAGCGTTACGCTCGCTACAAAAAATAAGCGCATAGAGTTGGTGAATTTTTCACCAAATTTCAAAAGCGGCTTCCTCATTTACGCCAAGTAAACTGCGGAGCCGCTTTCTTATTTCGCAAAAAATTCCCTCAACTCTCTGCACTTAATTACTTTTCAAATAACCACCCTCACAAAAGCGTCACTCTGACACCAGTGGAGGTGGTTCTCTTGTGTGCCTAAAATTCGCTTGCCACTCTGCGTTTTTCTGGTGTGATGCTTTGGAAACCCACAACCACCTCCCTCCACCAAGTTAGGAGGAGAGGCGGTGGGGTTTGGGAAAGTGATTGCAGCCCCTAACGCATTGCCACCTCCCTCCCCTAAGTTAGGGGAGGGTGCCGAAGGCGGGGGAGAGGTCTGTCAAAATTACTCTTTTTTACACACGCCCCCGTCACTTCGTGACACCCCCTCTAACTTAGAGGGGGAATTCCTTTTACTCTCCCCCTAACTTAGGGGAGGAGTTGTGCGCGGGGACGCGCACGCAATTTCGACCACCCCTCCCGACCTCCTGCTCGGCGAGGACGCCGAGCGCAAATACGACCACCCCTCCCAACCTCCCCTTTAATCCACCTTTGGTGGCTTTCCCTCCTACTTGCGGGGCATAGTTTGCAAGCAACCTCTGCTCCCGCTTCGGGCGTCGGTTCGTAGGGGAGGAGTCCCAAGACAGAGTGGTATATCCAACCCGTCTTGCCACGACTGCCAAAGGTGGGCGTCGGCGAGCCTTTTGTTTTTGAGGTGCGAGTTATCTCGCACCCATATTCACACTCCACCCTAAACCCCTCCTTGGTGAAAGGGGGCTTGTTTTTTTATGTGAGGCGTGGCGGTTGTGAGGAGGGGTGTCGTGAAAATTACAAATCAAAATGCATTTCTTTTTGTGTTTGGGAGTATTTTTTCAAAAAAATACATATCTTTGTAGCGTTGCTCTAATTTGAGGTGGAGTGTGTGGATACATCCGCAGCGAAGAGGAGCAAGCACAAAAGAAGAGAAAAACATACAAACAAAACACATTTAATTAATTCCAAACAAATTCAAAGTTATGAAAAAACTTTTTATGATTTTGTCGGTTGTAGGTGTTATGAGCCTTGCAACTGCTAATGTTTACGCACAGGAGCCCGAGGCTGCTGCTACTGAGGAGGTTGTTGCTGAGGATGCAGTAGTTGAGGAGGCTGCTCCCGCTATTGATGAGGAGACCGAGGTTGCAGGTGTTCCCTTCCACCAGGCTCTCAAACAGAAATTCATCGAGGGTGGTGTGTTCTGGATGACCCCCGTGTTGCTCTGCTTGATCATCGGTTTGGCAGTGGCTATTGAGCGTATCCTCTACCTCTCGTTCTCGAAAATCAACACCAAGAAGTTCATCGCTGAGTTTGAGGCTGCTCTCAACGAGGGTGGTATTGAGGCTGCCAAAGAGTTGGCACGCAACACCAAAGGTCCTGTTGCAAGCATCTACTATCAGGGCGCACTTCGTTACAACGAGGGTTTGGATGTTGTTGAGAAAGCGGTTGCTTCTTACGGTTCGGTACAGAACGGTTTGATGGAGAGCGGTTTGAGCTGGATCAACCTCTTCATTGCTCTTTCGCCTTCGTTGGGCTTTATGGGTACCGTTGTTGGTATGATTGAGGCATTCGACCAGATTCAGGCAGCAGGTGAGGTTTCGGCAACCTTGGTTGCAGGTGGTATTAAAGTGGCACTTTTGACTACCCTTGCAGGTCTTATCGCAGCAGTTATTCTTCAGTTGTTCTACAACTACATTCTCAACCTCATCGACGGTTCGGTTGTTGAGTTGGAGGATTCTTCGATTACCTTGGTTGACATCTTGACCGCTTACAGCAAGAAATAAGTTACCCACCAATATAATACCTTGTAGAATATGAAATGGGTTAAATATGTAGAATATGTACTCTTTGCAATCACCATTGTGTGCTTTGCATCGCTCTTCTTCCTGCCTCAGGTGCAGCACATGGGCGATATGCATGCAGACTGCCAGTGGATGCTTGTATGGATGTACGCGATTGTGGGCATCGGCATTGTCGCTGCTCTTGCATCGCCTGTTAAGAATTTGTTTACTACCCCCAAGGCTGCTGTTAAGGCTTTGATTGGTCTTGTGGTTGCTGCTGCTGTGATTGGCGGTTGCTACGCTCTTTCGAGTGCTGCTCCCGTGCCCAACTCGGCAGGCGGTTTCTTCGAAGACGCTTTCGAGTTGAGGTTTACCGACACCATCTGCTTCCTTGCATACCTGGTTGCTGGTGTTAGTATTCTCTCGATTCTCGTTGGTGAGATTCGCAACGCTATCAAATAGTTAGTCACCATATTAAAAAACGATTGTAATATGGCAAGAAAGACACCGGAGATTAATGCAAGTTCTATGGCGGATGTTGCGTTCCTCCTGCTTATCTTCTTCCTTGTTGCAACCACAATGGACATCGATTCGGGTTTGAACCGAGTGCTTCCTCCTTGGAGTGAGAAGCAGACCGAGGCTCCCGATATCAAAGAGCGTAACCTTATGTTGGTTCACGTTAATAAGTATGACCAAATTGCGGTGCAAGGTGAGTTGGTACAGGTAAGCCAGCTCAAAGATAGGGCCAAGGAGTGGGTGCTCAACCGCGAGAACGACAAGAATCGTCCCGAGAAAAAAGAAGAGAATATAGACCTCATTGGCAAGTACGCTGTCAGTCAGGGCGTTATTTCGCTCCAAAACGACCGCGGTACCAGCTATGAGATGTATATCAAAGTGCAGAATGAACTTACTCGTGCCTTCAACGAAATTCGTGACGAGTTGAGCAAAGCCCACTTCGGTAGGAACTTTGCAGACCTCGAAAAAGAGCAGCAGGATGCTATCTCCAAGGCTGTTCCCATGAAGATTTCGGAGGCAGAGCCTCAAAACATTAAGTAGTATGCCAGTAATTAGGAAAAAAGAGAAAAAGGAGATTGGTCATATTTCGACCTCTTCGCTCCCCGACATCGTGTTTATGATTCTCTTCTTCTTCATGGTATCTACTTCGATGAAGGAGACTGAGTTGGTTGTTAAGTTCAAAGCACCTCAGGCTACGGAGATTCAGAAATTGGAGAACAAGTCGTTGGTAAGTTATATCTATGTAGGTCCTCCCGCGACCGCCGAGTTGCGTGCTAAGTTTGGCGAGGCTTCGAAGATTCAACTTAACAACTCTTTCAGCAACCCCGAGCAGATCGGTCAGTTTATCGCTTCGGAGCGCGACGCCCTCAATGAGGCAGACCGCAACAAGATGACCGTTTGTTTGAAGGCAGATAAGGACACCCGTATGGGTATCATTACCGATATCAAACAGGAGTTGCGTAAGGCAGAGTCCTATAAAATCAGTTACGCATCCACTAAGGCTGCGGGTAACTTGAAGTAGACTTTGGTTGAATGAAAAGAGAGGGGTGGGAGTTTTTCCCGCCCCTTTTTTTTTGCGGCTGATTTTTGTGGGCGATTTCGGCGTTATGCTTTTGATTTTGCTTCCTCATTTACGCTCGGTAAACTGCGGAGCAAAATCAAAACCAAGCCTTGAACTCGCCACACATAAATTACCCGTGGGGTGGTGGTAATACAAAACCCACTCGCGGGGATTTCTTGGAACTCTTGTTCTTCTTGTTCTCCCTGTTCTCCCTGTTCTTCTTGTTTTTCTTGCAGGAATAACAAGAGTAACAGGAGTGACAGGAGAAACAGGAGAGTTTGAGGGGAAGTCGGAGGCCAAGCGGTCTTAGGAAGACAATTAAACTCACCAACTCCT
>JAZNTX010000009.1:0-63428 GCA_045591965.1 Tidjanibacter sp. | reverse complement strand
CTGGCGACTCACAAGTCGCCAGTCTATAACCATCATAAAGGCTCTATGGCACAATGACTTTGAGCCTTTTGTCCTCAATTTCGAATTTTACGGGGGTAATGCCGAGTGCCTCGCCGTCAATCTCCACCTCGCGGGGCTCGTCGGAGGTAATCTCTATGTTGCGCCCCTTGTAGTTATGCACCCTCTTGACGGAGTAAATCTTGCCGTCGAAGAGTCTGCCCACGACCGTAAGGATGCGGGGTACGGACATTGTCTCTATGACCGTAACATCTAATAGTCCATCGTCAGCCTTCGAGTCGGGTAGTTGCAGCATACCGCTACCATTGAACTTGCCAATACCGACCGATGTGCTCATAATCAACCCCTTAGCCTCGTTCTCGCCATCGACCCTTACCGACATACGGCATGAACGATATTTAAGAACAGACTTGGCAAGACCTGTCATATAGGCGAGTTTGCCGTTCTTGCCCTTGTCCTTCATCTGGCACACCTTCAAATTTACAAAGGCATCCAAGCCTGCACCGCTCACATTGACGCAGTAGCGGCTCTCGGGGTTACCGTTACGACCAGTGTAGGTCGCCTTGGCAACATCCTGCACAAACTCCTTACCCTCGACCAGAACATCTATTGCAGCCTCGTACTCTCTCGGAATACCGAATGTGCGAATCCAGTCGTTGCCCGTACCCACGGGAATAACTCCCATCCTTATCTTTGTGGCGGGTACTTCATCTTGCAACAATATTCCATTTGCAACCTCGTGGATTGTACCATCACCGCCTATGGCGATAAGGTTGCGATAGCCGTCCTCCACAATACCTCTCTTGGCGAGTTCAATCGCGTGAAAACGATAACCCGTAAAGACGGTGTCGAAGTCGATACCCTTGGCATAGAGCATTCGTGCAATATGTTCCCAATCGCGCCCGCACTTGCCACTACCCGAGAGTAGATTGACAATGGCGAGCCACCTATTATTCTTACTCATTCTAACCTGTTCTTCAATTATTTACTAAGGCGTGCGCCCCACATTCGCAGGGCGCACACTCTTTCTGTTGGGTCACTCGGACTACTTCAAAGGAGCGTGCTCCAAAGTGTAGCAGAGGTAGTTGTAGAACTTCTCTACCGAAGCGATATTTACCTTCTCGTCGGGCGAGTGGGGGTAGCAGATGGTGGGACCAAACGAAATCATATCCATCTTGGGATATACACCACCGATGATACCGCACTCCAAACCTGCGTGGATAGCCATAATCTGGGGCTTCTTGCCGTAGAGAGCCTCATAACCCTCCTGCATGGTGTGGAGAATTGCCGACTCGGGGTTGGGGTTCCAACCATCGTAAGCACCGCTGAGTTTAACACTCGCACCTGCCATCTCGCAAACGGTCTTCATCTGCTGAGCAAGTGCCTCTTTCTCGCTGCGTACCGAGGAGCGCAAGAGGCAGAGGATGGTGAATTTACCCTTCTCGGATACCACCCTTGCGAGGTTGGTCGAAGTCTGAACAAGACCCTCCATAGTGGTACTCATCTTCACGATGCCGTTGGGCAGACCAACAACTGCGTCAATGAGGTCCTGAGTGTCGAAGATGTCAATGCACTTCGAGGGGCACTTAACGGGCACAGCCTTGAACGAAATGCTGTCCTCGATGCCTTTGTACTCTGTCTGGTAGAGTTTCTCGTAGCGTTTTACGGCTGCAAGGAATTTTTTCTCATACTGTTTCAGTACGGCAACGGTTGCGAAAGCCTCCCTTGGGATAGCATTCCTCAAACCACCGCCATCGATGTTGCACAAGAGGATGCCATACTTGTCCATGAAGGTTTTCAGGAAGCGGCACATGAGTTTGTTGGAGTTTGCCCTTTGGAGGATAATCTCCATACCCGAGTGACCACCTTTCAAACCCTTGATTTCGAGCCTATAAGCACTGAAATCGCTCTTCATAATGCGACCTGTGCCGTAGCGGAGTGTGGCGTTGAAATCCATACCACCAGCGCAACCAACATACAACTCACCCTCGGTCTCGGAGTCCATATTGAGCAAAATCTCGCCCTTCAACTGACCAGCCTTCAAACCGAAAGCACCATCCATGCCGGTCTCCTCAGTTGCGGTGAAGAGAGCCTCGATAGGACCGTGTTTGAGGTCTTTTGCCTCCAATACTGCCATCATAGCACCCACACCAATACCGTTGTCAGCACCGAGAGTTGTGCCATTGGCAGTAACCCACTCGCCATCGATGTAAGCCTCAATGCCATCGGTGTCGAAGTTAAACTCTTTGTCGGAGTTCTTCTGGGGTACCATATCTACATGCGATTGAAGAACGATAGTTTTGCGGTTCTCCATACCGGCTGTTGCGGGTTTCTTAACGAGGATGTTGTGAGCCTCGTCCTCGGAGTACTCCAAGCCCAAACCTTTTACAAATTCGATGATGTATTTGCGTGCAGCCTCTTCGTTGTTCGAGGGGCGAGGGCATTTGGTCAGACCCTCAAAATTTTTCCAAACCGCTGCGGGAGCGAGTTTCGACAGGTTTTTGTCCATAGTGTTATCTGTTTTGTTTAGTGTTATTTATGTTTTTGTTGTCTACTTAATTCTCCTCTTGTTGCTCCTCCTCTTCGCCGCTCTTACCATCGAAGGCCTTTACGATGCGACTTACAAGCGCGTGGCGGATGATATCCTTATTGTCGAACTCCACAACGCCTATGCCATCTATCGTGCGGAGCATCTCCACAGTGCGAGCCAATCCCGAATCGCTCTTCTTGGGGAGGTCTATCTGCGTAAGGTCGCCCGTCACGATAAACTTGGCATTGCGTCCCATACGCGTCAGGAACATCTTTAATTGGGGTAGGGTGGTGTTCTGCGCCTCGTCGAGTATCACAAAAGCATTGTCGAGAGTGCGACCCCTCATGTATGCCAGCGGTGCAATCTGCACCACACCCTCCTCCATAAATTTCTGCAACTTGGCGGGCGGAATCATATCGTTCAGCGCGTCATAGAGTGGTTGCAGATAGGGGTCGAGTTTCTCCTTCATATCACCTGGGAGGAAACCGAGCCTTTCGCCAGCCTCCACCGCGGGGCGAGTGAGTATGATGCGCTTAACCTCGCGATTTTTGAGCGCACCCACAGCAAGTGCTATGGCAGTGTAGGTCTTACCACTACCAGCAGGACCAACTGCCATCAGCAAGTCGTTGGTCTTATATAACTCAACGAGTCGTTGTTGGTTTTTAGTGCGTGCCTTGACGATTAATCCATTGTTGCCATAGACTATCACATCGGCATCTAAGGGTTCGCCCTCAATATGGGGCAAACCTCCTTGGAAAATTTGGTTTATGACACTGACGGAGATGTGCCCATACTTGTTGTAGTATAGCACCAATGAGCCCAACCTCTCTTCCAACTGCTCAATATCCTCTTCGGCACCCAAAACTTTTATGGCATTGCCGCGAGCGACTATTTTGAGTTTAGGAAAAAGGTCGCAAATCCTATTAAAGTTGGAATTTGCGACCCCATAGAAATCGAGAAGCTCAATACCGTCAATAGATATGCTCTTCTCTGCCATTTACACTGTTTTCAATCGCTTAGAACATAATACCAAGCGAAACATACCAAGTGTTGGTATCCTTGTTGATGTTGTCGAAATTGAAGAGTTCGCCAATGTTCTTAGGCTCGCAACCCTCATTCCAACCACCGAGGTAACGGAAGTCTACCATGATGAAGTTGAAGAGGTCAATACCTACGCCTGCTGCCCAAGTGTACGATACATCCTGCCAGTTGATACCCTCGGTGTTTGCATTCTCGCCAGAGATAACAGCGTTGGAGTTGAACTTAACAACGGGACCTGCCTGAACGCGAGCATTGAACAAACCGAGGTCAAGACCTGCACCTGCCAATACGGGAACGCTGAACTCGTTGAGAGTAATATCTTTAATCTCAACCTGACCAGTTGCTTCGTTGGTCAACTGACCTTTCTGCCAGTTGTACATAAGTTCGGGCTGAACATGGAGCGAGAAGATGCCCATAGGTACATTGAGGCGGAACATAAGACCAGCGTTGTAGCCCATTGCACCGTCAAATACACCCTGAATGCTCTCGCCATCCATCTGCACTTCAGATGCCGAAGATGTCAAGCCAGCCTTTGCACCCATCCAAAACCACCTGTGGCTCTGTGCGTTTACGGTAGTGATTGCCATGAGAGCAACGGCTACCATCATAATAACTCTTTTCATAATTTTTTTGTTGTTTGGTATTAGTTAAACTTTTATTTTCTGTCTT
Source organism: Tidjanibacter sp. (assembly GCA_045591965.1). Lineage (GTDB taxonomy): Bacteria > Bacteroidota > Bacteroidia > Bacteroidales > Rikenellaceae > Tidjanibacter. The sequence continues at coordinate 59,170 of JAZNTX010000009.1, read as the reverse complement.
GTTGTGCCACAAATATAGTTATTTTTTGCAAACAATAGTATTTTATACTATTAATTTCGCTCAAAATGACCAATTTGTGGTGTTGGGGGTGTTTTTTAGAACATTATACCCACACTCAAATTCCAACTCGTGCGATTGGTGTCGATGCTACCTGCAAGGTTGGATGTATCGATTTTGCCACCATTGAAGTTGCCGTTGTAGCGGAACTCGGCGATGAAACCAAGCACCTTTGCACCGATACCGGCAGTCCAACTAACCCGAGGCTCCTTGTAGGCTGCAATGAAATCATCCTCCACCAAGTCGCCAAAACCCTTCTCAGATGCGATAGCAAAGACGGGACCTGCGTTTATCCTCACGCTCGCAATGCTACCCAAGCCAAATTCGAAACCTAAAAGTACGGGGAGGTCGATGTACTTATGACTCTCAATCTCCTCCTCTTTGCCAAGAATATAGTCAAGGTTGAGTTTTGGCAGGTCGATGGATGTCTTCGTATACTGCAACTCGGGTTGTAGATAGAAGTGGTCGAGGAAGTTGATGCGTGCGAAAACGGAGCCTGTCCAGCCCGTACCCTCTGCATTGATAGACTCTTTGATTTCACTTCCGCTCATAGGAATTTGCTCGCTCGAAGATACCATTCCAATGCGAGCACCAATGTTGAAAAGTCCAAATCCAAGGGCGTTTGCTGCCAATGCCGAGCAAAGCACAAAAAGTGTTGAAAGGAGAAGTTTTTTCATATCGCGATAGAATTTTGATTATCAGCACTCTAATTTACCCCACAAATATATGTATTATTCTTCAAAAATAGTGCAAAAGGATGATAATTTCTCAAAGTTGGTTATCTTTGCGGTCGAAATAAAGGAAAATATTATGAGTTTAGTCGCAATAGTAGGTCGCCCCAATGTGGGTAAGAGTACATTTTTCAACCGTTTGGTAGGTATGCGTCAGGCGATTGTGGATTCCACCGCAGGTACCACACGCGACCGCCACTACGGCAAAACAGATTGGAATGGTAAGGAGTTTTCGCTCATCGATACGGGTGGTTACTCGGTGGGTAGTGACGATGTCTTCGAGGAGGAGATTCGCAAACAGGTGCACCTTGCAATTGATGAGGCGGACCTCATCCTCTTCATGGTGGAGGTTTCGACCGGCATTACCGATCTCGACCAGATGGTAGCAGATGTTTTGCGCCGTAGCAAGAAACCCAGTCTTCTGGTTGTAAACAAGGTGGATAACTACGAACTTATCTACGGCTCCAACGAGTTCTACGCCCTCGGTCTTGGCGATCCCTACTGTATCAGTTCGATGAGTGGTAGCGGTACTGGCGATTTGATGGATAAAATCGTTGAACTTCTGCCCGAAGATAAGGTCGAAGAGGAGGAGCAGTTGCCCCGCATCACTATTGTAGGTCGCCCCAATGTGGGTAAATCCTCGCTCACCAACGCCCTCTTGGGTACCGAGCGCAACATTGTGACCAACATTGCAGGTACTACACGCGACAGCATCAATACTCGCTACAATAAGTACGGCTTGGACTTCTACCTTGTTGATACTGCGGGACTTCGCAAGAAAGGTAAAGTTACCGAAGACCTCGAATTCTACTCGGTTATGCGCTCCATTAGGGCTATCGAGAACTCCGATGTATGCGTGCTGATGTTGGATGCTCGTCAGGGTATTGAGTCGCAGGATATGAATATCTTTTCGCTCATCGTGCGCAACAAAAAAGGCTGCGTGATTGTGGTCAATAAGTGGGATTTGATTGAGAAGGGTAACAACACAATGAAGGAGTGGCGCGAGGCTCTGCTGTCGAAACTTGCACCCTTCAACGATGTGCCTATCATCTTCACTTCGGTTATCAACAAACAGCGCATTATGGAGGTGTTGCAGACCGCAGTGAAGGTCTACGAGGCTCGCTCGCGTCGCATCTCGACCAGCGAACTCAACGACTACCTGCTCCCCATCATCGAGGAGACACCTCCCCCAATGACTAAGGGTAAGTATATCAAAATCAAGTATATCACTCAGTTGCCTACGGTTACTCCCTCGTTTGCATTCTTTGTGAATTTGCCCCAATATATCCGCGACCACTATCGCCGTTTCTTGGAGAATAAGATTCGCGAGCATTGGGATTTTTGTGGGGTGCCGATGCAGATATATTTTAGGCAGAAATAGGCGATCGCGCCTTGTGGACGATTAGGTCGTTACACTGCGATAAACCACCTTCTCATTTACGCCGAGTAAACTGCGGGAGAGATTTTTTTCACAAGCCTTGCATCTACGGCACGATATGCACTCGCGGTTGTGGGTGTACCGTGTGCGCCTCACAAATCGCAATCGAGGTTGTGGGGCAAGAGAAACAGAAGAAACAGGAGAAACAAGAGAAACAAGAGAAACAAGTCCTGTTCTTCCTGTTCTTCTTGTCACTCATGTTTTTGGGGTTTGGTGGCGAGGGAAATTATTGCTACCTTTGTGCCAAACAAAGAGCGCGATGAGTCCCAAAGTTAGAACATACTCAATGCCGGTGGCGATGGTTGTTGGCGTTTTGCTGCACAACCAAGTCGGCAGGCTCGATTTTCTTTCTCCCTACCTTGTCGCATCGATGCTCTTTGTAACCTTTACGCGGGTTAAGGCGAGCGAACTGAAACTGCAAAAAATCCACGCGGGACAACTTGCTATCCAACTACTTGGCGGTATTTTGCTCTACCTTTTGTTGAGGTGGTGCGGAGTGAACGAAATTGTCTGTCAGGGGGCTATGATTTGCGTCTTTATTCCTACGGCTATGGCTTCGGTTGTGGTGGGTGGAATGTTGGGTGCGAATGTTACCACGATGACTACTTTTATGCTACTGTCGCACATGTCGATGGCGGTTGTTGCGCCCTTCCTATTCTCGTTTGTCGGTGTGAATGCCGACCTCTCATTTGCAACCTCTTTTTGGCTTATTCTCAGGCGGTTATTGCTGTTGGTTGTAATGCCCTTTGTGGTTGCTCAACTGCTCGGAAAGGTTGCCCCCAAGGCGTATGGCTATGTGCGAGAGCACCAATCGTGGTCGTTCTACCTGTGGCTCTCTTCGCTGGTAATACTGATGGCTTCGACCACCAATTTTATCCTTTCACAGCCCCGCGAGTATGTCGGCTTGGAGGTTGCGATGGCTCTCATTGCGGGGGTGCTGTGTGTGGTGCAGTTTAGCATTGGCTCGTGGTTGGGCGGTAGATACGGCGATAGGATTGCCGGCAGTCAGTCGGTGGGGCAGAAAAATACCCTGCTTGCCATTCTCCTTGCTCAAAGTTACCTCCACCCGCTCGCTTCGGTGGCTCCTGCTGCCTACATTGTGTGGCAAAACCTCATAAATAGTTTCCAACTCTCACGCAAAAAATAACTTGCGCGTTAAGAAATCAACGCCATTGCTTGTTATTTTGCAACAAAAGAGTTATCTTGCGGCATAAAATGTACTAATTCCCTGATTTATGAAGCGAGTGTTACTGATTATGGCATTGCTCATTGTTGCAGTTTCGCCACAAAACCTCTTGGCGCAACAACCTGCCTCGTCAAATCTGTCGAACTATTATGTGTCTGACATCGGCAAAAGTATTGATGTAAACAAAACGGTGTATAATATCTCCAAATGGGGTACTTGGGGTGGTGCGTCTGTGGTGGCAGCGAGTAGTATACTCTATGTTATAGGCGTAGAGAAAACCAAACAGTCGGGTAGCGATATTGTGAGTTTGGAGCAAGGTATAGGTATGATGGGTATGATTGTTGGCGGAATTAGTGTTATCGCCTCGCTACCTTTCTACCTATGGGGCTTGCATCTCGAACAACAAGCCGATGGCTCCACGCTTATCATTGGCGAAAATCCCAAAGGGTGGGGCGGTGTAATTGATTTTGGCTACGGAGTGGAGAATACATTTGCGCTGGGTGGCTCGTTTGGTTACAACTTCGGGCACCAACTCTTTGTGGGCTTAGGTGCTGGGTATGAGTACTATATAATCGAAGATATGGGACTATACGAACGACCTTACACCATTCCTGCATATCTTGATATAAGACTGAAATTAGGCAAGAGCCGCATTGTGCCATATATGGGTTTGAAGGGTGGCTTTGAACTCGCCTCTGTCCCCGTTCCCTACGGCTCGGTGGAGTGGGGTGTTAGCCACCAACCCAAGAACTCCCGAGGAGCGTGGGCGTATGCGCTCGGTCTTTCCACCACTCGCCATATTATTTCGTTTAGCATTGCCCGCTCGTTCTAATGCTTGGGCTAAGAGAAGCGCAAAGGGGAGAGTCGTAAAACTCTCCCCTTTGTCGTTGAGCCACCGAGACTCGAACTCAGAATGACAGAACCAAAATCTGCAGTGTTACCATTACACCATGGCTCAATGAATCGCTAAACGCTCGTTAGCGAGTGCAAAGATACAAATAAAAATTAAAGTTGAAAGTTGAAAGTTGAAAATTGTAAGTTTTTTTTGCGTGGGTATTAAAAAAGATACCCAAGAATAAAGTTGAGAGTTGCAAGTTGAGAGTTGCAAATTATTCCCCCTCTAAGTTAGAGGGGGTGCCCGATAGGGCGGGGGCGTGTGTAATTACTCACTACTCTTTCCTCACTATTCTAAGTCTTAGGTCGGTAGACGGTCGACAAAAAAGCGAGCCGAAACATCGGCTCGCTTAATTACTCTTTATTCTTTTGTCTCCGCTTGTTGGTTATGCTCGTCTATGTCCAGCACCATAAAGTGTTCGGTGCGGATGTCGCCCAAAAGGGTGGGTTTGTTGTATTCGGTGTGGTGGTAGTGAAATCCGCACTTCTCCATCACTCGGCGCGAACGCTCGTTACCATCGTAATATCCACACCACAATCTCTTGTATCCCAACTCATTGAACGCCCTATGGATAAGTGTGCGGACAGCCTCGCTTGTGAGTCCTTGTCCCCAGTAGGGTTCTGCTAACCAGTAACCAAGTTCTGCACCGCCATATCCTTGTAAAGAGGGCGATACACTGTTGTCAATCTTTAAGGCTATGCTGCCAATCGGTTCGCCCGTTGAGCGCAGAACCATTGCGTAGGTCTCGGGAGCGGAAAAGACGGTGCGGATAATCTCCCTGCTCTCTTCCACCGAGCGGTGTTCGCGCCAGCCTGCAATGGGTCCTACATTGGGGTTTTGCGCCCAATGAAACATGATTTCTGCCTCCTCCTCTCGCCAAGAACGCAACAAGAGGCGTTTGGTGTAGATGGGGGTCATTTGTCGATACTCTTTTTGCGTTTTTTTGGCATTGGTTTGAATCTGTCGAGCAGGAGGACAACCTCGCGGGTGAGCGCGGTATCCTCAATGTCGAGTATTACAAAGTTCTTAGCCCCAGGGAAGGGTGGGTGAGATTCAGCATCGGCAAGAGGCTCTGCAACGCACTCTATGCGTTTGACAAATACCGTATTGTCGCAGACGAAGAAGAGTGGTTTCTCGCCCGAATAGACACAGTACTCGCCAAACATCGGGCGATACCAAAGGTCGAGCCCTGTACGAGCCGCCTCCAAGCGTTCCATTACAAACTCAATATAGTCCTCGCTCGTTGCCATCGGGAAGTGTTATTTCTCCTCTTGGGGGAGGGTTTTGTTCAGTAATAGAGCACCTGCCACAGCCGAGATGATGGTACCACAGAGGATGCCGAGTTTTGCCATGTCGAGAATTTGCCTGCCGTCGGCACCAAGGGGAGAGTATGCCAAATCGGCGATGAACATCGACACCGTAAAGCCGATGCCGCAGAGCATACACACGCTTGCAAATGATTTCCAAGAGGTGCCCGTAGGCATCGTTGCAACCTTCGTTTTGATGGCAACCCACGAGAAAGTGAATACACCCAAGAACTTACCAGCCACAAGACCCAGCATAACAGCCAGACTCACTCCCGAGAAGAGGTCGCCAAACTGAACGCCACTCAAATCTACGCCCGCATTGACAAATGCAAACAGGGGCAAGATGATGTAGTTGATAAACTCGCGGAGGTCGTCTTCCAAGTGTTGCAGAGGACTGATGAGGTGGTCGGCTGCCGACTCCACACTTTTGAGTATCTGTATCTCGTCATTGCTGAATACGACAGTTTGATGCATATCCGTAACCTCCACAATGGGGAACTCACTGATATTGTTGCGAATACGCTCGATGTAGCGGCGTGTGCCCTTGCCGATACTTGCGGGAATGCAGAGCGCAGCCACAACGCCCGAGATGGTGGCGTGGATACCCGAGTTGAGCATCGCAAACCACAGCACCGCACCAAAGAGAAGGTAGAAAGTCTTGCTCTTGATGTTGTAGTGATTGCCCACAAGCATCGCCACAACGCACAGTGCCGCCAAAATCATCCACATCCACTCAATCGAGGAGGTGTAGCAGATGGCGATGACGATAATACCACCCAAGTCGTCAGCCACAGCAAGAGTGGTGAGAAAAACTTTCAGTCCGAGAGGTACTCGTTTGCCAAACATTGAGAGCACACCGAGCGAGAAAGCAATATCGGTAGCCATGGGAATGGCAGCACCTCGTACCATATCGGCATTGTCGGGACAAGCGAGCAAGAAAATTAATACAGGAACAATCATACCGCCACACGCACCAATGATGGGGAGAATGGCTTTCTTGATGGAAGAGAGTTCGCCGACGAGTATCTCGCGCTTAATTTCCAAACCTACCGAGAGGAAGAAAATCGCCATCAGAAAATCATTGATGAGCACTTGGAATGTAAAGGGTTCTCCGTGATGGGAGAAGATGTTGAAGTCGCCAAAGGAGACCGATACGGGTTTTTCGAGCAACTCGAAATACCACTCTTTGAGTGGCGAATTGGCGCACAGCAGAGCAAGGATGGTGGCTGCAATGAGCCAAAAACTCGCTGTGGCGTACTTTTTGAAAAGACTTAGAAATGTGTAATTTTTCATCTGTCTTACACAAATTTTGGTGTTAAAAGTTCTTTTTACTTACCTATTAACTCTATTATCGCAACTTCTGCGCCTTAAATAGGTGTAAGGCACAAATGATACAAAATCTCTCCGTACAGCGGAAAGACCTAACCCCTGATTTTCGTCTGCAAAAATATGTTTTTATTCGTTAGAATGTTCTCTTGGGGCACATTTATTTCCATCTTTTCGATAAGTTTTTTATCTTTGCGGAGAGTTATGGGCAGAATTTTGGCAATAGATTATGGCTTGAAGCGTACGGGCGTGGCAGTGAGCGACCCGCTGAGGATTATTGCGAACGGTTTGGATACCGTGCCGACAGTATCGCTCGAAGGGTGGCTGGCGCAATATATGGCGACCAATACCGTTGATATTATTGTGGTAGGCAAACCTACGCAGATGAACGGCGCACCGAGCCAGTCGTGGGCAGCCATTGAGCCCTTTGTGGAGCGTCTTAAAAAGAACTACCCCAATTGCAAAGTAGTGTTCCACGACGAGCGTTTTACCTCGGTTATGGCCCACCGCGCAATGATTGATGGCGGCATGAAGAAGATGGCTCGCAGAGATAAAGCCGTAGTGGACAAAATATCTGCCACCATCATACTCCAAAGTTTTATGGAGTCGCTACAATATAGACAAATGAATTGAGAATTATGATATATCCTATTTACATTTACGGTTCGGGCGTACTGCGCAAAGAGTGCGTGGAGATAGACGAGAACTATCCCGAGTTGCCCAAGTTGATTGAAGATATGTTTGCCACAATGTATGCCACCGATGGCGTAGGCTTGGCAGCACCACAAATTGGCAAGGATATACGCCTTTTTGTGGTCGATGCTACCCCTTTTGCGGAGGACGACCATACGGCAAAGGATTTCAAGAAGGTCTTTATTAACCCCGAGATATACGAGGAGAGCGAAGAGGAGGTGCTTTTGAACGAGGGTTGCCTCTCGGTGCCTGGTATCCACGAGGATGTCTATCGCCCCGAAACAATTCGCATCAACTACCTCGATGAGAACTTTGTGGAACACGATGAGGAATTGACGGGTTGGCCCGCACGCATCGTTCAACACGAGTATGACCATCTCGAAGGCTTTGTCTTTACCGATCGCCTATCGACCATTCGCAAAACACTATTGCGCAACAAGTTAAATGCAATGGCGAAGGGTAAATTCTCCTGTGCATATCGCACAAAACAAAAATAAGCGGCATCTTTGGCGCCCGACTGCGATAAATCCCCTCCTCATTTACGCCTTGTAAACTGCGGAGGGGATTTTCTTGTGCGCCTAAAATACGCTCGCTTATAGTTGTTTTTTCGTTACTCGAAAAAGCAACTATTTTTGTTTGGTACCTTACCCAGCGACTATTTGCCGGTGGGGAAGAGGTCTTTGATGCCGCCGAGTGAGCCGAGAACGCTGCTCGCCTCGTAGGGCATATAGACGGTCTTGCTGTCCTGACCGCTCGCCATCTCGCGCAGGGTCTCGATATACTTCACAGCGAGGAGGTAGGTTGCGGGGTCGGTCTTAGTGTTGGAGATAGCCTCCGTAACGCGACGGATAGCCTCAGCCTCTGCATTTGCCTGCAACACCTTAGCCTCAGCCTCGCCCTGAGCCTTCAAAATCTGAGCCTCTTTCTCGGCTGCCGCGTAGTTAATCTGCGACTGCTTTTCACCCTCCGACTGCAAAATTGCCGACTGCTTCTCACCCTCGGCGCGGAGAATCTTAGCCCTACGCTCGCGCTCAGCCTGCATCTGTTGCTCCATGGCGTCGCGTACGGTCGAGGGAGGAGTAATATCCTGCAACTCAACACGATTGACCTTCACACCCCACTTATTAGTAGCCTCATCAAGCACATTGCGGAGTTTGGCGTTGATGGTATCGCGTGAGGTGAGGGTTTCGTCAAGTTCCAACTCGCCGATGACATTACGCAGTGTGGTCTGCGTGAGTTTTTCGATAGCGTTGGGCAGGTTGTTAATCTCATACACTGCCTTTACGGGGTCTACAATCTGGAAGTAGAGCAGTGCGTTGATGCGGGTGGTTACATTATCCTTTGTAATCACATTCTGCTCGGGGAAGTCGTAGACCTGCTCGCGAAGGTCGATGCGAGGGGTGTAGCGGAACGACACAACCACATTGCCATTCCAGTCCTGCTGGGTGTGGCGCGTGTAGATGCGGCGTGGCTTTTCGAGAATAGGCCAGATGATGTTGATACCCGAAGTGAGGGTTTTGTTGTACTTACCGAGTCGCTCAACGATGCAAGTTTCGCTCTGCTGAACGATGGTAAGACCCGAAAGTACATAGATAACCACAATGGCTACCAATGCGATAATAACATAGAGTGTTCCCATAGTTTTATTGGTTTATAGGTTGATTATTTGCGTTTTACGGTGAGGATGATGCTCTCGCGGGCAACAATCTCTACCAATTCGCCCTTTTCGATGTCGGTAGGCTCGTTGCTCACAGCCTGCCACAGGTCGCCATCCACAGCCACACGACCTTTGCCATTGACTTCGATACACTCGGTAACCTTTGCAATGCGACCAATGAGTGCATCGGCATTGGTTGCGATTTCATCCTTGGCGGAGAGTTTTTTGAGTAATGGGCGCACTGCGAGGAACGCCAAGAAGGTGGCGATGGCGAAGATGCCGAGTTGCCACTCCAAAGTTGCACTTGCCGCAGCAGCAATGGCTCCACCCACGCAACCCACAGCAAAGCAGATGAAGGCAAAGCCCGAAGTGAATATCTCTCCAATTACAAACAAAATGGCTACAATAGCCCAAATGTGCCAAATTTCCATAGTTCTTACATTTTATTTTTAGGTTTCTATAATTGTTCAAATCTACGCTTGCCCCAAAGGTGTTTCCAGACAATCCAGCCATTGTAGATGGTGGTAGGGGAGTCTGTGGGGTTAATTTGTGCGTGTTTGGCGTTTAGCATAGGCTTGGCTTTGCGGTAGTCGCGGTGAGCGTCACACACAGCCTTAGCAAACGACCATTTGCCTGTGAGGATATAGACGCCCCACGAGAGCACATCCATCCACCTCCTTACTCCGAGTCGCCACCTTCCACCCTCGGGCAGGCATTTGTGTAGCATGTAGAGCGAGTTGCGGAAGTTGAGGTATATCTTGCGGGGGGAGTTGTTGGGGAGCGTTCCGCCACCCACATGATAGACCACGCTGCGAGGCTCCGCCATAATCTCATAGCCAAGTAGTTGCAGTCGCCAACAGAGGTCTATCTCCTCCATGTGGGCAAAAAAGTCGCCATCCAGTCCGCCCGCCTTGCGCCACGCTTCTGCTCTCACTGCCACGCATGCGCCACTTGCCCAAAAGACCTTCTCGGCAGTGTCGTATTGCCCCTTATCGCACTCCGTAGTCCCCATTATGCGCCCGCGGCAGAAAGGGTATCCATAGCGGTCAATATAGCCTCCCGCAGCACCTGCATACTCAAACCTCTTGGGCTCCGAGTAGGAGAGTATTTTGGGCTGAATGGCTGCCACTTTGGGGTTGTTGGCGAGTTGCTCCACAAGAGGCTCCAACCACCCCTCGCAAGGCTCTACATCGCTATTAAGTAGCACAAACACTTCGCCCTCCATCTGAACCAACGCCATATTATATCCCCCAGCAAAGCCGTAGTTCTTGCCCAAAGGTAGCCACATCACACCCTCAAATTGAGCCACAACACTCTCCGAAGAGTCCTCCGAGCCATTGTCTGCAACCACAAGCGTAGCCCACTCGGGCAGTGTCGCCACCACTCGGGGCAGAAAGCGCGAGAGCCACTCTTCGCCATTCCAGTTGAGTATTACGACCTTTGTGTTGAGCATAACATCGTTTTGTGGGTTATTCTGCGGTGGTTTGCTCGGCAGGTTTACGGTGTTTCCACCTATCGTGCGACCACAACCACAACTCGGGGCGACGGCGGATAAACTCTTCGGTCTTAGCCACATAGCGGTTCATAATCTCTTCCTCTGTGATATCCTCTTTGCCGTCGTAGAGTTGTATGAATCGGCACTTGTAGTGCGAGGGCTTAATTTTTTCTATGTCAAGCGTATAGACCATCATACCAAAACGCTTTGCGTAGTTACCTATGCCGCCAAAAAAGCGTGCGTCTTGGTTGAGAAACTTGCGCCATATCTTGTCGCTATCGACTATTCGGGGGCGTTGGTCGGCAATGAGTCCAAGAGCCATCTGCTCGCCCGCTTTGAGGTTTTTCAACACGGGGCGTGCAAGAGAGTTCATCGGTGCTACCTCCATACCAAAGCGGCGGCGAATATAGAGCATAAAGCGGTCCATAACCTTGCTACTCAGCGGATGATAGACACCAATGTTGTGGTAGGGGTGGTCGATGGCGTAGACTGAGAAATACTCCCACTCGCCAAAGTGAGCAAGGGCAGCAATCCAGTTGCTCGTGCCAATCTCCCCGTCGGTCTGCTCCATGTTCTCAATCCTCATACGGCGTTTGAGTTCCTCGGGCGACATACTTGTCATATCTATCACATCCACAAAGACCTCTGCAAGGTGGCGGTAGAATTTGCGCTCAATATCCCGAAGTTCCTTCTCGCTCTTCTCTGGGAAAGAGTTGCTCAGGTTGCGCCTTACGACCCTTAGGCGGTAGCCTACAACCCTATATAACACAAAGTAGATGAACGGTGCAAGCAGACGATAGAGAACAAAGTAGGGTAGGTAACCTACGAGTTTCGCAAAGCCCAGCAAGGTGTAGTATCCCACATTCTGCCCCAAGGTCATATTGCCCTCTTTACTTTTATGAGCCATAGTGATTAGTGCTATGTTGTTTATTCCTGAATGACTTTTACATTGCCATTTTTGGTGCGCACCGATAACAACATACGAATCTTCTCCAAGTCGATTGGTTTGTCGGGATCGATGGGTTTGACAATCGCCACAACTGACACATCCTCGGCAACGCCGTTGTTGTAGGTGGTATGTTTCGAGAGCGAAATAGACCCCACATTATCAACCGCAATAGCCAACTCTCGTGAAAGGTCTGCACCAGAGAGTGTGTCAATGGGAGTTACGGCTGCAAGTCGTGCTTCTAATCGGCGGATGACATTGTTCTTCTCGTCAATGATGTCGGCATAACTGCTCTGTAACTTGCTGATATCCATCCTTTCGTCGCTGTCGGCTTGCTTTACAATGAGTTCTGTTTTGTGCAAGCCGTAGTCGTCCATCTGTGCACGGGCATTGTCGATAACATCTGCCGAGAGAGGTTCGCCAACGAGTCTAATCTCTACTCGCGAAATATCTTTGTCGTAGTGGTACTCTTTGGTGTAGTCCACAATCATGGTGCGGTTGAATTGGAAGACTTTGCTAATATAGCGGTCTACATTCTCCTCAAAGGTTGTGCGGCTTACAATCTGTGCGCCCAAAAGGATGCTGGGAACGCCTACCAAGATGATGACAAATGTAATGTAGCGAGTATTCTTTTTTTGCTGTACAGGGTCGAGGATTGTCTTCTTCTCGTAGCGCAACAAGAGTGCCACCAAGTAGGTTGCCACTGCAATAAATACAGCATTGATGGTAAATAGGTAGAGCGCACCGAAGAAGAATTGGAGATTGCCCGTAGCCAAGCCGAAACCTGCCGTACACAATGGGGGCATCAGTGCGGTGGCAATTGCCACACCCGACACCACCGTAACAGCCTTATCCTTGCGAGTTTGCGCCACCATGCCCGCCAAACCACCAAAGAATGCAATAAGTACATCGTAGGTTGTGGGGCTGGTGCGTGCCAAGAGTTCGCTCTGGGCGGTGGATATGGGCGAAATGAAGAAGTAGAGGGTGCTGGTTATCAGACTCACACACACCATCAGCAGGAAGTTGCGCCAAGCGATTTTGAGCATCTCAAAATCGTTGATACCCAACGAAAGACCGATACCTGTAATAGGTCCCATAAGGGGCGATACCAACATCGCACCAATAATTACCGCTGTGGAGTTTACATTGAGTCCGAGTGAGGCGATAAATACGGCAAACATCAAAACCCAAAGGTTTGTGCCCTTAAAGTCGATACCTTTACGCACCTCTTCGATGACTTCCGCCTGTGGCGCACTGCCCTCCTTTAAGTCGAAACGCCCACGCATAAACAAGCGGGTGTTACGCCAAATACGCCTACTTACGCCCAATAGGTCGAAGCGAGGGCTTTTTTGCGTATTGTTGTTTTGAGTGTTGTTATTTAGATTCTCTGTCATAATTCTATAATGCGGTTGTTCTTTTGTGTCGTTTCTACTCCTCATCTTCGGAGGGGGTGTTGCGCGAAGAGGCTCCCTCCACAATGATTACAAATTCGCCTTTGGGTAGATGAGCCTCAAAGTGGGCGATAACCTCTCGGATAGTACCTCGCACGGTTTGCTCAAATTTTTTGCTCAACTCTCTTGATACGCTCACTTTGCGCTCCTCGCCAAATACCTCGCCAAATTCTCCAAGTGCCTTCAAAACCCTAAACGGAGATTCGTAGAAAATCATTGTACGAGGCTCGTTTACAAGTGCCGAAAGGCGTTTTTTGCGACCTTTCTTTTGTGGCAGAAAGCCCTCAAAGCAAAATCTGTCGCAAGGGAAACCACTCTGCACCAATGCGGGCACAAAGGCGGTAGCCCCTGGGAGTGTCTCAACCTCCAAACCACGCTCCAAGCAGGTGCGCACCAACAAGAACCCTGGGTCGGAGATACCTGGGGTGCCGGCATCGGAGATTAGAGCCACACTTTCGCCCGCCTCAATACGCGAGGCTACAAACTCAACGGTTTGGTGCTCGTTGTATTTGTGGTGAGAGAAGAGTTTGCGCTCAATGCCGTAGTGTTTAAGAAGCACTTGCGAGGTGCGTGTGTCTTCGGCAAGAACAATATCTACCTCTCCGAGCAACCTCACAGCACGATAGGTCATATCTTCGAGGTTGCCGATGGGCGTGGGTATGATGTATAGTTTTGGCATCGTATAATTGGGATTAAATCAACTTGCGAGCAAGAAGTTCCATAAGGAGTCGAGCACCTTCGCAATTGGGATTCCAGTGGAAGTTGTCGTAGATGTAGAGCATCGCATCGTCGAGGTTATCAAACGAGTCAAGACGGTCTATTGCCATCTCGTAATAGTCGTTGTTGTTAGCAAAGAGGTCGCGCATAAGGATAAATTTATCGTTTATGGCGATTGTTTGGCGTAGCGAAAGGTTTGAACTTGTAGCAGTAGCAACATCCAAAACCTGCTCGGCAAGATTGTCGGCGAGGGTGGGCTGCTCGGAGGCGAGAATATCACCCAATACGACCGACTGGGGTGCGCTCTGTGGCTCCACGACATCCTCTTCTATGGGCTCTTGCTCTTCTGCGATGGAAGCCATCTCCTCTTCGACAACCTCCTCTATCTCTTCGGGCTCTTCTGCAATGGGCTCTTCTGCAATGGGCTCTGGCTCTTCAACCTTCTCAACAACCTCTTCCTGTGGAGCCTCGTCGTCATCGTCGTCATCATCGTAGAGCGACATCACAACCTCGTGGTCCAACTCCTCCGACACTTCGGCGGGTTGCTCTGCCACCACTTCGGGCTCCTCGGTGGGCACCGCTACCTCCTCAATGGGCTCGGGCTCTTCTTCGGGCACTTCTTCAACCATCTCCTCTAAAGCCTCTTCAACAACGGGCTCCTCTATGGGTTCCTCTTCAATTTGGGGTTCCTCGGAGGGCACCTCCTCTGCAATGGGTTCCTCTTCTGCAACCTCGGGTTTCTCCTCGACCTCTTCGCTGGGGCTAAAAGGAGCAAAGGGACAGCCGTACATTACGGGCTCGTCAATATCGTTAGCGGGTACTACCTCCAACGAGGTCACTGTGGCATACAACTGACGCAGACGCTCCAAAATGAGGTCGCGCTCTATCTCATAAATACCCTGTTTGGCAAGGCGGTCGATGTGTTCTTCGAACAATTCGATGGTTTTTAGAATATCCTTCATAGTTTGAGTGATTTGATTCGCAAAATATATCCCTCAAAATTAATAATTTTGATTGGAGAAAACAAATTTCGCGATTGAAAAGTTGAAAGTTGAGCAATTGTAGTGGGTGGTTGACAAACAAGAGTGGTAGATGCCAACCGCCCACCTCACGGTGGTCGTGGCAAGACGAGAATAAAAAAATGCGCTGCGAGTATCGCAGCGCACCTTAACTTTCAACTCTCAACTCTCAACTAAATCGAGCAATTCCAGTGGGTGATTGATAATTGCCAAGGGGTTGTGGGCGGCGAGTTCAGTGCGTGGGCGATATCCCCACGAAACAGCCACCACATCGACCTCGGCACTCTTGGCAGTGAGCATATCAACATTCGTATCGCCCACATACAGCACCTCGCTTTTAGTCACTCCGCAGTGGGTTAAAATCTCCTCCACGATGGCTGGATTGGGCTTTGTGGGCATCCCCTCGCGATGCCCGAGTACAACTGAGAAACGAATAGTGGGAAAGAAATGTGCTATGAGTTTTTGGGTTGCCGAGTGGTATTTGTTGGAGGCGACAGCCATCCTCACACCCCTCTGCTGCAACTCCTCCAAAAGCGCACAAATACCATTGTAGGGACGACTGAGATCGGCATTATGCACTTCGTAGTAGGGCATAAAGTGCTCCCTTATGCGCTCGATATTCTCCTCGGTGCGCTCCGCTTCGGGCAGTGCACGCTCGAAGAGTTTGCGCACGCCGTCGCCCACCATAAAGCCGTAAGCCTCCTCGGGGTGCGTGGGGTAGCCACAGGCTACAAGAGCCCTATTGACCGCCACTGCAAGGTCGGCAATGGAGTTTATCAGCGTGCCATCGAGGTCGAAGATGACGAGTTTCTTCATCGCGACAAAGTGTTGGTTTGGGTGTGGTTAATTCACAAAGTCGGCGAGTTTTACCCTCTCGTAGTGGTAGCCGCGACGGGCGAGTTCGATGGTTACGCCTGCGCGGAACATAACCTTTGCCGAGCGTGCCAAGATGTAGAATGCGCGGGTGGTCTGATGTTCGATATTCTCGTGCTGGATGGCACTCATAACCGTGTGCGAGAGCGTGCGCATCATATCGTCAATGCCCTTGCGAGCATCGCTATCGGGCTCGACACCAACGATTTTTTCGAGTATGTACTCATCTACGGTGTCGAAACCGCCACCCTTCTGCTTAAATTCCGCATACGATGCACGCTTGTTGCCCTCCCAATTGGTGTCCCAAAGGACTGCAAGTGCCATACCATAAAAACCCGCAACTGCAAGCGTGAAGGCAGGGTAGGAGTTTATCTGCCCCACAGCGTCTGCCATATATTCGGGTGCATCCTCCGTCCAACGCTCCTCCAACTCCTCAACAAGGAACATTCCGCCCTCGGAGCCACAAATGCCCGCAAGTAGTTTTTCGAGCCTCCTCTCGTACTCTTCAAGATATTCTCTCTCTTCCATACTCTTTTCGTTATTTTATGGGTGCAAATATCGCACAACGCAGGGAGAATTCAAAATTATAAATTGATAATTCTCCCATTATCGAAAACCGCGCGAGGGGAGGGTGGCAAGGAGGAGGTAAAGTGCTGCCTGTGACCACAAGGTGGTAAGTTGGGGTGCGATGTCGGAGAGTGTAGCCCCCATAGAGCCAAGTTCCACAAAGGCGAGCGTTGCAGGGGCTGCGGGGAAGAGGTAGTGGGCAATGCGCCACCCTGCGGGCAGGAGTTCCAAAGGGAAGGATATGCCACTCAGAAAGATGAGCCCTACCGAGAAGAAGGTTACAAACAGCAGTGGCGAGTCGCGGTCGGGAAAGAGTCTGCCGAAAGCCTGCCCAAAGAGCGATGTGGCAAGCATGAACGGGGTCATCAAGACAATCAAATCGCGAGCCGAGGCAAGGTGTGGCAGATTGAAAATGCGGGGTAGTAAGCCCACAAGAAAGACCGCAAGCAGACCATAAATAGTGCAGTAGAGGGCGCTGCGGGCGAGGGTAATCGTAAGGCTAGCCCCCAAGCGCACCCTCTGTCCTCTCAGTAGCGAGGTGCGCCTCTCACAGCGTGAGCCACTATTCATACTTGTAACCATCACCATAGTCTGGAAAATGATAATCACAAACACAACGGGGATAAGATAGTCGGCATACCCCTTGGTAGGGTTGAAGAACGCGGTGCCTACCACCTCGGCAGTTTGACGCTCGGAGAGTGCAAGGGTAAGTTCCTTGGGGAGTGTCCACACCAACCCTTGGCGTAGTCCTTCATCGAGAGCGAGCATTGCCTCCAAAACCGCGTTGGCGGTAGCCTCATAGTCGAGGAAAGTGGCAGTGGAAGAGAGTGTTACAAAGATTGCACCCTCGCCCCTTGCGACCCTCTCGCTCATGTTGTGTGGCAGGTAGACCAAAGCCTCAGCCTTACCCTCTCGGAGCATTGCCTGCCCCTCCAAGAGAGAGCCGATATGAGCCACAACCTCCCCGTCGGGCGAGGCATCAATCAACCCCGAGAATTTACGCGAAAGGTGGCTCTCGGACTCATCAACAACCACAATCGGAGCCTCGCGCACCACATTGGGACGGTAGAGCAGATTGTAAAGAAAACCATAGAGAACCACACCTCCCACAATGACAAGCAGTGAGGCGGGCGAGGTGGTAATCCCTCTCCACTCCCCAAAGATCGCAAGGGCAAAGAGTCTTAGGCATTTAGAGCGTCTTTTCATATCTTCGGGAAATTACAGCCCTCCGTAGGCGCGGTAGTGTGAGCAGTGGCAGGAGCGCGAAGCCTACAAGTGCGGCGTAGTTCCACCACACAAGCGCAAACTCCCCCGAGCCGTAGAGCCCGTTTTGAGTGATGAGTGTAAAGTGGCGTATGGGGAGCGCAAGGGCTGCGATGCGGAATAGAGGGTACATGGATGTGAGCGGAAATGTTATGCCCGAGAGTGTCGCACCAAGCGAGCCTATCATCGAAGCCCCACTAATCACAAGCCCCATAATAGGCATGAGCGAGAAGAGAAAGAGGGCAAGAGATGTGCTCGCTACCACAAGCAACACCATATCGCCCACCAACATCCCAACGGAGCTTTGCCACGCCACAGCCGAAAGGGTGTGCATAATGCAGATACCACCCACTCCGCTCGCCACAAATGCTGCGGTGTAGGGTAGGAGTTTGCCAAGTGAGGCGGTAAAGATATTACCGTCTGCCACCGCGAGCCACTCCCTCGCGCTACTCGAATTGACCTCCGAGCCAAAGATGTAGACCACCGTAAGTAGTATGATAATCTGGAACATAATGAAGAAAAAAGGAACCGAGAGATAGGTGCAAAAGTTGAGCGTTGGGTTGCCCAGAGGGTGTAGGTCGCTCTCCACAGCCTCCACGAAATGCTCCACGCGCTCCTCTCCGACTCCCATCTCTTGGGCAGTGACAACCACAGGGGCGAGGGTTGCCATTGTGAGGATTTGGCGCAGGGCGGACTCCACCGTTGCCCCCACGCTCATTAGTGCATAGTGGTAGTAGTAGGCGAGGGTTGTGTGAGTGCCACGAGCAGTATCGCGTTCAAAGTCGCGCGGAAGGACCACATAGCCGAAAATCTCGCCCTTGCGGAGTGATGCCAGAGCCTCCGAGGTGGTTGTAGGGTGGTGGGTGATGTGCAGCATGGGCGAAGCGTCAATAGTGCGCACAAGTGCCCTCGACGATGGCGAAAAGTCGTTGTCCACCACTGCAATAGGAAGTTCTCTCATCACCCCTTCGCCAAAGATGGTTGCCATAAAAAAGGCTGCAAAGAGTGGTAAGCCGATGCACGCAATCCACCTTAGCGGGCTGTGGGCGATGATTTCCATCTCGCGCCCGATAGTTCTCCAAAGTGCTCTCATCTCTCAACACTATCCAATGAAACGAGCACACTCATACCTGCCGCGAGCCCCTCAATATTGTCCTCCACAGGGCGCAGATGCACCTCGAAGGTGCGCATATCGTACCCTCCACTGAGATGTGTGGTACGCCAAGTGGCGTAGTTGCCCAAGGGGGCTATATAGAAAACCTCCCACTCAATGTCGGTAGTGGCTATGGCTGGCACATCGCCACTCAGAGTCCTGCCGAGCCAAAAGTGGGGCATCATATCCTCCCTAATGTTGAAGACGGCATAGGGCTTGGAGAGTTCCACAATGCTGAGCAGAGGAGTTCCCGTGGCTACCAACTCACCCTCGGTGGGGTAGATGTCGGCAATCACTCCAAAGGTGGGCGATGTGAGGTGCGAGTCGCCCAACACTGCCTCCACTTCGGCAACACCACTGCCTGCCGCCTTAGCCATATAGCGAGCACTCTCGCGGTCTTGCTCTTGTGCTCCGCGCTTTGCCATTTGGTACTGCTCTTTGGCGGCTCTCTCGGCAGCGCGAGCCGAGAGGTAGAGAGCCTCAGCCTCCTCCTTGCGCTGGGGTGTCACAACGCTGTCTTTCCACAATCTTTCGAGTCGGCGGTATGTCTTCTCGGCAAGCGCAAGTTGAGCCTTCGCCCCCTCCCATATCTGTTTTGCGGAGGCTACAATCTCGCCTCGTGTACCATCGTCAATCTTGTCGCTTTGGGCTTTGGCGGCACCCTCCAAGGCTTGGGCTTGGTGATAGAGAGCCTCCACCTCGGGCGAGTGGATAGCAATGAGTGTGTCGCCCTCCTCGACCCACTCTCCCTCGCGCACATATATATGGCTTACTCTGCCTGCCAATTTGCCCGAAACGCGTACCTCGGGAGCCTCGATGGTACCTTGTAGGAGTATAGGGGCGTGGCGGGATGTGAGAATCCCTACAACCGAGAGTGCTACAATCGCCAAGAGGAGTACTACGAAGGCAATGCCTAATGATTTGCTACTCTTTTTCATAACTTTGTGGTATTAGGTAAGTTAGTTCCTCCGTTGTGCCCGAGAGCATAAGGAGTGTTGCGAGTGAGGTGTCGATGGTGTAGAGCAAAGCGAGGCTAAGAAGTTTCGTCTCGGCAACCCTCTGGGCAGCATCGACCACCTCTGCCGATGTTGCCATACCCTCCGCAAAAGCCCTTCGGCGCATACGCAATAGTTCTTCGGCAAGCCTCTGAGTACTCTCCGAAACTTTGTGCTGAGATATGGCAGCGGTGAGGGTAGATAGGTACTTGTCGATGGCAAGATGGAGTTCATCTCGCACCTTATCTTGTGCCACTTGTGCGGTGCGTAGAGTGGCTTTTGAGCGCGATATGGCACTCTCGCGCGATAGACCATCGAAGAGAGTCCACGAGAGCCCTACTCCTATGGCAGTGCGCGGAAAGAGTTCTTTGTTGAGTCCCTTGGACCACAACTGCTGTCCACCGATAACGGCAACGCTCGGTAGGTATCTGCTGCGCTCAATGGAGAGTGTGTGGGAGGCTATTTGCTGCTCAGCCCTAAGTGCCGATAGTGTGGGTGCGCTCTCCACAGCATCGAGCAGAGCCTCTTTCGATGGAATTGTTGTGGGCATAAAGAGAGGGGTGGTGGGAACGATTGTGGTTGAGTCTGTGCCTATCAACACCCCGAGAGCCTGCCGAGCGACACAGAGGTCGTTCTCCGCCTCTTGCAGAAGAGCCTGCGCTTCATTATAACCCACCTCCGCAACAAGCCTCTCGGCACGGTTTATCATACCCTCCTCTTCCAAACGGCGAGCCTCGCGTAGGTGTTCGCCCTGCACCGCAACTCCTCCACGCCTTACCTCTGCAACTCTATGGGCGAGTTCCACACCCAAATATGCCTCTACAACCGTGAACGCAACAGCCTCTTTGGAGGCGGCATAACGCTCTGTCGCCAAACTACCAAGAGCGGTGGCAATGCGCGATGCGGCAACTCTCTTTCCGCCACTAAATACCACCCAAGCGACCTCTGCACCCACCGAGGCGGTGTTGCGAGGTACGAGAGGTAACCTTATGGTGCTTGCGCCAATCTCTCCTAAGAGTGTTGCAAGGGTGGGATTTTGCTCCACAATGGGTGCGAGCGAGCCGAAGAGTTCACTTCCAATCTCGCCAAGACTTGTGACGGCTGCAATCTCCGTAAGGGTGTGGGTGTATTCGCCCGTTATCATCAGAGTAGGGTACCACGCAGAGTTCAATTCGCGACTTGTGGCGGTGGTGGCGGCAACCTCCTCGCGGGCGATGGCGAGTGTGAGGTTGTTCTGCTCCGCCAACCCAAGAGCCTCGTTAAGCGAGAGCCTAAGACTACTCTCTTGTCCCATGGAGAGCAGGGACGAGAGTAGAGCAACAAGTAATGTAAGGTATCGTGTCATAGAAGCGTTGTTTTCCTCTTCTCCAACACTCAAACCTTATACCAAAACAAAAAAGTCGAGCATCCCCACTGGGATACCCGACCTTTTGACCACTTGGGTATTTATAAGAACTACTGTGCTACGGCAGTAGTTGCATTTTCGACGATGTTCAACTCAGTCTTTACCATAGGTGCAATGTCTACCATCTGAGCCTTGTCGTAGTAGGCGAGCGACTGAGCAGCCATATCAAACACTGCGGTGTAGCCACCCTCGGAGGCAATCTTCTCGATAGCGAGGCGAGCCTTCTCGATTACGGGTTGCATAAGTTTGGTCTGCTGATTCTGCAAATCCTGTGAACCTGCTTTACCCAACTCCTCATAACGCTGTTGGAGGCTCATGAGTTCCTGCTCTTTGCTCTGGCGGATAGCGTCGGAGTAGGAGGCAGCATTCTTCTGGTACTCCACAAGGCGGTTGTTGTACTCTACCTGAATAATCTCCAACTGCTCTTCGAGGTCTTTCTGCAACTTTTCGAGGCTTGCCTGAACATCAGCAATCTCGGGCATGGAGAAGATAATCTCCTGCGAGTTCAAATAGCCAAATTTGGGTTGAGCGTTGCTTACAGAAGTTGCAGCCACAAGAGCCACCACTGCAAGCGAAAGTTTCATCATAAATTTCATAAGAGTTTGATTTTGTGTTATTTAACTAATTTGATAATTTCTTCTGTGATATCAATCTTGGGCGAGTAGTAGGGCAGTGCGGTGGTTGCGATATCAATAACCATATCGTATCCATTTTGCGCCGCATAATCGCTAATGCTCTTGGCGACCTTCTCGTGGAAGGGTTTGAGCAGTTCCTCCTGCTTTTTGGTAACCACACCATCCATACCAAAGACATTCTGCTGATAGGTGGTGATTTTCTGCTCGTTAGCGATGATATTTTGCTCCTCTGCCTGCTGTTGCTCAAAGGAGAGAGCCGACTTGGCAATCATATAGTTTTGGTACATCTCCTCCACTTTCTTATAAGCCTCGTCGATGTTCTCCTGATAGGCGGTAGCCAACGCGTCAATCTCCTCCACAGCCGCTGCGTAAGCCTCCATGGATTGATAGACCTTCTGAGTGTTTACCACTGCATAGTTTTGTGCCGATGTGTTGATGGCAAAAACGAGTGCCAATGCACCAAGAATAATACTCTTTTTCATAATGCTATCTCTCTTTAAGTTAGTTAAAACTGTTGTCCGATTACGAAGTGGAACTGACTGCCACTGACACTGCTGCTGCCGTAAGCCTTGTCGAAACCATAGCCCCAGTCGATACCCAGCAGACCAAATACGGGTAGGTAAATCCTCAGACCTACACCCATCGAGCGTTTGAGTTCAAAGGGGTTGAAATCCCTCCACGAGAGCCAACCATTACCAGCCTCGGCAAACAAGAGCGCGTAGATTTGTGACTTAGGCTCCATGATGAGCGGGTAGCGCAACTCGGCGGTGTATTTGTTGTAGACATTGGCGTAGGTGTAGTTTGTGTCGCTGGGGGTAAGTGAGCCCTCGTCGTAACCACGCAACGAGATAACATCCACACCGTAGACATTATAACCCGACATACCGTCACCACCAATATCAAAGCCCTCGAAAGGCGACTGCTTCTCGGGCGTGTAGTTGCCTAAGTATCCCATCTCAGCCCTTGTCATTACAACAAGTTTGCCATCGTTGGTCAAAGGGTAGTACCATTTGTAACTGAGCAGCCATTTGTGGTACTCAATCCATTTATATTTCTCATCGTCGCTCATCGACGAGTAGTCCTTGTTGGGTGTGAAGAGCGAGTAGGGAGGTGTCACTGTCAGCGAGAATGTGAATTCCGAGCCCCTGCGAGGATAGATGGGCGAATCCGACGAGTTGCGCGAGAGCAAGGTGCGGAAGGTTACGATATTAGCCCTACCGTTGTTAATCAGGAAGTAATCCCAGTCGTTCATCTCGTATGCTTGGTAGCCAATCTCGTTGTAGATTGTAAAGTATTGGTCGGGCCACGAGAGTCTGCGACCCAAGCCTACGCTCGCACCCATAGCGCGGAAGTACTGACCGTTATCCACCAAACCCGTGTACGACGAGTAGTAGTTTGTGGTCTGCTCCGACCAGTAGGCACCCACTGTGAGCGAGTTTGGCTTTTTGCCACCGAGCCAAGGCTCAGTAAAACTTGCCGAGATAGAACTGTAATATGTGCCGTTAGTCTGTCCGCGAATAGAGAGTTGCTGGTTGTCGCCCTGTGGATAGGGTCGCCAAGCATCCTTGTTGAAGAAGTTGCGCATGCTCATATTCGTAAACACAACACCAAGGGAGCCTACAAACATACCAGCACCCCAACCGCCACTAATCTCAAATTTATCCGAAGCCTTCTCGCTCAGGTTCCATGTGACATCAACAGCGTCGTTGGAGCCCGCAACAGGGCGAATATCGGGGCGAATCATTGTTTCGTCAAAGTGACCCATTGCAGCGAGTTGGCGCATAGTCTGCATCAACAACGCGCGGTTGTAGAGTTCACCGGGGCGGGTATAAATTTCCCTGCGTATAACCTCATCATTGACCTTGTTGTTGCCCGTAATGCCGATGTTGTTGAAGCGGTACTGCTGACCCTCGAAAATCTTAATTTCGAGGTCGATACTGTCCGAACCGATGATAATCTCGGTGGGGGAAATCTGCGATGCAAGGTAACCCTCGTTCTGGTAGAGTGCATTGACGGTCGAAACATCCTCGGGGTCATCCTCCTTGCCCACGCCCAAACGCTCGTTGAGAGTCTTTTTGTCGTAGGTGTCGCCCTTCTTCAAACCGAGAATACTGTTGAGGTGTTCGGTGGAGTATTTGCTGTTGCCAATCCACTTGATATCGCGATAGTGGTATTTGTTACCCTCATTTACGGTAATAGTCAAACCAATGCGCTCGGGGCTGATAACATAGACCGAGTCGCTGACAATCATTGCATTGCGATAGCCCTTCGAGTTGTAGAAGTCGATGAGGTTGTCGAAATCCTCTTGGAGTTCGTCTTCGCGCAATTTGGTGTTGTGGAAGATGTTGATACTCTTTTGGTGTATCTTTTTCATGACTTTGCGGAGCTGCTTATCCGTAAAGACCTCGTTGCCCTCGAAGTTGATTTCGCCGATGCGAACTTTCTCCCTCTTGTCAATAACGAAAGTGACATTTACGGCGTTGCGAATGACGCTATCGTTCTCGATACGGGGGGTAACCTCCACATTTCTCCAACCCTTGTGGATGTAGTGGTCCTTTATTTGATTAACACGCCTCTCGATGTTGTAGTCACTCAGCGTCTCGGCACCGCGTTTGAGTTTCAGGTCGTCGGTGAGGGTTGTGATTGCGCTCTTGCTGATACCCTCAAAGAGCCAGCGGAAAATCCTCGGACGCTCCGAAAGCACAATATTCAAATCGACGCTGTCGCCAACGGGAGTGGCAAAAATCTGCACATCGGAGAAGTATTGTTTCGACCAAAGTTTGGTGATAGCATCGGAAATCTCTCTACCGGGGATGGTAATCTCCTCGCCCTCTGCCAAGCCCGAAGAGTTGATTTGCAACTGTGGGTCGAGGAATTTGATACCCTCGGCAGTGATTTTGCGGATGGTGTAGCGTTTGGGGGCAGTGTAGTCCGCAAGAGGCGAATTTAGGTCTACGCTTATGGAGTCTGCCTCCTCCATTGGCTCCTCAATAGCCACAATTGCGGGGTTGGTTTGCGCCCACAACCCAAGAGAGATTGTGAGTAGGGCAAATAGTATGTAGAATTTCCTTAGCATCGTATGTGTGTATGTTGTCTATTTCTTCGCTGTCAATTATTTGGTTGGTTCGACAAGTCCAAAGCGACGGTTTCGCCCTGCGTAAGCCTCCAGTGCTTCGCAGAACGCCTCCTTGTCGAAGTCGGGCCACAAGATGGGTGTGAAGTAGAGTTCGCTATATGCCGACTGCCACAAGAGGAAGTTGCTCAGGCGATACTCGCCACCGGTGCGGATTACAAGGTCGGGGTCGGGATATTCGCTCGAATAGAGCGAGCGAGAGATGTAATCGGCGGTTATCTCCTCGGGCTTCAACGACCCCTCGGAAATATTCTGAGCCAAGGTCTTAAAAGTTTCGGTCAGTTCGTGGCGCGAACTATAATTCATTGCAAAGATAAGCGTCAGACGCTCGCCATCGGCAGTTTCGCTCTCTATGCGGTCGATGTAGTGATTGACCTTCTCCGAAAAGGCACGCCTGTCGCCCATAATGCGAGTCTTCACACTTTGCGCTTTGAGTGCGGGAGCCTCGGCAATGACGCTCTTGCAGAAGAGTTCCATAATACCATCAACCTCCTCCTTGGGACGACCCCAATTCTCGGTCGAGAAAGTATAGAGTGTGAGGTACTTAACACCCTCGTCGGCAGCGGCTTTGAGTGTTCGACGCACTGCCTCGACACCTGCAATATGCCCCTCTGTGCGCTCTTTGCCACGCATTTGAGCCCATCTGCCATTGCCGTCCATAATGATGGCGACATGAGTGGGAATCTTCTTGTCTATCTTTGTATTTGCCATGACTCTTTTGAATTAAGCGCGCAAATATAGCATATTGTTCTCTTTTTTACAAATTAGGTGTTGAGCAACTATTTGTGCTCCAAGTGGGCTAAAATTTTGACTCTCTGCCATCAAGCCCCCACATCATTTTATTCTTTAACGCGTCGTAGAAAGATATATTTTGCAGTTTAACCAAAAAAACTTCCTCCTTGGCGCGTGTGATTGTAAACGAGGAGCCGTTGTGGATGGTGAAATTTTCGTTGTCGATGGCTGCAATGGCGTGTGGGTCGCGCGAATCGACGGTGATACGAATAAGACTGCTATCGGGAACGACCACTGGACGCATCGTGAGGTTGTGAGGTGCAATGGGTGTCAGTACCATACAACGGCACTCGGGGGCGAGTATGGGACCACCCGCGCTGAGCGAGTAGGCAGTCGAACCTGTGGGGCTTGCGACAATCACTCCGTCGCTCCAATAATTAGCCACAACTCTGCCGTCGATTTCCACCCTTGTGCCAATCATTCCCATGTGTCTGCGCTGTACGGAAAACTCGTTGAAAGCCAAGTGGAACGACACCTCATCTTCAATATCTCCTTCAATTTGCAGCAGGGCGCGTTTTTCGGTCGTGAAATCTCCCGCAACAAGCGCATCGAGAGCCTTCACAGCATCCTCTTGCGACACCGTGGCAAGGAAACCCAGCCTGCCCGAATTGATACCCAAAATAGGATTGTTTTTGCCACCCAATCCACGCACGGCACTCAAAAGAGTGCCATCTCCGCCATAGGAGATGATGATGGAGTCGGGTGTCAGCACCTCATCCATCGACTCGTAACAATCTCTTTTGAGAATACCTTTGCCTCCGTTTTGGGCGAACCATTCGGCCGCGTAACTATTTACTGCAAAAGCGATTGAGCGGCTCCTAATGCTCTCAATTAGTGCGCCAAAACGCTCTATGGAAGCACCCTCCGAGGGGCGCGAAAACAAAATTATTTTCATTTCACAAAACTTTGTGATAACTTTACACCCTGCAAAAATACCTAAAACTTCCTAATAAAACCAAACATTAAAACTGTTAATGTATGACTAAACTGAGTGTAAACATAAACAAAATTGCGGTAATACGCAACTCCCGCGGTGGAAATATGCCCGATGTGCTACTTGCCGCACGCCGTATTGAGGGCTTTGGTGCGGAGGGTATAACAGTTCATCCTCGTCCCGATGGTAGGCATATTCGCTATGACGATGTGCGCGAGTTGAAAAAACTTGTTACCACCGAACTCAACATTGAGGGTAATCCCATTGATTCGTTTACTGATTTGGTTTTGGAGGTTGTACCTGCGCAGGTAACGCTTGTTCCCGATGCAGCCAACGCCATAACTTCCAATGCGGGTTGGGATACCATAGCCAACCGCGACTTTTTGACCCGCAAAATTGCCGAGTTTAAGGCAAAGGGTATTCGCGTGTCGGTATTCGTAGACCCAGTGCCCGAGATGGTGCGCGGTGCCAAGGAGTGCGGTGCCGATAGGGTGGAGTTGTATACCGAGGCTTACGCTGCGGGCTACCATGCCGACCGCGAGGCTGCCATTGCTCCCTATGTTGCTGCTGCCGAGGAGGCTCGTGGGTGTGGCTTGGGACTCAATGCGGGGCACGATTTGAACCTCGACAACCTTGCCTATTTTGTGGAGCGTATTCCTTGGACAGACGAGGTGTCGATTGGTCACGCGCTCATCTCCGATGCGCTCTATATGGGTCTGGAAAAGACTGTGGAAGAGTATCTTGCACGATTAAGCAAATAGAAATTTATGGATAACAATCCGCTTTCACTCCCCGTTTTTGAGGATATTCGCGATATTGTCGAAGAACTTGGTGTGCGTGCCTATGTCGTTGGTGGCTATGTGCGCGACCACTACCTACGCCGTCCCTCGACCGACATTGATGTTGTGGTCGTTGGTAGCGGTATTGAGGTGGCAAAGAGGCTCGGCAAGCAACTTAGGACTAAGGTTTCGGTATTCAAAACCTTCGGTACGGCTATGCTACACGATAGGGAGGGACGCGAGATTGAATTCGTAGGGGCTCGCAAGGAGTCCTATTCGCCCGACTCGCGCAAACCTGCGGTGGAGGAGGGAACGATTGAAGACGACCAACTGCGTAGGGACTTTACGATAAATGCCCTTGCGTGGTCGCTCAACTGCGACACCTATGGCGAATTGCTGGATAGTTTTGGTGGTATGGCGGATTTGGAGGCTTGCATCATTCGCACCCCCACCGACCCCGATGTAACCTTCTCCGATGACCCTCTGAGGATGATTCGCGGTGTGAGGTTTGCCACTCAACTCGACTTCGACCTTGCGCCCGAGACCTTCGATGCCATAAAGAGAAATGCCGAGCGCATAAAGATTGTGTCGCAGGAGCGCATCGCCACCGAATTGCACAAGATTGTCGCTTCGCCCGTGCCATCTGTCGGCTTTGAATTGCTCTCACTCACAGGACTTTTACCCTACATCTTCCCCGAGTTGGAGGCTCTTAAAGGTGTGGAGGTAAGGTGCGGTAAGGCTCATAAGGATAACTTTGTGCATACGCTCAAAGTGCTTGATAATGTTGCCAAAAAGAGCGATAATCTGTGGCTTCGTTGGGCGGCACTGTTGCACGATATTGCCAAGCCCCGCACTAAGGCTTTCGATAGCAGGGTGGGGTGGTCGTTCCATGGTCATGAGGTTGTGGGTAGCAAGATGATACCCGATATCTTCCGCCGTCTGCGCTTGCCTCTGAACGAGAAGATGAAATATGTGCGCAAACTCGTCTTTCTGCATCTGCGTCCAATCATCCTCTCAGAGGATGAGGTTACCGACTCGGCAGTGCGCCGCTTGCTCTTCGAGGCGGGCGACGATGTGGAGGATTTGATGACTCTCTGCGAGGCGGATATTACCTCCGGAATTGACGCAAAAGTGCAACGCTATTTGCGCAATTTTGCGCTCGTGAGGGTGAAGATGAGGGAGATAGAGGAGAAGGATCGTATTCGCAACTTTCAACCCCCAATTACGGGCGAAATCATAATGCAAACCTATGGTTTAGAACCTTGTGCCCAAGTGGGTGAGATTAAGGCGATTATAAAAGACGCAATACTCGATGGCGAAATCCCCAACGACTACGATGCGGCGTTTGCCCTAATGGAGAAAATCGCTGCCGAAAAGGGACTTAAAAAGGCATAAAACGGATGGCACTTGTAAACAATAATAGCGCGTACAAAGAGCGCAACTTGGAGTTCCTCGAAGAGTATGCCCAGAGGGCGGGTGTAAAACGCCTTTTCAATGGTGTTTTGGTGCGCGAAATAACCAAGGGCAAGGGGGTAAAACCAACGCCTAAGAGCATTATTACCGTGCATTACAAGGGTACGCTGATTAATGGTAAGACATTTGACGCAACCGAGAAAGGTCGCCCTGCAACTTTCCCTCTGCGCGGACTCATTGAGGGGTGGCGCACAGCACTGCGCGAAATGCCCGAGGGCTCTCGTTGGGAGGTTGTTATCCCTTTTAATTTGGGCTATGGTGCAAGGGGCGCGGGGGCGATAAAATCCTTCTCGACACTAATATTTGATATCACTTTGCTCCGTGTGGAGTAGGCGACATAAAGAGTTGAACTACTAACAATTACAATAACCGACAATGAAGAACAGAAGAGTTATCGTGAGTCTGGCTTTGGTGCTTTGTGGAACACTTGTAATGCAGGCTCAAAATATCAGCCGCCTCGATGTGGAGATGCGTGGCGATTGGCAATATGAGGCTCTCGAAGGGGTAAACCAACCTGCAGCCTCGGGCTTTGAGGGCAAATTCCTCAACATTAGAATGGATGGCTCGCTTGCCAAAAACCTCTCATACTCAATCCGCTACCGAGCACACAAGGTGCAATCTTCGCCCTTTGCAGCAACCGACTGGGCAACGCTTACATATTCGACCGACCGCTGGGAGTTTTCGGCAGGTAAGCAGGTGGTGGCGATTGGTGGCTACGAGTACGACCGCGCCCCAATTGACATCTACTTCGCCTCGGAGTATTGGCACCAGATTGCCTGCTACCAGTTTGGCGTGAGCGCAGCCTATAAGTTTGGTAATGGCTCGAAACTTTTGGGTCAGGTGTGCCAAAGCCCTTATGATTTCCAAAACGAAAACCTCTACGCCTACAACCTTATGTATATGAGTGACACCTCTCTCTCTTCGCTGAATTTGTTGGAGTATGCCCCAAATAAATTCTTGGGCTATATTGCTTTGGGCGAGAGAGATACCTTTGGTGCTGTAACGGTGGAGTGGGATGTAATGACGAGGTATGACTTTGAGAATAGGGGGTGCAGTTTCTCCTCGATGCTCGATGTTAGTTGGGCTATGAACGACAAACTCAACATCTTCACCCACGCCTCCTATGACGCAAATGATGGGGTTTATGACCCCACTGTACAGCCCAATACCGATATTTGGCGCGTGGGTGGTGGTGCGGAGTACTTCCCCACGGGCAAGAAGAATGTGAGGCTCCACGCTGCTACTGCCTACACTTTTGGCAACGCAGTTCCCACTGCGGCACTCCAAAATGGTCACTTGATGTTCCAAATTGGTCTTACTTGGAGGGTAAACCTATTATAGTTATAAGGGCGTAAACTACTAACAACAAACACAATATGAGATTTAGAAAAGAAGAGGGCACCGACTACCAGAGAAGAGGTTTTAGGATGCCGAGCGGTGTGATGTGCCTGCTTATCATTTTCCTTTTGTTTGGTTATCTCGGAAGGAGGATGGGCACAGCCAATATGCTCAATACCATTATGCATACGGCTCACGATTTGCTCCTCAATACAGTATTTTACCTTATGGCAATTTGTGTCATTACGGGTGCGCTGGGTAGGATTTTTGTGGAGTTTGGTGTTGTGAGGCTCTTCGAGAAACTTCTGCGACCACTGATGAAACCACTCTTCAACCTCCCAGGTGTGGCTTCTCTTGGTGCGGTGGTGACATTCCTTTCGGACAATCCAGCGATTATCTCGCTTGCGCAGGATAGGCAGTTTGCCTCCTATTTCAAAAAGTACCAATATATCTCGCTCACGAACTTCGGAACGGCTTTTGGTATGGGTTTGCTCGTGATTGTCTTTATGATTGGACAAGGCTTCTTTGTGGAGCCTTTGGTGGGCTTTGTAGGTGCTATGATTGGTTGCTTGGTATCAACGCGCATTATGCAACGCTCGGTCATTAAGGCGTACCCCCACTACCAATACGAGCCTGCGGTGGTCATCAATGAAGAGAAAAAAGAGGAGGAGTTGGAGTATAAAAAACCTATGTTTCAGCGCATTCTCGACTCGCTACTCGATGGCGGTCGCACGGGTGTGGATGTGGGTTTGGCAATCATCCCTGGGGTGCTTATCATCTCAACGCTTGTGATGATTTTGACCTTTGGTCCTTCGGCTTCGGGCGAGTATACGGGCTCGGCATACGAGGGTACGGAGTTGCTGCCTTGGTTGGCTGGCAAGGTCAATTTCCTCTTTGAGTGGTTGTTTGGCTTTACCGACCCCCATTTGGTGGCATTCCCCATTACGGCTCTTGGTGCTGTGGGTGCAGCCTTGGGTTTGGTGCCCAACTTCATCGAGGCTGGTTGGGTCGATGGCAACGCCATTGCGGTATTTACGGCTATCGGTATGTGTTGGAGTGGCTACCTGAGTACCCATACCGCAATGCTCGATACGCTCGGTTATCGTAGCCTTACCTCCAAAGCCATTGGCGCACATACCATTGGCGGTTTGGTTGCTGCAATCTCGGCTCACTGGCTCTATATGCTTGTTGCGCTGATGATGTAAAGGTGCGGGATGCCAAAAATAGAAGTGGGTGCGGAAAAAACTTCCACACCCACTTCTGTTTTACGCTCCACCCCTAATTCTTTGCCCAAGTGTTGGAGAGAATAATTGCGGGGAAGATGAAAATTATGGATAAAATGAGGATTGGCATTTTGTTCTCAACCAAGGAGATAAGCACCATCACCACAGCCATAGCAAGACAAGTTACTCCCATTATGAGCCTAAGACGGCGAATGTTGTACTGCGCACGCTCCTCGGCAGAGGCGGTGTTGTAGCCCGAAATTGCCCAATCTCCCTTGCCAACCAACATTAACACGCCAAGCACTACGAATATGCCTGTTAATATCCAGAGTATAATATTCTCCACCATCATAGTTTAGTCTATTGTTAATCAAACGATTGCATACCGCTCTGCGCAATCTCAATCATACGCTTGTATTCGTGCGGTGTGAGTTCCATAAAGAAATAGTGGATAGGGTCTACCCTCATACCGTTAAACCTCACCTCGTAGTGGAGGTGGGGAGAGAGCGATAGTCCGCTATTGCCCGTCTGCCCGATAATGTCGCCTCTTTTGACCTTGTTGCCCTTCTTTACATCGATGCGCGAGAGGTGGCTGTATTGCGTTTCGTAGCCGTTTCCGTGGTCGATGATTATATAGCGACCTGCGGTTGTTTTGTTTGTCTTTACCTCCTTAACCTTGCCGTCGGCAGTGGCAAAAACGCGCGAGCCTACGGGGACTGTATAGTCCACACCCTGATGCGATACAAGAGTCTTGTAGAAGGGGTGTATGAGCATTCCGTATGGGGCGGTGAGAAGTGTGAGTTCGGTGTTGATAACAGGTTGAATAGCAGGGATATTGTTTGCCTTGGTACCCATACTATCCACCGCAGTTGTCATCTTCTCAAAGAGGGTGGCAAGGTAGTGCTCCGTGTTTTCAAAACGGCTCATACGCTCATTCATCTCCCGATAGAGTTCCGTTTCGCTCATTGTGCTAAGTCGCTCGTGGTTTTCCCAACGAATATCTGCCGAGTTGTCGCCAAACTCGTAAGGCTCCGACTCGAAGAGTATGCGGAAGACATTTTTGTCCCTCTCGATAACATTACTCAGCACCTGCTGTATGGTGTCGTAACGACTCTCGA
The DNA here is from genome assembly GCA_045591965.1 of Tidjanibacter sp. GTDB lineage: Bacteria > Bacteroidota > Bacteroidia > Bacteroidales > Rikenellaceae > Tidjanibacter. Next base: position 26,571 of record JAZNTX010000009.1, on the reverse strand, counting down.
TGGCTGAAATATCGGCAGAGAGTTGCTCGTTGCGTCCGCGCTGACGGTGCTGTGTGGGGGTGTCGAAGAGTGTGAAGAGGAGGTAGATACCAACCGCCATACCGACGAAAATCATCAGGTCGGAGAGTATACGCCCAATGGCTGAGCCAACTCTGCTGGCTCGGCTTCTGCTTGGTGGGTATATGTTGTAGCGTCTACTCATTGTTTGTTCATTCGAGGGTTTCAAATGTTGTGGTCTTAGCCTGCTCAATGATATGGTCGAACTCTGCCTCGCTCATATCGCGGCGGAAGTAGTTGATGGGGTCTACATTGTTGCCCATATAGATTACCTCGTAGTGTAGGTGGGGTCCCGTAGAACCACCCGTAGAACCCATATAACCAATTAATTCTCCGCGTTTTACCTCCTGTCCCACCTTTACGAGTCTTTCGCTTAGGTGCGCATAGCGTGTCTTGTAGCCAAAGCCGTGGTCGATGACGAGTTGCTGACCATAACCCTTGCGTTTGAGTCCCTTTTCGGAGCGCACAACCACGCCATTACCCGTGGCGTATATGGGGTCGCCTTTGCGTCCACCGAAGTCGATGCCTTTGTGCTGAATGTAGCGTTTGTAGATGGGGTGGAGCCTGCGCCCGTATGCACCGATAGGACCTTTAAGGTCTTTTTTGTTGATGGGCCAAATGGCGGGGATGGAGGCTGCCATCTTCTCCTTGTTTTTGCTAAGTATCTGCAACTCGTCGAGCGATAGACTCTGACGATAGACAAGGCGAGTGAGGGCATCGAGCCTTTGCCACGAACTCCTTACTATGCCGTTATAGTCGCCGTTGTAGCCCTCGTAGATGGCGTTGTCATAGGGAACATAGATGCCCGCAAGCGAGAGAGTGTCGGCACCAAAGAGTGAACGATATACGAAGTTGTCGCGGTGGGAGAGTTCGTCAAGTTTCTCCTCCGTAGAGCCTATTCGCGAGTCGAGAATGGCAAAGCGATGTGCGATTTTCACTCCCTGCTCCTCCAAAGAGCGCAGTTTGGGGGTGTAGTAGGAGAGTGAGTAGACGAGATTGAGGACCATTGCGGCAATGAAAAAGAGTATGCAACGCCTTGCTAAAAAGTATCTTTTTAGCCTTGCGGGACGCTCCACGGGCTCGTAAGTGAGCGTCTGGGGGTTGAATTTGTACTCTTTTTTCCTCATTTATCAAAAAATGGTGCCTTCGGCGTGACAAAATTAGAGTAAAATATGTAATTTTGCAACCTTGAAAAGTTGAGTGATAATTTAACTATATATAGACTATGATGACATCTAACGAAATTAGGAAGAAATTTCTTGAATTTTTTGCAAGCAAGGAGCACACGATAGTGCCCTCCGCACCTATGGTTGTGAAGAACGACCCCACACTGATGTTTACCAACGCTGGTATGAACCAGTTTAAGGATATTTTCCTCGGTAATGCCGAGAAGAAGTACAATCGTGCAGCCGACACCCAGAAGTGCCTCCGTGTGTCGGGTAAGCACAACGACCTCGAAGAGGTGGGTCACGACACCTACCACCACACCATGTTCGAGATGCTCGGCAACTGGTCTTTCGGTGACTATTTCAAAAAGGAGGCTATCGATTGGGCTTGGGAACTCTTGACAGAGGTCTATAAGATGCCCAAGGATAGGCTCTACGCCACCGTCTTTGAGGGTGCGCCCGAAGAGGGTGTGCCTATGGATCAGGAGGCATACGATATGTGGAAACAGTATCTGCCCGAGGACCACATCATCCTTGGTAACAAACACGACAACTTCTGGGAGATGGGCGAGACTGGTCCCTGCGGTCCTTGTAGCGAGATTCACTTCGACTTGCGTAGCGAGGAGGAGATTGCCCAGAAGGCTGGTCGTGAGATGGTAAATATGGGTCACCACCTCGTAATCGAGATTTGGAACCTTGTGTTTATGCAGTTCAATCGTAAGGCAAACGGTTCTTTGGAGCCCCTGCCTCACAAACATATCGATACCGGTATGGGTTTTGAGCGTCTGTGTATGGTTTTGCAGAACAAGCAGAGCAACTACGATACCGATGTATTCCAGACCCGCATTGCAGAGATTGCGGCCCTTTCGGGCAAACGCTATGGCGAGGATGAGAAGGCAGATGTTGCTATGAGGGTTATTGCAGACCACTTGCGCACCATCTCGTTCTCTATTGCCGATGGTCAGTTGCCCAGCAATGTAAAGGCGGGCTATGTTATCCGCCGCATTTTGCGCCGTGCTGTGAGGTATGGCTACACCTACCTCGGCTTCAACGAGCCTTTCATCTGCAAACTCGTTCCTGGGCTTGTGGAGCAGATGGGCGAGCAGTTCCCCGAACTTAGAGCACAGCAAAACCTCATCGTGAGCGTTATTTGCGAGGAGGAGAGCGCATTCCTCAAAACTCTCGCTACGGGTATCAACCTCTTGGAGGGTGTTATGCAGAAGACTCGCAAGGCTGGCGGTAACACCATCGACGGTAAGTCGGCATTTACACTCTATGACACCTACGGCTTCCCCATCGACCTCACCGAACTCATCGCAAGGGAGAATGGTATGAGTGTGGATTTGGAGGCTTTCGATGTGGAGTTGCAGGCTCAGAAGGCTCGCTCGCGCAATGCTGCCGTTGTGGAGAATGACGACTGGGTAGAACTCGTAGCAGGTGCTACCAGCGAGTTTGTGGGCTACGACAACCTCACTGCCGAGGTTAAGATTGTACGCTACCGCAAAGTTACCACCAAGGGTAAAACCCTCTACCAACTTGTTTTTGACCGCACACCTTTCTATGCAAATAGTGGTGGTCAGGTTGGCGACAAGGGTACTATTGAGGCAGAAGGCGCAGTTCTTGCAGTGGTTGATACTATCAAGGAGAATGGTCTGCCTATCCATATCGTAAACGAGTTGCCCGCAAATGTGGAGGCAACCTTTGTGGCAAGGGTTGATGAGGAGAGCCGCCTTGCTTCGGCTCGCCACCACTCAGTAACCCACCTGATGCACAAGGCACTCCGCGATATTCTCGGCTCGCATGTTGAGCAGAAAGGCTCGCTTGTGTGCCCCGAATACTTGCGCTTCGACTTCTCGCACTTCCAGAAGGTTACCGAAGAGGAGTTGCGCGAGGTAGAGAGGGCAGTAAATCGTATGATTCGTGCAAACTACTCGCTCGATGAGAACCGCGAGTGCTCCATTGAGGAGGCACAGAAGGCGGGTGCTATGATGCTCTTTGGCGAGAAGTATGGCGACAAGGTGCGTATGATTCGCTTTGGCGAGAGCGTTGAACTTTGTGGTGGTACTCATGTTAGCGCAACGGGTGTTATCGGTCAGTTCAAGATTGTTGCCGAGAGCGCAATTTCGGCAGGTGTAAGGCGTATTGAGGCTATCGCAGGTGGCGTGGCTGAGGAGGCTGGCTATAAAATCGAAGAGACTCTCAAAGAGATTCAGAGGACTATGGGCTCCCCCGTGCTATTGCAGGCAATTAAGAAGATGATTGACGACAATGCCGAACTCCGCAAGGAGATTGAGGGCTTCCGTGCCGAGAAAGCAAAGGCGGTGGCTGCCGAGATTGGCAAACTTATTGGCGAGAAGAGTGTTATCTCGAAAGTGGTTGATATGCCCGTAGATATGGTTAAAGACGCTGTCTATGCACTCCGCACTGCAAATCCCGATGTGGCAATCGTTCTGGGTAGCCGCGAGGGTGGCAAGCCTATGTTGGCTGTGGCTGTGGGCGACAACCTTGTGAAGGCAGGTGTTAAGGCTGGTGATATTGTACGCAACGCTGCAAAGGAGATGCAGGGTGGCGGTGGCGGTCAGCCCTTCTATGCAACTGCGGGCGGTAAGAACCCCGAGGGCTTGGAGAGGGCTATCGCTGTGGCTGAGGAGATGATTCTCGCCATTGTAAAATAGTTATAGAAAAGAGGTTTAGTTAGGTAAAACAGGCTAAGAATATGGCACAGAAAGTATTATTGATGATTTTGGATGGTTGGGGTAAAGGCAACCACACCAATGCAGATGTTATTTATACCGCACAACCCGAGTTTATGAACTCGTTGGAGGCTAAATATCCCAACGCGGAGTTGCGTACCGATGGCGAGAATGTCGGTCTGCCCGAGGGTCAGATGGGTAACTCGGAGGTGGGTCACCTCAATATTGGCGCAGGTAGGGTAGTGTATCAGGACCTTGTGAAGATTAACCGTGCTTGCCGCGATAACTCCATTATGGAGAATAAGGAGATTAAAGCAGCCTTTGAGTACGCTAAGGAGAAGGGCGTGAAGGTACACTTTATGGGTCTTGTGAGTGATGGTGGCGTACATAGCCAGCAGTCGCACCTCCACAAACTCTTCGATATTGCACAGGCATACGGTCTTTCGGATAGGACCTTTGTACACTGCTTTATGGACGGTCGCGATACCGACCCCCAGAGCGGTAAGGGCTATATCGAGGCTTTGGAGAACCACCTGAAAGTGAGCGGTGGTAGGATTGCTTCGATTATCGGTCGCTACTACGCAATGGATAGGGACAAACGCTGGGAGAGGGTGAAGATTGCCTACGACCAGATTGTCAGGGGCGAGGGTAAGCACTCGACCAACATGGTTGCCGCTATGGCTGAGAGTTATGCCGAGGGCATTACTGACGAGTTTGTGAAACCTATTGTGGCTGTGGATGAGAATGATAAACCCATCGGCTTGATTGAGGCTCAGGATATGGTTATCTTCTTCAACTTCCGCAACGATAGGGCAAAGGAACTTACCATTGTACTTACTCAGCAGGATATGCCTGAGGAGGGTATGCATACTTTGCCACTCTACTACTGCTGTATGACTCCCTACGATGCTAAGTTTGAGGGTCTGCACATCCTCTTCGACAAGGATAATGTGGAGAATACTATTGGCGAGTATGTATCGTCGCTCGGTATGAAACAGTTGAGGATTGCCGAGACGGAGAAATACGCCCATGTTACCTTCTTCCTCAATGGTGGTCGCGAGGCTGAGTTTGCAGGCGAGAGCCGTATTTTGGTTCCCTCGCCCAAGGTTGCAACCTACGACCTGCAACCCGAAATGAGCGCACCCGAAGTTGCTGCGGCTCTGGTTGCCGAACTCAAAAAGCAGGAGTATGATTTCATTGCCCTCAACTTCGCAAATGGCGATATGGTGGGTCATACGGGCGTGTGGGAGGCTATTCACAAGGCTGTGAAGACTGTGGATGCGTGCGTGAAAGATGTTGTGACTACTGCTGTGGAGAATGGCTACGAGGTGGTTATCATCGCAGACCACGGCAATGCCGACAATGCAGTGAACGAGGACGGCTCGCCCAACACCGCACACTCGCTCAATCCTGTACCTATCATCGTCGTTTCGGATAGGGTAAAGAGTGTCGAGAATGGTGTATTGGCAGATGTTGCCCCCACGGTGCTGAAACTTATGGGTATCGAGCAGCCCGCCGAGATGACCGGCAAAGCACTGGTGGAATTAAAGTAAATCATTTTTAAGAGTAGTAAATAGTCGAGTGGGTGTGTAGTATTACACGCCCACTTTTTTAGTCTAATATCAAACATCTGACAGCCCCCATCCCTCTTCGAGAACTCCCCTAACTTAGTGGGAGAGTTATCTGATTGCTCCCCTAAGTTAGAGGAACTGTCGCAGAGTAACTGAGGGGGCTGTCAATTTTCAATTTTCAACTATTTTTGTTATATTTGCGGTAGAACTAATCTCCTTACTACTATGAAACGACTATTTATACTTCTGTTTGCTGTCGTTTTTACAACGGTGGCTTTTGCGCAAGAATATGGAACTGGCAACCTCGACCCTCAGACTGCGGGTGCCAAAGAGATGCTGAACGAATTTCGTAACGACCCCGAGATGGCTGCCGCTGCAAGGGAACACTCGCGCGAAAAGGCAGTCTTTGTGGATGAAACATACCCTGGTGGCGATAGGTATGTCGGCTATAAACGCAACGGTGTGAGCAATGGACATGGCACCTATTATTGGACAGATGACTCGCGTTACGAGGGAAATTTCAGAAATGGCGATATCGAAGGCTACGGCATACTCTACAACCCCGATGGCACTAAGGCATACGAGGGTGATTTCCGCAAGAATGCGCCCCATGGCGAGGGTACGCTCTATTTCAGCAACGGTCGTAAATATGTCGGCTTGTGGAAAAATGGCGCAGAGTCGGGCAAAGGCACTCTTTACGATGTCGACGGTCGTGTGATTTATGAGGGCGATTGGGGCGAGGGCAAGCCTAACGGCAAAGGCACCTACCATTGGAAGGATGGTCGCAAATATGAGGGCGACTTTCGCAACGGTTTGAGCCACGGCAAGGGCACGCTTTACGCCGCCGATGGTAGTGTAGAGTACTCGGGCAATTGGCTCAACGACCAACCTGCCAAATAGCAAAATATCTCTAACCCGCGTTATATTTTAGGGTATATATACCGCGTTTGATAAAAAATAAGTGCGCCACACTAGCGCACTTATTTTTTTGTTCTCAATAGACCGCCATTATTGAGCCCCAAAAAGTGGTGGTGGGGTAGAAGGTGGATGAAACCGAGAGTGTGGCACCGCCCGTTTTGGAGAAGACTTCGAGCGTGAAGGTGTAGTCGTTGGAGGAGTAGAGCCACGAGTCGAATGTGATGGTCCAACCGTTGTCGGTTTGTACGGTTGTGAAGTCGGCAAGATTGGTTATGGTAGTGTTTACAACGGCAATGCGGTAGGGTGGTGTAAAGCCTTGATATATTGGTAGATGCACATCCGCCCAATCGCCATAGATACCCAACTCTATGCTGGGGTTGGTAATGAGTTGGCTGCTACCCGCAGGCTCCACATTGAACATTGTGGGGATAAATCGGTAGTTGTGAGAGAGAATTGTGGAGTCCATATAGTGCTCAAAGGCGGCTTGTCGAGCCTTACGCTTGGCGATTCTTTCGAGGTGCTTTTCGCTGAGGTCTTTTTCGCGCGTGCGGTCAGCCTCGAAGGAGGTGCTGAACTCTGTGGGGGTGTTGCTTGTTAGGAGCAGAGGGATGACGAGTGTTGCGAGTGTCGCCACGATTGCAAAAGCGAGTAGAATTTTTTTCATCTTGTAAACCTATTTTGTTTGTTGATTTGATACTTGTGGAGCAAATTTCTTGCCTAAGGCGTTTTTGCACCCCCGAAAAAAAGATGTACCTTTGTGGCGCACAATCTTTGGATGGTATTAGTGGCTATGAAAACCGTATTTAAGTTTAGCAGTTCGAAACTCTCGCAGATTCCCGACCATGGCAAGCCCGAATTTGCCTTTATTGGTAGGAGCAATGTGGGTAAGTCGTCGCTTATCAATATGCTCTCGGAGAGCAAGGTGGCAAAGGTGTCGGCAACCCCAGGTAAGACCAAACTCATCAATCACTTTTTGGTGGATGAGCGTTGGTGGCTTGTGGATTTACCTGGTTACGGCTACGCCCGCACCTCGCAGAGTGTAAGGCGTGAGTTTGCAAAAATCATCACCGATTATGTCACCAAAGCCAAAGCACTCCACTTCCTGTTTGTGCTTGTCGATAGTCGCCACGAGCCTCTGAAGATAGACCTCGAATTTATGCAACTTCTTGGCAGAGAGGGGATACCTTTTGGCATTGTCTTCACCAAGACCGACAAACAAAGCCAACGCGATACAAACCGCAATATCGAAACCTACCGTCGCACACTCTCGGAGTGGTGGGAGGAGTTACCCCCCATCTTCGTAACCTCCTCCGAAAAACGCAGGGGTAGGGAGGAGATACTCGGCTTCGTTGAGGAGTGCCTCGCAACTCTCTCTAAGCGCACCGAATAGCCCTTTTGGTCGTAAAGTTCTTACCACTGGGCTTAAAATGTTTGATAATTGTTGATAAAAGAGATTGGAAAAATTGCGAATTCCGCTTTCGGGCGTTATCTTTGCGGATACGATAAACCCAAATTCTAACACATAATGGCAATTCATAAACTTAAAATCTTCGCTTGTCGTGGCTCGGAGGCTGTTGCTGCGAGGATTGCTAAGTCCTACGGAGTGGAACTTGGCGACCTGACGGTTAGTCAGTTTAGCGATGGCGAATTCCAGCCCGCATTCAACGAGAGTATTCGCGGTTGCACAGTCTTTATCGTGCAATCTACCCCTCCTCCTGCTGAGAACCTTATGGAACTTCTGCTTACCATTGATGCTGCTCGTAGGGCATCGGCTCATATGGTTGTAGCAGTTATTCCCTATTTTGGTTGGGCTCGTCAGGACCGCAAAGACCGTCCCCGTGTGCCTATTGGTGCTAAGTTGGTGGCTAATCTGCTTACTTCGGCTGGTTGCGACCGCGTAATTACCATTGATCTCCATGCCGACCAGATTCAGGGCTTCTTCGATATCCCCGTAGACCATGTTTACGCTTCGAAGGTCTTTGTTCCCTATATCAAAAACCTCAAACTCGAAAATCTCTCGGTGGCTACTCCCGATATCGGTGGTGCTAAGCGTGCAAATACCTACGCTTCCCACCTCGAAGCACCTCTGGTTATCTGCCATAAGCACCGCGAGCGTCCCAATGTTGTGGGTACAATGACCGCTATTGGCGAGGTTAAGGGTCGCGACATCATCATCTTCGACGATATGGTAGATACGGCAGGTACGCTTACTAAGGCTGCTGGTATGTTTATGGATATGGGTGCTGCAAGTGTGCGTGCTGTCATCACTCACCCCGTGCTGAGTGGTCCTGCCTATGAGCGTATCGCCGAGAGCCAACTTACCGAGATTATCGTTACCGACACTCTGCCCCTGCGCACCGACAAGGATACCAGCAAGTTTACCGTTTTGAGTGTTGCTGATATGTTGGCAGATGTTATCGAGAGAGTACACAATTATCGTGAGATTTCCTCGCAATTTATCTTCGGTAAGAAGAAATAAAAAACGCATATAAGCAGCGTCTTGGGCGTTGCACTGCAATGAAAATATCCCCCGCAATTGCGTAGAGCAAATTGCGGGGGATATTTCATTGTGCGCCTAAAATAGACTCACTTATTTGCGCCTTTGTGCCACCACCTCCCAACCCGCAACGCAGACGGGAGGTGTGGCACTCCGAGCATCAATTTTTGTAAATACTCTTGTTGTTTAGAAGTTTACCACCTCAATCTCTTTGCCGAGTGTGAGGCGTACATTGGGTCTTGCAGCGCACCTCTGTTTGCCCATCACATAGCGCATGGGTGCAACTGCGGCAGGCTCCTCCTCGGTGGCGGGAGCGTTAATCTCTGCCATCACATTGAAGGCGGGCAGTTTTTCGAGGTCGCCGATGATGTAGTACCTACCACCAACCTCTGCTGTCAGCATCATCGCCCTAAACTTGGGATAGTCGATATCGTTGACGCCATAGCGCACGATAGCCCTCTGACCACTCTCCAAGACACCAGCGATAGCGATGCCATACTCGCCATTCTCTGCCAATCCATAATGTTTGCCATCTTCATCCACGCCGAGGAGGCAGATGTTAGCCACCGAGCCGTCATCGAAGGTGTAGTTGTACTCCACAACCTGAGCCGAGAAGACGATGTCGTTGCGCTCCGAGGAGTATTCGCCCACAATGCTGAAAGGCAAGCCCATCAAACCATAAAGATTAATTGAGCGGTTGGCATACTTGCGACCGATAACCACATCGTTGGAGACGCCATTGTCGCCCTTGATAACCCAGTCGCCGAGCCAAGCGTTGTAGAGCGATGTGGGCACCTCTTCCTCAATCTTGAAGGTGGGCGATACGGCATACAAGCCGCTAACCTCGCCTTTCGAGGTGATACCGATAGCGATAGCCACATAGTAGCCGGGGTCGAGGTCCTCAAAGGCGGTCATACCACTGCCACGATAGAGCAGATCGTTGAGCACAATCGAGGTGCCGTATGCGCTGTTGTAGGAGTCGATAATGGCGTACATATCCTCAATCAGATACTCGCCGAAACTGCGCAACAACGACACATCATACTCGCTCGAATAGACCACTGCTATTGTGTAGGGGTTGTTGTCGGTGCTGGTGACGGTTACGGTGTTGCGGTAACTCTCCTCGTCAATGGTGCCCGCACCCGTGTAGGCGATACTCCACGCAGGATTGACAATCATATTGTTGTATACCTCATCCTCGGAGCCACTGTCGCCACTGCCACCGTTGCCACTCTGCTCGATGGTTACGAACTCCATGTAGGCGTAGTCGCCATAGACCTCGCCCTCCTCGGAGAGTCCGAAGGCTATGTACCTATACTCGGTGTTGGGCGAGAGGGGCGAGAGAATCTTGACAAAACTCTTGCTGAAAGTGAGTTGCGCACCGATGTCGCCCTTTTTGAGTTCTGCGACCGTTGACTCGATTATGTTGTCGATGCGGTCGGTGGTGTTGGTCGTAAGGAGTCCATACCAACTGTCGGCAGTTTTACCATTGTGGGTAACCATAACTTTTGCCGATGTTGCGGTGATGTTGCTCACATCGACTGTGAGTGAGAGTTCGTGGTTGAGGTTGGGGTTTTTGCCCTCGCCACCATTGTCGGGCTCCTCACACGCAGTTGCGGCTATGGCAGCCATCGCCACCATAGCCCACATTGCGAGATGTTTCACGAATTTCATACTATTCGATTCGTTTTAGGGGGGTTACTAATTATAGTATTTGTAGATGTAGATTGCACCCTTACCTGTCGTACCAGAAGCTTGACCAGAGAATGTTTGATTGCTTGCTGTATAGGTAAGCATTATTATCTTCTTGCTATTGGTAATTTGAGCCTCCAAAGTAGCTTTACCATCCGAAGCAATAGTTATTGCCCACGAACCAGTATTGCTTAAAGTAGAGGTGAATTTCAAAGAACCGCTTGAATTATATAGATATTTACTATATGTATTACCCATAAACGACCAAGTGTCAGCACAATCAGCGTGTCCACTTCCAAGAGTAAACTGCTCAACACCTTCTACATCACTAATGGAATTACCTTGAAGATTGATAGCTGTTCCCTTTGTAGATGCAGAGCTTGAACTTGTCTGCTTAATAAATGCATAATTAAGAGTTTCATCGGGGCTCTTTGCTGCGATAATCACCTTGTCGCCCTCTTTGAGTTCGTTCACATCAGTAACAAGGAACCAACCAACTTGAACATCGGGATGATTCTTCTGTGCAACGGCTACGGTAATCTCTGCCAAACCAGATGTAAAGGTAACATCAACACTGCGTGAACCAACACTATTTTCCTCGAATGTTACGGTTGCGGTTGCGTCGCCACTTGTGTATGCGAAGTCTGCAAAGTCACTCGCCTCCATAGTGCCCTCAATAGTCGTGGGGGTGCAATAGTTGCCAAGATTACCATACTTATTAACTGCAATACTAATAATAGCGTCGCCACCCTCATAACCAACAAGTTCAGGCTCTACGGTAGCCGACAAGTTGTAGTGACCTTTGTAGATAGAGGGGTATGAACTGCCACCACCTGTACCTTTGGTACTACCTGCAACGACAGTGGTTACCGTAACCACATCACCAAGTTGAAGCGTAAGGTTATCATGACCCCAAACATTCTCTCCATTTTCGGTTTTCAGATAGGTAATTTTTGCCTCATTACCATTCTCATCTGCCAAAAAATAACCCGAGGAGGATGCATTGGTAGCAAGTGTAACGATTTTACCTGTCAGTTTGTAGGTGGTATCTACATCCTTCCCTTTGGTAATAAACTCTGCGATGGTAATCTCTTGGGGTGCGCCTTTTTGGAGAATATTGAAAGTCCAAGTGAGGTCATCCTGACCTTCGAGGCTTGCGGTGATGGTAACGGTTGCCTCGCGTTTCTCACCAGTGTTTGCCTCGGCGGTGTAGGTAACTTTACCATCTGCATAGTTTACGGTGAGCCAATCAGCCTCCTCCGAAACAGCGATATTCCAATCGCCAACATAGTTGAATACAACCTCCTCAATGGCGGTGGCGGTTGCAGTACCCTCCTCGGCGATAGTAACATACTCATCCAAATCGGGAGCGGTTACATTTGCATCAACAACGGGGATAGTACCCTCTACACCATCGAGGCGGTAAAGGCAAATTTTATTGTTGTCATTCGTAATAGCGGTGCTTGTACAATCAAATTTGCGAGAACTTGCGTAATTGGCGTGATAATATCTCAGATATTTGTAACTACCACTAATTTCATTTGCCGTAATAGTAGCCACACCATCAGCAATAGACACATCAAACAATGTATTCTTATCACAATATGCTTGAAGTTTGGGCGAACCATTCGAGCCAGTAGCCCAAAGGAAACCAACATTGGTATCTCCCTCGACATCTACACCATTATAGAAATCGAAAGCGTTACGCTCGTTGTCGCGTTTCATAAGTGTAAGTGGCTGAATCATATGAGCCGCCTCAGTAGAGATGGGATGATAGAGGTAGTCACCAAATTTAATAGCTTCGGTTTGGGATGCAGGAGGGTTGCTTGTAGTCTGTTTACCCATAACATAGTTGTAGTTTACCGCTGCGATAGCCACAATATCGCCCTCTTGGAGGGTCGAGGCGTCTTTAACGAGTACCCATTTCTCGCTGGGGGCTATGCCGTTCATATCCACGCCCAAGCGGGTAACCTTACCTGCCTCAAATGCGAGAGATTTCTCTGCGGGGATGGTACCCTTTTTCACATAGAGGTATTTGTCGGTAAGGATGGTAATGGTGTATGCGTCGCCCGCTTCGAGAGTGAAGGGAAGGGTGGTGAAATATACATCGCTTGCAGAGGTGGTCGAAACGGTCACACTGCTCACGCTCTCGCCTGCTACGAGAGTCTCGTGAGGATTGGAAAGGTCTGCGGTTGCTTTGCCAGCAAGAGCCTTACCCTCAGCGGTAAAGATAACCTTCTCAACCTTGTCGCCCAACTCCAAACCGAAGTTTTTGAGCGTCATCTTGGCAACAGTCGCCAAGCGGGTGAAGCCTACCATCTGTGCCTCGGTGGGCTGTGCGTCGGTGGCCACAACCTCCGACACCATAAGGTCGGCATTGGGGTCATAGGAGCCCTCTGCCATAGTCTGCTCGGCGGGAAGAGCGAGGGTTGCAGCCTCGATGCTCTCTGCGCTCACATAGCCACTTGCGGGATAAACGGTAACATAATTATACTCCGCCTGACCGCTATTTGTGTCAAAGGTGGCAGTAATCTTTGCCTTGCCATCCTCTTTCGTATAGGTCACCTCGGTAGCTGTCGCAAGTGCGTCGGTCTGCTCCAAAACCACGAATGTTTCGTTCTCGCCCCAAGCGAAAATAGGTTTTTCGCCCGAAGTGTCAACCGATGTACGGCTCTCTGCCGAGTCGGCAATAAATTCGATAGTAACGCTATCCTTAACCTCTACCTGCTCATCAATATCGTTCTGGCAAGCGGTCATTCCCATTGCAACTGCTGCAACAAGAACCCAAGTTTTCATCATCTTTTTCATAGTCCAAATCGATTTTTAGAGGTCAAACCCATCAGCGTCAATATAGTCAGACTCTTGACCTGCATAACCCTCGGCACCATAGTAGAGGTCACCGGGGCTAACAGCAATTCCTTGTTCTACCATCACATCATCCATGTCGATGGCGGGTTGTTTGTAAGTTTTTTTCATCGTTTTTTTTGTTGTTTGTAATTATTATAAGTTTGATAGTTAGAATTTTCCTATTTCTGTTCCTTCACACACCTAACCGACGCGCTAATGCAACGGGCACCATAGGAGTACCACGAAGCCATCTCGTCGGGGTCGAGCAGGGGATAGATACCATAGTAGATGTTGCCGTAGACCTCAAAAAGGCTCGCAGCCTTGCCGAAGCCCTGCGAATTGCTACCAAAGGTCTCCGATGTCCAATAGAGAATCTTCTCGCTTGTCTCGCCAATCAAGCCCGACACATCGAAGTTGCCCGCACTGGGGAAGTAGTCGCCATTGCCACCCGTCCAAGTCCAACCATAGTCGCTCTTGCTCCAATCATCCGTAATGTCGATGCAGGCATAGTTGAGAGGAATGGTGTCGAATGCATCGGCAGGGGGTACCATATAGCCCACAGGGCAGGGATCGAAGATGGTCTTCTCGCCATCGCCCCAAAGTTGGGAGTTGGACTGTTGCAAAGTGCCGTCTGCACCTATGAGGTCTTGTTGTAGATACCAATCGAAAACATACTCGCCAACGGGAATATCTACCCTACAACCGAGAATGGTTGTGGGGTGTTGGATGGCGTAGTCTATATTGCCTGGGGCTTCGAGTGCCACAGGGGGCACTTCGCCCACATAGTGCCACGAAAGCAAGCCATCACCCGTCTGAGGGTTGTTGATATTGACCTTCTCACGCGCAGCCACAATCTCCGCCTGAATAGCCTCATACTCCTCGTCGGTTTCGAGCAGGTTGCCCTCCTCGTCGAAACTGTGGGTTGGCACCGTTATATACTCCTTCGATGAGGGCAGGAAAGGCTCCTTGCGTCCCCACTGGTATAGCATACCACGGTTGGTTACATCGCCTATCTCGTTGCAGAGCGCACCCAAGTTGCGGTCCTGCCAAATATAATCATTTGCCTGTGAAGTGCCGATGGTGTCGTTGCACACCCAGATATGCCAACTCCACAAAATGTCGCCCTCGGCATTGTGCAAGCACAGCAAAGCATTACCCTCTCTCTCGCCCGTAGAGAAGTAGATGACCTTCTCGTCGGGAGAGTAGATAGGCTCCTCGTTGATAATCTTCGTACTACGCGTCTTGTCGCCATCGTAGGTTGCCTCCCACGCAAGGGTAGCATAGGTTCCGTCGGTAAGTTCCAAGCCCATATTGTGGATGTAGTAGGAGTTACCATCGTTATTGCTGCCATTGCCCTTTATGCTCGCATCGAAGAAGTAGGAGCGACCGGTTTGGGCAATGTAGCAGTTGGCAGTACCATTTGCAGAGAGATTCTCGGTGCTATCGCCCGCCTGATAGATTTTCAGACGAGCCTTTGCAACATCGGGCTCCGTGCCCACAACAACATCTACAATAGCCATACGGCTCTCCAATGCTTCGTTCTCATCGATGTAGAGCGTAAGCGCATTCTGCTCGATGCTTACATCCACCCAGTCACACGCATACTTCACATCCATCTCTTGGCGGTTGGTGCCGACAAAGAGAGTTCTTACACCTCCATCTTTGGCAATAGCAATGGAGGTTGAGGATAGTTCTACGGTTGCATAATCGGGCTCTGCCTGCAATACATCTACGGGCTCGCTCTGGCAACCAACTGCGAGCATCGCAAGACTCGCTACTATTATATATAGGTAGATTCCTTTCATCTTTATTCTATTCTAAATCGTTTGTTACTATTTCCAATCCGAGGGGATGTCATTGTAGTCCGACAGCCCTGTACAGCCCGTAAAGCACGCCTTGTGTGCCGAACTCGACACAGGAGCGTTGGGGAAGTTATCATCCCTTGTGCGCTCATAGAGGTGTACCTTAACCTCTTCGCCCTCGGCATTGGTCACAATAGTGTAGGGCGACTCGCCCGTGAGCGAGGTGCAACCCTCAAAGCAACTATTGATATAGTTGATGCGCTTTGTGGTGTCGAAGAGAGAGGTGGGGATAGTTTTGAGGTTCGCACACTCCAAGAAGCACTCCTCAAAGGTGATGCTCGATGTCTTAGTTCCTATTGCCGAGAAGAGTTCGGCGGGGATGCTCTCCAACCCCTTGCAGAGGGCGAAGGTTGCCTCGAAACTTGTGATGGCAGGACACCCTGCAAACAACTCCGCAGGAACGGTTTTCAGGGCGTAGCAACTCTCGAACATACCTTTTACGGTGGTAACATTCTCGTTCTCGCCAATCAGGTCGGCAGGGATAGACTCCAACGCCACACAACTATTGAATGTGTCGGAGAACTGTTTTGCCTTCGTATTCTTCGCAAAGAGCCCTGCGGGCAGACTTTTCAGCGAGGAACAACCTGCAAAAGTTGCCGTAAATTTGGTTTTAGATTCGGCTATTGAGGTAAAGAGGTCTGCGGGCAACTCCTCCAAAGCCGTACACTTAGCAAAGGTGTAGTCGAGCGAAGATACAGAACTGGACTCTGGGAAGATGCCTCCCTCGATGGTTTTGAGCGACTCGCAGCCATAGAAGGTCTCCTCGAAGGAGGAACTTACATTCACATTCTTGGCAAAAAGTCCCGCAGGGATAGTTTCAAGACCCGAGCCTTCAAAAGTGTTTCTGAAACCGGGGGATGTTACGGTCGTAAAGCGGTCGAATAGTCCCGCAGGCACGGTTTTGAGGTTTTTGCACCCTGCGAATGTGTAGTTCAAATCGGCACTATTGTAGTCCCTTGCTTCGGCAAACAGCCCTACGGGTACACTCTCGATGGCTGAGTCCTCAAATGTGGATTTGAACTCAAAAGCGGTGGTAAGACCCCTAAACAACCCTTCGGGAATCTCCCTAAGTGCCGTGCAGCCCGAGAAGCAATAGTTAAAAGTCTTGGCAATCGTCAGACCGTCGAACACACCCTCCTCAATCTCGCACAAAGAGGTGCAATCTTGGAACACCGAGCCGATGGTCTTAACGCTCGTAAGTCCCTCGAAGGTGCCCTTCAACAACTTCTCTACGCTTGTCTTATAGAACAGATACTCCAAATTGGTAACCGCCGAGCAATTCGAGAACATACCAACAGGAATGGCAGTCACACCATCGCAGCCTGCAAACATATACCTGATGTTAGTGGCAGAGGTTGCCTGCTTCAACAGACCGACGGGTATTTCCGTCAGATTGACGCAAGCCAAGAAGGCAGCCTCGTAGTTTAGTGCCGCTGTGTTGTTAGCAAAAATTCCTTCGGGGATGCTCTCAATAGCCGTTGCACCAAAGACACCGTCGAAGCGTCCAGCATTGGCGCAGTTGCGGAAGAGCCCCTCTGGGATACTTCTCAACTTGCCACCCTCAACAATCTCCTTAACCTCCAAGAAGTTGGGGAGTGTATTACTCGTATCAACCACACCCGAACCCGTAGCAAAGAATGCGTAGGAGAAATTCTCGGCTGCCACACAGTTTACAAACAAATCTTCGGGAATCTCCGTAATGGATGGCGTGTGGCTAAAACAATCTTCAAATTTCTTTGCCAAGGTCGCATGGCGGAACAGACCCGCAGGAATCTCTTTCAGATTCAAGCAGCACGAGAACGCTCCAATGAACGACTTGACTTCACTAAACGACCCTGCAACATCGTTGGGAATACTCTCCAACATATTGCAACCCAAACACATATCGGCAGCGTTCTTAATGCCAAGCAGACCCCACGAGATGATATTCCTAATCTCGGGAGCGTAGTTATCACCGTCGCTAAATTCGAGTTGGTGTGCCTCGCCCGTAATAGTAATGGTATATAGACCAATATTTTTATATGTGTGGCTACCGCGCTGTGACTCAAAGGTTTCGACCTCCGAACCATCGCCCCAATCCACAGTAATGCTACCGCCCGAAGAGGTGGTTAGCACGGGTGCAGCAGTGTGCAGGAAGTTGGGCTCGGAGATATAAATCTCATAGATGAGTTCTTCTGTGTCGGTACCAATCTGGAAGACCTTCACAGTTGCTGTTGCCGAGTTGTTCTCATCACCCACATTAATCGTAATGGAGCCCGAGCGTTCCAAGCCTACCTCGTTGTGGGCAATATTGACAACCAAGCAATTATCCTCTTTCGATGCCTCAAACCAATTGCTACCATCGGTCACAAAATTCCACTCCAACTCTGGATTGGACTCCACAACAAGGCTCTTGCGACCACCCTCATCATCGGTGGCGATATTGCGCGAAGCCAAGCGTACAAATGCATCTCCATCCTGATTTACACGAAGAGTTGTGGAGGCGGTATTCTCTTTCTGCCCCGCCAAAAGTACAATCTCTGCCGAGCGCATAGACTCGTAGGGGTTATCATTGGCGGTGAGGGTCAAGCCTTCGGCAGTCTGCTCAATGAGCAACCACTCACAAGTGCAATCAAACGCCCATTCATCCTGATTACACTCAACCACAATGGTTTTATTCAGGTTGGTGTGCGCTTCAAAGCGAAGGTTCTCGTCGGCAAGGTATATCTCTGCAACGCCGCTGTGATTTTGAGAAATGTGCAGTTCAACAGCGGCATTCTGTGGTCCGTTGTTGGTCTTGATAAGCACCGTTGCCGTGCGATTACTCTCGCCATCATTGACTGTCGCGGTCAGGTTGAGGAAGTAATCATCGTTCGAGATGGTGAGCCACTCGGCATCCACAGCCTCATACGACCACTCATCCTGATTGGTTAAAACCTCAATGGCAATCTCGCCACCACGCGAGAGGAACAATACATTGCCCTCCGAGCCTGCCTCGTTCATTGTGAGCATGGAACTTTCGGAGAAAACCTCCAATGTCACTCGTCCTTCGGATGTCGAGGGGGTTATATCTGTTGGGATATCTTCGCCACAGCCAACAATAAAAATAGTGGCGAAAAGCGCAAATATGATTCGACTAATCTTCATAATTCAAATCTATGTGGTTAGAACTCTTTTTCTGTTGTGATTTTTACCTACTCCTCCTCTATGAACTTCCTGAATGAGATGGGAGCCATAGGGAACATTGTGGGGCGATAGGTGGAACCCACAGCCACCTTGTTGCCATCGTCATTGTAGGTCCACAGACCGAAGCCTACATAATCGAAGCCGCTCACTGTTGGCATATCAAGTGAGAGGAATGTGTGGTCGGCAGATGGGATGGCATCGACCTCCAAAGATGCATAAGAGAATTTATTTGAACCCACAACCGTGATGTAGAAGAATACATCATAGGAGAGCACCGACCAACCAAAAGGAATTACAATGCCTTGTGTGGTAGGATCGTAACGCACCTCCAACTGGGTGTTGGGATAGAGGAAGTCGCGCATAATGAGCGTTTTGCCATACTCGCCCTCCTCGATGGAGAATATGAGATAGTACTCCGCTGGTGCGGGGTTATAGTCGAGGGTGTTGAGCGAGCCATTGGTCGAGTAGAACCACTTATTGGAAATGATTTCCCACTTACCAATGAGTTGCAAATAGGGATTATTTGCCCTTGTGCCCTGCACAACAGGAATCTCAACGGTTTGCAACTGCTCTCCTGCGCCTGCCGATATTGTAAGCACTGCGTCGAGTTCCTCCTCATATTCATTGACACCCGCCGCAATGGTTACCAAACCATCCTCGCTGCACTCCACTGTGAGCCACTCTGCGTTGCTCTTAGCATCCCACTCGGAGTTGCACACAACGGTAAATGTGAGTTCTCCTCCCTCGGAGTCGAAGGTGTAACTTTCGCTGGCACTCGTCGCAAAACTCAACTCCTCGGCGGCCTCCTGCAAAATGGTAACCTCATACGGCTCGAAATGCCTTTTGGGGCTTGTTAGTGAGAATTTGGAGGTGCGATGGGTTGTGGTTGTGTTGGGCTCCACAACGATTTTCACTCCCTCATCCGTAGTATTGAGTCTTGCCCAATCTTCGGGACCACTAATGAGGCTCCACTCTTCCGCCTCTGGGAAAGGAATAACAGTCACAACCTTCTCGCCACCTTCGGCAGTAAAGACCACGCTACATTCCGACAAGGTAAGACTATGGAGCGTATAAGGCTCTGTCTCGGCGCACGAATGTAGCAACAGTGCAGTGACTATTAATGTAAAGAATTTCTTCATAAATAGTAAGACTTTTATGTGGTTTAACTTTTGTTGTCAAAATCTTACTATCCGCACCCCGATAGTAGCACATACCTTGTGTTGGGTACACAAAAAAGAAAGCGTGGTGCTGAAAACTTATTTTAGGATACAGGCTCTGACAAAACCTCGACAATAAAATAAGCAACAGCCCCACGCCATACCAGTAGGTATGACGCAGGGAATGCCTGCCTATTCTCTTGTCTTTGAACTGTCAGATTCGTATCCGAGAATAAACTTACACTCTCTGCGTAAAAAGTATGTTATCGCAAAGATATAAAACTTTTTACAGAAAATGCAAATTGGCAGGCGTTTTTGCTGTTGCTTAACAAATGTTAGTGTTAAAGAACAATTTTCGTCTGCAAATTTCCGCTAAATTCCCCACAAAATCAACATTGAAAGAGAACTTTGTTATATGTATGTTGGGGCAGAGTGTAAATTCTATAAGCGGGTGTAATGAACAGCATCAATCTCCGCTTTGGTTGGTGTTAGAACCGCACATAAATATGGGAAAATAAGATAAAAACAAAAGCGCAGATTAAAGTGCGTTATGGAGAAAAACTAATCCGAATAATTTTAGCATACGGGGTTGTTAATTTATCTGCAACTTAAAACACGATGCTTTTATAATGCAGATTGCTACCACAATTCAAGGCATGTGGTATAGACTTTTTGCACTTCGGGTGGGGAAAAATGGTAGCACATCAAAATAAAAACCCTCCTACAATTGTCTGTAAGAGGGATTTTTGTGGTGCCACCAGGAAACATTCCCAAGTGTGTAACCTATTGTGTATTAGCGTCATTAGTGTTTAGCCTAATTCAATGCTCACGAATTACACACGGCCATAATTCACCATTTTTCACTACTCTTTATCGGCTGTTTTCTACTGCAACAAAGGTAGTAAATTTCCTCGATTTTCGTGCACGAAAGCGGGAATATAATTTTGTTGCAGCAGAGCCAAAATATCCGTCTCTTTGTAGAGCATCTTGCCTGGCAATGCAATATACGACACAAGTCCATCATCTCGATACTGCTGCAAGGTTCGTTTAGTTATTCGCAAAGCCTTGCAAACCTCCTCGCCCGATAGATAGTGCTCTCCATTCAGCACGGGACGGCAGAGTCCTCGAATCTGCTCGATGCCGGCATCAACCTTTGCAAGGTCGCCAAGCACATCCCTTAAATTTTCGTTAAATACCAAGTTCATACTATTTACATTTTATTGTGTTGATTTTAATAAGTTTCTCCACCTCGGTACGGCGATAGTAAATCTTGCGCCCAATTGTCGAGAAGCCCAGAATACCTCGCTCGCGATAACCCTGCAACTGGCGTTTTGAGAGCCCAAGAATCTCTGCCAATTCGCTATTCTCCACCCACTGCGAATTGATGCTGCACTCCTCTGCAATGGCACGAATCTCCGTTGCCGCCTTCTTGATGGTGCCGAGCAACTGCTCGTACTCACTCTTTTCAATAGCTACATATTCCATAATTCATCGTTTTTAATTTAGAGTAGGTGGCTTTTAATGGGAAGGTTTACGGATTTTACCGATTTGTTCTGTTTATGTAAAAAAATGTGGCCTATAAATTTAAGCCACATTCCTGATTTACTCTACCACGCTGCATTTTTCCAAAGCAAATAGTCGATGTCATCTGCAATTTTCCAAACAATATACCCGATATTCTTACATTTTTCCAAAAATCTTTGTTGAGAAACTTTTGGTATGAGGTACGCCACTCCATGATAAAAAGTGCTTCAATCGTGCGGAATCTATTAAACAATCACACATTCCGTACGATTGCAAGCATATTGATTTATACACTTCTCCGATTTCCCGCAAATTTTACACAAAGTTTATGCGGCATCCTATCAAATATAGTTTTCCCGAAGCAAGTATTCACGAGCTATACGGCACATTAATTTGGAGTAAAATACACCATTTCTTCACAAATCGACAGATTCATCAGTTTTGCACGCAAAATCGTTTCACTTCCATTTAACATATTGCACTGATAGAATGCTCGTTACACACTAATCCGCTGTATACTTTCCAAAGAGGGCAGTCCTCTGCGGTCGTATGCTTTTTTTATAAAAGAAAAATCCGAATTGCATCGATTTGTCTTGGATTGCAAAATGACTTTTTTTAAGAAAAGCATCGTTTTTTTCTTTGTTTTTCGGTATGAATATCCTAAAAAAGTTAGATCACTACTCAGTATTTAGGGCGTCCCGAATGTTGAGTTTTGACCAATGATTACAGAATGCTCTAAACATTTCAGATAACAGTTCTATCTACAACTATTATGGTACAAATAGGGCGATAATAGTTTAATTTGCAACTATTATGCAGCGATAATTTATTAAGGATTGCAGCTCCGGAATTTCGGTTGAGGGTGAAATAGGGCAAAAGAATATTGCGTAACGATGATAAACAGTAACAAATGGTTTTATCACCAAGAACAAAGAATGCGCTCCAAATGAGCACTTTGTGATTAAATGTTTTATCATCGTTTGTTATTGGCACGCAAATTTACTTGCCTATGCAGAATGTTAAAGTTATTGATAATAAGAACCTTACAAAGGCGAGGCTCAAATACGGCCCAATTATTTGATAGGCAGTAACAAACGATGATAACTGATGATAAATACAATAAGATAAGCAAATGTGCGGTTTGATTTGCCCATACGATTTGTATGCATTTGCCAATGTGGGTATATTTTGAATAGAAAAAGATGCCTAAATTCTTTTATTATTCAAAATATTACTATATTTGCAATATGAATAAGCTACTAAAGGAAATAGGTGCGACTCCAGTAACGACATCAATAATCGAGTCGTTATATCCGGAATTAAGGTCGCCAGACAAGAAGGTGGCTTTGCTCGAAAAGCAGGGCTACATCATACGATTAAAGCGTGGACTTTATGTCGTTAATCCCGATCATTCGGGTAAAACCCTTTCTTCAGAGTTGATTGCTAACCATCTCTACACGCCTTCGTATATCTCAATGTCAACAGCATTGAGATACTACGGGTTAATTCCAGAGGCAGTCTATGTTAATCAGTCGATGACCGTTAAGCACTCTCGTAGTTTCGAGACACCGCTGGGCAACTACAACTACAAGTATATCTCACGAGAGTCGTTTTCAGTTGGCGTTAGAAGTCTGCATAAGAGCGATTATGCATTCTTGATTGCCTCGCCCGAAAAGGCTTTGTGCGACTTGATTGCCAACTCATCAAAGGTCAATCTTCGCTATCTCACAGATGTAGAGCACTATTTAGAGGAGGATATCCGCATGGATATGGAGGAGTTTTACAAGCTTGATGCAACCGTATTTGAAGATTATATCAAGGTCGGCAAGAAGGCTGACTCCATTGTTACACTATTAAAGTACCTGAAGCGATGAAAAACGAGATATTTGACAATATGTTGTCGCGTTATGAGTTGGCTACTGAACAACAGAAGCGAAACGCCATCTTTGAGGTAAATCAGCAGATAATACTTGCCGGACTCTATGCTGGCGGTTTCTTTGAGTCTGCGGCATTCTATGGCGGTACGTGTTTGAGAGTCTTCCACGGGTTGCAGCGTTTCAGCGAGGATATGGATTTTTCGTTGCTGGCACCTGATGAGAACTTCGATTTCTCAAAGTACTTTCAGCCTATCGTAGATGCGTTTGCATTGGTAGGTCGAGAGGTGGAGATTACGAAGAAGGATAAGAAGAGTTTTGGCAAGGTTGAGTCGGCGTTTTTGAAAGGCAACACCGATGTTTACGATGTGACATTCCAGACGGAGAAGTCGATAAAAATTAAGATTGAGGTGGATACTTGCCCTCCGCTTAATTTTACAACCGAGCAGAAGTTACTGCTTCAACCTCACTCGTTTATGACTCGATGCTTCACTCTGCCCGATTTGTTTGCCGGCAAGATGCACGCCTTGGTGTATCGTGCGTGGAAGAATAGAGTAAAGGGGCGTGATTGGTATGACTTTGAGTGGTATGTACGAAATGGCGTCGCTCTCGATTTTGCCCATTTGGCAGAGCGTTGCAAACAATTTAATGGCGAGGATATTACCCCCGAATCTTTCAAAGCGAAACTTATTGAGCGACTTTCGACTGCCGATATTAAGCAGGTGAAAGAGGATGTATTGCCCTTTGTTCGCAACCCAAAAGAACTTGACATCTGGTCAAATGATTATTTTGTACAGTTGGCTGAGATGGTGAGAGTTGAATAATACAAAATGCAATGAAACATCTCTACATAATCGGAAACGGTTTTGATATTTACACCGGACTTGCTACACGATACTCAGATTTTCGTTTATGGTTGGGAAATAACTATCCTTTCATTTACGAAAATTTGCAGGCCGTTTATGATATAGATGCTGAGTGGTGGAATGATTTTGAATTACAACTGGGCAAATTGGATGTAAACAAGTTTGTTAAAAAGTTCACTCCTCCAGAGAAGTCTATTGACGAGATTATGGCAGAGATAGAACGAAGAAAGAAACTTGAAGAAAAATATGGAAGTGATATGCTTCCAGGATATCCAGATTCCTATTGTGCAAAATGTCTTAGAGGTATGTTAGATGTGTTGCACTATTGTTTTGAGAAGTGGATAGAAGATCAGCATAGGGTCATTATTAATCCACAATATCTCCGTATCAAAAAGGAAGATTCTTTCTTCATCAATTTCAATTATACAGATGTATTAGAATTGTTATATAAAATACCTGAAGAACGCATACTTCATATTCATGGCAGATTCACAAGGCGCGAACGCCTAATATATGGACATAATATGTTCCTTTCAGGGAGTTCTATGGATCATAACGAAGACAAAGTATGCTTTGAATTAAACAAATACCATAAGAATCCATACGAACATATCTATAAGCACGAAGAATTAAATGAAGTTGCTAAAGATGTTGAATATGTGCACATATATGGTTTCTCATTTTCCACTATAGATGAAGATTACATAGATTGGGTTTTCAAAAATGTAAGTAATCGCTCTAAATGGGAAGTAAGTTGGTTTACCAATGAAGATAAGAATAGAATAGATAGATTCGTTTTAGAGCATTGGGGATTGAAGGATAGATTAAAAATTATCAGATTGGAAGAAATTGCACAAAAAAGGGAAATATAGCAGACTAAAATTATAAACATTAATCATAAAGATATGGCACGCATTCGCCAGAGGGCAAAGGCGAAACGGATGCTGAAAAGTGAAAGTATACAATAACCCTCTCAAAATCGAGCAAAAAAACAGCTGCTCGATTTTTTTTGTGATATATGCTGCCTATTAAGTCTTAGCCTTTAATGACAAAATGAACAAATAAATAGCGTAATACAGCACGGAATAAGGCATTGTCTTAATTTATCCACAATTTCACATCGCTCCCCTATATTGTTGTCAAACAACCTATTAGTAGGTTCTATTGTTTTTACATATTGGTATTGAAATGAGGTTATAGAAATACGCATGTGGTATAATCCCAAGTTTGATATTTTCAGGAGAATTATTGTCTGGTTTGAAGGCGAAAAGTTAATAATATTTGTTCATATTCATAGTTTATTTCCATTTATGGCACACTATGTAACTACCATATAATTAACTATATATACAAGTAATAGTCTTTCTTATCCTCACATATAAAACTGGCCGACTTTTGCCATAGTAAGCACGAACATAAAGAGAATGCTATTCCTCTCTACCAAAGTGAACAGAGAAGATCTCTATATACTCAAATACCCACTCTTGTCAATTGGTTAATTAATTACTCATATTCAGACACTTATGTATTAAGGCTCAATGCAATTCTCTTACTTATCGACAGAAGAAAGTGTATAGAGAAATAGCGCCTGCAATAGATTGTATTTTTTTGTTCATTTTATAGCCTTATATAACAATTGGTTCGCAAATCGAGAAAAAGTTACAAACAAATTGCCACATAAATCTGCCAAAATGGCATTGAGTTATGCAGATAACTGCCATTTCAAAGTATTATACTTGCACGGCAAATTATTTGTAGTCGTAAGTTTTGCTAACTCAAACAGAGTATAGACAGTGTGAGGCCGGCTGTTTAATTCGGTGAGTAAAACAACATTAATATATGGCAACAAATAAACCATATGGAGATGGGCGTCGCATAGGCGCAGTAACGGGTCGTTCTCAAGTTCTAAATACCAAAACTGGAGTATGGACAAAGAGAGACACCGCTACTGGTCGCTTTATGGATGGCAAAAAAGATGGCACACCATTCAAAGGGGTAAGAAAAGAGAAGTAGCCCCTATTTGCCATAGTGAGACGCAATGAGCCTACCTTGCAAATGTGAGGTGGGCTCTTCTTTATTTTTGGTGATAGACGTAAGAGCGTGAATACATAGCGTGCGGTCGGCGAAAAGGGATTCGAATGGTTATGTGTCAATGTGGTGGTTTATGTATATAGAAGGATATATTTTTGTTTTTTTTGATATACTGAGGAAATAGGCCTCCTATATATGTTCCCTTTAATCCCTTCTACTCCCAGCATCTCTTTGTTTTCTAAAAACAGATCAGACGCCACAGGCGGATGCTCCCAATCCTTTTGTTTCTTTTTTGAATACCTTTTTTCTTTGCTTCAAAGAAAAAAGTATTAGTGTATGTATTACTGTCTTATACTATATTCTTATACTCATTGTACATTTCAGCAAATCGATGTACAAGCAATTTGCTCCAAATGACACATCTTTTGCTCATATCAGCAAATACCCAAAACCTTCCATTCCCAGCTCTCTACAAACCTTTTCTCGAAACACCATCTACTCTATAAGTGATAATCGATTATAAACTCGGTTGGGCATAACACCCAGCCATAAAAACAAAAAGGTATGAAAAAACTATGTTATGAGACAGAGGAGTTCCTTAAAGAGAAGGTAGAGAAAATTGAGAGCGAAATTCTTGCCCTCGCAGACGAT
>JAZNTX010000008.1:0-94160 GCA_045591965.1 Tidjanibacter sp. | reverse complement strand
GGGTAATGGGGGTAATGGGGGTAATGGGGGTAATGGGAAGTGCGGATTAGTACCCATCTGTCCCGAAAAAAACAGGCTCGGCAATCAGCCGAGCCTGCGACATTAGACGTTGGACTTTTGATGTTAGACTAAAAATAAGTGCGAATGCCCCAAAGCATTCGCACTTATTTTTTAGAATCGGTATCCTACCGTCAGACCCCACGAAATGTAGCGTGTTTCGTCTGCAATGCGGATGTAGTCGCGCGAGCGGAATTGGTTCATATACCTCAAATCCAGAGTCCAGTCTTTCCAATCAACACCAAGATCGGCAGCCCAACCCCAAGGGTCACGATCGAGCATTGTGGCAACCTCTGCTTGGTACTCCTCCTCCTTGAAGGCGGTGTTGGCGGTGGAGTAGATGTTGATGGTGTAGGTTGGTCCCCATGCAGCACGCAGAGTGGTATTCTTGTCGAGTTTGTAACCTCCACCAATCATCAGCGGAAAGTTGAAACAACCTGCCGAGGCGTTGCCCCCACCACCGAAGTAGAAATCCATAGCCCAAGTGGCATCGAGTTGTGCGTAAATGGAGATTTTGCTCTTCTTGAAGGGAATAATACCCCTCATATAACCACCAATCTGATAGCCCAAATTTGCACCGCCCAACATGTTGCTAAGGGCTGTGGTATTGGTAACAATATTCTGATAGGGCATCGAAATACCCACCTTTGGACCGAAAACAAAGTGGTCTTGGCGAATCTCTTTTGCACTCCTACCGCTTTGGGCAAAGGCAGCAGTGGAGAGAATGGCTGCCATCACTACTAAAAAAACTCTCTTTATCATCGTCTGCTACGGTTTTTCTATTGGTTAATCTCCTCTATCTGCCAAGCCGAGAAGGGCATAGGATGGTTGGTCGTCGCGCTACGCGTTGCTCCAACCTCAGTGGGGTAGTTGGTGGTGCTGAAAGTCATACTCTCGCTACTCTCCATAGAGTCGTAAACTCCGATGGGCGACAGACCTACAATGCCGTTGTTGTAGGAGTGGATATCCCAACCACAAGCGGTGTCGATAGAGAGCAGAACACCCTTCGCGTTCTCTTCAATCTCCTCGGTTGTCATCACAATAACCTCTTTGCCATCCACCATCGAGCCACGCAGTTTGAGTACTGAAGTGACTACATCGTCCGAATTGTAGGAGTTAGCCCAAAGGGTATCGTTCTGGAAAGCGTTGATGGGCTGGAAGGGGTTTTCATCCTCTGCCGTAGCCTCTGCCCACAATTTGTGGTCGTAGTCCGTGCCGTCGAAGGTGAGGGTTTTCGCTTCGGGGTCGAAGGTACCCAGCAGGCGAGGACGAGGAAGTCCGAAGAGTTCCGAAGCCACATAGTCATACTTACCCACCTTCTGCAAGCGCATATAGAATTGACCTCTGCCCTCGCGTGTAGCATCGGCGGGAGCCTCATAGGTGGTGTCGTAATAGCCGACCTTCACTGCGGGAGCCTTTTCATTATCGACAATGGTTAGGGTTGTGGAGGTCATAGAGCCCATCTCGGAGCCATCCACCTTGGTGAGCCTAAACTCTATGGCGATGGTCTCTTTCTGCAAATAATCGTTGTCTTTGGTGGAGAAGTAGACCTTCTTGTTGTAGTTGGTGTAGGTCACCTCCACGCCCTCTATTTTTGCTTTGCGGCTATCGTTGGGGTCGAGAGTTACCGTATAGGTCTGGTCGGTGGTAATAAACTCAATAACATCGCTGAGGGCCAGCATGTTGCCCTCGGCATCCATTCCGCTCTTCATATCCACCTCCATATCCACCACTACGGGGAATTTGTAGGGGGTCTCCATAAGGTATACCGAGATGTAACTCTCCTCCACGCCCTCGTCGGCACTAAAAGTGGAGTAACTGAACTCCAAATCGGTGGCATCGGGCTCGGGATTGCACGAAACGGTAGCAGCCACAACTCCAAGTGTCGCAACCAGCAATCCCATTATTTTGACTAACATTTTCATCGTATAGTGTTGTGTGAATTCTCGTTTTTTCCCTTAGTGCGTCGCTCCTCGCGCGCACATTATGCAAAGGTAACGCATTTTTCGGAGAAAAAGTATATTCTCTCCCTCAAAAGAGAAAATTTAGTTAAAAGTTGATATTTGGGAGTTTCCCAGTAGCCCCGTAAGCCCTGTCCCTTCTGCAAGAAAAACAAGAAAGACAGGAGTGACAAGAAGAACAGGAAGAACAGAAAAGACAGGAAAGACAGGAAAGACAGGAAAGACAGCAGCCCCCTTTGTTTACGGGTATTAAAAAAGATACCCACGAACAACTATGGGGGCAATTTTAATTCTGAATAGTCCTGCGATAGGTGTCGTAGAGTTCCATTACGCCATTTGTGTAGGCGATTGTGGTGGGAGCATCGCCAAAGCGGCGCATCTTGTAGTCGCTGGTGGCTATCCATTCCGGATTGCTCATATTAAGCATCATAGCATTAATATCGCTCCAACACTCCTCGCAACCTCCTGCCGCTCTTACGAGCCGTTGTGCTTCGAGAGTACGCGTAATGCCGCAGTTGTAACTCGCAACCACAATGGCTATTTGGTCGTCGGTGGTGGGGAAGTTTCCGAAACCCAATGCGCGACTATTGCGCCTTAGAAGTCGCGCCGCAAGTGATATATTGGTGCGTGGGTCGGCAAGGTCGTAGCCCTCCTCTAAGCCCAAATCCTCGGCAGCGATGGGTGTAACCTGCATCAACCCCACCGCCCCCTTATGCGACACTTGGTCGTTGCGGAAGCGCGACTCGTGGTATGCCATAGCCGACATCAGCAGCCAATCAACCCCCACCTGCTCGGCTATGTGTTGTAGTTGGTTGTCCCACACCGAGATGCCGTCTACAACCCTTGTGGGGCGGTATCGGAGTTGGGTAAAACGCTCGGCAATGGAACGCTTACCAAAGTAGAGGTCTGCAAGGGTTGCGTAGTACTCTGTGGTGGATAGTTCGGCAAGTTGAGCGGTAAAATCTCTCTTGATTTTGCGTGAGCCGAATATCAATATGATTTCATACTGCTCCTCGATAGTCCCCACTTCGCGGAGTGAGCGGTGGAAAAAACGCACAAGTTCCGCCTCGATACGCTCACAAATGAAAGCATCGGCACCTCCCGACATCACCCTTCGTGCCATATCCATACCGCCCATCTGGGTGGTGTCACAGAGCACCCCACTCTTGACCAAGTCGTTGAAAGTGTCGTGGGCATAAAGATGCCTGTCGGAGAGAACTCTCTTGCCGCGCAGAGTCCCCATATCGGACAACTCTACACCCTCCGCCCTCCACGAGGGCATAAGCAGAACATAGTCCGTAGTGTAAAAACTCTCCGATGGGAAGTCGTGGAGCGATAGTCGCTCCGAGCGAGGAATGACGGCAATATCAATCTCTCCACCCTTTAAGCCTTTAAGGATGGTGTTGGTGTCGAGTTTTGGAGTGACTTTGAGTTTGCAGCCCATTGCCCTTGCCAGTGTGTCGATGATGTCGGTTGCAAAACCGTAGTGTTCGCCACTGACCACCGCATAACCCTCAACCTCCTCTGAAATGGCAAGCGACACCTCGCCTCCAAACTGATGGGGTTTGGGGTGACAGCCGACAGTGGTGAGCACAAGTGCTGCCAGAACGGCAAGGAGTGGGTAGTGGTGCAAGGTTTTGCCCATGGGCTCCTAATTGTCGAAGTACCAGCAAATTCCGTATTTGATAAGTGCCCTATTATAGGGGTAGAACGGAACGCTGAATGAGTCTGTGTAGTGATCAAAGAGGTTCTCGTTGGCATGTTGATACTGCACGAATATGCGCATCGTTTTCCACTTAGCCGTAACGAAGATGTTTGTGTAGGGGTAGTTGCCAATCTCAACCTCGTTTTGGTTGTGGAACATCATTGTCGCAGGGTTGTAAGCCTGTGCATAGTAGGGGGTGTTAGCCCAGCAATCCAAGCCTATTTTCAGCGTCAGCACATCCCTTACGGGGCGCAGAACATAGTAATACGAGATGTTGCCAGCCACGCGAGGTACGGGGAAAATATCGTCTGCCGAACTATATTGGAAGAGCAGACGGTGGTCGAGGTGCAGGTTTCCGAATGTGAAATTTTGTTCGAGGTATACACCCGTTACACTTGTGATTCCAAAACTCTGAGTGGGCATAGCATTGGTGCCATAGTAGATAGGGTTGCCCACAAGCGATTGGTTAAACACAACCCTTGTTCCTGTGTGTGGAACAGCGAGCGCAATCGTTAAGTCTGTGAAGTTTTGTCGCTCGAAGTTGTTGTTCCACGCAAAGTGGTTCGAGAAGTAGTTCTGCTCCCAATAGGAGGGGCTTTGGAGCGCATAGGAGAACTTGCCCGAGAGGGTTATAGGTCGCTCTTTGAGGTAGAGGCTCAGGTTGGCATCTGCCTCAAACTCCAAATCTCCCGCGCGATAGCCTGCTACATTAATTTTTGCCCTGCCGTGCCAGTCGAGCCACTTGCCGAGGAAACCTCGCGCATCGGCATAGGCGTAGTAGGTGTTGAATTTCTCGGTGCTATAACCTTTCAGGTAGTCGTCTAAGTGGAATTGGAAGTATTGGTGGTGGTCCCAACCCACGCCACCATCCACAGTGCCAATAACACCATTGCGGTTGTAGGGTACAAACTGCACAAAGAGCCTGTTGCTGAGCAGTGACTCCGAGAGAGTGTCGCTTGTCTTCGAGGGGTCTATGTACCAATTCTCGTAGAAGTTACGCTTCTCGACAATCGCACCCGTACGGTCGGTGATGTTGTAGGAGGTGCCTGTGCGGGTATCCGAGTAGCGTCTGCCCCAACGGTTATAGGTTATGGCGTGACCGAAGTGTATGGCTGTGCGGTCTGCCATGGTAAATACCGAGTCGGTCAGAGGTACGAATGGAATACCGTAGGTTTGCACGGCATAGAACGAGGTGTTGGTCGCCTTGTTCAGAGCGTCGCTCATCTTCATTGGCATACCTTGTGCCGACTCATAGAGGGTGTCGGTAACATGCCAAGCCTCCACCAAACCGCCATTCTCGCGCTGCGATATGGTGTTGGTAATCACTCCCGCATGGAGCGAGTATCGCTTGCCCGTATGGCTCAGGTTGCCCGCAAAGTCGGTAACCTTTCCACGCTGCCAATTGTAGATACCTCGCGAGTGGTAGGAGTTGTAGTGCACATTGAAACCCGTCGAGGGGGTTACATTCTGTGCGTGCAACACTTCGAGTTTATCCTCGGCATAACGCTTTTGTCCGCCCGTCTGGTAGGCGAGCGAGGTGTAGGGGCGTTTGTTGTTGTAGTGCGAGGCGTTCTCTATGGTAAAGAGGTAGGAGTAGTACCCCTCCATAAAGTCGAAGTTGTTGCTTCGTGGGCGGCGGGCAAAGTTCAGGGGGGTGCTCACACCTCCCAAAATACCCACATTGGCATCACCCACATCCTCCCTTTGGAATGGATAGTCGCGCGAGAAGATGCCCAAGAGGGTGTCTACCTCCTCCATGCGGACATTGTTGGTGTAGGTGTCTGCCACCCAGCGGAAGTGCTTTTGGCGGCGTATGGAATCGCCAAAGAAGTACGACTCCAAGGGCATAATCTCTTTTATCTTTACCGAGTCGGTCTTCTCCTCGGGAACTATGGGGTTGCCGTTTTCGTCGAGTTCTACCTCGCCAGCATAGGGGTTGTTGTTTGCATTCTGCATCGCCGCAGCGAGTGCCGCACCGCCATCACGACCATAGTCCATCGCATCCATACTTTGGGCATAGGAGTTGTGGGTAAAGCCGAGTGTCAGCACCGCAAGAAGAGTGAGTATGTTGTATGCCTTTTTCACTAATGGTTTTTCTCTTTTTTGGTTGTGAGTTGGAGTATGAGCGAGATGAGTATGTAGGCGACAATTACGCACCAAAGGGAGGAAAGACCACCAATGATGACCACTGTGAGTGCGAAGGCCGCAAAACCAAAACGCACCGCATTGTCGCGAATGGCAAAACTTTTCAGTTTGAAGGAGAACATCCTCAGGGGCGAAATCAGAAGCCACGCTCCCACAACGCTTACAGCGAGGATGATGCTGGGCGAGAGGGTCAGGGTGCCAACCTCCACAGCCCACGCCAACGAGCCGATAGCAATGGCGAGTGCGGGGGTGGGAAGACCAATGAAACTCTCCTTCTGCTCGGGGTCGATGTTGAACCTTGCGAGCCTCAGTGCCGAGCAAAGGGCTACCACAAGGCAGATGAGCCACCACCAACCAACACCCTCAGCCGAGCAGTACATTGCCACCAAAACGAGCGAGGGTGTCACTCCGAAACTGACCATATCTGCCAGCGAGTCGAGTTGCACTCCGAGTGCAGAGTACTGCCTTGTGAGCCTTGCGGCAAAGCCGTCGAGGAAGTCAAAAACGGCAGAGGCAAGGATGAAGAGCAGGGGTAATTTGAGGGATATGTTGGTGTCCCAAATTGCCGCTATGGCGCAGATAGTCGCCATCACTCCGCACGAAAGATTGCAGAGCGTGAGTAAATTGGGCAGCGTGAAATACTTTATTTTCATGTTTTGGCGTTCTAAAAGCAATATTGCATTAAAATATATACCTTAATAATTGGCAAAGGTAGTAAAATTTCGTACTTTTGTCCAATAGTAACCGTGGGAAGTTGTGCAAAAAACGCACAATCGACCAAAAACATTGCCTAAAAGATGAACAACAACCAATTTTGTGTAATTATGGCAGGTGGCGTAGGTAGCCGCTTTTGGCCCATCAGCCGCCACCAACGCCCCAAACAATTCCTCGATGTTCTCGGCACGGGTAAGAGCCTGCTGAGAGCAACCTTCGAGCGTTTTGCCAACATCATTCCCACCGAGAATATCCTCGTGGCGACCAATACTGCATACCGCGATATGGTGCTTGCAGAAATTCCCGAAATTGGTTCTTCGCAGGTGCTTTGTGAGCCTGTGGGCAAGAATACCGCCCCCTGTATCGCATACGCCGCAATGCACATCAGGGCACTCTGCCCCGAGGCAACAATGGTTGTTAGCCCCTCCGACCACCTCATACTCAACGAACACCACTTCTGCGAGGTTATACAACAGTGTATGGACTTTGTGGAGGAGAAGGAGGATACCCTGCTGACCATAGGTCTTGAACCTACTCGCCCCGAGACGGGCTATGGCTACATTCAGGTCAGCAAACGCGAAGTGTCGGGTAAGTTCAACAAGGTGAAAACATTTACCGAGAAACCCGACAAAGAGTTGGCGAAGATATTTGTTGATAGTGGCGAGTATTTTTGGAACTCGGGTATCTTCGTGTGGAAGGTGCCTGCGATTATCAATGCGTTCCGCGAGCATCAGAACGAAACATTCACTATCCTCGACTCTATTCGCGAGTACTACGGCACCCCCGCCGAACAACAACATATTGACGAGGTCTACCCCGAGTGCGGAGGTATATCGGTGGACTATGGCATTATGGAACGCTCCTCGAATGTGTGGGTGCGTTGTAGTGACTTCGGTTGGAGCGACCTTGGAACTTGGGGCTCGCTCTACCAACACTCCGAGAAAGATGAACTTGGCAATACGCTGAATACAAACACCTTCGCTTTCGATACGGAGAATTGTGTCATTAAACTTACAGCGGGTAAGATTGCCGTTTTGGAGGGATTGCACGACTATATTGTGGTCGATACAGACGATGTGCTGATGGTCTGCCCACGCAAGGCGGAGCAGCATATTAAGCGTTATTTGGAGAATGTGAAGTACACCACGGGCGACAAGCATATTTAACTGCTTGGCACGCCAAGCAGTTAAA
The DNA here is from genome assembly GCA_045591965.1 of Tidjanibacter sp. Taxonomy (GTDB): domain Bacteria; phylum Bacteroidota; class Bacteroidia; order Bacteroidales; family Rikenellaceae; genus Tidjanibacter. The sequence continues at coordinate 86,387 of JAZNTX010000008.1, read as the reverse complement.
TATGCTAAAAGTTGAAAGTTGAAAGTTGAAAGTTGAAAATTGCAGTGCAGGTTGCGTCTGCGAATTGTTATATCTGCGCCAAAGGTGCACCATAATTCTCAATTCTCAACTTAAATAAGTCGTTAGACTTTTGACATTAGACATTAGACATTAGACAAAAGCACATTGAACATAGAGAAGTTATACGAGTGTTTCCTTGCTTCGGCTGGGGTTGTGACCGACAGCAGAAAGATTGCTGGTGGTGAGATGTTTTTTGCCCTAAGGGGCGAGAGTTTCGATGGTAATCTCTACGCTTCGAAGGCTTTGGAGGCGGGTGCAAGGTGGGCTGTTGTGGACAATGCCGAGGTGGCTGTTGATGACCGCTATATTGTTGTGCCCGATACGCTTGCGGCTCTGCAAGAGTTGGCACATTACCACCGCCGGCAGTTCGATATTCCATTTCTTGCCATCACGGGTACCAATGGCAAAACTACCACCAAAGAGTTGGTGGCTGCGGTCCTCTCGCGTAAGTATCGCACCTGCTACACACAGGGCAACCTTAACAATCATATTGGCGTACCTCTCACACTTCTCTCGGTGCCTCGCGATGCGGAGTTTGTGATTGTGGAGATGGGTGCGAGTGCTCAGGGCGAGATTGCTCTGTTGGCTCGGATTGCCGCACCCGACTACGGACTTATAACCAATATCGGCAGGGCTCACTTGGAGGGCTTTGGCGGTGTGGAGGGTATCCGCAAGGGTAAGGGCGAACTCTACGATGCGCTTGCCGAAAGGGGTGGTATAGCATTTTATCGCGCTGACGATAAGACGCTTAGTGAGATGGTCGCCGAGCGCAAGGGACTCAATGTTGTGGGCTATGATGCTATGCTTGCCGATGGCGTGAGGAGCAACCTTGTGGGGGACTATAACCGCTACAATATTGCTGTGGCGGTGGTTGTGGGCGGCTACTTTGGAGTGGCAAGGGAGGATGTGCTGACGGCTATTGCGGAGTATGTACCCTCTAATAACCGCTCGCAGTCGATGACTACGGGGTGCAACCTGCTGACGGTGGATTGCTACAATGCCAACCCTTCGAGTATGGGCGTGGCTATTGCCAACCACAATGCAACTACACACTCCGACTACCCCCATAAAGTACTGATACTTGGCGATATGCTCGAACTCGGAGAGTGGAGCCACGCGGAGCATACGGCAATCCTCGCGGAGGCTCTTGGTGGCGACGCTGAGAGAGTTCTGCTTGTGGGCAGTAACTTTATGACAGCCGAGGGCGGAGATTATAGGGTTGTGCGCTTTGCAAACGCCTTGGAGGTGGCTCAGTGGCTGGAAACAAACCCCCTGATGGGAGCCTTTGTGCTTGTTAAAGGCTCGCGCGGTGTGGGTTTGGAGAAGATCATAGCCAAATTGTAGCAAATTATGGCGAAAGTCGATTGTTTTTTTGACGGTCGGATTTTCGTTTTTCGTTTTGGAGCGGTACATTTGTAGCGTTTTTGGCAGTTATTACAAATGAAGATAAAAAGAAGCCTTGTGAGTTGTGTTACCAACATCCTTAGAGCGGGGATGGTAACTCTTGTTGTCCTCTTTGCGACGCTCTCTGTTGAGGCTCAATCGTACATCTTGCGTCCATTGAAGGGTAAAAACCTCGAAGGAGGTCTTGTCCCCACCGAGCGTAGAGGACAGTGGGGCTATGCCGATGCCAAGGGCAAAACAATCATTAAGACAATATTCTCTGCCGTAGAGCCCTTTGAGGATACTCTCGCAAGGGTTAAATATGGCTCGCAATGGGGTGTGCTCCGCCGCAATGCCGAATACCTATTTGAGCCCCAATTCGACACTATCGCTCCGTTTGCCGATGGTGTTGCGTGGGCTAAGAAGGAGAGTCGATGGGGTCTGATAGGTGCAGATGGCAGCGTTGTTTTTGCTCCTCAGTTCCGCGCGCCCGTTGCCTTTGAACATGGCAAGGCGTGGGTTGAGAAGGAGGAACGCTGGGGACTTGTGACCAATCGTGGCGAGGTGCTCTTCGATTGTGTCCTCTACGACCTTCCAAAATTCGACAATGGTGTGTGTTGGTCCCAATGGGGCGGAGGCTGGGGTGCTATAACTCCCGAGGGTAAGGTGCTCTTTGAGCCTGTGCTCTTTGCTCGCCCCGAGTTCTTCAATGGTGTGTGCTGGACTCGCTGGGAGAATGGTTGGGGCGCAATAGACTACTATGGTAATATTATTTTTGAACCCATCGTAGAGCAGATAGACGACTTCGTGGATGGTGTGGCGTGGGCTCGCTGGTCGGGTGGCTGGGGTGTACTTTCGTCTGGTGGCGAGGTTGTTTTTGAGCCCGTGTTGGAGAGTCATCCGATGTTTACCAATGATGTGGCGTGGACTCGCTGGAATGGTCGATGGGGTGCACTCTCCTCCAAAGGAGAGGTGGTCTTCGATGCTACGCTCGACGAAAAACCCATCTTTGGGGATTTGGGCGTGGCGTGGGTACGCAATGGTACCTGTTGGGGAGCATTGAGGAGCGATGGCTCGGTAGTCTTCGACTTCAAAGTAGAACAACAACCTCTCTTTGGGGAGGATGGTGTGGCGTGGGTACGCTGGAATAACCGCTGGGGTGCTGTTGCTCCAAGTGGTCAGATGGTATTTGATGCCGTGGTGGAACACGAACCTCTCTTCGACGAAAATGGAGTCGCTTGGGTTAAGTGGAACTCGTTGTGGGGAGTGGTGAGTCACTCCGGCAAGGTGCTTCTCGAAGCCTCGCTCGGCTCGGAGCCTCTGTTCGGAGAGGACGATGTCGCTTGGGCAGAGCGTAAGGGGAGATGGATTGCCGTAAGCAGACTCGGAGAGATTCTCTCGGAGGTCTCGGTGGCAACCAAACCACTCTTTGAAAGAGAAAACTATGCTTGGGTAGAGTGGAACGGCAAGTGGGGCTCCATTACTCGCGAGGGTAAGATTATCTTCGATGCTCGTTTGGCTGACCGCCCATTGTTCGACGAGAGCAATATTGCTTGGGTTGAGTGGGACGGTAAATGGGGAGCAATAGCACCCAATGGACGCATTATATTCAATGCGATACTTGCTCTGCGCCCGATTTTTGACGACAATACGGATAGGAGTTGGGTTATGTGGAACGACTTGTGGGGTGTTGTCAGTCGCTCGGGCGAAGTGATATTGTCGGCAATGCTCTTGGAGCGTCCTGTGTTTGATGCTGGGCGCGACACTTGCTGGGCTTGCTGGGATAATGCTTGGGGTATTGTGAGTCGCAACGGAGAGATTATTCTCCACCCGTTCTTGAAAAATCGTCCCGAATTCAATTCCGACGGTCTTGCTTGGGGCTTGTGGGGCGGCAAGTGGGGTGTGATTTCGCGCGAAGGAAAGATTGTTTTGCGCCCCTTGTTGCCACAACAACCACTTTTTGCCGAGGGCGAAGACTTCGCTTGGGTAAGGTGGAATGATAAGTGGGGTGTTGTGAGTCGCAATGGCGAAATTATCTGTGATGCTACACTCTCGGAGCGTCCCGACTTTGGCGACAAGAGGGAGATGTGGTATGAGTGGAACGGCGGCTGGGGTGTGCTGACTCGTGAGGGTAGGGTTAAGGTTGAACCCACGCTCGATTTGATGCCTGTCTTCAACAATGGCTTCGCTTGGGTTAGGATAGACGACAAGTGGGGTGTTATGGACGAGCAGTATAGGATGGTTATGCCGGCTCACCTCGACGAGGAGGGTAGTGGTAGGATGATTGTGGGTACCACCATCGTAGATATTGCTCAAAATAAAACCGCAACCTACGACTCCATAGAACTTGTTGAGACCGAGGGAGGCTCGAATGGCTACTACCGCATAACGAGTGACGGATTGGTAGGTGTGATGGGCATGGACGGCAATGTCATCGTGGCTCCCGAGTGGGACGAGGTGGACTACCGCGAGGGTATGGCACTCCACGCTGTGCGCAAGGGCGTTAAGTGGGGCTTTGTGGATGATATGGGAGTTGTTGTGGTGCCTTGTCGCTATGATAGAACTACGGGCTTCGACTCGCACGATATTGCCATGGTTGTTTTGGGCGATAAGTGGGGTGTTGTTGGTGGCAGTGGCAGAGAGATAACCACTTGCAAGTACGACTATATAGAGCCCTTTGTTGAGGATATGGCTATGGTGGTATACAATGGTCGCTATGGCTTCATCGATGAGCAGGGACGCGAGGTTGTGGCTTGTCGCTTTGAGCAGGCAAAGAGTTTCAGCGAGGGGCGTGCGGCTGTCAAGTTGCGCGGACAGTGGGGCTACCTGCGTCGTGATGGTCAGATGATTATCCCCGCCTCGTTTAGTGATGCAGAGAGTTTTGCTGAGGGTGTGGCGGCTGTCAAGATGGAGAGTGGCAAGTGGGGATACATCAACCCCGATGGCGACTATACCATATCTCCCCGATTTGATAGTGCTGCAAGTTTCGAGGGGGGCTTGGCTGCGGCAACGCTCAATGGAGTAGCATATTATATCGACCATAGGGGCAACTGCCTTTACGACTACCGTGGCAAGAAGTTGCCCGAGACGGGCTGTGTCGTTGTGGGCTATAAAGGACGCTATGGCATTGTAAATCGCAGTGGCGAGATTGTTACGAGTTGTAGGTATAACTCCATCGGTGACTTCTCCGAAGGGTACGCTGCGGTGCAGGTTGATGGCAGATGGGGCTATATTGACGCTTCGGGCAGAGAGGTTATAGAGCCTCGCTACTCTTCGGTTATGCCTTTTAGTGAGGGCTTGGCGAGGGTTGTCAATCGCGATAATGTGGAGTTTATAAACCCTGCGGGCAGAACAGCCTTTGTTTTGCGCTACGATAATGCCGAGAGTTTCGAGAGGGGATTCTCTGTTGTGGTGCGCGGTGGACGCTATGGTGCCGTCAATAGTAGGGGTGACGAGGTTGTTCCTTGCCTCTACGAGAGGGTGCGTCCCATAGGCGAAGGTCGCTTTGCGGTGCGCCACGAAGGAAAGTGGGGCTTTGTGGGCTCGGATGGTGTGCCTATTGCTCCCTGCATCTACGACGCTGTTAGCGAGTTCTCGAATGGTGTTGCAGCCATCATGTTGGATGGTAAGCGTGGACTTATCGACACTTTGGGAAGGGTGTTCAGAGAGCCCATCTTTGACCTCATAACAACCTTTGTGAATGGCTATGCCGCAGTGCTGCTCGACGGCAAGGGTGGATATGTCCACAAGTGCGGCGAGTATGTAATATTGCAAAAGTAATGATAACCGACTTCGAGAGTTGAGAATTGTGGTGCGAGTGCAAAATGCGCTCGCATCTTATTTTTTTCAACTCTCAACTTTCAACTCTCAACTTTTATTTATAATTTTGTGAAAACTTATAAGCCATGACTATAATCCAACTTGAATATCTCCTTGCGGTGGCTAACTGCGGGAGTTTCTCCAAGGCGAGCGAGATATGCTTTGTGACGCAGCCCTCGCTCAGTATGCAAATCAAAAATCTCGAAGATGAGTTGGGCGAGATACTTCTCGACCGCTCCAAGAAACCCGTTGTGCCCACTCAGGTGGGGGCTTTGGTAATCGAGAAGGCTAAGGAGGCACTGCTGGCGTACAACAATGTGAAGGAGTGCGTGGCAGAACTCAAAGGTAGTGTGGCAGGTCGCCTGAGACTTGGTGTCATACCCACCATTGCGCCCTACTTGCTCCCTCGCTTTGTTCATGTCTTTGGCGAGCGATATCCCAATGTGGAGTTGGAGATTAGGGAGATGACAACGCCCGATATTATCCGCGCAATGGACAACGATGAGTTGGATGCTGCGCTGCTGGCGGGTGGCACCTGCCCCGATAGGATTACCGAGCAGGAACTCTTTGATGATAGGTTCTACGCCTATGTGTCGCCCGAGAACTCACTCTCGGCACGCACCAACCTCCGCATCGAGGATATTTATAGCAAAGACCTCATACTGCTCTCGGAGGGTCACTGCCTGAGGGACCAGATAATCGAACTCTGTGGTCCCAATCGCCTCCACGAGTTGCCCTACACCTTCCAGAGCGGCTCGCTCGAAACCATCATGAGAATTGTGGATACAACCTCAATGCTTACTATCATTCCCGAGATGGCTCTGCCCTACATCCCCGATGCGCTGATGGGAAGGGTTAAGACCCTCGCAAAGGGTGCTGCCTCGCGCAAGATTGTGGTGGGTGTGCGCCGTACATACGCCAAAGAGACCATCATTACAGCCCTTAGGGAGGTAATAATGGAGTGTTATAAGAAAAAAAGCACTCCAAGAGGAGTGTAATTCGGAGCGAAAATCGTACATTTGTAATTCTATTGAAACATAATAACAAAACTCTATATGCAGAAACTTATTGACAACATTGTTGAGGCTATTCAGGATAAAAAGGGTCACAATATCATCTCGCTCGATTTGAGTGCGCTGGAAGGCACGATTTGTGACGCATTTGTGGTGTGTAATGCCGACTCCACAACGCAGGTCGATGCCATTGCAGACGGCATTGTGGAGCACTTGGAGGAGAAGTTGGGCGAGAAACCCCGCAGGGTGGAGGGTAAGACCAATGCCGCGTGGGTTGCCATTGACTATGTAGATGTTATGGTACACATCTTCCTCACTCCTCTTCGTGACTACTACCGCCTCGAACAACTCTGGGCAGACGCACCTTCGACCCGTTACGAGTCCGAAGATTAAGTTTTGAGTTGAAAGTTGAGAGTTGAAAGTTATTTTCCCTCTCCTAAGTTAGGAGAGGGTCCGCGAAGCGGGGGAGAGGTCTGTTAACTTTCAACTTTCAATTTTCAACTTTCAACTCAAAACAATAACTCCCAACATTTTGCGTTACTGATTAAGGTAAAAAAACTAAATTAGATGGAAAACAATATGAATAATATGGGTGGTGGCAATCCCAACCCCAATATGCCACCTCGCAACCCTATGCAGCCAAGGCGTAGGCGCGGTCCACTCTCCATTTTCTACGGATTTTGGATTGTGATGCTTGTGGGACTCTTTGTTATGCCTATGTTTACGGGCAGCGGCACACCTCGCAAAATAGATTGGAAAAGCCTCGAAGAGATGCTCGTGGCTGGCGATGTGCAGAAAATTGAGGTCGTGAACGACAAGACCGCCCACATTTGGCTCAAAAAGGATCTCGTGGAGGAGTATAGCAAAAAACCTCTGTACAAAAACCTCCCCGACACCAAATACCAATTTACCTACAATATCGGCAATCCCGACATCTTCCGCTCCGACCTTGCGAAGGTTAGCGAGAGGTATGGTGTAGAGGTGCCGGTGCCCGCTTGGGAGTACCCATCGAGCATTTGGCGCGAACTGCTCAGTTGGTTGCCAATGTTGTTCTTTGTGCTGCTCATGTTCCTGATGTTCCGCTCGGCAAGCAGGAATGCCGCAGGAGGAGCAGGAGGAGTGATGAATGTGGGCAAATCGCGTGCTCAGGTCTACGACAAGGACAATGCCAACAAGATAACCTTCAAAGATGTTGCAGGCTTGGAGGAGGCTAAGGTAGAGATTATGGAGATTGTAGATTTCCTGCGTAAGCCAGAGAAGTATAAAGAACTCGGCGGTAAGATACCCAAAGGCGCACTCCTTGTAGGTCCTCCGGGAACGGGTAAGACCCTGCTGGCTAAGGCTGTGGCAGGCGAGGCAAATGTCCCCTTCTTCTCCATTAGCGGTAGCGACTTTGTGGAGATGTTTGTGGGTGTGGGTGCTTCGCGTGTGAGGGATTTGTTCGCACAGGCCAAGGCTAAGGCTCCCTGCATTGTCTTTATTGACGAGATTGATGCCATCGGTCGCGCGAGGGGCAAAAATGCAGGCTTTTCGGGCAATGACGAGAGAGAGAATACCCTCAACCAACTCCTAACGGAGATGGATGGCTTTGGTACCAATTCGGGCGTTATTGTGCTTGCCGCCACCAACCGAGTGGATATTTTGGATAAGGCTCTGATGCGTGCCGGTAGGTTCGATAGACAGATTGATGTGGGCTTGCCCGAACTCAAAGAGAGGGAGGCTATTTTTGGTGTGCATATGCGCAAACTCAAACTCTCGGAGGATGTAAATGTGGAGTTCTTGGCAAAGCAGACCCCTGGGTTCTCTGGTGCTGATATTGCCAATGTTTGTAACGAGGCAGCACTGATTGCCGCTCGTCATGACAAAAAGGAGATTGATAAGGAGGACTTCCTCGCAGCCGTAGACCGCATCATTGGTGGCTTGGAGAAGAAGAGTAAGGTCATCACCCCTGCCGAGAAACGCACCATCGCCTACCATGAGGCTGGTCACGCAACGGTTAGTTGGCTCCTTAGGCACGCCAACCCCCTTGTGAAGGTTACGATTATACCACGAGGTAGGGCATTGGGTGCTGCATGGTATCTGCCCGAGGAGCGTCAGATAACCACCACCGAGCAGATGATGCACGAGATGGCGTCGCTCTTGGGTGGTAGGGCTTCGGAGATGCTGACCTTTGGCGAGATTTCCACAGGCGCACTCAACGATTTGGAGAGGGCTACAAAGATGTCCTACGCCATGGTTAGTTACTATGGTATGAGCGACAAGGTTGGTAACCGCTCCTACTACGACTCGACGGGTCAGAGCGACTACTCCTTCTCGAAACCTTATAGCGAGGAGACTTCGGTGTTGATTGATAAGGAGTCGAAGGCTCTGCTCGACAAGGCTTTTAAGATGGCTACCGAGGTGCTCACAACCCACAAGGAGGGACTCACCGAACTCGCTGAGTTGCTCCTCGAAAAGGAGGTTGTATTTGCGGAGGATTTGGAGCGTATCTTTGGCGAGAAAATAAAGAGTTAGCAACTCTTTATTTTCTTGGTCTAATGTCCAGAGTCTAATGTCTAATGTCGCGGACACTGCGTGTCCGAGATTTTATATATTTAATTGGTATTAATGGGCGTTTGACATTTGTCGTTATATGTTTGACAAAATGATTTATGAGCTTAAAGGGTAAAAATCTGGGTCTTAGAACGGTGGCGGGTGCGCTGCTGGGCATTGTGGTTGTTGGCGCGGCATTGCTCTCGCCTTGGGCACTTGCGGTGGTCGCTGCTTTGGTGGTGGTTATCGGTCAGCACGAACTTTTCCGTATGGTTGCGACCGATGGCAAGGTAAAACCTATGGGTACTCTGGCGATGTGTTTCGGTGTGGCTTTGGTTGGGAATAGCGTGTTGCACCCTTCGCCCGTATCGTTGCTTGTGCTGTTGTTGCCCATCTCGCTGATTGTCATTGCCGAACTTGCAAGGGGCGAACAACGACCCCTCGAAAATATAGCCACGACACTCTTCGGTCTACTCTATACGGCTGTGCCTATGTCGCTTATGATGTTGGTAGGCTTTGTGGGCAAGGAGTGGGAACCTGCGAGGGTGCTGACCATCATTTTTATTGTATGGATTAATGATATCTTTGCCTACCTTGTTGGTTGCTCCATTGGTAAACATAAGATGTGCCCCTCGATTTCGCCCAAAAAGTCGTGGGAGGGCTTCTTTGGAGGCTTGGTGTTTGCTGTGGCATTTGCTATGGCTGCGGGTTATATGATGGAGGGTAATATCTACGCTTGGGGCGGTCTGGGTGCTGTTGTGGCACTTGCGGGTGTTGCTGGCGACTTGGTAGAGTCGATGATTAAGAGAGAGTATGGTGTGAAGGATTCGGGCAATCTTATCCCTGGGCACGGAGGGGTGCTCGATAGGTTCGATGCTCTGCTGCTGGCTATGCCCTTTGCATACATCTATATGATTATTTTTGGACTATGAAGATAAATCCCGAAGGCCACGAAGGCATTAAGATAAATACCGCAATTTTCCTGCTCATTATTGCCGTGGTTACCGCTACGGCTTTGGTCTATGATTGGGCTTGGTGGGTGTTGGTGTTGGTTGATGGCTTCCTTGTGTGGCGCATCATCTTCTTTATCTACTTCTTCCGCGAGCCCCAGAGAGAGTTGGTGCAGGAGGAGGGAGCGGTCTTCGCCCCTGCCGATGGTAAGATTGTAGCCATTGAGGAGGTCGATGCCCCCGAGGGTATGGGCTGCCAGAGGTGTGTGCAGATGTCGGTCTATATGACCTTCTACGATGTACATGTCAATTGGAATCCTGTGGGCGGCGAGGTTGTTTATAAAGACCACTTCGATGGCGACTTTCTGCTTGCGTGGCACCCCAAGAGTTCCTCGCTCAACGAACACACTACGGTGGCTGTGCGCACCGACTCAGGTGTGGTTGTTGCGTGGCGACAGATTGCGGGATGGATTGCCCGTAGGATTGTCTGCTACCCCCAAGTGGGCGATAGGGTAGAGCAGAACATTAAGTCGGGTTGCATAAAGTTTGGCTCTCGTGTGGATGTCTTTGTGCCGCTTGGGAGCGATATTTTGGTCAATATTGGCGACAAGGTTGTAGGCTCACAAACGCGCCTTGCAAGACTTAAATAAAAACCATACGAAATTATGAAACATGCACACAGAATAGTTCTCTGCCTCGTGGCACTCGCCCTGACGGTGGCTACTTTTTGGTTTTTTGGCGATATAGTGCTCTATGTGCTCGTTGCAGGTGTGCTGGCTATTATGAGCCAACCATTGGTTGGCAGGGTTGCGAGCATTAAGATCTTCAACCGAAGGTTGCCACGCTGGTTGGCTGCCATTGTGGGTGTGCTGGCTGTGTGGTTGGTGATTGCGCTCTTCTTTGTTCTGTTCATCCCCCTCATTTCGGGTAAACTGAGCGACCTTGCGCACCTCGACTATCAATCGATGCTCGCACCTCTGAGGGAACCCATGACCGAACTCGGGTTGTTCCTCGAAAAGTATTTCAAGATAAACATTTCGGAGAGTTCGCTTACAGAGATGTTTGCGACCTATGTCCACGACTTTGCCGAGAAGGGGTCGCTGACCTCCTTGGTGTCGTCAATCTTCTCGGTTGCCGGTAGTGTGGTTGTGGCAGCGGTAAGTATTTCGTTTATAGCCTTTTGGTTTATGAAGGAAGAGGGACTCTTTTTGAGGATGTTGCTTGCTGTGGCTCCAACCCGATATGAGGAGAATGTAAAACGAGCCGTAACATCCATCTCTTCGCTCCTCTCGCGCTACTTTATCGGTGTGCTGATACAGATTGTGGTTATGATGTGCGTTGTGACCCTCATACTGCTCTGCTTTGGCTTCAAGGTGCAAGATGCACTCTTTGTGGGCTTTGTCGAGGGCGTGTTCAACATCATCCCCTATGTTGGTCCTTGGATTGGCTTCATACTGAGTGCCTTGTCGGGTTTGACCTTTGTGGGTGCTTCGGGTATGACACTCACCTATGTTGTTGTGGCTATTGCCATTACGATTTTGGTGGCGCAGGCTATTGACAACTATTTCATCTCGCCCAAGGTCTTCTCGCGTCAGGTCAATGCTCACCCTTTGGAGATTTTCCTTGTCACGCTTGTTGCAGGCAGTTGCTCGGGCGTGCTGGGTATGCTCATCGCCATACCTGCCTATACGGTGCTGCGAGTTCTCGCCAAGGAGTTCTTTTATAATTATAAGTTGGTGCGGGAACTGACATCTAATGTCTAACGAGCGTGCCTTGTGGGTGCTTTTTGCACCAAATTTCAGAGAGCGAGTTCCTCATTTGCGTCAAGCAAACTGCGGACTCGCTCCTTCATTTGGCACAAAAATCCCTCCACAAAACCCACTCGCTGGGGATGGTAGTGGTAAATTATAAAAGGTGCGGTCGCCACTTGGCGAGCATGCCTTGTGGGTGCTTTTTGCACCAAATTTCAGAGAGCGAGTTCCTCATTTGCATCAAGCAAACTGCGGACTCGCTCCTTCATTTGGCACAAAAATCCCTCCACAAAACCCGCTCGCTGGGGATGGTAGTGGTAAATTATAAAAGGTGCGGTCGCCAAGTGGCGACCGCACCTTAATTCTCAATTCTCAATTCTCAACTCCTACCACTTTATCGGCGTTTTGCCTATCGAGAGCAGGTAGTTGTTGGCTTGCGAGAAGTGACGACAACCGAAGAAACCGCTATGTGCCGACAGTGGCGAGGGGTGTGCTGCCCTTAGTACAAGGTTGCGCGAGCGGTCAACAATAGCCCCCTTTTTCTGCGCATAATTACCCCACAGCATATATACTACACCACTTTTGAGTTCCGAGAGTGTCGCTACAACTGCATCTGTAAACTGCTCCCAACCGTGCCCCGCGTGCGAGGCTGCCGAGTGAGCCCTTACGGTAAGGGTAGAGTTGAGCAATAGCACACCCTGCTCCGCCCACCTATCTAAGTTACCGCTGGTGGGAGTGGGTGTTCCGAGGTCGCTCTCAATCTCCTTGAAGATATTGCGTAGCGAGGGTGGAAACAGCACCCCGTCGTTCACCGAGAAGCACAAACCATTGGCTTGTCCCTCGCCGTGGTAGGGGTCCTGACCTATGATTACAACCTTGACCTCGTCGGGCGAGCACTTGTCCAGAGCGCGAAAGATGTTTGCGCCCGCGGGGTAGACCGTGTGACTTGCGTACTCCGAGCGCACGAAGTTTACAAGTTTCTCGAAGTATGGTTTGTCGAATTCGGGTTGAAGGAGCTCTTTCCAAGCCTCGTTGATTCTTACATTCATATCGGTTTGTGCAATTAGTTTCCAGCCGAAAGGTAGCAGAGTATGTGGTCGTCGAGCAGTTGGTAGTGTACCTTGGGGGTGGCAAGACCATAGAGTTCGGCACGGAGGGTCTGCTCGGCGGTGTCGATGTCGATGATGACCATATCTTGCAGGAAGTCCAGCCCCTCCGACGCACCATATTTATATAGTGACTCCTTTGCGCTCCACATCAAAGCCTCGAAATGCTCTCCCACCAACGCCTCAAACTTCTCCCTCTCATCGTGCGAGATGTAGCGCGAGGCAACCTTAGAGAAATTCCTGCCGAGCGACTCGATATCTACTCCACAACGCCCCTCGGAGAACATTACAGCCACCCACTCCTTGGTGTGTGAGATGCTCAGGTGGCGAGTAGTGCCGATGGGTTTGGTAAGTATCAACGCTCCCGAGGAGGCATATCTTAACTCCGCATCTGCGCCCAACATCTGGCGCAAGAGAGCGCGAGCCGTAGCCCATTGTGCCCTACGCGAGGGAGCAGAGAGTGCCGCAAGGTACTCCTTATCCTCCTCGGTGAGCAGTGGCGAGTTCTCCGCCTCGGGACAAACTCTCTCCACTTTGAACACAAAGGGTATGTGTGGGATGTGTTGCTCCATGGGTGCTTGGTGGGATTACAACTTTTCGACCTTAATCTCTTCGGCGTGGTGTCCCGAAGCCTTTGTGACGGTGAACCGCACAGCGTGGAAGGTGAATTTATCCCCCTTGCGCAAGAACTCCTTTTTGGCTTCGAGCATCAGTCCTGCAATGGTCTCCGCTTCGCCTCGGCAGTCGTCAAAGGTGCCCTCTTCGACACCTACGACCTCCTCCAAAAGTGCAATATTCGCCTTGGCTTCAAAGAGATATTCGGTTTCGGAAATCTGCTTGTATGGTTTCTCTTCGGGTGCGTCGCTCTCGTCGGTAATCTCGCCCACAATCTCCTCCAAGATATCCTCCAACGACACCAAACCGAGCGTGGAGCCATACTCGTCTACCACAATGGCAATGTGAACCTTCTGTGTCTGGAACTCCTCCAAGAGTTCGTTGATTTTCTTGTGTTCGGGGGTGTAGAAGGCGGGGCGCAGGAGTTTGTTCCACTCAAAGTCGCTCCCCTTACCCACATGGCGCAACATATCTTTGACATAGAGCATACCGACAATGTGGTCGATGCTCCCCTTGTAGACAGGTATACGCGAGTAGCCGCTCTCGATAATCACCTGTCGCACCTCGTCGAAGTTCTCCTCCTCGTCGATGGCGACAATATCCATACGAGGGTGCATAATCTCCTCCACCTCTTTCGATGCAAACTGCACAATGCCGCTGAGCATCTCCTTCTCCGTTTCGCTTGGGTTCTCGGTAATCTCCAAGGCGTTTTCCAACTCCTCCATCGAGATGTTCTCATGCTGAATGATACCTCTGTCCTGAATGGCATTGGAGTACTTCACCAAGATGAATGATAGGGGGTGTAACAACTTTGTGAGGAAGTCGAGGGGCAGTGCCACAAGGCGCGAGAAACCACTCGGGTTGTAACTTGCATAGACCTTGGGGATAATCTCGCCAAAGAGCAACAACACAAAGGTTACAACCACCGTCTTAATGGCAAACTCCCAACCAGAGGAGTGAAACTCTACAATGTTGTCTATAAGATTGTTGCAGAGCGAGATGATAAGAATGTTTACTAAGTTGTTGGCAATCAGTATGGTTGCTAAAAGCCTGTCCTGATTGCTCAACAAATGCATAATAGCCTTGTTGGTAGGGGTGCGGTGTTTGCGAATCTTATCCAACTGCGCGGGCGAGAGCGAAAAAAGTGCCGTCTCGCTTCCCGAAGACAACGCCGAACATCCAAGCAACGCCACAATGAGGACAATGCTCCACACAAGCCCCCAATCAAAAGGGAGAAAACTTACTATGGTTAGCGGGTGTGTAATATCCATCTATCTACTTAGAAGAGTGAAGGTTGTTCGTTTTGTTCTATCTCTTTGGGCTCCGACGCGGTCGGGTCGGCAATCATCGCGCCAATCTGACTCTTGGCACTCTTGGTGCTGCCGATGAGTTGCAGACCCCTGCGGAAATAGGCAGGTTGCATCAGCATATTGTCGATATCCTTATACTTCTCCGTGAAATTCCACTTCACCGTCTCCTCCTCCTCTTCGGCAACTGCGGCTGCCAAAGGTCGCCTATCCTCATCGGCAGGGGCGGGGTGTAGTTCTTTGCGTCCCAACTGCTCGAAACCGGTAGCGACAACCGTGAGTTCAATCTCGCCATCCAAGAGGTCGTTAGAGGGACCTGCTCCCCAGATGATGCTCGCCTCGACACCACCTGCCGACAGACTTGCCCTCGACTGTATGGCATCCTGCACCCTCACAGCCTCGTCCATGGTGAGCGACGAGTCGCCGGCATAGGAGAGGTTGAAGAGAATCTTCTTGGCACCGCGGATATCCTGTTGGTTAAGCAGGGGCGAGGAGAGAGCCTTGTCCACCGCTTGGTCAATCTTATTTTCGCCACTTGTGCGTGCCGAGCCCATCACCGCGAGTCCGCTACCCGTCATGGTGGTCTTTACATCCTCCAAGTCCACATTGATAAAGTCGGTGCGGGTAATCATCTCGGCAATGCCCTTGGCGGCTGTCGCCAACACATCGTCTGCCTTGTGGAAAGCCTCCATGACGGGCAGCGAGCCGTAGATTTTCGAGATGTTGTCGTTGTGGATAACCACCATCGAGTCGGTGTTGTTTTTGAGTTCCTCCAAGCCTTTCAGAGCCTGCCCCATACGGGTGGGACCCTCGCCACGGAAGGGGAGTGTCACGATGGCAACCGTGAGCAAACCCTTCGACTTGGCAGCCTTGGCAATGATGGGGGCTGCACCCGTACCCGTACCACCTCCCAAACCGGCAGTCACGAAGATCATCCTTGCCTTGCTGTTCTCCAACTCGTTCATTATGTCGTTGAGCGATTCGAGCGCGAGGGCTTTGCCTTTGTCGGGGTCGTTGCCTGCACCATGACCGCTACCGAGTTGTATCTTGTTCTCTATGGGGCTGCTCTGCAATGCCTGACGGTCGGTGTTGCAAATCATAAATGTAACATCCTTGATACCGAGGTCGTACATGTGATTTACGGCATTGCCGCCGGCACCGCCTACACCCATCACCAAAATGTCGGTGTGGGTCTTGGTGGGAGCCATTATGGAGCCTAAAAAGTTATTATCTATGCTGTTCATACTCTTCTCCTTTCTTGCTTCTACGCTTCGGGTTGCCAACTACTGCATATCGTCATCTACAACATCGCCACCAAAGACTGTCTCATTGAGCCACTTCGCCATCTTGCCAAAGAAGTTACCCTTTTTCTTGCCGTCGCTGGGTTGCTCTTGGGGCTGTTGTGTAGCCTCGCGTTGCTTATTTTCGGCAGGTTTAGGCTCTTCTGTGGATTGCTGTTGCTCCACAACCTTCTCTGGCTGAGCCGCCTTCTCTGTGCGGGTGTATTCGCTGGGGGCGATGCCGCTCTCGGCAATACCAATCGAGAGTAGACCAATAGCCGTAGCGAGTTCGGGAACCGAGGTACCCTCCATGCTCTCTGCCGAGATGTTGTCCTCGGCAGCCCCAAGCCTTACATCGTAGCCCGTATGCTCCTTGAAGAGTACATCCACACCCATGAGGCGCGAGCCGCCACCCGTAAGGATGATGCCGCTGGGCAGGCGGTTGTGGTAGCCCGAAGCGCGTATTTCGCTATTCACAAGGTCCACAATGTCGAGCATTCGTGCGTTGATTATGGTTGTCAGGTCGCGGTAGGTTATCTCCTTGTTCTTCTGGTGGGGCGAGCGCGAGTTGATGCGGATTGAGGAGTTGAGTTTGTCGGCAGGTATGGCACTTGCAATTGCGTAGCCACACTTGGTTTTGAGTTTCTCAATCATACCTGCGGGGATGGCTGTCGAGCGGATATCGTTGTTGATAACTGCCGAGCCGATAGGAATGGATGCCACATAGCGCACCACCTTGTTCTGGATGATGCACATATCGGTGGAGCCTGCGCCAAGGTCGATGACGATTACGCCCGACTCTTTCTCCTCTTCGCTTGCCACCACCGCAGCACTTGCCATAGCACCTGCAATGTAGTGTGTGTTCGCCACGCCAGCCCTCTGGAAAGCCTTGCTGATGCGCTCCAATGCCACCTTGCCGCCAAGTACAAAACTGAAAGTGGTTTCGAGCCTGCGACCAAACCTACCTACGGGCGAGCCGATAGTCTCGTTGGCATCGACCTTGTAGTTTTGGGGTATGCGCGAGAGGATAACTTTGCCCTCGGGGGCTTGCACATTGTTCATATTCTCGTGCAACTTCTCCACATCGTACTCGGTAATCTCGCCGTCTGCGCCACCAACATAGACAAAGCCGGAGTTGTCGGCACAAACAATGTGTCTGCCCGAAACACCAACCCATACATTATCCACCTTCACACCATGGCGACTTTCGAGTTCGGTGACAGCCTCGCGGATTGCCGAGGTAACATGTTCGATGTTGGTAACCTCACCGCGAGTGAAACCCTCCATGGGTTTGCTCACAGCATCCACAACGATAATCTCGCCACCAAGGGAGAGTCTGCCAAGTGCGACAACCACCTTGCTGCCGCCCAAATCTACTGAAATCAAGTGTTGCTCCATAATAACCAGCTCTTCTATAATATTTTTCTACTTTTTCTTCTTGGCTTTGGGGGCTTTCCACAATGCCTGACCTTCATACTCCACGCAGAGAGTACCCCCCGTCATATCTACCACCTTCGCCTCCACAAACCTGCGCCAGCGGTACATCTTAGCCTCCACCTCGTCTATCTTGCCAAAGGCAACCAAGTAGTCGCCCGTGCGAGGTACGAGTTCGATGTGTGGCTCCACAAAAGAGCCATCCTTGCCACCTGCAACTTTGGGGTTCACAAGGTTTATTTGCACACATCTGCAACCCTCCCACTCAGAGGTTTCGAGGTAAACTACAAAATTAATGAGTTTGGAGAGAAAATTATAATTTTCTCTATATTTTTTTTCTCCCCCTGCGAGCCACTCCTCAATGTTACCTTCGAAACTCTTGCCAAAGGGGAGTTTGATAGTGCCGGTGACTATCGGCAGGTTGAGCGTTGCATGGGGTGCTACGGGCAGGATGTAACCCTCCTTTGTGAGGTAGAAATCGTGACCATCGTCGCTCATAACCCTCAGTAGAGGAACGCGTTGGCTTACCTCAATGGAGAGTGCTCCCGAGTAGTTGATGTAGGCGAGCGAGTGTGCGGTGAAACAGTAACTGTCAATTGTTCGGCAAATCTCCGCAAGGTCTACCTCATCTATGCCCTTACCCACAGGGTTGATACCCTCTTCGGCAAGTAGCGACAGCACCTTTTCGGGCGTGATGAAACTCCTTTGGTCGGCATCCTTCACCACCACCTCCACGCTATCCACCGTGCGTTCTTGCTCGTTGCGTGCCCTCAGTAGCGAGGCGCAGACGAAGTACGCCACCACCAAGCACCAAAATACCGTAGTGCCTACTATTTTCCAAGTTTTACTCATATTGTTGTTCGACTTCATCTCGCGGGCACCTGCTGCGTTACGCTCGGGCTCAAAATCCTCATTTACGCTCAGTAAACTGCGGTTTTTCGCCCTTCGCAAGCCTTGCATCTGCTCCGCGATATGAACTCTTAATGTTGTTTATTGTTCGACTTCATCTCGCGGGCATCTGCTGCGTTACGCTCGGGTTTCTATTTAATCAACTCTCAACTTTCAACTTTCAACTTTCAACTCTTGCTCCGCAAAATTTGAGCAATCTTCTCGCACTCGCGGTCTATGTCACCGGCTCCAAAAGTTACAACCACATCTGTTTCCAGTTCGCCCACACGCTCTGCAAGGTCGCTCTTGGCAACAATCTCGCAGGGAACACCAATACCAGCCATCAATATCTGGCTTGTCACACCCTCAATGGGGAGTTCCCTTGCGGGGTAGATGGGGAGCAACAAAACCCTATCTGCCATCGAAAGAGCCTTGCTAAACTCCTCCGCGAAATCCCTTGTGCGGGTGTAGAGGTGGGGTTGGAAAGCCACCGTAAGGTGACGCTTGGGGAACATACCTCGTATGGAGCGTATGGCTGCCGAGAGTTCCTCGGGGTGGTGGGCGTAGTCGTCAATGTAGACCTTCTTGGGGGTGTTGATGTAGACCTCGAAACGGCGTTTTACACCCTCGAACTCTTCGAGAGCCTTGCGCAGTTGCTCCTCGTCGAAGTCGCCCGCAGCCCAAAGTGCCGCCACCGCTGCCACGCTATTCTCCACATTTATCTCGCCACCCACGCCGAGCCTGCAACCTCTAATTGTGCGGTCGGGGCAGACAATATCGTAGCGGAATGTGCCGTCGCCCATGGGGGTCATATTCTCGGTGTGGAAATCTGCATCGGTACTCCTCAAATCGTAGGTATACTCCTTGATGCCCTTGTTGTTGTGCCTAATATCCAAGCCGTAATGTTTGACAAGTGTGCCACCCTCCACAATGCGCTCCACAAACTGCCCAAAGGCGTGGCGGAGTTCCTCGTGAGTGCCGTAGATGTCCAGATGGTCGGCATCTGTACTGGTGACAACGGCAATGTTGGGATTTAGGCGCAAGAACGAGCGGTCGAACTCGTCGGCCTCCACAGCCATCCTCTCGCCACCTCCGAGTACCAAGTTGCTACCCATATTGCGCGAAATACCACCCAGAAAAGCGTTACCACCGCCCGTTGCTCGGAGTGTCAGCCACGAGGTGAGAGTGGTGGTTGTGGTCTTGCCGTGCGTACCCGCAATGGCGGTTGTGAACTTACCGGTCGTAAGGTGTCCAAGCACTTCGGAACGCTTTACAACCTCGAAACCATGCTCGCGGAAATATGTGAGTTCTGAGTGGTCGGCAGGCACCGCAGGGGTGTAGATTACAAGCGTGTGCTGAGGGTCTTGCCACTCCTCGCCAACGAGCCTTACATCGTCTTCGTAGTGTATCTCGGCACCCTCCTTTTCGAGTTCTGCCGTCAGTGGCGAAGGGGTACGGTCGTAGCCCGCAACTCTCACACCTTCGTGCAAGTAGTAACGCGCTATGGCACTCATACCAATTCCCCCAATCCCCACAAAGTATACTGTTTCCATGTCCTACTAATTTTTAATAATTGAAAATTTTGGTGCAGGCTCTGCCTGCGAGTTTTTATTGTCGGGCTCGCAGAGCCTGCCCAACTCTCAACTCTCAACTCTCAACTCGCTAATGGCGATTTTGGCTACCCTCTCTGCCGAGTCGGCAATGGCAAGGGCGCGTATGTTGTGGCTCAGCGAGGCGAGTTTTTCGGGGTCGGCGACCATACTCTCAGCCACTGCCAAGCCCTCAGCCACAGCGTCTGCATCCCTCACAATCTCCGCAGCACCCTTCCTCACAAGTGCCATGGCGTTGTGTGTCTGGTGGTCTTCGGCAACATTGGGCGAGGGGATGAAGAGCGTGGGTTTGCCCACCAAGCATAGTTCACTCACCGAGCAGGCACCACTGCGCGAGATTACCACCGATGCAGCCTCGTAGGCGTAGTCCATACGGTCAATGAAGGCTCCCCTCCAAATGCCCGTCATATCTCTCTCCTTGCAGAACTCAGCCATCTCTCGGTCGTAGTACTTGCCGTTCTGCCATATAACCTCCACCTTGCCTTCGGCGACTATGCGGTCGAGGTGTGCCTTCATCATCTCGTTCATTGTGCGTGAGCCAAGCGAGCCTCCCACAATGAGTATTACGGGTTTGATGCCACTCAGCCCAAAGTGGGCGAGAGCCTTGGCGTGGTCCACCTCGCCACCAAAACTACCCCTCAGAGGGTTGCCCGTATGCACAATCTTCTCCTTGGGGAAGAAACGCTCCATACCCTCATACGCCACGCATATCTTGCGGGCATTTTGTGCAAGGAGTTTATTTGTAACACCCGCAAAGGAGTTCTGCTCCTGCAAGATGGTAGGTATGCCCATCCTCTGTGCAGCCTTCAATACGGGGGCACTTGCGTAACCTCCGAAGCCTATTGCCAAGTCTGCCCCAAACTCGCGGAGCGTACGGCGAGCAAGTAGCATACTCCTAAGCACTTTGAAAGGCACAGCGAGGTTTTTGAGCGTGAGCCTGCGCTGCAAACCCACAATAGGTAACCCCACAATGTTGTAACCGAGTGCAGGTATCTTCTCCATCTCCATCTTGCCCTCGGCACCTACAAAGAGCACCTCGACACTCTCGCCAAGAGCCCTTCTGAGTGCCTCGGCAGTCGCTACAGCAGGGTAGATATGTCCACCAGTCCCCCCACCACTAAGAACTATTTTGACTTTCTTCTTCATCTTTTATTTGCGACTTTTTATAAAAAGTCGCCCAAAAATTTTTATGCGATACTATGTATCGCTATAATTACTCACTACTCTAATTCTCTTCAACCTTCGCGCTTACGCCCATCAATATGCCGAGCATCGACAGCGTAAGCACGAGCGATGTGCCGCCCTTACTTACTATCGGCAGTTGCTGACCCGTAAGCGGGAAGAGCGACACGCAAACCATCATGTGCATAAACGCCTGCAAGACAATCACTGTTCCTATACCCAGCACCATAAGCCCTGGGAATGCTGTACCACATTTGAGGAATATGACCATCGAACGGTAGAACATCACAAGGAAAGCAAAGAGCATCACAAGTCCGCCAAAGATGAGCCCGTACTCCTCAATCAAAAAGGCGTAAGCCATATCCTTGTCAGCCTCTGCCAAGTAGCGGTTGGTACTCTGTCCTGCACCCTTGCCAACAAGTCCTCCTGTTGCTATCGACATCTTGGCATAGAGTGTTTGGTCGTGCTCTTTGGGAGAGCCGTCGGGGTTTTTGTGGCGCATATAGTACTCTTTACCATCGCTCTCCATGCGTGCCGACTTGGTCAGCACATTGGGTGTCCATGCGGACATGCGGCTTACGGCTGTGCCGCTACGACTACCCTGAGAGCCGTAGGCTACGAGTGCCAAACCACCCACCAACAAGCCAAGAATTACAATCTTGCCAATATCGCTCTTGTGTACCCTGCTGAGGAACATCATAGCCAACGACGAGGCAGCGATGATGAGCGTCGTAGAGTTGCTGAACATTACGGTGATAAGGCAGCAGAGTGCAATGGGTCCCAAGATGGGGAGCGTCTGGGTGCGCAGTATCTCCACCTGCTTCTCCTTATTCTCGCGCCAGTCGGCAGGGCGGAAACTTGGCATTATGCGTAGCGTGTCCATCTGCTTTTGGCGTGTGGAGAGTTGGCGTGCAAGGTTCATGATGATGGCGAATTTCAGGAACTCGAAGGGCTGGAACTCCAAGCCCAAGATGTTGAGCGAGCGAGCAGCACCATTACCGCTATGTGAGATAATCATATAGAGCGTCAGTCCGAGCGAAATGAGCAAGAAGGGCACAACCATACGCTTGTAGAACCTAAGGCTCATAGACTGTGCAATGTAGAAGCCCGTCATGCCGATGCAGATGAAGAGTATCTGTCGGATGAGTTCCTGACTCGCGCTCCTCGAAGTATCGTAAGCCATATTGGAGTAGACCAAAAACAGGGAGTAGACGAGTAGCACCACAAGCACCACCCACATAACCTTATCGCCCGCAAAAATGCGGCTCGCCATACTGCCACTATATACTTTCTCTTTTGCCATCGATATATTTATCTAACTCTCAACTCTCAACTTTTAACTCTCAACTCTAAAACCTTGTCCTTGAAGAGTCTGCCACGCTCCTCGTAGTTGCGGAACAGATCGAAACTTGCGCATGCAGGCGAGAGCAGCACCGTATCGCCACTCTGTGCCACCTGACGGCATACCTCCACAGCCTCATCAAGCGAGTGGGTGTTGTATACGGGGACAATGCCGTTGAAGTTATCCACCAACTTGGCATTGTTCACACCCATACAAACCAAAGCCTTAACCTTCTTGCCCACAAACTCCATAAGTGGCTCGTAGTCGTTGCCCTTGTCGGTACCGCCGGCAATCCACACCGTGGGTCTTTGCATGCTCTCCAAAGCGTACCACACCGAGTCTACATTCGTAGCCTTTGAGTCGTTTATCCACTCCACACCGTCAATCTCGCAGACCCTCTCCAAGCGATGCTCCACACCTTCAAAGGCATAGAGTGTGGAGAGTATCTGTTTGGGGGCAACACCCGCAGCCAAGGCAGCCTCCGTAGCAGCCATGGCGTTGTAGGCGTTGTGCAGACCCTTGATATGGAGCCTGTTGAGGTCGATAGCCACCTCCCTCTCGCCAACCCTCACGCGAGCCACGCCATCCTCAATATTACACTTGCCGAAGGGGTGGCACTGTGCCAAGGGAGAGTGTTTCTCCACCTCCGCGAGAATTACCTTGTCGTCTGCCGAGTAGATAAAGTGGCTCTCGGGCGTTTGGTTGCGTATGATGCGCATCTTACTATCGACATAGTTCTGGAATTTGTAGTTGTAGCGGTCGAGGTGGTCGGGGGTAATGTTCATCAACACCGCCACATCTGCCCTGAAATCGTAGCAACCATCGAGTTGGAAACTACTCAGTTCCAAAACATACCACTCCCTATCACTCTTTGCCACCGTGAGCGCGTAACTCTCGCCAATATTACCGCCCACCGCCACATCCATACCTGCATCGGCAAGGATGCGATGGGTGAGGGTAGTGGTCGTTGTTTTGCCATTGGAGCCTGTGATGCATATTGTCTTACCCTTGCTGAAAGGGCGTGCGAACTCAATCTCGCTCACAATCCTCACACCCCTCTCGCGTAGAGCAACCACAATGGGTGCCTTCTCGGGAATCCCTGGGCTTTTGACCACAAGGTCGGCTGCGAGGATACGCTCCTCTGTGTGTCCGCCCTCCTCGAACTCAACGCCCTCCTGCTCCAAGAGTGTGCGATACTTGTCGCTCAGTTTACCACTATCCGAGAGGAATGTGTCGTAGCCTTTGCTCTTTGCCAACACTGCCGAGCCATAACCACTCTCTCCTCCTCCTAAAATTACAATCTTTTTCATATTCTTCTTTGCGACTTTTTATGAAAAGTTGCCCAAAAATTTTTAGGCGATACTATGTATCGCTATAACTACTAATTACTCGTTACTAACTACTACCTGATTTTGAGCGTTGCCAGCGAGAATGCCGCCAAGAGTATCTGGATAATCCAGAAACGGATGACGATTTTATTCTCGTGGAGGTTTTTCTTTTGGTAGTGGTGGTGGAGGGGTGCCATGCGGAAGAAGCGTTTGCCCTCGCCATACCTCTTGCGGGTGTATTTGAAGTAGAAGGTCTGTATCATCACGCTCACAACCTCCACCAAGTAGATGCCACACAAGATGGGTAGGAGTAACTCCTTGCGGATGGCAAGTGCGAAGACTGCCACAATACCACCAATTGCCAGCGAGCCCGTATCGCCCATAAAGACCTGTGCAGGGTGGCAGTTGTACCACAAAAAGCCGATAAGTGCGCCCACAAAGGCTGCACCGAAGACCGCGAGTTCGCCACTCCCGGGAATGTACATAATGTTGAGGTAGTCGGCATAGATGACATGACCCGAGAGGTATGCCAAAATAGACAGCACAACCGCCACAATAGCACTCACACCCGTATTGAGTCCGTCGAGTCCGTCTGTGAGGTTTGCGCCATTCGACACTGCCGTAATGACAAATATCGCCACCAAGATGTAGAGTATCCAAGTCAGGATGTCGCCCGTCTTGGTGTCCGAGGGGATGAACCAGTGGTAGTCGAACTCGTTGTTCTTCACAAAGGGGATGGTGGTTTTGGTGCTCTTCTCTCCCACATAGTACTCCTCTACGCGGCTGTCGATGGTGCCGTCTGCATTGACTACCTCCACAACCTCCGAGGTCTTCGCGGTGGTATTCTTATCAACAACCACAACCTGCTCCGAGAGGCACATCACCGTACCCACGATGATGCCCAAGCCCACCTGACCGACAATCTTGAACTTGCCCTTCAAACCCTCTTTGTTCTTGCGGAAGACCTTGATGTAGTCGTCAGCAAAGCCGAGTGCGCCGAGCCATACAGTGCTGATAATCATCAGCCACACATAGATGTTCGAGAGGTCGCCCAAGAGCAAAATGGGGATGAGTATGGACAAAAGGATAATAACACCTCCCATTGTGGGTGTGCCCTTCTTCTCCATCTGTCCCTCCAAGCCGAGGTTGCGTATATCCTCGCCAATCTGCTTGCGACGCAGCAGGCGGATGAGTTTGTCGCCAAAGATGAGCGCAAAGAGTAGCGCAATGATTATCGCACCCACCGAGCGGAACGACAGGTATTGGAACAAACCCAACCCAGGGATGTCAAAATGTTGTTCGAGATACTTTACAAGTGAATAAATCATACCTTATCTTTTTGTCGGTTGCGCCTTGTGGGCATCTGCTATGTTACGCTCGTGCTCGGATTGCTCATTTACGCCTAAGTAAACTCCGCATCCTCGCACTTCGCAAGCCTTGCATCTGCCTCACAAATCGCACCCTCTGTTCTTTCTAATTAATTTTCAATTTTCAATTTTCAATTCCCTCTTCACTCCCTCTTGGTCGGAGAAGTGATGTTTCTCGGTGCCGATTATCTGGTACTCCTCGTGACCCTTGCCGGCAATGAGGACCACATCGCCCGCCTCTGCCATGCGGAGTGCCACACGGATAGCCTGTGCGCGGTCGGTGATGGTTAGGTAGTTGCTCCTACCCACAACGCCCTGCTCCATATCTCGGAGGATAGCCTCGGGGTCCTCGGTGCGTGGGTTGTCGGAGGTGAATATGGCGGTGTGCGACTTCTCGGCGGCAATCTTTGCCATCTCGGGTCGTTTGGTTTTGTCCCTATCGCCACCGCAACCGCACACTGTTATGAGTCGGCGTGCTGTGCCTACACCCAAGATTGTGTCGATGACATTTTCGAGTGCGTCGGGTGTGTGCGCATAGTCTACAACAGCCGTAACGCCATTTTTCGAGCGGAAGGTTTGGAACCTGCCACAGACGCTCTCCAAAGCACTCAGCGCAACAAGCACCTCTTCGCTCTCAAATCCCAGCAGGCGTGCGGCACCATATACTGCCGTAAGGTTGTAGCCGTTGAATCGTCCCAAAAGGTGCGACCACATCTGCTTGCCGTCTATTTCGAGGAGCATACCTTCGAGCGATGTCTCGATAATCTTGGTGTTGATGTTACCCACGCCACGCAGCGAGTATGTCTTTTTCTGCGCCTTGCAGTTCTGGAACATCACAGCACCGTTCTTGTCGTCGGCATTGGTCAGAGCCCAACTCTCTCCCGCGAGTCCGTCGAAGAGCATCTTCTTGGCTTTGAGGTACTCAGCAAAGGTTTTGTGGTAGTCGAGGTGGTCGTGTGTGAGGTTGCTGAATATTGCGCCCGCAAACCTCAGTCCCGCTGTGCGCCTCTGCACAAGGCTGTGCGACGACACCTCCATAAAGCAGTAGCCGCAACCCTCTGCCACCATCTCCGAGAGCAGTCGGTTGAGGGTTATAGCATCGGGTGTGGTGTGTGTCGAGGGCTCCTCTCGGTTGCCCACCTTGTAGACCACCGTAGAGATAAGTCCTGCCTTATATCCCAAGCGTTGTGTGAGGTTGTAGAGCAGTGTTGCAGTGGTGGTCTTGCCATTCGTACCCGTAACACCTACAAGAGCAAGTTGCTCACTTGGGCGAGAGTAGAAGTTCGATGCCATAATACCCACAGCCTCGCTTGTATCTGCCACGACGATGTAGGTTACGCCCTCCACCCTCTCTTCGGGCATCCTTTGGCACACTACCGCACTCGCACCATTGTCGGTGGCTGCACCTATGAAACGGTGACCATCGACCACCGTACCCTCAATTGCTACGAAGAGAACACCTCGTGACGCTTGACGAGAGTCCATCGTAAGGCTCTCAATCTCCACATTCCACGAGCCTACGCACTCCTTGACCTCAATTCTTTCTAATATCTTGTCTAATCTCATTGCTTTTGCGACTTTTTATAAAAAGTCGCCCAAAAATTTTTATGCGATACTGTGTATCGCTTTCCTTTTCATCAACTTTCAACTTTCAACTCTCAATTCGAGTTTCACGCTCTCTCCCACCGTATACTCCTTGCCTGCCGCGATGCTTTGGCGCACCACCGAGCCTTTGCCAGAGAAGGTTACCTTCAAACCTCGGCGTTCCAACTCCCATAGTGCGTCCCTGAGTCCCATGCCGCACACATCGGGCATTATATACTCCTCGGTGGCAGGGGCGGTTGCGGGTTTGTAGCGGCTCTCCGTTGCTCCCTCAATAGCCTGAGCCTCCTCGTACCACTCGGGGTCGTGGGCGTAGATATACTCGGCAATCTCCCTGAATACTGGCAACGACACGCCAGCACCTGTGTAGAACTTCACTTCGCCCCTCTTGCGCAGGGTCTTGATGGATACTATGCAGGTATACTTGGGGGTCTCGGCAGGGAAGTAGCCCACAAAGGTTGCCAGATACTCCCTGCTGCCGTCTTTGGTTTCGTAGGCGGTCTTGCCCTGATTCTCCTTGGTCTGGTATATTTGTGCCGTACCTGTCTTGCCTGCAACCTTGAAGGGGAGCGAGCCAAGACCTCCGTGTGCCGTACCCAACTTGTCGCTCACGACAGCCTCCATACACTCCCTAAGGAGTGCGAGTGACTCGGGCGAGCAGATGGCGGGGTTTACGACCTCCGTAGCGAACTCCTCAATAATCTCCCCATCGCTCTCTATGCTCTTTATGAGTATGGGTTTTATGAGTTTGCCATCGTTAGCCACAGCATTGTAGAACATGAGGGTTTGTAATGGGGTCATATCCATCTCGTAACCATAGGCGGTCTGGGTTAGGGTGGTGTGCGACCATCCTCCCCTCTGCTTATAGGTCGAAGGGTGCTTTATGCCCCTAAAACCGTAGCCCTTTATGCGCTGAATGTCGCGTACCTTGTCCAAACCTATGGCGTTGATATACTCCACCCACCTCTCGGGCTCTTTGCCATACTCCTCGGTTACGGTCTTGGCAAAGCCGATGTTTGAGGACTCCACAAAGATGCCTTTAAGGGTTGTCTTGCCCGTCTTCTCGCCCACAACATGGGTGTCGGTGATGTTCAGACCATTTATCTTCATCGAGGGTTTCTTGCCACAGTCAATGCGTTTGTCGATACTCATTCCTGCCTCGTCAATCAGTGCCATGAGCGACACACCCTTGAATGTGGAGCCAGGGGAGCCTTGCCACTGCAAGGCGTAGTTGAAGTCATCGTTCATCGCGCCATCTTTGTAGTGCGTGAGGTTTGCCATAGCCCTAATCTCGCCTGTGGCGCACTCCACAACTACTGCCGTACCGCTGCTTGCGTTGTTCTCCTCTAACTTTTTCCTCAAAGCACTCTCCACAACATCTTGGAGGTCGATGTCGATGGTTGTTATGATGTTGTTGCCGTTCTGTGCGGGGGTGTTTCTTGCATCAACAGTCGGCACAGAGTGACGATGGCGCGAGTCGAGCCACACAAAGCGGTTCTCGCCATCCTCAGCCTTGATAACATCGCGATAGGCACTCTCCACACCGCTCGAAATGGTGTAAGCAGCCAACGAGCCATAGACCTTGTGGCGCGATAGGAGGTGCTCCACAACCAAACCATAGCGAGGCTGCATAAGAGGGAAGGTGCGCAGTCGGTCATACTCCCTTTGGTTGAGGGTTTCGCTGATGAAGGGTTGGCTGTAATATGAGGAGCCTATCTTGCCCAAAGCGCGGCGGCGTATCTCGTCGAGTTGTTTTTTGTAGTGGCTGGCAGGCTTGCCAAACATCGCCGAGAGCGAGTCGCATAGTGCCGGCAGTTCCTTCTCATACACTCCGCCACCCAAAGCCTCGGCGTGCAGGTCGAGCCTCAGGCGGTATCCCTTCGTATCCGTAGAGAGCACCTCGCCATTGCGGTCGTAGATGTTGCCCTGCGAGCCCTCAATGGTGCGTGTGGTGTAGCAACGACTCTCCGAGAGGTTCCTCAGGGGCGTGCCGTTGGGACCATACTGCGTGGCTATAATCTGACCAATAACCATAAGCGATAGCAGAGCAAAAATTCCGTAGAGAATCTTCACTCTGTTTTGTATGCCCCTCTTGATGCGCCCGGGGTGGGGGTCTTTGGTGGTTTTAGTCATCGCTTGTCGCCTAAGTTTCTGCGTAATTCTATCGTATCTTGACGAATTGAAAATTGACAATTGAAAATTATGGTGCAGACTGCGTCTGCAATTTGTATTATTTTCTTTCTAAGTCATAGGTAATGCCCGTTAGGGCGGGGCGTGTGCTCAATTCTCAACTCTCAACTCTCAACTTTCAACTTTCATCTTTCTTTATCACTTTCGGAGGGTTGTTCCACTGCTTGATGCCTATCTTGCGCTTTCCAATCTCCTCCACTATGTTGTTATAGCGCGTAGCCCCAAGTCGCTCGGAGGAGTAGAGCAGAGCCTTGGCTTGCTTCTGCTGCAACTCTATGCGGCAGGCAATCTCCTCCCTCTGGGTGCGCTGGCAAGTGAATACATAACCCATATAGAGCAGTATGAGCAGGCAGCAGTAGAGCATAAACGGGTAGTGACGGCGCACCGACTCGCTATACAGCACATCGCCCGAGAAGATACTCTTCGAGGAGCGCTTACCCGCCTCGTTTATCTTGCTCGGCTGCACCATCCCCATAGGTTTCTCGTCCTTGCGAGGGGCTGTTGCCTGCCTACCGTTCTTACTCTTCCTATTTTTTCTCCCAAACAGTTTCATTCTCAACTTTCAACTTTCAACTTTCAACTTCTTGGCTACGCGAAGTTTTGCGCTACGCGAGCGAGGGTTACGCTCAACCTCCTCGGGGGTTGGAACAATAGCCTTGCGGCTCACAGCCTCCATAGGCGAGGATACATTACCATAAAAATCCTTCTCCACCTTACCCTCGAAGTTGCCCGTCTTGATAAAGTTCTTCACAAGTCTATCCTCCAACGAGTGGTACGAAATGACGCAGAGCCTACCCTCGGGGCGGAGTACTTTGAGGCTCTGTTCGAGAGCCATTTTGAGAGCCTCCATCTCGCCATTAACCTCAATGCGGAGTGCTTGGAAGAGTTTGGTGAGGAATTTTGCGCCATCTTTCTTGGGGGTGCAGGGGGCTACCGCCTCGATAAGTTCTCCTGTGGTGGCAATCTCCCGTTGGTCGCGGTAGCGGACAATGCACGAGGCAATCTTCCATGTGGTATCCAACTCGCCATACTCCCTGAGTACCCTCGCCAACTCCTCTGCCGAGTAGGTATTCACAAGTTCCTTGGCAGAGAACGAAGCCCTCTGGTTCATCCTCATATCGAGCGGAGCGTCTGCCTTGAACGAAAAGCCCCTCTCGGCAGTGTCGAAATGGTGTGACGACACGCCAAGGTCGGCAAGAATACCATCAACCTCGCCATCGAAGACTCCACGCAGGCGCAACTGTGAGCGCAGAAAGCGGAAATTGCTCTCCACAAAGTGGTGACGCTCGTCGTCTGTCATATTAGCCTTCGCATCTGCATCTTGGTCGAAAGAGAAGAGTCGCCCTCGCTCCGAGAGGTGCGAGAGTATGAGGCGTGAGTGCCCTCCGCCACCGAAAGTCAAATCGACATAGGTGCCGTTGGGGTTAATTGCCAGTCCCTCAATAGTTTCCTCGGCAAGAGCGGGGATATGATAAGTTTCGGTCATAAGCAAGACTACAAAGTATTACAAATACTTTGTAAAGGTACGGCTTTTGTTGCGAACTATGCAACAAACCGACAAGAAAGTTATTAACAATTTGGAAGATTGTCCCCAAAGTGGGGATGAGCGGTCGTTTAGAGCCTTTCGACAAGTGCTACGGCATAGGCGGCAACACCCTCTTCTCTACCCGTAAAACCGAGTTTTTCGGTGGTGGTTGCCTTGACCGATACGGCTCCAACGGGAGTGCCCATAACCTCCGCCAAACGCTCCCTCATACGGTCTATGTGTGGGCGCAATTTGGGTCTTTGGAGTGCGATGGTAATATCCACATTACCAACCTTATAGCCCTCCGAGCGAAGGAGGTCTATGGTGCGCGAAAGGAGAATGGTGGAGTCGATGCCTTTGTAGGCTGGGTCGGTGTCGGGAAAGAGTTTGCCAATGTCGCCCGCAGCAATTGCACCAAGGAGTGCATCGCACAGCGCGTGGATGGCAACATCACCGTCAGAATGAGCCACGCAACCAAAGGGCGACTCAACCCTCACACCACACAATACTAAGGGGAGTCCCTCTGCCAAAGCGTGTACATCGTATCCAAAACCTATGCGCATAACCTATTGTATCTTTACTGGTGCAAAATTAGTGCTTTTTGCGTTGTAATGCAAAAGAAAATAAAATTTTAGGGAGATTAGTGAGGTTATGAGATAGACCCTAAACTCCCTAAACTCCCGTAAGCCTTAGGATGGTAGACGCTTGTCGCTCTACATCAACAACCAAAGGGTATACACCACATAGATGGCAAAGAAGAGCAGACCCTCAATGCGGTCGATGCGTTTGCGGCGGAAAGAGAGTGCTGTGAGTAGCACCATTATGGGAGCCGATAGCATAACAGCCATGTCAATGGATGTGATACCTCCCAAGCGTAGAGGGGTTATGGTTGCACTTGTTCCGAGGATGAGCAGAATGTTGGCAATGTTGGAGCCGAGGATGTTACCCAATGCAATGTCGGTCTTGCCTTTGAGGGCAGAGATGAACGATGCAAAGAATTCGGGTAGTGAGGTTCCTGCCGCTACGAGAACAATGCCTATAACTGCCTCACTCAAACCAACTTTGCGTGCAAGGATTATGGAGCCGTCAAGGAACATGTCGGAGCCACATATAAGACCTCCCAATCCACCTGCAACCATCAGTATGGATAGCCAAAGTGGCTTCTTGTCGCATTGCTCGGCAGACTCTGTAGTGGGGTAGGATAGGGGTTGTTCGCTCTTTCCATGGCGAATCATAAACCACAAGAAAACACCATATAGCAACAGTAGGAGGATGCCGTCGCCGCGCCCCAAAATGTTACCCTTTGCGCCCCAGAGCGTGCTGTCGAGCGCAAGTATGCACAGTAGGAGCGACGCTCCGATGCAGATGGGTATATCTCGGCGTATGTTGTCGCGAGTGAGCGTGAGTGGTGCGATGATTGTGGTAATGCCCAATATGGCGTAAATGTTGAAGATGTTGGAGCCTACAACATTGCCAATCGAGACATCACTCTGTCCAGCCATGGCACTCATGACGCTTACTACCAACTCGGGCGTGGAGGTGCCCACAGCCACGATTGTTGCACCAATAAGATACTCCGAAACCCTCAGTCGTTTGGCAATTGCCGAGGCTCCGTCTGTGAGAAAATTTGCGCCCAACGAGAGCAAAATAACGCCAACAAGAATCTCAATAATAAACATCTCTATTTGTGGTTGTTAATAATCTTTATGGTATTATAGACAAGAATTCAAAGGGGATGCAATAGTGGTTTAATTGCCTCCTTCGATGGTTGAAAATAGTGTGAAAATCAGGGGTTTGATACAACGCTAAATGATGATGTGGCGTAGCGCAAAGATGTAGAAATCCTTCGTGCGAGAGGTTGGTAAATAACCACTCCGAGTAGCCCTACTCAACAGCGTTTGCCTGCCCATTGTGGGGGCAATATTGAGCAGGGTGTGGTGGGTGTTGTGGCTCGCCGAGGTGCGCTGTCGCCCCGTGGTTGTGCGCGATGTGGAGGGAGTGAGTGTGTATGAAACTTCGGGCAAGAGGGCTGTGCGGGTGGCACGCTCCAAAAGGTAGTTGTGTTCGTGGTTGGCATCCGTGATCGCAGACAATACACCCACTACCTTCGCTTCGCCATTGCGCTGTGGAGGAGTGAGGTGCGATGCAAGAAGCACCACCAGCAGGCACAAAATGCCACCACCAAGAGTCCAATTCCTATGTTTCATTTCATACTCGGTCGCCTCAAAAATAGTTCCGCACGACCAAATCAACTACAAATATAATAATAAAAGTTGAAAGTTTTGTCGGATATCCATTGTGGTTGCTGTTGTGGTTGGAAATTTGATTATTCGACAGAAATGTCGTACCTTTGGAAATACGAAAACAAAACTAATAAAAACATAACAAAAAATGAGTACTATTAGCAACCTTTCGCCCTCGCTCGTATGGGGCATCTTTGAGGAAATTACGCGTGTTCCACGCCCCTCAAAACACGAAGAAAAAATCATCGCCTACTTGGTCGATTTTGCCAAGAAACACAACCTCCAACACAAGGTCGATGCGGCTGGTAATGTGGTGATTTACAAGCCCGCAACCGCTGGCTACGAGAACCATCCTGCGGTGGTTTTGCAGAGCCACTCGGATATGGTTTGCGAGAAGAACAACGACACCATTCACGACTTTATGAACGACCCCATCGAGGCATACATTGATGGCGAGTGGGTAAAGGCAAAGGGCACAACTTTGGGTGCCGACTGCGGTATCGGTATGGCGGCGGCTTTGGCGGTTTTGGTCGATGATTCACTCTCTCATCCCGCCATTGAGGCGCTCTTTACCGTTGATGAGGAAACGGGACTTACGGGAGCCTTCAACCTCGCGCCCGATATGCTCAATGGTAAGTATCTGCTGAACCTCGACTCGGAGGACGAGGGCGAACTCTTCATTGGCTGTGCGGGTGGTGTGGATACCCTCGCAACCTTTATATATAAAGGTGAGCGTGCCCCAAAAGATTACGCGTGGCTGCGTGTGGATATTGGTGGCTTGAAGGGCGGTCACTCGGGTGATAATATTGGCGACGGATTGGGTAATTCTAACAAAATTATGGCTCGCTTGTTGCAGATGGGCGAGGAACGCTATGGGCTCAGACTCAGCGACTTCAATGGTGGCAACCTGCGTAATGCCATTCCTCGTGAAGCCTATTCGGTTGTGGGTGTTCCTGTGGCTAAAAAGGGGGCATTTTTGCGCCTTGTGAAGAGGTTCGCAGGGGAGGTTGCTGGCGAGTTGCAATATACCGACAACGGCTTTTGGATGAAGGCTTCGGAGTGCGCTAAGCCCACGAGGGTCATCGACCTCGACACCCAGCACCGACTGCTGACGGCTATTGTGAGCGTGGCGAATGGTGTTTTGGCGATGAGTTTCGCTATGAAAGGGTTGGTTGAGACCTCCACCAACCTCGCATCCGTCAAATTCTTGCCCAAAAATCGAATAGAAGTTGTCACCTCGCAACGCTCCTCGGTTGAGAGTGCCAAGAGGTATGCTGCACGCACTGTGGCGGGAACTTTCCGCCTTGCGGGTGCTAAGGTTATACATTCGGATGGCTACCCTGGGTGGGCTCCCAACCCCCAGAGCCACCTCTTGGATGTGGCAGTGGAGAAATATCGCCAACTCTTTGGTAAAGAGCCTGTTGTGAGGGCTATCCACGCAGGTTTGGAGTGCGGTCTGTTCTTGGAGAAATATCCCCACTTGGAGATGATTTCGTTTGGTCCCACGCTACGCGGTGTTCACTCGCCCGACGAGAGACTCGAAATCGCTACGGTGGATAAGTTTTGGAAACATTTGGTTGCCTTGCTTGCGGCATTGTAGCCCCTCGTTTTAACTATTTTACCATGTGTAATCAAAATCTTTATAATATTGCTCAAAGCTTTGATATTGAGGGAGATGT
The DNA here is from genome assembly GCA_045591965.1 of Tidjanibacter sp. GTDB lineage: Bacteria > Bacteroidota > Bacteroidia > Bacteroidales > Rikenellaceae > Tidjanibacter. Next base: position 52,181 of record JAZNTX010000008.1, on the reverse strand, counting down.
TGTGTCAATAAAGCCTCTTGGCGAGGGGTTTATTAATGACACCTTTGTGGTGCGTACCGAGGGTGCTGCGCCCGACTATATTCTCCAACGCAAAAACCACCTCATCTTCCCCAATGTTCCGGCGATGATGGAGAACATCCGCGCCGTTACGGAGCATATTAAGGCGAGGGTTGCAGACCCCTTGCGCGAAACACTCACAGTTATTCCCGCCAAGGATGGTAGGCTCTATGCCGAGGTGGATGGGAACTTCTGGGCGGTGTGTCGCTTAATTGAAAATACGACAACCTACGACCGTGCCAACTCCCCCGCGCTCGCCTATCAGGGTGGGGTGGGGATTGGTCGTTTCCAGCGTCTGCTTGCCGATTTCGACAAGCCGCTCCACGAAACCATAAGGGGTTTTCACAACATCCGATACCGCTTCGAGCAGTGGGATGCGACGCTGGCTGCCGACCCCGTAGGTCGTGCCTCGGGGCTTGCCGAAGAGATTGGTTGGATTGAGATTCGCAGGGAGGAGATGATGGAGTTTTGGTCGCTTGTGGAGCAGGGTGTTATCCCCACCCACATTACCCATAACGACACCAAAATCAGCAATATACTCTTCGATGCCTCTACGGGCGAAGTCTTGTGCGCCATCGACCTCGATACTGTCATGAGTTCCACTTCGCTCAATGATTTTGGCGATGCCATACGCTCTTATACCAACACCGGTGCCGAGGATGACCCTGTGCTCGAAAATATCTCTATAAGCCTTGAAATGTTCCGCGCTTATACCGAAGGGTACCTCTCGGAACAACGCACCCTCTGTGCGGCAGAGAAGCAGTGGCTTGCCTTTTCGGCACGCTACATTACCTTCGAGCAGGTGCTGCGCTTTTTGATGGACTATATCGATGGCGATCGTTACTACAAAATTGCCTATCCGGAGCACAACCTTGTGCGTACTCGTGCACAATATAAACTCCTGCAAAGTATGGAGACTCAGTACCAACAAATGTGTGAAATTGTCCGCTCGTTGGCATAAGGGGCAGAGTGTGATGTTGAGTAAAAAGAAGGGGCTTGGAAGAGCCCCTTCTTTTTGTGCTTATTTGCGAGGTGTGCCCCATGGTTTGGGCGATAGTGTGCGGAAAATAATGCGTAATTTCGTTACGCATTGTGGCTTTGTGTGAATTACGCGTAAATTACGCATATTTTTTTGTTATAAATGAAATTTATACTACCTTTGTCGAAGATTGCTACGACGCAGTAGCAATGGAGTGTCGATTACTACTAAACTTAAATGATAAAAACAATGTTTAAGCGAATTGCAAAATTCTACAAAACAAGCGAGCCTAAGGCGTTGTTGAACCTTGACGAGAAGGCTCAAAATAAGTATTACAAAAAGTTGCGTATGCAGTCGTTTGTTGCCGCAACTCTCGGTTATAGCCTCTACTATGTCTGCCGCACAAGTTTGAATGTGATGAAGAAACCCATCATCGACAGTGGTATGTTCGATGCCACTCAACTTGGTGTTATGGGCTCAACACTCCTCTTTGCTTACGCCATCGGTAAGTTTGTGAATGGTCTTATCTCCGACCACTGCAACATTAAGAAGTTTATGGCGACGGGTCTGATTGTGTCGGCAGCGATGAACTTCCTTATGGGCTTCCTCGGTTTGGCACAAAACACCATCTGCCTTTCGAGCGGTCTGTTGCTGGTGCTCTTCTGCATCATGTGGGGACTCAATGGTTGGAGTCAGTCGATGGGTGCCGCCCCTGCTATTATCTCGCTTTCGCGCTGGTTCCCCCTCAATCAACGAGGCACATATTATGGCATTTTCAGTGCCAGCCACAATATTGGTGAGTTCTTCTCCTTCTTGTTTGTGGGTTTGATTGTGTCGGTTGCAGGTTGGCAGTATGGCTTCTTCGGCTCGGCGTTGGCGGGCATTATCGGCGTTATTGTAATTGTCTTCTTCCTGCACGATACGCCCGAGAGCAAGGGTCTGCCCGCTATTGAGCAGTTGGCGCACGAGAAGAAAGATGCGAGGGAGGGAGATAACTCGGTGAAGGCTATTCAGCGTCAGGTCTTCAAGATGCCTGCTGTGTGGATTTTGGCTGCTTCGAGTGCCTTTATGTATGTTAGCCGCTACGCCATTAACGGTTGGGGTGTCCTCTTCTTGCAGGAGCAGAAGGGCTTTGCGCTGGCAGAGGCAACAAGTATCGTTTCGATTAACGCTCTGTGTGGTATCGTGGGTACGGTCTTCTCGGGCTGGATGTCCGACAAACTCTTTAAGGGCAACCGTAATATTCCCGCGCTTATCTTCGGTGCGCTCAACTCGGTGGCACTTGTCCTCTTCCTCTATGGTGGCAACAGTTGGTTTGTAAATGTGCTGGCGATGGTGCTCTTCGGTATCGCAATTGGCGTGCTGATTTGCTTCATTGGAGGTCTGATGGCTGTGGATATTGTTCCTCGCAAGGCTACGGGTGCTGTGCTGGGCATTATGGGTATGGCAAGTTATGCTGCGGCCGGTATTCAGGATATTGTGACGGGTAGTTTGATTGACGGCGGCAAACAGATAATTGACGGTGTGGCTGTCTACGACTTCAAATGGGTGGCAATCTTCTGGGTGTCGGCATCGGTCATCTCGTTCTTGTTGCCTATCTTTAATTGGAATAAGAAAATCAAACCCGAAGAGCAGGAATCGTAAATGTTGTGACTATGATTACGGACGAAAGAAGTATAAAAAACGGCAATGTTAAGGCGTATTGGGAACTCTTTGATAGGGAGTTCCCAAAGTGCTTTTCGTTTGCATACAATTTTACTAAAAATAGCCTCGCGGCAGAGGGTGTTGTAAAGAACACCATGATGCGCCTGTGGTGCGAGCATCAAGAGGGTGCCGTAGGGGATGATTACCAGAGCCTTCTGCTGAGGCTGTTGCGCGAGGAGTTGTCGCTCTACTTTGCATCGATAAAGTCGAATGGCGGGAGTGAGGTGAGGCTCAAACTCAATAAGCGCGGTGGCGAGGGTAAGATGGTTACAAGCCAAGCCATTGCAGAGATGCCTGCCAAAAGGCGAGAGATTTTTCTGCTCAGCCGCCGCGATGGTCTGGATAATAGCCAGATAGCCGAGAAGATGAACATCTCGGTGCGCACTGTGGAGAAACATATTCAGTTGGCAATTAAACAGTTGGGCGATAATGCCAACTAAGTCATTAGGAGAGATATGAACAAGAAACAATACATACAAAACCACATTGCATCTACCCCCGCGAGTGGTAAGTGTGCGAGCAACGAGTGGCTCGCCAAGAACCTCTGCTCGGCGGAGTTGGACGATGTTATGGCAGAGATGTTTGCGACCTTGGAGCCTGTTGCTTGCAAGGAGCAGACCGAGAGGGTGAGGGAGAGCATCGCAAAGATGGTGTCCGTACAAATGCCCGCAGAGGAGGTGTGTGACGAGCCTACTTGCATAGAGAGTGCGCCCAAACACTCGCCCTCGTGGAGAAGGAGTGCTGTTTGGCTCACTTCGATGGTGGCGGCTGTGGCTTTGGCGGTTTTGATAACCGTGGGTTTGCGCCCCGAGCCCATTGAGTGGACCCTTGTGCGCACCGAGGCTGCCGAGCAGCAGGAGGTGAGGATGCCCGATGGCTCGACAATTTGGCTCAATGGCAATAGCGAGGTTCTCTACCCCAATCGCTTCGAGGGCTCTGTGCGTAAGGTCTATGCCTCGGGAGAGGTGTTTGCCGACATTGTGAAGAACCCCAAAGTGCCCTTTGTCGTGGATGCTAACGATGTGTGTGCCAAGGTCTATGGTACCCAATTTAATATGAAGGCTCACTCCGATTCGCGCAATGTGGAGATTGCCCTTGTGGAGGGTGCTGTGACGATGCAGGTGGGCAAAGACGAGAAGAAGATTGTGCTCTCACCGGGTGATATTGTGCGCTACGACAGAGAGGGTGGGGAGGTTGAGAAGTACCGTTTCCAACCCTTCAATTATGCTACATGGAAGGACAACGGCAACCTCTACTTTGTGAATATGAACTTGGGAGATATTGCTAAGGAACTGGAACACCGCTTTGGCTGCACGATTATTTTGGGCGATAGGTCGTTGGAGGACTTGCGCTACTACGCTTCGTTTGTGAATAATGAGGGTGTTGATGAGATTCTCTCGGCACTCAATGCTCGCAAGACAATGAAAATTACCCACGCAGGAGGTCGCATAATTCTATCGAAGAGGTAGTGTGCGGCGACTATGTGTGAACGAGATAGAAAATATCAAAACAATTAATAACTAATACAAAGAGCCTATGAAACAGATGTACTTTGGTCGATTGTTCAAATCGATTATTTTGTCAGTTGGGGCACTCCTCATCACTACGGGGGCGTGGGCACAGAATATCAATCTGTCGCTCAAAAATGCTACCGTGATGCAGGTTGTCGAACGACTACAAAAGGACTACAATTATTCATTCTCGATCCAAGCTAACGATGTGAATGTTAGCAAGGTGGTCTCTGTGGTTGCAGTCAATGCAAGCATAGACGATGTGCTGAAACAGACCTTTGTTAATCAGAGTGTCGTATGGAATGTAAACGGTAATGTGATTACCGTTGCTAAGGGTACGCCCGCAGCCAATACCTCCCCCAAATCCGTTGATTTTAAGGGAGTTGTGCTCGACGACCAAGGCGCTCCCGTTTTGGGTGCTACGGTTGTCATTACCGGAGCGGGTGTAAACACCGGTGCAATCTCCGGATTGGACGGTACCTTCTCAATCAAGACTTCGGCTAAGAAGTTTACGGTTGAGGTGTCGTACATCGGCTATAAGACGGTCAAGATGGAGGTTACTAACCCCTCCGAGAAGTTGACCATCAAACTCCAATCCGATGCCACACGAATGGAAGATGTGGTTATTATCGGTTATGGTTCGCAGCGTAGGGAGTTGGTTACCAACGCAATCTCGTCGTTTAAGCCCGACGATGACAACTCGCGTACCGCTTTGAGCCCTTCGGAGTTGTTGCAGGGTCGCGTGGCTGGTATGAATGTATCGACCCAGTCGGGTAACCTTGGTACTGCCGAGAGGGTTGCAATTCGTGGTTCGGCATCACTCAACGCCAGCAACGAGCCTCTCTATGTGATAGACGGTATTCCACTCAACAACGAGTCGGGTTCGCTCTACTCCTATGGTGAGGATTTGAGTTCGATGTCGGTGTTGAACCTTACCGATATTGAGTCTATCGAGGTGTTGAAAGATGCTGCTTCGGCTGCTATTTATGGTTCGCGTGCAACCAATGGTGTAATTCTTATTACCACCAAGCAGGGTCGCGAGGGTAAGTCGGATGCCAAAATTAATTATAGCGCAGGTATCCGCGAGTTCGCTCGCCCCAACCGCATCGACTACGCTACTTCGGAGAGTTGGGTTGATGTCTACAATACCGCTATTAACAACTACAACAACCAGATGGGCTACATTCCTACCTCGTCTGGATATGTAAAACAGATTCAAAACCCCTTTGGTAGCAATTTGCCCGACACCGATTGGCTCGATTTGATTACTCGCACGGGTCGCTTCCACAATATTGACGCTTCGTTCAGTGGTGGCAATAAGAATACCAATTTTTATATAGGTGCAAACTACGCCAATGAGGAGGGTGTTATTATCAAAAATGATATTAACAAGATAAACCTCAAAAGCAACATCTCCCACAAGATGAACAAGTGGCTCACTGTGGGTGCAAATGTGAGCGGCAACTACCTGCACACCAATCGTGTGCCTGGTGCAAACCTTGGTTCGACTATTCTTGCGCGTGCCGTTGAGCAGCGTCCTTTCGACCGCCCCTATAAGCCCAATGATAACTACTTCTTGGGTGGTACCGAAGAACTTAGTCGCCACAACCCCATGCAGATTTTGAACGAATCGACCTCCTATGTGTCGAACTATCGTTTCCTAGGCGCATTCTACGCCAATCTGAAACTCACCGACCACTTGCAGGTGAAGGCTTCGTATAGCAACGATACGGGCTACACCCTCGACTATGTGTACTACAACTCAAACCACCCCTACTGCGAGGATAACGGTCGTATCATCGAGAAGAACCGACTGCTGATGTCGAACCTCTTCGAGACCGTTGCAACCTACCAAAACAAACTTGGCGATGTGGACTTGGATGCAATCCTCGGTCACTCGTACCAGAAGACCTCCGCAAGGAATAACAGTATCGATGCTCAGAACTTCCCCTCGCCCGGTTATGATATGGTTGGTAGTGCAGCAGTGCCTGCTGGTATCACCGGCAACCTTAGCGAGTACGCTATTGAGTCTTACTTTGGTCGTGTAGGTTTGTCCTACGAGGATAAGTACATTGCCAACTTCACACTCCGTACCGATGGCTCTTCGAGGTTTGCTCCCGAGCACCGCTGGGGTTGGTTCCCCTCGGCATCGGTTGGTTGGAATGTGTCGAATGAGAACTTCTGGGGCAGCCAGCAGACCGAGTTGAAACTGCGTGCAAGTTATGGTAAGACCGGTAACCAAGATGGTATCAGCAACTACGCTTGGCAACCCCTTATCAGTAGTGGCTCGAACTACGACGGTCAGAGTGGTATCGCTGCAAGCAGCAACGGTAACCCCAACCTCACTTGGGAGACCGCCGACCAATACGACTTGGGCTTCGATTTGAGTTTCTTGGGTGGTAGAATCAATATCGTATTTGATGTCTACTTGAAGAATACCCACAACCTGCTGTATAGTATGCCTACCGCATCTACCACAGGTTTCACTTCGGTGCTTAGCAACATCGGCTCGATGCAGAATAAGGGTATTGAACTTACCATCGACACACACCACGACTTGGGTGCTGTGCATTGGACATCGTCGTTCAACATCACTCACAACAAGAACAAACTTACCAAACTGCTCAACGACGATATTATCTCTCTGAACTACTTCCACGCATTGCAGGTTGGTCAGGAGGTTGGTGCCTTCTATCTCTACCAGTTCGATGGCATCTATCAGTACGATGGCGAAGTTCCTCAACCTCAGTATGACGCAGGTGTGAGGGCCGGTGATGTGAAATATCACGACTTCGATGGCAATGGTATCATCAACGACAAAGACCGTGTGATTGTAGGCTCTGCTAACCCCATCGTGAGCGGTGGTTGGAGCAACACCTTCGATTATAAGGGCTTCTCGCTCGGCATCTTCTTCACCTTCTCCTATGGTGGCGAGGTTTATGCTCAGTGGATGCAGGGTCCCACCCGTCTGGGTAACTATCAGGCAGTGTTGCAGGAGTGGGCTGACAACTATTGGACAGGTCCCGGCTCGACCAACACCTATCCTCGTCCAATCTATTCGTATCATGGAAATAATGTTAAGGTGTCTACTCAGTTCTTGCAGGATGCCTGCTTCATTCGTTTGAGTTCGGTAAGTCTGGGCTACAATGTACCCAAGAAGGTTCTCAGCAAATGGAACATCTCGGCTATGCGCTTCTATATACAGGGCGAGAACTTGTGGCTGGGTAGCCCCTACCGTGGTTGGGATCCCGAGATTTCGACCTCTACCGACCCAAGTCTGATTGGCGTGGATAACTACGGTGTTCCTCGTCCTACCTCGGCTAAACTTGGTGTAAGTGTAACATTCTAACAGACAAGATGACGAAAAGTATGAAAAAGATATTCAACATATTGACCATTTTTGCGTTGGGCGCAAGTGTTACACTCACTTCGTGTAGCGACCAACTCGATTTCAATCCACACTCGGCAGTCTCCCCCAGTTCTGTGACTGAGGCTGATATTCCACAGCTGCGTGTTGGTATGTATTGGAAGGTTCAGGAGAACCCCACCCGTACCTCCTATATCCTGATGGACTTGCTGGGCGGCAACCTTACTGCAAAGCAGTCTACCAGCACCATTGCACTCATCAACGACATTCTCAACCCCCAGAATAGTATCATTGAGGCGGCTTGGCAGGGCTTCTACAAGGCTCTCTATCAGGTGAACAATGTCTACGATATTGCTCAGCGTCTGCCCGAGGGCGACACTCGCAACTTGGTGCTCGGCGAATGTCACTACTTCCGTGCCTACATCCACCTCCAACTCGTAACTCGCTTTGGAGATGTGCCCCTGCTGAAACAGAATGTGGCAACAGATGTTGCACGCACTCCCGCAGCAGAGGTTTGGCAGTTTATCTACGACGAACTCGGCTTGGCTATTGAGTTGCTCGGTGCCAACACCAACTACTACTACCTCTCGGCAGATGCTGCAACAGCACTCAAAGCGCGTGTGGCACTCTACATGGGTAAGAATGAAGAGGCTGCGACATTGGCAGAGAGTATAATTGCGAATACTCGCTACCAACTCGACTCGTTCGACAACATCTTCCGTTCAGCGTCAAACACCGAAACAATCTTTGCTTTTGAGTGTCTGACTGCCGACGGCTCCACTATTTCTATCAGCAACCTCTTGTATTCCTACAATCACCCCAACAAAGGCTCCTACACATACCAGCCCGCGCCCGATGTGATGACACTCTTCGAGGAGGGCGACTTGCGTAAGGAGATTTCGGTGACTGTGTTGGACAACCTCAACTTCCTCAACAAGTACCCCAGCGGTCAGGTTGGTACCGACCCCGTTATCATTTCGCGTTTGGCAGAGATGTACCTCATCAGTGCCGAGGCGAAAGGTCTTGCAGGTGGTGGTTTGGAGCGTCTGAACCAGTTGAGAGCAAAACGCGGCTTGCAGGCTGCTGACCCCACAAACGACAGAGCGTTCTTGGAGGCTATTTTGCTCGAAAGGCGCAAAGAGTTGCTCGGCGAGAACCACGCTTGGTATGACTATGTGCGTACGGGCACCGCTGTGGAGAAACTCGGCATTCAGCCTTATCAGACTCTGCTCCCCTTGCCCGAGAACGAGATGCAGAACAACGAATTGCTCAAACCTCAAAATCCTAACTACTAAACATGATGAATATGAAAAGACTGACTATAATTTCACTCCTTGCAACCGCGTTGGTGTGCTCGTGTAACCCTGCCGAGGTGCCCGAGTCGCCCTATTCGCTGGAAACATCCACCAAGTTTGCAAAGAGTATTGTGGAGAATACGGATGGCTATTTCGGTCATATCAAGAGCGATACGGAGTACAACCTTTCGCAGGGAGTATCGTTGCTCGATTTGGAGTATGTCAACACCAACGGCTACGCTGTGCGTATGATGGTCTATAAGGTAATGTTGGGTGGCTCCGCAACCCTTGCAGTTACCACTCCCAAAGACCAGAACAGTTTTGGCACTCTCGAAACCCTCTCGGAGCAGGTTGCGACTATGGATGCTCGCGAAACCGACTATGTGTTGGGTGCTGTCAATGGCGACTCGTTTGATGCTACGACAAAACTCCCCTTGGGTATTGTCTATCGTGACGGTGTGGCTGTCAAGACCACATTCAACAACTCCCAAGGCTGCTTCTTTGCGATGCTGAAAGATGGCTCGTGTGGTATCTACACTCAGGAGGAGTATGGCACCATCAAGAACTCCATCTTGGAGGCTATGGGTACCAATGCTCTGATTTTGTCGAGTGGCTACCCCCTTCCCGTAGCCAAAGATAGTGCTGCTGCTCGCACCGCAATTGGTGTGTCGGCAGATGGTAACACGGTCTATTTGGTGGTAGTTGATGGTGTTTACTTCTTCTACTCCAATGGTATTACTGCTGGCGACCTTGCTTCGGTAATGAAGGCTTGTGGTGCGCACGATGCTGCACTTCTCGATGGTGGCAACAACTCCACTCTCATCAGCCGCAATCAGGATGGCGAACTGAAAGTCTTTAACACTCCCAACAATAACGGCTTGGAGCAACCTATTGCCAATGGTTTGGCAATCGTGGTCCGCTAAACGAGGGGGTATAATAGTTAAAAAAGAGTAATGACCATGAAATACATAAAATTTCTTATTGTAGCGATTGTGGCAATGTGTGCCACATCGTGTGTGGAGGGCTTTGAGGACACCAGCTTCACTCCCAAAACCCCCGAAATGTCGTTTGATGTGCAGAGGGTTAATATCACCAACGAGGCTCAGGAGGTTACCATTAAGTTGAGCAGCAACCTTCCTTGGATGCTTTCGTGCGATGCCACTTGGGCAAGTGTTAGCCCCACTCGCGGCGAGGCAGGCGAGGAGATTGTCGTGACCATCAAGGCTCAGCGTAACCGTACCGTAGAGTCGCGTACAGCAACCATTACAGCAACCATCGTTAAGGATGCAACTTGCTCTATGGAGGTTGTACAGGCTCCTGCCGAGGCCGGCAATGCTGCTATCTACTATGTGAAGACCACTGGTACGAAAGAGAATAGCGGTTTGTCGTGGGCAAACGCTACCACCCTCTCGAATGCTATCTACAACGCTGCCGATGGCGACATCATCTATGTTGCCGAGGGTGTTTATACTCCCGAGGACTATATTGGTGGCTACGAGGGCGACGATGAGGGCTACAAGACCTTCGAGTTGCACAGCAACTTCTCGCTCATTGGTGGTTTCCCAGCCGATGTGAATGACGACACCTTCGATGCCGAGAGCATGTACTCTCCCAAGGAGTATGTGGTTACTCTGAGCGGTAAGGTTAGCATCTCTGCAAATGCCTACCATGTTGTGACCGTATCTGCACCTATGGCAGAGGGTAAGAAGGCTGTTTTGAAGGGTGTGACCGTTTGCGATGGTGTAGCATCAGATGATTTTGATACTGCAATCTCCATTGGTAGCAGTGTTGCGGCTCATATCAGTCGTGGTGCGGGTGTTGTAATTGGCGCAAGCACCATTGATATGACAGACTGTGTTATCTGCGACAACGCCAGCAAAGAGCACACAGGTGGTATTATGGCTCTGATGGGCGGTGTTATCACTATGGATAATTGTGTTGTTCGCAACAATACGGCAGTGAACAACTGCGGTGGTATGTGGAATAGTGGTGCTACTGTTTATATGTACGACTGCCTCTTCGACTCTAACCGCTCGGGACAGCAGGCTGCTGCTTACTACTCTATTGCAGAGCAGTCGAATCCTCTCGGAATTTCGATAAGCCGCATCTACAACAGTTCGTTTATCAACAATAACAACAATTTCGATGGTAAAACCGGTCGTATGGGTGGTGCAATCTACTTCCGCGCTTGGACCGATGCTTTGATGGTCAATTGTACCATTGCGAAAAACGAGTCTACCGGTGGCGGTGGTGCTATTGAGATTCATAGCGGTAGTGCCGATAAGAGCAGTGATGTAACTCTCGTCAATACCACCATTTCGAGCAACAGTGCGGTTTCTCATGGCGGTGGCGTGGGTATATACAATGCAGGTACAAGCCTGACACTCTACAACACCATCATTTCGGGCAATACTTGTAGCGGAAATGCCGCAAGTAACGATTTTGGTAAATATGCCGACAATGTGGAGACTACCGTTAGTTTCTACAACTCCATCGTTGGCAACGCGCTCTACGGTGCAGACGGACAGACCATAAGCGGAGCAAGTTTCGATGCAGGCTCGATGCTTTCGGCACTTGGTCAGTGGAGCGGCGAGTTCAACGACACTTATAGTTACAAACTCGTGTGTGGCGAGAGCAACCCCGCTTGCTCGCAGGGTATGGCGACAGAGGAACTCGTAGGCAAACTTGGCGGCTTCGATCCCGCAGTTGATACCTCGATGCTCGACATCGACCAGAGGGGTGTTACTCGTACCAAAGCCACCATTGGCGCAACAACTTGTGACTAACTACTCAGGAAAACGCAAAACAATATAAACCTTAAAAATATCATTTTATGAAAAACTTCTTATTTTCCGTTCTTGCTCTTGCGGGAGCACTCTTGTGGGGTTGCGAAGATCCCAACGAGGAACAGCCTATCGACTACAATAGTCAGGCTTTGAAGATTGCTGCTACAATCGAGCAGAGTCGTACTTCGGTAACTTCGAGCAGTGTTGCTTGGGCTGCTGGTGACGAGATTAAACTTGTTTGCGAGAGCGAGGAGTATGCATTCTCCACCGCAACGGCTGGCGAGAGTGCAGAGTTTACCTCCACCTCCGAGATTACCCCTGCAACCATCGAGGGTTGCGCTGTGATGGCATATTATGGCTGCAACTCGCTTGGTGCCTACACCATTGCTCAGAACCAGAGCGTTGTGGGTGGTGTGAACCAGACCAAAGTGCCTATGTACGCCTACACTACCGAGGCTCCCGAGCAGGCAGTGTTGCCCCTTACCTTCAAACCCGCTGCTTCGGTTTTGGAGGTATCGTTTGGCTCGAAGGCTATCACCGTTGAGTCTATCTCGCTGTCGCCCGCGGCTGGTGCATTGGTTACCGGTGGTGGCATTTGCGGTACATTCAATGTAAACGCACTCACCGGCAAGGTTTCGGCAAAGAATACTCTCGAAACCATCACCGTAACCTTCGACCAGAGCCAGAACTTGGAGAATGGTCTTAGCGTTCAGATTCCCATCGGTTGGTGCACCATTACTGGTGGTCTGAAACTCTCCATCAGTTACAACGATGGCAGCCTCTACGAGGATGTACTCTGGGTTGACGAGACCGTTAGCACCTATGCTGAGGTTGATGGCGTTCAGACCTACAAATACTTCGTTGCAGAGGTTGAGATTGACCTCGGTCCTCGCGACTGGTATGTTAAGGCAGACGGCAATGCAAACGCTAAGGGTTGGAATTGGGAGAAACCAACTACCCTCTCCAATGCACTTGTAAATGCTGCTGCTGGCTCGACTATCCACATTGCTGCTGGTACATACACTCCCGAGAACTACATCCTCGGTGCAGACGGCACCAACGATGTTCACAAGACCTTCGAGGTTTCGAAGGGTCTTACCCTCATTGGTGGCTATCCCGCTGATGCTACCACCGGTGCAGTGGCAGACGCTACAAACAATGCTTCCGTTCTCGATGGCACTCTCGATACTACTCTCGAAGCAGAGGTTTACGCATACCATGTTCTCCTTGTAACCTCTCCCGAGAAGGTTGTTTTGGAGGGTCTTACCATTCAGGGCGGTAACAACTTGACCGCTACTATCGAACCCGACAAAGAGACCGGTCTTGGTGTTGTAACCTCTGCTATAAACGAGGTTTCGATTGAGGATAAATCGGGTGCAGGTATTTATATTGCTACCTCTGAGGTTGAGATGAACAACTGCGTTGTTTGCGACAACAAGGGTATTCAGGGTGTTGGTGTATTTGCAAAAGATGCAACCCTCACTATCAACAACTCCACTTTCACTCGCAATGCAAATAACGGCAATGGCGGTGGTGTGATGCAGTGGAATGGTACTCTGACAATTGAGAGTTCGACCCTCGACAACAATGGCTTGGAGGGTACCACTGGCGTTGGTTGTGGTTTGTTGTTGTACGCCCACACCGATGATAGCGCAGTGGCAACTATCAAAAACACCTCCATCTCTGGCAACATTGCAGCCGCAGCCAATGGCAACCAGACCGGTGTCTATGTATATGGTAAAGACGAAACCGCAAACTTGACCGCAACTTTCACCAACTGTAATATCTCTGATAACCAAGGTGGCATGGGTACCGGTTGGGGCGTATACTGCGCTACTGCAACTTTTGATGGTTGCAAGTTCAATAATAATGCTGCCGGTGGTAATGGTGTCTTCTATGTTCGAGAGAATGCTACCGTAACCATTCTCAACTCGGAGTTTGTGGGTAATAGTAGTACTGCTATGGGTGGTATCTACTGTGTACCTAACGACACCCAATCGAGCCTGTATGTTGCAAACACCCTCTTCTTGAACAACAAGTCCACTGGTCGTGGTGGTGCTTCCTATTTGCGTAAGAACTCCTCTGCAACCTTTGTAAACTGTACATTCTCGGGAAATACTGCAACAAGTTATGGTAGTGCAATTGCGCTCAACGAGACTGGTGTTACCGCAAATATTATCAGTTGTACATTTAGTGAGAATAGTGGCTCACACAAATCTTATAGTGGTGCTTTGAGCACTGAGAATAACGATTGTACCTTGAATATCTACAACTCTATTATCTCGGGTAATACCAATACTGGCGGTAATACGAATGTGGATATCCATGTGAAAACAGGAGTTACTCCCACTATCACCTACAAAAATGTAGTTGTGGGCGACAAGGTTTATGGTGCAGATGGTGCTGTGGTTGAGGATAAGACCTTCAATGCAGAGGAGTTGGGTGCATACGCAGAGGGCGTATATCCCGTTGCAACCACTTCGGTGGCTTACACCGACGGTATGAGCGCAAGCGACCTCTTCACTCTCGGTAGCGGCATCAACGCCGACCTCTACACCGAGGCTATCATGAGTGCCGACCAGAAAGGCAACGCCCGCACAGGCAATGTGATGGGTGCTTATGTTGGTCAGTAAGACAACAAAACTTTTTTGAGGTTGTTGAGCCATCGGGGCTCCGATGGCTCAACACCACAAAACCTCTTTATTCATAGAAAATGAGTATGAGAATTGGACAAAAAATAACACTCCTTATGTGTCTGCTGTGCGGTGCGCTCTACTCGTGCGACACCTCCGAGGTGCCTGCCGTTGAGGATGAAATCTCGTTTCTCCAAAATCCTATGATTGTGGGTAGCGAGATGGATACCTACAACTGCGGACTCTCTACCAGTGGCGATTGGAGTGCAACAACCACCGACAGTTGGCTCACTTTGTTGCGTGTCTCAGGCAAGAAGGGCGATGCCCTGACGGTGCTTGTGAGCGAAAACGATGAGAATAGCGACAGGATAGGTGCCATAAAGGTCACCGTAGGCTCGCTTACCAAGACTCTTTCGATTTCGCAAGAGGCGGGCGAGGCTGCGAACTTCCTCTCCACCGACAACCTCACCTTTGCGAGCGTTGCGGAGAAGAAGAGCGTGACTGTTGCGAGTCCTTCGGGCTGGGAGATTACCTCCACCGAGGGCGATTGGTTCAAAGCCACCAAGGATAGCAACATCTCGCTTGGTGTCATCTCCGAGGTCAACTTCTCGGGCGAGAACCGCACGGGTAAAATTGTCATCACCACGGGTGACGGCTCGCAGTCGGCAACCATCAACCTCCGACAAGTCTACTCCAACGACCTCTTCCTTGCCTCCACTCTCTATGGTCGCAAGTTGGTCTACAATAGTGGCGGATTGATTAAATCGGTGACTGCCGACAAATATGCGGAACTTGCTGCGGGTGTGGGCAGTTTTACTATGACCTGCACCTACAAGGATTTTGATGAGAACGGCAAGATGGAGAGCGAAGCCAGACAGCGCAAAATCTTCCTCTTTGAGGTCGATTTGGAGCAGAACAATACCGTCGCAGTGACTCTGCCCGATGATGATAACGCCAATGCTCAGGGTGTGGTGCAGACTATCCGCCAGCAGGCGAACATCTACCAGACCAACCACCCCGAGGTTACTGTTTGGGGTGCTGTCAATGGCGACTTTGCTGTGCCAGAGCAAGATCATGCCGTTCAGGGCGTAGTCTATCGCGAGGGCGAGTGCCTCAAAGATGGCTTTATGACCACCGTAAACACCGTTTTTGCTATTATGAAGGACGGCACAGCGCAGTGCCTCACCCAGACCGAGTATGCCAACCGCAAAGGCGACATTATGGAGGCTGTGGGCGGTCGTCAGCAGTTGCTCCAAAATGGTGGCTCGGTGTCGTTTACCGACACCCGCTTGGAGCCTCGCACCGCTGTTGGCGTGAGCAAAGACGGCAAGAAAGTTTGGTTCCTCATTATCGATGGTCGTCACGACCAGCACAACACAGGTTCCTATGGTGCATCTTACAGTTCTTTGGCTCGCATTTTACTTGCTGTGGGTGCTCACGAGGCTATCAACCTCGATGGTGGTGGCTCTTCGACCTACATCACTCGCGGAACAAACGGCACACTGAGTGTACAAAACAAACCCTCAAATGCGGGTAATGCCGAGAGGGCGGTTGTAAACGGACTTGTGATTGTCAAGCAGAACTAACTAACACAACTAAATTTATACTATACGATGAACAAAAAACCTTATGTAGTTCCTAGCGTGGAGTCGCTGGAACTGAATGTAGAGAGTGGCATCGCAGTGAGCGAGTCCTACATTCTTTTGGAGAACGCATTATTAATTGACGGATTTAACGACCAAGAGGAGTGGTAGAAAAGAGTATGAAAAAGATTGCAAAACTTTTGGCTTACGCACTGCCCGCACTTGTGGTTGTTGCGTGTACTAATGTAGACGATAATATTGAGCCCAATGGTGACTCCGAGGGTAACGGTATCACCTTGACTCTCAATACAAACACCAAGACCACTCTTGGCGACGACGGCAAGACGGTGACTTGGGCAAACGATGATAAGGTAGGTCTTTTTGCCGACTATGTTGTAGGCAGTGAGGCTACCGTTTTGGGCGCAAATGCCGAGTATACTTACAACAACGAGAACGCCTTCACCGGCGAACTCGAATATGGCGCGGAGGTTGCCGACAACTACAACTTCTACGCCTATTACCCCTATGCCGAGGGCGATGTGGCTCACGGTGCTGTTGCTGGCACTCTGCCCGCCGCGCAGACTTTCGATGCTGCTGCCGAGAGTTACGATTTGAGCGCAGCAGACTTTATGTGGGGTAAGGCTGTGGGCGTAGCAAAGAGTGGCAACATCGCTATTGAGATGCACCACACCTTCGCTCTTGTGCAGTTCACCCTCACCAACTCGCTTGCTGAGGCTGTGAGTATCAACAAAGTAACCATCGCGGCTGAGGGCGAGACTTTGGCTGGTGCGTTTACCGCCAACCTTGCCGATGGCACCCTAACCTTCACCGCTCCTGCCGAGGCTATCGATGTTGCTACCGACCTTACCATCGCTGCTGGCGAGCAGGGCGTTGTTAAATTTATGATGAACGCTGTGGATTTGAGCGGCAAAGATGTTGTTGTGACCATTTTCTACAATGGCTCGGAGGAGTATAGTGAAACTTTCGAGGGTCGCAATTTCGAGGCTGCTGGCAACTACAACAAGAACATTGCCATTGCTGCTGCGTCTGTTGAGCCCGATCCCACCACCGATTGGTATGTTAAGACCGACGGCACAGGTAAGGGTGCTTCGTGGGAGTATGCAACCACCCTCGACAATGCACTTTTGAACGCTCCCGCAGGCGCAACTATCCATGTGGCTGCCGGTACCTATGTTCCCACAACCGAGGCACAGGGCGCACCCGCGGGCGATGCCTACAAGACCTTCGAGATTACCAAGAACATCACTCTCAAAGGTGGCTACCCCGCCGATGCAACCACCGGTGCCGTAGCAGCCCCTGCTACCAACGCCACCGTTCTCGATGGTAACGCAACCTCCTGCCATGTGGTTCTCGTAACCTCTTCCGAGAAGGCTGTTATTGATGGCTTTACTATCACTAATGGTAAAGCCACAACAGGTTCCTTTACTTCATCTGTTAACGGTGTGAGAATTTCTAACGATTGGGGTGCGGGTTTGTATGTTGAGTGTGGTGTTGCCGAGGTTGCTAATTGTAAGATTACAGGAAACAATGGTACGGCTGGTGCTGGTTTTGCTTTCAACAACTCGCTTGTTGATATGCACGACTGCGAGATTACCAACAATATAGCAACTGGTAATGGTTCAAACTTGGCTTATTCCGATAGGACTACACCAACGAACACCGTAAGCACAACAATCAGGAATTGCGTTTTCAGTGGAAACTCATCAGCAAATGCTGGCGCGTTGTATGTTTACAGCAAAAATGTAGGTCAGACTTGCTATGTTGCAAATTGTGAATTTAGCGACAACACCTCTACCGGTCGTGGTGGTGTTGCCTATGTTCGTTCTGCACACGCAGATGGAGTAGAGTGCACCTTTGTTAACTGTACTTTCAGTGGTAATAGTTCCAAGAGTCTTGGTAGTGCGATAGATGTTTATGGTGCCGCTGCAACTCCTTGTGTAACCAATGTTATTAGCTGTACTGCATCGGCAAATAGCGCAATTGCAACCAACGCAAACGGTGGTTGCTTTGCAACTGAAACTGTAGGTACGACACTGAACCTTTACAATACGATTTCCTCTGGTAACACAACCAATGGTACAAGTGATGCCAATGTGTACAAAAAAGCAGGTACCATCAACTACAAGAATGTAGTTGTAGGCGACAAGGTTTACGGTGCAGATGGTGCTGTGGTTGATGGTAAGACCTTCAACGCAAGCGACTTCGGTACTTACGCAAATGGCGTTTATCCTATCGCTAACACTTCGGTGGCTTGGACAAGTGGTATGAGTGCAGCAGACCTCTACACCACAGGTAGTGGCATCAACGCCGACCTCTTCACCGCGGCTGTTATGCAGGCTGACCAAAAAGGCAACGCCCGCACAGGCAATGTGATGGGTGCTTATGTTGGTCAATAGCCAGTAGGTAACTTTACTAATCTCCAAAGAGCCACTCGCAACCCTCGGGTGGCTCTTTGAAAACAACCGAAACTATGAAACTACGCAAAATAACCCTAATGGTGGCTATGCTTGCGCTACTCGCCTCGTGCGATAGCGACAGGCTCCCAAGCACCAACATCGGCAAGTCCTATGGGCGTTGGAAAGATGTGAACTTGGAGTCGATGAAGAGCAATCGCGAGAGGGGACTCGAATACATCGAGGTGACAATCAACAACTTCTCGCGCAAAGCCAAAGACCACAACGAAATTGTGGAGCGTGCCACCGCAACAATGAATGATATCAAAGCCGCAGGGCTCAAAGTGTGGTCAGTACACCTCCCATTCTCGCGCACACTCGATATCTCCGTACTCAACGACTCGCTCCGCACAGCAAATGTGGAGTTCATAGCCCAGATGATGGAGATGTCGGCAGAGATTTTCCACCCACAGTGTTTTGTGCTCCACCCAAGTAGCGAGCCCATAACTCAGGAGGAGCGTTCTGACCGTTTGGCAAACAGCCACGCCTCCATCGGTGTTCTCGCCGAGGTTGCACGCGAACTCGGCATTATGCTCTGTGTGGAGAACTTGCCCCGCACCTGTCTTGGTCAGAACAGCACCGAGATGTTGCAACTCATCGAAGGTTACGAGGATGTAAGGCTCTGTTTCGACACCAACCACCTCTTCTTCCAGCCCCACGACGAGTTCCTCGCAGGCGTTGGCAAGGGTAAAATAGGAACCGTACACCTCTCCGACTTCGACTTCGAGAACGAATGTCACTGGATCCCTGGGGAGGGTCAAATCGCTTGGGGAGCACTCTGGAAAGGTATCCGCGAGTCGGGATATGACGGCATCTTTATGTTTGAGTGCTATGGCGAGCCCGAACAACTCTTGGAGGCACGCGATATGCTCGTTAGTGAGGCAGCAAAACAGTAACACCACAAACAAGAGGGCTATGAAAAAGAACTTTTTGAGAATGTTTGTAGCGACATTCGCTACGCTCCTGAGCCTCTCGCTTTCGGCACAGGTCTACATCCCCACCGAGGCAGACTCACTCGCCTTTGCAAATGCCGAGTGGGTGGTGCGCTACGACAAGGGGGGACTCACTGCCAAGTGGGCACAAATCAAGATGTTCGACTCCACGCAGAGTATCTCGGTGGTGGAGTACCCACAAAGGGGCTACAAAACCGTCATCGCTCAGGTGGAGGAGGGCGAGCGCATCTGCACCTCCGATTTGGCAGAGCGTTTTGGGGCTACGGCAGCAATCAATGCGGGCTACTTCATCGTCAAGACTGTGCGCCCCTCGACCTATCTCCGACTCGATGGCAAGGAGATTGCTCTCGGCGAGCGCAACGAGGACTACCGCGTAAATGGCGTGGTTTGTGTGGAACCTATGGAGATCTTCTCGAAGGAGCACTCCACCTGCGCCGAGATTGACGACAAGTATACCGATGTCCTCGCCACAGGTCCTGTGCTTATGGAGGAGGGAGCCATGATTGACCATGGCAACGCACAAGGCTATGGTATGCAGCAACGCCATCCCCGCAGTTTTGTGGGTTACAAGCAGGACGGTACGGTTGTGATGGTGACTATTGACGGTCGCTTCCCGGGTCAGGGCGAGGGTGCCAACCTCACCGAGATGAGTTTCATCTCGAAGATGCTCGGTATGTACGAGTCTATCAACCTCGATGGCGGCGGCTCGGCAACTATTTGGGTTGATGAGTATGGCATATTCAACCACCCCTACGACAACAAGCAGTTCGACCACGGTGGTGAGCGTATCGTAACCAACGCCATTGTTGCCGTAAAACGCAACTTCTGGCAGCGTCTGGGATACTCTATCCGCCATCTATTTGACTAAAAATTTGCTAAAAAACAGAAAACTGCTTAAATTTGTTTGCGGAAATCTCTTTATGTTTCGAGATAAACTGTTTCTAAAGGCTAATAACTTTTGTGATATGAATACGAAAATCATCCTACCCGACAGTAATTATTTGTGTGAGGATTCGACACCCTATGATATCATCCACCGCTTCGAGAAGATACCAACCAATGTCTATCCGACCGATGCCGAGGCTGTATGTGCTGTGGCAGATAGGATTGTGGCTGCCATCAACGACTTCACGCAGAGTGCCAACGACGACTATTGCTTGGAGGATAGGACCTTTGCGCTCGGACTCGCCACAGGTCGTACTCCCGTGGGACTCTATCGCGAACTTGCAGCCCGCAATCATCGTGGGGAGGTTAGTTTTCGTCGCGTGTCGGTCTACTCGCTCGATGAGTTCTATCCCATCACACCCAAAGAGCAGCAGAGCCGCAATTACAGCATCCACGAGGAGTTTATCAACCACATCGATATCCTCCCCGAGAATGTGCACCTTATCGACTCCGAACTCGACAAGGTTGATTTGAAAAACTATTGTGCGGCATACGATAAGTTGGCATCGGAGGTTGATTTGATGATTATGGGTGTTGGAGAGCAGGGACAGGTTGGGTTCAACGATGTGGATGTGAATCCCAATAGCAAAACCCGTATGGTGAAACTCTCGCACAACACCCGTACAGTCCTCACAAGCCTCTTCTTTGGCGACGGTAACACCCCTCGTATGGGTATCACCCTCGGCATCAGCACCGTGATGAAGGCAAAACAGATATTGCTGATGGCGTGGGGAGAGGATAAGGCGGCAGCGGTTAAGGCAATATCGGAGGGAGAACCTACCAATAAAATCCCCGCATCGTTGCTTCAATCCCACCCCAACATCATGGTCTTTACCGACGAGAATGCTGCATCGAATCTCACACGCCGCCAGACACCTTGGCTTGTGGGCTCGTGCAATTGGACTCCCAAGTGCGTGCGTAGGGCTGTGGTATGGCTCTGCGAGAGGGTAGGGAAGCCCATCCTCAAACTCACTCACGAGGATTATGTGCAGAACTCGCTTAGCGAACTGCTCGAAGAGAAGGGCTCCTACGACGAAATCAACATTGGGGTATTCAACGACCTGCAACACACCATTACGGGCTGGCCTGGTGGCAAACCCAATTCCGACGACTCTACACGCCCCGTAAGTTCTACTCCATTCCCCAAGAGGGTTATCATCTTCTCTCCCCATCCCGACGACGATGTTATCTCAATGGGCGGCACCTTCCACCGACTTGTGAAACATGGTCACGATGTGCATGTTGCCTACGAGACTTCGGGTAATGTGGCGGTCTATGACGATGTTGTAATGCAACATATCGACACCGCAAAGGAGATAGGCTATGGAGACCGCTACGAGGAGATTATGGAGATAATCCACAGTAAGGTTAAGGGCGAGCCTGAGCCACGCGCTCTGTTGGAGATTAAGGGTGCTATTAGGCGTGCTGAGGCAAAGGCTGCCTGCCGTTCATTTGGACTCAACGACCGCACCAACTGCCACTTCCTCAACCTGCCTTTCTACGAAACGGGAGGTATCAAGAAGGGCGAACTGACCGATGCCGATATTGACATCATCATCAAATTGCTGCGCGAGATTAAGCCCCACCAGATATATGTTGCGGGCGACCTGACAGACCCCCACGGCACACACCGACTCTGTACCGAGGCGGTCTTCGAGGCGATGGAGCGCACCAAAGACGAGGAGTGGAACCGCGGGTGCCACATTTGGCTCTACCGCGGTGCTTGGCAGGAGTGGAATCTCGGTATGGTCGATATGGCAGTGCCCCTCAGTCCCGAGGAGATTATCGCCAAACGCCATGCCATCTACCGCCACCTCTCGCAGAAGGATATCGTGCCATTCCCTGGCGCAGACAAACGCGAGTTCTGGCAGAGGGCAGAGGAGCGTACACAAAACACCGCCAAACTTTATGATAATCTCGGCATGGCAGAGTATCAGGCTATTGAGGTGTTTGTGAAACAGCGATAGACTGCGAGTGTATCTCGTACCGCATCTGCTGCGTTACACAAAAAAATCTCTTCCTCATTTACGCTTAGTAAACTGCGGGAGAGATTTTTTCGTAAGCCTTGCATCTGCGGCACGATATACACTCGCTGGCGAGTGTGCCTTGCGGGCGATTAGGTCGTTGCACTGCGATAAACCACCTCCTCATTTACGCCAAAGTAAACTTCGGAGGTGGTTTTCTTGTGCGCCTACTACTTGCCTCACAAAACCCACTCGCTATGAGCGTGCCTTGCGGGCGAATTTTGCACCGCACCACGATAGGCGACTTCCTCATTTACGAAAAGTAAACTGCGGAGTCGCCTTCTTGTTTGGCACAAAATTCTCTCCGCAAAACCCACTCGCTGCGAGCGTGCCTTACGGGTAAATTCTTTCCCAAACCACCTAAGCGAATTCTTTATTTGCGGCAAGTAAACTGCGGAGTCGCCTTCTTGTTTGGCACAAAATCCCTCGGCGATAAGTATTTGCGGGCTTTTTATTTACAACCCCCTAACCCCCTTGAAAGGGGGCAGTCTGGGTTCGAGCCCCCCACGCCACTAACCAACAAAAAAGCGGAAGACCTTTTCAAGTCTTCCGCCCTTTCGGTGATCCGCCTGGGGCTCGGGGTGCTCGTGCACCCCGTTGGGGTTATGTTTACAATCCTCCCAAACCCTCCTTTGAAAAGGAGGGCTTTCCCTGGGTTCGAGCCCCAATACATATAACAAAAAAACGGAAGACCTTTTCAAGTCTTCCGCCCTTTCGGTGATCCGCCTGGGGCTCGAACCCAGGACCCCAGCATTAAAAGTGCTGTGCTCTACCAGCTGAGCTAGCGAATCATCGCGCTTTCATTCCAAAAGCGGTGCAAAGATAAGGCAAAAATCCTTATCTGCAAACTCTTTGGAGATTTTTTTTATCAAAACCGCTTAGGAAACACTCGGAGAGTGGTCAACCACTCTCCTTTTTCGCGCTATTTGCCCTTTTTTATGCCAAAGACCGCCCAACGCACAAACGGTATGCGGTGGAGGAGTTCATAGACAGCCACCGAGCCGAGGAGGGTCGTGGCGAGTACAATGGCGTAGATGCTCCAAACGGGCAGTCCGCTACCCCTCAACAGTACGCAGGCGGAGGAGCAGACAACCATGTGAACAATGTAGATGCCGAAACTACTGCGAGCCATATAGCCGGCAAACCTCGAAGTGCCGTCACACCAACGCTTAAAGGTGCCCATCATCGCGAGCATCATAGCCCAGCAATAGAGGTTGTTCAGTGGGGCTTGCAACACTGCGGGGGCGGTGTAATCCTTGCCGAAGAAGAGCAGACAAAAAGCCACACCCGACACAACGGCCACACCCGAGAGCCACGCCCAACCCTTAGCCAGCAGGTTGTGCACCCTCTCCGAAGAGAGAATATAGTAACCCACAAGGAAGACCACAAAGTAGTACACGGGGCGGTAGAGGTTGAGGAGTCCCTGCGCAGCCGTAGGGTTGTCTATCTGCGTCTGCGACACACCCCACAGAAGCGGCAGGAGCGCCACCATCAGGAGCCACAAACCCCCATCGGAGAGTCTTGTAAGCCACCCCTCAACGCGCTCCTCGCGGATGAGTTTGCGCACCAAGAGTAGCAGGAGCGAGAAGCCGAAGAGGTCTTGAATAAACCACAAGTGCGCTGTGCCCGAGGGTATGGCAATGAGGTACTTAACAAAGAGTGGCACCTCCTCGGGCAGCATCGCAAAGCCATCGGCAGCCATAGTATTTACCACGCCCAGCACCCAGCCGAAGACAAAAAGACCCACTGTGGAGGGTACAAGGAGTTTGCGTGTGCGCTCGCGGCGGAACTCCTCAGTGGTACGGCGAGAGAGGGCATACCTACTCGACGCACCCGCCACAGCAAACATCAGGGTCATAAACCACGGATAGAGGGCTGTGCAGACCACATCCTGCCACTGCTCCTCGGCAAAACTGCGACAAACGGAGCCAAAGACCCCCTGCGCATTGAAGTTGTAGAAAACATGATAGATGAGCACCAACACAACGCATACCCACCTGAGATTGTCGATAAAATAATAGCGATTTTTCATAGAGTTGAAAGTTGAAAGTTGAGAGTTGAAAGTTGAGGGTTATTTTTAGTGAGTAATTAGTAGATAGTAAAGAGTAATCTTGCGAGCGCATATTGCGCTCGCACTACAATTTTCAATTGTCAATTTTACTTAAAGACCTCCTCGACCGCCGAGTCAAATATCTGCGTCTTAACAAGTGCAAGCCCCTTGGTGGTGTCGCCCAGCACAAGGAGCGAGTCGCCAGCCTTAATGTTAAACACTTCGCGAGCCTCCTTGGGAATTACAATCTGCCCCTTGTCGCCCACCTTTACCACTCCGAAGAGGTACTTATCTTTCTCTGTTTGCATAGTTGGTTTTGTTTTATTAGTTGTAAAAGTTGGAATTTTCCCACAAAGGTAACAAAAGAATAGAATTGTGCAAATCGAAAAGGGTGAAAATTTTTGTGAGTTAGGGTAGTTGGTATTTTGTATTTCAGAAAAATAGTATTATACTTGTACTAAGTAACAATTTGTAATAAGTATTATTTGAGTTACGAATAAGTTAGCAAAGATGGAATTATGTCGCATTAAAACCTGTTGTATTATGAAAAAATTGACTACTATTGTGATGATGATTATGGCGATGACACTGCTCGGCTCGTGTGATCGCACAGATAACCCACCAACACCACCAGAACCAGAGAAGACACCCCTTTCGATTGTGGGAATGTGGACTTGTAGTAGTGTTGAAGTTTTTTATGAAGATGGAATGAGTATGATAGTCCCTGTCGCTACATTGGAAGAACTCTTTATCTTTTCCTTTGAGGAGAACGGAGTTGGTGGCATGGGAGTCTATGAAGAGGATCAGTATGTCGAGGAGGCTGCTTTCGCCTCTTATGTGTGTGGCGACGACGGCTCAATCACCATTGTTTCAGATGGTGAGGAGATTGTAGGTAAATATACCTTCGATGGTGATGACAACCTAAGATTGGAGTTGGGAAATGAGACAGAAAAGGTGGCTTATAATCTCATAAGGGGTATTCATCCCGAATTTCTCATACCCGAAGAGGAGCCCGAACTTCCAGCACCTTCGCCTACCGATCCTGTGAAAAATACCATCTGGCAACTTACTGCCATCTCAGAGGATGTGGATGGTGTAGAGATTAACATATCAGTCGACACTATCTATGAAAATGGTGCTCACGAGATACATTTCGGCAATGACGGTACGGGTGAAATGTGCGTCGTTACCTATTCCGATGAAGGCTCTTTGTCTGATAAAGACCCCTTTACATACACCTACGACTCTGAGAACGGAATGATATGTTTTGTGTATACATCGGATTACACATCGGATGACTCCTATTCGGATGAGTATCGAGTGGTACGCGAGGGTGATCAGATGCGACTAATTGGCTATGAGGGTGATGTGAAGGTTACATTGTACTTCACGCTTATAGATAAGTGCGGTGCTGAGTCGTAGTAGTCGGCAAGAAACAACACCTCGATTGGGGTAAACAAAAGGGAGGATGCTGTCACAGCGTCCTCCCTCCAATCAAACTTCTCTAACACCTAATTTACTGCTTTGACGAAACACTCCGTGAGTACTGTGTCCAAGAAGAGCAATTCGTGCTCTTCGCAAATAATATGGCGCATCAGTAACTCGTAATCTTCGCCTTCGGAGCAGTTTTCCTTTTTTGAATAGTCAATCTCTCCCATAGGCAATTGTGGTTAAATTTGTGGTTCTTGAAATCTTTTCACATATATAACGCACCGCCTTGTGGGTTTATTATTCCAATGCGATATTTTTTTCTTTTATCATCTTGCGAAGGTTGATAAGTGCGTAGCGCATACGCCCAAGTGCGGTGTTGATGCCGACCTCGGTCTGCTCGGCAATCTCCTTGAACGACAGACCGCCATAGTAGCGCAATTTCACAACTTCTCTCTGCTCTTCGGGCAACTCCTCGACCATTCGGCGGAGGTCGGCAGCAATCTGCTCTCCCACCAATCGCTCCTCAATGGAGCCCTCGGTGAGCCGCTGTGAGCCGATGATGTCGTAGCCTGCCTCGCTCTCATTGACGCAGGAGTTGCGTTTCTCGGCGCGGAAATGGTCGATAACCTGATTGTGGGCTATGCGCATAACCCACGACAGGAACCTGCCACTATCCTTGTAGCCTCCGCTGTCGATGACGCGTACCACCTTGATAAATGTCTCCTGAAAGATGTCGTCAGCCAAGTCGGCATCCTTGACCATCATATAGATATAGTCATAGACGCGAGTGCGATGACGCTCGATGAGTTGGGAAATAGCCTCTTTGCCTCCTGCAAGGTAAGCCGAGAGCAACTCGTTGTCGCTCTTACCTTGTGATTGTTGTAACATACTCTTTCTTCAAATGTTAGTTATAAAGAGTAGATGTTTCCGATAGGCAAAAAGTGTTTAGTTATACGAAATGGTTTAATTGAAACTGCGTGCAAGATAGAGATTTTTCCCCTAATTTCCAAATCAAACACGAGTTTTTCCCGATTTACTCTACTCTTGACACGCAGTTCTGCAACCAATAGGACAAAACTTGTGCCAAAAAGAAGAGTTGAAAGTTGAAAGTTGAAAGATGCGCCTCCTTTCTTCTTGGGTATCTTTTTTAATACCTACGCCCAAAAAGGAAAGTCCCCCTCTAAGTTAGAGGGGGTGTCACGAAGTGACGGGGGCGTGTGTAATCCCCCCTCCCCACAAATTTTCGGGCTTGGCAAAACCGCCAAGCCCGCGCTTTTTGTTTTACTCGGCGTAAAACCGTATCTACCCCCACAATGCCTCTTTTTTGTGAGTGTTGTTCGTTTTGCGAAAATTTTTCTATATTTGTGATGTCTAACGATTTATTCGTTGGATGAATATATTTGAAAGTGTTTTCGCTTTTGTCCTTCAAAGAGAATCTGACAGTTTTCAACGAAGAAAGGACTAACGAATGACACTCATTCCTTGTATATATACCATTGGTGTACCCGCGCCAATCGTGTATTGTACATAGGTGTGGGGCATTGTATCGTTTGTTTTCTTCGGGTTTTGTCAGAGCCTTCTTTGAGATGAACGAAATCAACTCCACACTTTCTTTTTATAAAGAACCCACCGCATAGGAGTTGTACGGTAATATGTTGTTGAAAACTAATGTTCAACTAAACTATATTACTATGAGAAAATTATTCACACTTCTTACCACACTTGCACTACTTTGTGTGGTTGGTTGCGAAGAACAGGGAGATGACAACGTCAATCCCAACGAGAAGCCCACGGGCGAGAGGATTGCCTCTGTGGAGGAGCAGATGGAGGCTATTGCCGAGTCGTTGCCCGAGCTCAAAGCGACTGCCTCGGCACTCGACAACTTGGTTAGTGCGCTATCGCCCAGCAACGTAGCACTCGCAGCCCACGCCAACAACAGCGACAAGTCCAACAATGGTGTTAAGGACCAAATAGCAGAGCTCGAAGAGCGCATCGAGGAGTTGGAGGAGTTCATCGCCAATGGTGGCACCAACAAAGAGTGGTTAGATGCAACCTATGCAACGCTCGAAATGTACGAGGAGACGATTGCTCTGCTGACCGCCCTGCAAGCCGAGGTGGATGCACTCAAAGAGCACATTTCGGGCTCTACTTACGACCTCTTTGCCGAGGTCGACGACAAGATTGAGAGCAGCTGCGAGTCTATGAAGGGGTGGATCAACGAGCAACTTTCGGGCTACTACGACATTGCCGAGGTGGATGCACTGCTGTCGCAGTTGGAGGCTTCGCTGACGGAGGATAGCGCAGAGTTGCGCACTTCGATAGAGGAGTTGAGAGAGAGTTTGCAGCACTCTCTTGGCGAGATGCGCGAGGAGTACAAGGCTGCCATTGCGGAGGCTATCGGCGAGTACGATGGTATCATAACCGAGAAGATTGCCAGCGAGATAGAGGCTGTTAACGAGCGCATTGATAGCGAGATAGCGGCTCTCAACAAGCGCCTTGACGACATTGAGGCTCGCTTGGAGGAGTTGGAGAATGCCGTGACTAACCTTATCAACCGCATTCAGTCCATCACCTATGTTCCCACCCACGACGACGGCAAAGCTCGCGTGGACTGCCACAATGCCAGCATCGAGGGCAGTACGATGACTATGGACTTCATAATCTCGCCCAAGAGCGCCGTTGCAGACATCGCCGAGAGGTTCGAGGAGATTTTGACCCTCAAAGCCAACTTTGTCGGCACAACCGATTTCGTAAGCCTGCCCATCACATCTTGCACTGCCGATGCGGAGAATGGTGTTTTGACCATTAGTATGACTTGCGACAACCTTGGCGAGGACTTCTTCTATATGAGGAAGAACGCAAGGGTGATGCTCACCATCTCGGATGGCAACAACGACCGAAACACCGAGTACATTGCCCTCTACCCGCGTTACCACAAACTTGCTGATAATATGATTGTTTACACCTCAACGGATGGCAGGCCAATTGATATTGAGCAGCAATGGAAGGATATTGCATTAAATATATACAATGGGGAAATAGGTCTTCTAATATCTGATAATGCCATAACCCATATTCCTTATGCCGCATTCCTAAATTGCACCTCGCTAGCAAGTGTTATCATTCCCGATAGTGTTACTGAGATTGGAGAGAGTGCATTCAATGGCTGTACCTCGCTGAGAAGTATTACCATTCCCAATAGTGTTACTTCGATTGGAGTGGGTGCATTCTATGAATGTAAAAGACTGATGAGCCTCACCATTCCAGAAAGTGTTACTTCAATTGGACATTGGGCATTCTCTTACGGTGGTATGGGTGAACTTGTGATCAATAGTAAAATTATTGAAACAAACTATGATTCTCTTGATTATGGTATTTTTGTAGACTCTGGATTTACAAGTATAGTTATTGGTGATAATGTAACGAGAATAGGAAGTTATGCTTTCAAAAGATGTTTGAGCCTTGCAAGTATCACCATTCCCAATAGTGTTACTGAGATTGGAGAGAGGGTATTCAGTGGCTGTACCTCGCTGAGAAGTATTACCATTCCCAACAGTGTTACTTCACTCGCAGAGGGTGCGTTCGCTGGTTGTCCAAGCCTTGCGGAATTTAATGGTAAATTTGCCTCGGAAGACCGAAGATGTCTTATTATTGACCAACATCTCACCAAATATGCTCCCGCAGCAGAGCTTACTGAATACACCATTCCCGAGGGTGTTACTTCGATTGGAAATTATGCATTCCAGGATTGCACCTCGCTGACAAGTATTACCATCCCCGATAGCGTTACTTCGATTGGATATAATGCATTCTCTGGTTGCACCTCGCTGACAAGTTTCTATGGTAAATATGCCTCAGAAGATGGTCGTTGCTTGATTTTTGGTGCTACTCTCTACCATTTTGCTCCCGCAGGACTTACAGAATACACCATTCCCGACAGTGTTACTTCGATTGGAGATTTTGTATTCGGTGGTTGCACCTCGCTGACAAGTATAACCATTCCCGACAGCGTTACTTGGATTGGGAATGGTGCATTCTGGGCTTGCACCTTGCTGACAAGTGTTACCATTGGCAATGGCGTTACTTCGATTGGAGAGGGGGCATTCGCTAGTTGCTTCTCGCTGACAAGTGTATATTGTAAGGCTACAACACCACCCACAGGAGGCTCTTTTATGTTCGGCGACAATGCTTCGGGACGCAAGATTTATGTGCCCACCGAGAGTGTGGAAGAATATAAGGCTGCCGAGGGTTGGAGTGAGTATCCATACTCCATTGTAGGATATGACTTTGAATAAACACAAACTAATAATTAACCATACAAATAACTCTTAAAAATACCTATAAATATGTCAAATAAAAACATGTTCCTATTTTCGACTATGGCTCAGGTTAATTACTTTTCACAAGTAGGTAGATTGATAGCAGAACAAAATTATACTAATCGCAGCAAGAAATTGATTTCAAAAGAAAAAGAGGACAATGCGATATGTGTAATTATCCCTGTGTCGTATGGGCAACATGCTGATTTATTAACTTCTGCTCGTCGTGCTTGGCAAATTGGCAAAAAAGAGTTTGACAAGAAGTCTATTAAATACTTGTTTGCAATATATGAAAATGTCATTGTAGGAGTATATCAGTTAACGAAAGACAACTCCGTGGTAAAATCTTATGAAGAAGACAGATGGGAGTTTAATTTGCAAATAGCAGAACTCCCGATGCAAAATAGATGGTTAGGTGTAAGATTAGATGGCAAATCATTGCAAGGGAATGTTATACATTACGCCTATTTTGAAACAGAATAACCACCGAAGCGCCCACAAGCCTTAAAAACTTGTGGGTGATTTTTGATTTTATAGAGGTTTTGTTCCCACGCAAGAACAAGACTACCCAAAACGCTTGCCCCCCCAACCTCGCGGGTATTAAAAAAGATACCTGCGAGGTTTTTTTTGGGTGGACTTAGGTCGGTAGGCGGTTGGTGGTAAACAAAAAATAGGCTGTTTAACAAGTTCAATTTTTACGATTTATCCCCCGTCAGAAGTACTTCTGGTAGGAGGTGATTTTCATTTTCCAAGACTTGTTAGACAGGTACTTAATTAATCTTTACTAATTACTCACTAATAAAGCACAATGCCTGCCGCTGCCGAGAGTACGATGAGCAAAATGGGGTTGACTTTGCGGACCGAGGCGACAAAGCAGGCTGCGAAGATTACCCAACTCTTCCAATCTATGAATGTTGCCTCGCCGAAGAGCATCAGTGCCGAGGAGAGAATCAGACCAATCATCATGGGCTGCATACCATCCATCGCGCCCTTGAATTGGCGGTTGTTCCTGAGTTTGAAGTAGAACTTTGTGGCGAGCATCATAAGCGTCAGCGAGGGCAAACATACGGCAATGGTCGCCAGCAGCGAGCCCCACACCGTGCCCGTAACGGAGTAACCGACATAGGTGGCGCAGTTTATGGCGATAGGACCGGGGGTCATCTGCGAGATGGCTGCCACATCGGCAAGTTCGGCGGCCGTGAGCCACCCATTTTGCACCACCACCTCGTTGTAGATGAGCGATATCATGGCGTAGCCTCCGCCAAAGCCGAAGAAGCCGATTTTGAGATACGAGAGGAAAAGGTTTAAGTAAATCATTGCTCGCCCTCCTTTCTGCCCTCATTGCCGAGTTCGGGGCGGAACGACCAGCAGATGCCGACAATGGCACCTATGAATATAAACCAAATGGGCGAAAGACCCAACTGCCAGATGACTACGGATACCGCGAGCGCTATGACTATCTTCCACCAACTCATACCCTTAGCCATGCTGATAAGGGGCGCGGCAATGAGTGCCACAACGGCAGGGCGCATACCCTTGAAGGCGGCGGCAACGGTTGGGTTATCTTTGAAATCTGTGAAGATTGTAGCAATCAGCAGTATGATGACAAACGAGGGGATAACCACCCCCATAAGTGCTGCCAATGCACCCTTTACACCGCGCGTCTTGTAGCCCACAAAGACCGCAGTGTTGAGCGCGATAGGACCGGGGATGCTTTGGGCTATGGTCAGTTGGTTCCAGAACTCCTCGCGCGTGAGCCACCCGCGTTTCTGAATCATCTCCGCCTCGATGAGGGGTATCATCGCATAGCCGCCACCGAAAGTGAAGGCTCCAATCTTCAAAAACGAAGTGAATATGGTCCAAAGCGAAGTGTTCAAGTTGAGAGTTGAAAGTTGAGAGTTGAGAGTTGAGAGTTGAGAGTTGAGAGTTGAGAGTTGAGAGTTGAGAGTTGAGAGTTTCCCTAAATACCTTATTTACCCTAAAAACCCTATAAGTCTTAGCCATTAACAAACGCGGTAAACATCGTGGCGGCGAGTGCGGCGGTCTCGGTGCGTAGGCGGCTGTCACCGAGTGTGACCTCCTGAAAACCTGCCTTGCGTGCAGCCTCAATCTCCTCCTTCGAGAAGTCGCCCTCGGGACCGATGAGCACCATCACATTCTCGCCCCTATGGATAACATTGCCCATAAAGACCCTCTCCATATCCTCCTCGCAGTGGGCAATGAGTTTTACCCCCTCGAAGGGCTCCGCAAGGAGTTCTCGCAGGGGAGTGAGGGGCTCAACCTTGGGCAGGTAGGCTTTCAGCGACTGTTTCATTGCGCTTGCGGCAATCTTTTCAAGCCTTTCGCCCTTTACGACTTTGCGCTCCGAGTGGTCGCAGAGTATGGGCACTATGCGGTCGATGCCACACTCGGTGGCTTTCTCCACAAACCACTCTATGCGGTCTATGTTCTTGGTTGGTGCCACGGCAATGGTTAGCGAGTAGGGGCGTTTCTCCCACTCGTGGTGCTCCTCCACGATGCGTATTGTGCAGTGTTTGTGATGCGCCTCCTCCACCACAGCGAGGTAGAGCGTGCCCCTGCCATCGGTGATGTGCAGCGAGTCGCCCTCTCTGAGGCGCAAAACCCTCACACAGTGTCCACTCTCCTCCTCGGGGAGAGTGTAGAGGGGTGTTGTTATCTCTGGTGCGTAGAATAATTGCATAGCGCAAAGTTACAACCGAAAAATGAAAAATGAAAATAGGGGAGGGCTCCCAAACCCCATAATTCGGAAAAATAGATAACCTTTTTGGGCGCGGAGTCTATTATCTTTGCAGAAACCAAACCCTCTCCATCTATTATGAAAAAACTATTTACCACCCCAACCCTATGGCTACTCTTGTTGCTTGTTGTAGCCCTTTGTCTTCTGCGTAGGAGCGAACAAGAGAGGGTGCGCCACGCCTCGAATGTCGCTGCCCTTGTGTCCGAAAATCAGGGACTTCGTGCCCGCCTTGCCGACGGAGCCTATTCGTTGCCCCGTATGCGTATGACCTCGGGAGAAGTGAGCGATTTCCGCCCACGGCTTGCCACCGAGATAGCCGACCTCGGCATCCGACTACGCAGGGTGGAGAGCCTTACACACCTTGCCACCACACTCCACCTCGACACCCTCATCTCTACCCCCGCACCGCTACTTAGCGACTCGCTCTGCCGCCTTCGCTGGCGCGATAGTTGGGTAAACCTTAGCGTGGAGGTGCGCCCCACCAAGAGCCACATTGTGTTCTCCTCGTGCGACACTCTCTTTCAGGTGGTGCATCGTGTGCCCTATCGCTGGTGGATATTCTCCTTCGGTACCAAAGCCATCCGCCAAGAGATACGCTCCTCCAACCCCCATACGAGGCTTGTCTATGCGGAGTATATAGAGATAGAGTAAGAGAGCCTACAAAGGCTCTCTTACTCTATCTCGTCAACCGACCTAAGGCTTATTGGTATTCCTCCTCCCCTAAGTTAGGGGAGGTGTCACGAAGTGACGGAGGGGTCTGTCCCTGTTATTCCTGTTATTCCTGTTACTCCTGCAAGAAGAACAGGAAAAACAAGAAAAACAAGAAAGACAGGAGAGTTCCCAACCTCATGGGTATCTTTTTTAATACCCGTGAACAAAGGGGAGCAATTCTCAATTCCCATGACACTCGTGGTGGTCGCAGGAGAGCCCCGAGTCGAAGACAAAGCCCATAAGATAGGTCTTAATCAGCACATCCACATCGCCCGAACAGCCCCTAATGACCCTAATACCTGCCGAGGAGAGTTTGTTCTTTGCTCCCTCGCCCATATTGCCCGCCAACATCACCTCAACGCCCATCTCGGCGAGGGTGGTGGCGATGTTGCTCTTGCAGCCACAGCCCTGTGGTGAGGGTAGTGTTTCGGTGGCTACAACGGCTTTATTCTCAATTGTATAGATGGTGTAGTGGTCGCAATGTCCGAAGTGGTCATCAACCCTACCATCTCTTGTTGGTACTGCAATTTTCATTTTCAATTCTCTCTATCCCATTCGTTTTTTATAATCTTCATAGCCAAAGCGGCGGACAATCTCCACCTCTCCGTCAGTGTGGCAGATGGCAATCGAGGGGTGCGACACGCCATTGAACATGGTGGTCTTAACCATCGTGTAGTGAATCATATCCTCAAAGACGAGTCGGTCGCCAACTTGGGGCTCCTTGTCGAAAGCCCAATGACCTACCCAATCGCCCGCAAGGCAACTGTTGCCACCCACGCGCCACCTCTTCTCGCCCTTCTCGGGGTCGTGTGCGCCCACAATGGCGGGTTTGTAGGGCATCTCCAAGCAGTCGGGCATGTGGCACGCAAACGACACATTCGCCACGAGCGTATTCTCGCCACCACCCACAACAATATCTTCCACCGTAGCCACCAGTGTACCTGTGCGCCAAGTGAATGCGCTCCCAGGTTCGAGGATAACCCTTAGGTGGGGATGGCGTGCTTTGAAGGCTTTGAGGGTATCTATCAACAAATCAACATTATAACCCTTGCGAGTCATAAGGTGACCACCACCC
The DNA here is from genome assembly GCA_045591965.1 of Tidjanibacter sp. GTDB lineage: Bacteria > Bacteroidota > Bacteroidia > Bacteroidales > Rikenellaceae > Tidjanibacter. The sequence continues at coordinate 17,526 of JAZNTX010000008.1, read as the reverse complement.
ATATTGAACCACTTGACTTTGTCCAGCAGGTGTCCAAACTTGCGCTCCACAACCTCCAATGTCGCCACCAAATCCTCTGCCTGCGACTCACACAGCGAGTGGAAGTGCAAACCCTCAACGCCCTCGGGCAATTCGGGCAGCAACTCCGCGCGGATACCCAGTCGGCTGGCGGGCGATGCAGGGTTGTAGAGGTCTGTTTCTACGGTGGAGTACTCGTGGTTGATGCGCAGACCACACGAGATGCCGTTCAAAAGGGCTCTCTGGCGGTAACGCTCCCACTGCCCCAGCGAGTTGAATGTTATGTGGTTGCTGTAACGCACAATCTCCTCCCACTCGCTCTCCGAGTAGACGGGTGCGTAGGTGTGAGCCTTCGCGCCATACTCCTCAAAGACCAATCGCGCCTCGGCAAGCGAACTCGCCGTAGCACCGTCGGAGTGCTCCCTGAGGATGGGGAAGATGCTCCACATAGCCGAGGCTTTCAGCGCAACGATAATCTCCACGCCCGCCTCGCGCCTTACGCGGTCGATGACCGCCATATTTTTCAGTAGTTCCGCCTCCTCCAAGACATAGCAAGGCGACGGTACGGTGTTGTAATAGTTCAAAGTCGAAAGTTGAAAGTTGAAAATTAGCAAATGCGAGTTCGACACTCGCATTTGCCTTTACTTCTTTTGTGTTGTACAAGTGCATATCGCGGAGCAGATGCAAGGCTTGCGAAGGGCGAGAAAGCGGAGTTTACTAATGGGTAAATGAGCATTTCGAGCCCAAGCGTAACGCAGCAGATGCCCGCGAGATGCGCTTGTTTAGAGTTCGAGGTCTACATCGTGCAACTCAACCCAAGGCAGACCCTGAGGACCGAGTTCCGCCAAGAATGGATCGGGATCGAACTCCTCAACATTGTGCACACCGGGCATCACCCACAAACCCTTAGCAAACATCGCTGCACCGAGTGCCGCAGGAACACCTGTGGTGTAACTTACAGCCTGAGTGCCAGTCTCTTTGTATGCCGCAGCGTGGTCGCAGTTGTTGTAGATGTAGTATGTCTTCTCCTTGCCATCCTTGATACCGCGGATGCGACAACCAATCGAGGTTTCGCCGTGGTAGTTCTCGCCGAGGGTTTTGGGGTCGGGAAGAACGGCTTTGAGGAACTGGATAGGCACAATCTCCATTCCGTTGTACATGATGGGGTCGATGCGAGCCATGCCGATATCCTGAATTACGCGGAGGTGTGTGAGGTACTCCTGACCGAAGGTCATCCAGAAGCGGGCACGCTTAATGGTGGGGTAGTTTATTACGAGGCTCTCCAACTCCTCGTGGTAGAGCAGGTAACTCTCGCGAGGACCGATGTTGGGGTAGTTGAGCGTCTTGTGAATTTCGAGCGAACTGGTGGTTACCCACTCGCCATTCTCCCAGTAGCGACCATTCTGGGTAATTTCGCGGATGTTGATTTCGGGGTTGAAGTTGGTGGCGAAAGCCTTACCGTGGTTACCGGCGTTGCAGTCCACAATGTCGAGGTAGTGAATCTCGTCGAAGTGGTGCTTTGCAGCGTAGGCGGTGAAGATTGCCGACACACCGGGGTCGAAACCGCAACCGAGAATGGCGGTAAGACCTGCCTTCTCGAACCTCTCGCGGTATGCCCACTGCCACGAATACTCAAAGTGTGCCTCGTCGAGTGGTTCGTAGTTGGCGGTGTCGAGATAGTTCACACCACACTCCAAGCACGCGTCCATGATGGTCAAATCCTGATAGGGAAGAGCCACATTGATAACGATATCGGGCTTGAAAGCACGCATTACACGGCAGAGGTCGGCAACATTGTCGGCATCTACCTGCTCGGTTTTGATGCGGTCGCCACCGATGGCGGCAGCAATCTGGTCGCATTTGCTCTTGGTACGGCTTGCCAACATAACATCCGTAAATACGGGGTTGGCTGCCACTTTGTGTGCAACAACGGTACCTACACCGCCTGCACCGATAATGAGTACTCTACACATAATATTAAGGTATATTGAATTTTGTTTTTGTTCGTCTGCAAAATTAGCAACATACAAAGATATAAAAAAGAATTGACGAAAAAGCAATTCTTTGCCTAAAAATACTCCTTGGGGGCAAAATTACACCCTTGTGCAAAACTTGCTTGTGTGCGATAGGTTGCCTTTGCCCCCGCCTGCCCGTTATCTTTTTTTCATAATTTGTGTGTGGTGTTCAAAATTTCAACTCGCTGGTTTGTTGTGAGTTGATGTGGGTGGGCTGGGCGGATGAGATTTTTTTTCTTCTCGCAGTATTGACAAACGCTATTTGTTGCATTACCTTTGTTCAGAAATTGAACTAAAATAATTAATAAAAAGTTTGTCGCCCTATGAATTACCACTCCGTATTGAATTCGGCATTTGCCGTTGCCGCCTCTCTTGGTTACCACCCCACACTTCCCGATGCACTCCACTCCACACTCCACAGCAAGGGTTTTCCCATAGCCGTCATAGCCCCTCCTGTGGTTGTTGCATCGGAGGGCGAAATGGAGGTGCAGACCACATTTCGCCTATCGGTTAAGTTTTTGAGCAAAAATGTGTTGGATGATGCAGGTAGAGCATCCACAATAGCCGCTCTCGCCTCCCATGCCGAGGAGTTTTGTGCCTCTCTCTCGGCTGAGCCCAACATCTTTTCGGTGGCGATAGCCGAGATTGCCCCAGTCGGAGAGGTGCTGACCGTAGCGGGCGAGGTTGCTGTCGCTTTGAATGCCGATGTGAAGGGTATGGAGTGCAAATAACAATGGTTAAATAATTGAATTATGATACTGAGTAAATATCCTGCTGATTTTGCGTCGGCATACAAAGAAAATCCCTTCTCTTTCACCGAGGTAGACCCTACATTTGCTACCGATGTGGAGTTCTACGATGAGGAGGGCGATGTGGTGGGTGTGCGCCGCTATGTGGGGCGTGAGAGAATCGACTCTTCGCCTTGTGTTTTTGCTTTGAGTCGCCTTGCACCGGCTCCGATTGTGGGGCTTGGGGAGTGTGGTTTTGTGCGCCCTTCGGGCAGGGATGTGAGCCTTGTGGTGACATATAACGACAGCGAAGACGAAACTCCCGCAATCCTCTTTACCGCCTCGCGCCACAATCAGAGTGCCAACTCGACAATGGGTGGTGCGGAGCAGTGGCGTAGCATAGCCTCCGGCGAGAGCGACGAGGTGTCATTTTGCCTCACTATGGGGAGTCGTATCGAGGCTCAACTGCTTTGTGACGATGCTGTGATTGCTTCGCTGGGGGAGTACACCTCCCCGTCTAAGGGTGTGGTACTTTTTGTGGTCGATGCCGACGACATCCTCTCTCGCCTCCCTCATCCCGAGTCTGTTGCCCTGTTCGATATAGCCTTTGCCATTGATGGTCGCGAGTGCGCCCGAATTCACTATAAGTTGCGCCCATCGTTTGCCGAGGATGTGCGCCTTGGGTGGCTGAGTGGCGACGGTTATATCGCCTACCACACCTTCCCTCGCCCCATAGAGCACCACCTACACACCCAGCGCACCCTGCTTGACATTCCCGAGGGGAGTGTGGCTGAGAGTATTGAGGCGTGGGAGGAGATGGAACTCCGCAGTGGGGTACTCTGCTCCTCGGAGATGACACAACTTGCCGATTTGCTCTCCGCAACCCGCCTGTGGCGCATCAGGGATGGTGTTTATGAGCCCTACATCATCCTCTCGCACGAGGCACAACTTGGTGGCGATGGTGCCAAGAGAGTAACCCTTACCATCCGCCCTGCCCAGAAGAAGAGAAGTTTTTAACCCCCCAAAAAAAACAGACAAATAGCAATGACCAAACTCTACATTGACAATGTGCTTGCGGATATGGATGCCTCCACCGACCTCTCCATATCCATCGAACCCGAGACCCTCGGCTCTTCCAACTTTGGGGTTGTCTGCTCGAAGTGCGTGACTATCCCCTCCACACCCCACAACAGAGGGCTGATGGGCGACTGCGGACACCCCTATGCGCGGGCTATGTTCAACCACTTTGAGCATCGTGCAAGGTTGGAGGTGAGGGGGTGTGTGGTCTTCGAGGGCAGAATACATCTTGTGGGCTCCGCGACGGGTCCCAATGGCTACTACCGCTTCTACATTGTGCCAGATGGTGTGGAGTGGCACAAGGCTCTCGACAAATCCATCGGCTCAATGGCAATAGATTGGAGCATGGAGTTTACCGCTTCTGCCATTCGTAAAAGTTGGACACAGAGCAACCCGCTTGTTCGCTTTTTGCCCGTTGAGCGTGGCTCTGGCGAGGGTCGGAAGAACTATTGTGGCAGGGTACTTCTGGAAAACTACCATCCTTTCATCCATCTTGGCTCACTACTCAGAGCGATGTTCGCCGAGGCAGGCTATGCCGTTGAGTCCAGATTTTTGGACTCCGATTTTTTCCGCACGCTCCATATTAGTGGCAGATGGAATGAGAAGAATTGGAGGGGTTGGAGTGATGGTATGGACTTCAAGGCGGTGCGCACCACCTCTTCGCCTGTTACCTTGGCGGACTATTTCGGCAGAATCTACGCCAGTGCCCAAAAACGCTACCACTCGGTGGGTAATCTTGTGGAACTGCCCTCTGGCTCTTCGGGCGGAGTCTTCAATGCGGGCTGCTTGGGTCTTGAAGACTCTTCGGGGCTCTTATACTTTACCCCCACCACCGAGATTATGGTGGCTTTGGACTACTACCTTCGCTGGCGCACCGAGTACCGCATCGCAAGCCGCACCGAGTTGAAGGGTGTGAGCGGTGTCAATTTTGACTTGGGCGATAAAGAGAAACAGATTCTCCACAACGACCTTCACGACTATCGCAACGAGCCTCTCGGAGAGGGGTATGCCTACAACCTGATGATTTTTGAAGTGACCGATGGCAATACCTATCGCCTGCTGGCAGACGAGGTAATGACCGATGGCACCACAGAGGTCCGTGAGTTGCTCTCCACAACTCAACGCTTCACCCCCTTTGTGAACACCTACACCAACCCCTTGACCAACCTGCGAGTGGAGGGAATCACTGCGGATGGTACTCCCTTCTCCTTCGGCAACGATTGGGCAATCTACGACGGCAGTGTGAAGGAGCGTGGCAAGGTGGATTTGGAGATGAGTGTGCGTACCCAACCTCAGGTCTGCTCGCCAAATCAACCGCTCTACCTCGACGGGTTCTTCTTCGAGGGTGGAGAGCAGGATATGGAGGTGGAGGTATTGGAGGGGTGTAGTGTGCAGCCCGTATTCTATCCCTATTCCTTGCTCGACCAGAGTCTTGTGTGGAGCGATGTTGCCTCCCTCTCGTTTACGGGTATGGAGTTGCTGACAGCACTGCAAGAACTCTTCGACTTGCAGGTGCAGACCGATCCCTACCTGCACATCGTGCGAATTACCCCTCGCCGAGAGTTCCACGATGGCGAGGTGGTGGACATCTCGGAGCGCATTGACCTTTCGAAGCCGATAGTTGTGGAGGAACTTGGCGACGAGCAACAGAGAGCCCTCAGGTTTACCTATCACTCGGGCGATAAGGTCGTTGGGGAGTGGGAGGAACAGAACGGCAAGAGGTATGGCGAGTGGTGTGGCACCATCTATAACATCTTCGCTGGCGAGGGCACACGAAGCATCGAAAACAGCCTCTTCACAGCCTCGTTGTCCGAGCAGGGAACGATTGCCGCGGCACCTTCTGCGTCGCTCATTGTCGCCCACCCCGATGGCGGTGCGCCACGCTGCGTTCAACTCCTTAACTTCCAGCCCAAGATTGTGTCGTATAGGGGAGTGCAGACCCTTACAGCAGACAACCAGCAGTGGAACTATCCTCAGCGAGGTGACAAAAAATATCCCCTTGTGACCTTTTTTGACGACGGCTTGTTGGGTGGGGAGCCCCACTCGCTACTCTTCGAGGATAGGGCAGGTGTCGAGGGACTCCACAGGTGGTGGGATGGACTCCTTGCGAAATACAACCGCTCGCGCCGACTGACCCTCCATCTGCATCTCAACCCCGAGGATATAGAGTCTTTCGTTGCTCCAAACAATTGGCTAGGGTGCGACTTCCGCTCGCTCTACCTTGTGAATGTAGAGGGCGAAAAGGTGCTGTGCCACTTGGAGAAGATTTGCAACTACAACCCCAACGAACCATCCGCCGAGGTGGTCTTTGTAACCATCAGTGAAATTGATTAATCGTAACTATCGCTATGAACCAAAACAAGAATACCAAGCAGGTCGAAGAACTCCTACTCAGGGAGTGTAGGGGGCTCTCTTCGAGTCGCACCATCCAACACCTCTTTTCGCTCGGGCTCCTCTCGGACAAACACTGCAAGTCCTATTTGGCTCGCAGGATGGTGTCGGACTACACCTCGAAGGGGATGAGTAAGAAGATGGCAATCGAGAAGACCGCATTGGAGATGGGGCAATCCTATGCGACCATAAGCAACTACATCTACTACAACTTTAAGAACTAACGGAAGAAAAATCTATGGAAGAAACAAAGAGAAAAATCACATCCTCGGCGGGTGTCGTCACAATCGACATCGACGGTGTGCTGGGTGTCCCCGAGGAGGAACAGTTTGGAGTCGGCGACCACCGAGTGGCGACCTATGAGCGATTTGTGGAGGTGCTCAATGAGGTCAAAGCCGAGGGCAATGTTGAGCGATTGGTACTCAACATCCGCTCGACGGGAGGTTGCCTTGCCGACGCACTGCTCATCTATGACGAGGCTCGCTCGCTTGGTGCGGAGGTCATCACTCGTTGCTATGGCTATGTGGCATCGGCAGCGACAATCATTGCCCAAGCAGCCTCCGAGGGGTGCAGGGAGATATCGGCAAACGCTCTCTACCTGATTCACTGCTGCGAGAGCGCGGTGGAGGGTAACACCTACTCACTCTCGGCAACCAAAGAACTCCTCGACAAGAGCGATGAACGATTGGCGGAGATTTACGCCCTCGCCTCGGGGCGCACAGCAGCCGAATATAGGGAGTTGATGAGTCGCAACAGTGGCAAGGGTGTGTGGCTCTCGCCCGAGGAGTGTGTGGAGGCGGGGCTTGCCGACCGCATAATCGCCTCCTCGCCCATCACCGACGACGCACTGTCGCAAGTGGCAGCCTTGGGGCTCACTCCGCTGCCTCCGAAACCCATCTCGGAGCGTCTGTCGGCGGCTTGGAACAGGGCTCTCGTGGGCTTGGGGCTTGCCACCCCATCCGCCCCATCCCACACTCGAATACCTCTCGACAAAATCCAACCCTCGCTTGCCGACAAACACGATGTTGGTGCACCCCCAACGCCCCCTTCGAGGCCCCACACCGCCCGCAAAACCCAAATCAAAGAGTGCGAAGACCCCGCGCCCAGCGGCACCTCCTCACTCACACCCAACCAGAGTGCCTATCTCTCCGATGTGGAGGGTATGCGTGCGGCACTCTCGCGAAGTGGAAAATAAACAACCCCAACACTTTTTTTCAAGTTCAATCCCCAAAAACAAAAAAACAATGAGTAAAATCGAACAAATCAAGTCCTATGAGGGACAAAACCTCGACACCATCTTCTTCCGCCCTATGCTCACCGGCGAGAGTGCCGAAGAACTCGGCATCAAAGTGATGTACAACACCCCCGTGCCCACAACGCTCCACTTCTGGAAACGCAACGGTGATATTCTGCGCAAATACACTTCGAGTGGTTGGAGCGGTGGCGAGCCCGCAACCAAGTTGCAGAAGACCATCAACCTGAACAAGGTCAAAGCCGAGATGGCATACTCTGCCGAGGACTACTTCTCGACCGTCTTTGAACTCATCGCTGCTCGCTCGGATGTGAACTTCGAGGACCTCTCGGGCACACAACTCGAAGAGGCAGAGACCCAACTCTTCCGCGCTTCGATTGCCGAGAGTATTCGCTCGACCATGTGGTATGGCAACACCAGTCGTACCTCGGGTGCGCTTGCTACCTTCGACGGCTTCCTCAAACGCTTTATGGAGGATGACGGCACCGAGAATCCCGAAACAGGCGAGAATGCAATGAAGCGTTTGGCATACATCCCCAACAATAAAGAGGGGTGGGCTGAGGAACTCTTGAAGCAACTGTGGGATAGTTCTACCGACCAACTCAGGTCTTTGCGCTCGGAGGGACAGTTGGCGTTCTTTGTTAGCACCGATGTCTACAATGCCTACGAGGAGGAACTCGACAATGTGGCTATGGAGGCTGCCTACCTCGCCAAACAGAGCGGCAGAGAGGCTCTCTACTATCGCGGTATTCCTGTGATTGACCTCCGCCTGAGCAGTTACCACAGCGATGTGGATGCCGATATGCCCACCTCGTTTGCATTCCTCACCGACCGTCGCAACCTTGCTCTTGCGGTCAATACCAGCGACTTCCCCGGTACCGAGGTGCGTATGTGGTATAACCCCGATGTGATGGAGAACCGCCAGAGGGCAATCTTTATGGCTGGTTGCGACTTCCTCTTCCCCGAGTTGGTAACCGTTGCTTTGGGCGTGCACCTCTCCAACCTATCCATCTCGACCACCGAAAGCGAATTCCTCTTCGAGGGTCGCCTCAGCCACAACGAAGAGGGCGAGTATTGGGCAGAGAATCTCTATCTTACCCTCTACGACTGCTACGGCAATGTTTGCGAGAACAGGGCGTTGCTTGACTCGGAGTTGAGTTCTATTAGTTTTATGTACGACGAGACGGAGGTGTCGAACTGCGATCTTGTCTGCAAGAGCCGCTACGGTGGCGAGTTTGTACTCAAAGGTTTGGTAAAGTAGTATGATGCTGGGCTCTAATACTTGCGCCAAACACCTCGGAGGAGTCAAATCCGTGTTGCTACTCTCCGCTGCCGAGATAGAGAGCATTGAGTACATCCCCTCCGCGAGGCTCTTCACCTCGCTGGTACTCTGCGAGGGGTGTGACTTTGTGGAGGTAGGCTTTGCCGAGGGCTCCGCCTTGTTGGAGGAGCGCGTGGGGGCTGACGGCAGCGTCACCCACAAGTTGAGTTTTGCGATGTATGGCACCAAGAGCGACGATGTGGAAACTATCCGAAGGCTCTCTCGCGAGGGTGTGGTGGCTATTGTTGAGAACTTCGAGGGCGAGAAGTTCTTGGTCGGTTACTCGCCAGAGGCGAGGTCTGAGTATCCGCTGCGCCTTGCGGAGGTAAGGCTCGACGGTGGTAGTCGCAAGGAACAAAGGGCTATTACATCCATCATCCTCTCCTCGCTCGATGGCTCCCTTGTGTGCCATTTTGAGGATTAGTTGCCAAAGATGGTAGGGTGGAGGAGTAGGTGTGGCGATCTCTCCTCTGCCCTTTTATCATCGAAAAAAACCATCCACCAGAAACCTACAAAACTATGGAACAAAACAAAAAATCTTTTACACCCAAAATTTTCACTCCCCGAGCCTCGCAGTCCCCTTTGGATGTGGCTATTGCCATAGGTCCCACAAGACAGAACTCATGTGAGGAGTTTTGGAGGTGGGGTAGTGACAATCTCTTCCCCAATGCCCTCTCGCTCCTCGCTCGCCGCGCAACAATCCATCGCCGAATTATCAACGACAAAGCAGACTACATCTCAGGTAAGGGTTTTATTGTTGATGACAAGGCGGTGAGGACAAGGGATTTCATTGCTCGCGCCAACTCCGATGGGGAGTCGCTGCGTCAGGTGTTAAACTACTTGGCTCTCGACAAAGCACTCTTTGGTAACGCCTTTGTGGAGGTGGTTACCGACTCGCAACACTCCTTCCTCGCGCTCTTCCACCAAGATGCCTCGCGCTGCCGACTCGCAAAGGATGGTAAACACGCAATATTACATCACGATTGGAGCCACTACACCACTGCCGATAGTGCAATGCTGCCTCTCTATCCACTCTTCGAGCAGGGCGAAGATGGCAACCTCCACTCGTTGATTCATTTCAAGGACTACGAGCCTATGTTTACCCACTATGGAGTGCCTCCCTATATTGCGGGTTTGGGCGTTTCGACCATCGCCTACAAGACCGACAATTGGAACATCTCGCGCTTGGACAACTCCTTCCAACTTTCGGGTGTGATGCTGCTCGACGGAGGGGTGGACAACGAGAAAGATGCCGAAGAGTTTGTCAGGAGTGCCGAGCGTAAGTTTGCAGGCAAACCTGGGCAGGTGATGTTTATGGTCAAGGATTGTCAAGAGGGTGACTCTTCGCGTTTCATTCCCATTACCTCCTCCAACGAGGGCGATTGGGTGTCGCTCCACGAACAAGCCATCTCGGACATTGTGGTTGCTCACTCGTGGTTCCGCAGCATTAGCGGTTTGGACTACGCCACGGGCTTCTCTTCGGAGCGTATCCTCCACGAATGGGAGGTGGCTCTCAATACCGTAATCCTCGGCGAGCAAGAGGAACTCCTCGACCCCATACGACTGCTCATTAGCGAGATTTTGGGCGAGGATGGCTCTTCGCTTGCCATCATCAACCGCCCGCCCTCGCGCTCCAAACCCGAATATATGCGAGTGTGGGAGGCGCGTATGGCAGACGGCTTGGACTACGACCCCGAAGACCCCGCACAACAGGTCTTCTTGGCACAAATCAACAAGTATGACAACTCTAAAAAGGCTTAAAAAATGATGAAAACACTAATTTATCCCTCCGAGGTGGTGGCTCTCGCCTTCGGCTCATCCCACACCATTGAGGAGAGTGCCATACCCCACCATGCTATACTCTCTGCCGAGCAGAGTTTCCTGCTCCCCGCGCTGGGCGAAGAGTTCTACGAGAGCCTGCTTGCAGAGGAATCCGATGCTGAGAGTGTGGCGTTTGTTGAGGAGTACCTCAAACATCCTCTCGCGCTCTATGTCGCCTCGCGCCTGCTGCCTACGCTTGCTGTGAAGGTTGGCTCGGCGGGTGTCGTAAGGCTTGTGGGCGAGAGTTTCGAGGCGGTTGATGATGCCACTCTCCACAAGGTGGTTGTGCGCCTTAGAAGGGATGCCGACACCCTCCTCCTTCGAGCCCTCAACCACCTCGCCCTCAACCCCACGCTCTTCCCTGACTACGAGCCCCAAACACCCAAACATCGCATTGTTGGCGGGATTGTGATGTAGGGTATTTAAGGTGCTTAGGGTTTGTAGAAACTTTTTTCAATTTTCAATTTTCAATTTTCAATTCGTATGAAATACATCTCAGGTATTATCGCCGGAGTCTTGTCGTTCTTTGCTCCGGTAGAGCCTCTGCTTGTGATAGCACTGGCTTTCATTACGGTAGATTTTATTACCGGTATACTCGCTGACCGCCACAAGGCGCACTCCGAGGGCAACGAGTGGCGCTTCGAGAGCCGCAAGGCTTGGCGCACAATTACAAAACTGTCGTTTGTGATGGCGGGCATTATGCTCGCGTGGATGCTCGACTCGCTACTTATGCCACTTGTAAACCTGCGCTTGGCAAACCTCTTTACGGGGTTTGTGTGTGGTGTGGAGTTTTGGAGTTACCTCGAAAATGCCACCACCATAACGGGCGAAAAGCGGTTTAGCGATGCTGTTGAGGTAATCAAAAAACGCCTCACAACCCTCCTTGGTGGCGCAAAATAGCGCGATATCCTATATTTATATAGGAAAAAATTTGCAGATTGGGTGAAAATGTGTATATTTGCACCAACGAAACGATGTTCGGGGACCAGATGAGTCCCCGAATTTCGTAGTATGATAGCAAGTAAATAGTTGATAATGATGGATGTAGTAAAGATTCGTGAGGTTGCCGAGGCAGCATTGGAGGGCACCGACCGCTTTGTTGTCGATGTGAAATGCTCGCCCGCAAACGAGATTGAGGTTGTGATTGACGCCGATAGTGCTGTTGATTTGGACGCATGTGTGGAGTTGAGTCGCAAAATTGAGGAGGCTTTCGACAGAGAACAGGAGGATTACGAACTCTCGGTCTTCTCGGCAGGTGTTGGTCAGCCCCTGAAACTGCTCCGTCAGTATAACAAACTCATAGGCGGCAGTGTTGAGGTGCTGCTTACGAGTGGTGTAAAGATGCTCGCAACCCTCAAAGAGGCTTCGCATGAGGGTATCACCATAGCCTACACCGAGCGTAAACTCATCGAGGGTAAGAAACGCAAAGTGGAGGTTGAGGTGGAGGATTTTCACGCCTTCTCGGAGATTAAATGGGTGAAGGAGTATCTTGACTTCAAGTAGCGAGCGTGCCTTGTGGGTGCTTTTTGCACCACGCTGTGACTCGCAAGTTCCTCATTTACGCAGAGTAAACTGCGGACTTGCTCTCTTGCGTGGCACAAAAATCCCTCCACAAAACCCACTCGCTGAATTGAAAATTGAGAATTGAGGCAAATGCGAGTAAGCGAGGGCAGAGGCTGCTTGCAGACTATGCCGAGCGGGAGCATTTTAGAGCAGCCGAAGGCTGGTCAATTGAAAATTGAAGGCAATCCCATATCTCCCATTACTCTCATTACTCCCATTGGGGTAGAGCAAGGGTTACACTAAAAATTTTTGGGCGACTTTGTACAAAAAGTCGCGTGAGAAAAGAAACAACAAAAAACTAAAAATATAACGACAAATGGAGAATTTGATTAGCAATTTTGCCGAGTTTAAGGAACTTAAAAACATCGACAAAAGTACAATGATTGGCGTTTTGGAGGATGTATTTCGTCACTACCTCCAAAAGACTTACGAGACAGACGAGAACTTTGATGTGATTATCAACCCCGAGAAGGGCGACTTGGAGATTTGGCGTAACCGTATCATCGTGGAGGATGGTGCTGTGGAGAACCCCAACCAGCAGATTGCCCTCAGTGATGCTCGCAAACTCGATGCTACCTACGAGGTGGGCGAGGAGGTTGCCGACCAGATTGAGATGGCTTCGTTTGGTCGCCGTGCGGTGCTCTCGCTCCGCCAAAACTTGGCTTCGCGCATCCTCGACTTGGAGAAGGCTAACCTCTTCGAGAAGTACAGCGAGAAGGTTGGCGAGATTATCTCGGGCGAGGTTTATCAGGTGTGGAAAAAGGAACTCTTGGTGCTCGATGACGAGGGCAACGAACTTGTTTTGCCCAAGAGCGAGCAGATTCCCAGCGACTTCTTCCGCAAGGGCGACAATATCAAAGCCATTGTGTCGAAGGTTGAGATGCGTAACAACAACCCCGTAATCATCCTCTCGCGTACCGCTCCTGAGTTCTTGCAGAGGCTCTTTGAGGCTGAGGTGCCCGAGATTTTCGACGGTCTAATTACCATCAAAAAGATTGTCCGCATCCCTGGTGAGAGGGCAAAGGTTGCTGTGGAGTCCTACGATGACCGTATCGACCCCGTAGGTGCTTGTGTGGGTGTTAAGGGCTCGCGTATCTACTCCGTAGTTAAGGAGTTGAAGAACGAGAATATCGATGTTGTGAACTGGACATCCAACACCTCGCTCCTCATCCAGAGGGCTCTCAACCCCGCAAAGATTACCTCCATATCGCTCGACGAGGCTAAGAAGACCGCTTCGGTATACCTCAAACCCAGCGAGGTGTCGCTCGCAATCGGTAAGGGTGGTTTGAATATCCGCCTTGCAACAATGCTCTCGGGCTACGATATTGATGTCTTCCGCGATGCTGACGAGGAGGATGTAGACCTCGATGAGTTCAATGACGAGATTGAGCAGTGGATTATCGACACCTTCAAGCGTATCGGTTGCGACACCGCCAAGAGCGTTCTCGAACTCTCCAATGCCGAACTCGCAAAGCGTACCGACCTCGAAGAGGAGACTATTGAGGAGGTTGTGCGTATTCTTCGTGCCGAATTCGAATAATTTTTGTTTTTAGGGGCGATTTCTGCGTTACGCTTGCGCTCGAAATCCTCATTTGCGTCAGCAAACTGCGGTTTCTCGCGCTACGCAAGCCTTGAACTCGCCTCCTAAAAAGCAAAAATTATGAGGATGAGGCACAAAAATCCCTCCACGATATATAGCAAATAGGAAGGGGGGGAGCCTTGAACTCGCCTCCTAAAAAGCAAAAATTATGAGGATGAGGCACAAAAATCCCCTCGCAAAACCCACTCGCAGGGGGAGTTGAGGTAACTGACGCCAAACCGAGAGCAATCAAATTTATTTGAATTGCCGAGGTGCGAAGGAGGAAAAGATGCCGAAGGTGCACCATAACTCTCAACTTTCAACTCAATAGCGATACGCAGTATCGCATAAAAGTTTTTGGGCGACTTTTCACAAAAAGTCGCGGAAGAAAGGAAAATAGAAACGAAAAAAATATAGCAAATGGAGAAAAAACTGAGACTCGTACAGGTTGCAAGAGAGTTCAAGGTTGGTCTGGGCACCATAACCGAATTTCTCGAAAAGAAAGGTATCAAAGATGTGGCACCCAACACGCTCGTTGAGAGTGATGTCTATGCTATGTTGGAAAAGGAGTTTGGTGGCAATCATCTCGGAGGTGAGAGGGATAGTGTGCGCGAGCGCATGAACCTCAAACAGGAGAGTGTGTCGCTGGGCGATAAGAAGGAGCACTCTTCCGAGGAACAAGAGGTTGTGGTGAGGAGCGGTAGTTTCATCCGCACCGAGGTACCACAGCCCAAGGTGTTGGGTAAGATCGACCTCGAAGCGAAGAGTGCGCCCAAGGTTGAGGCTCCCGCAAAGCCTGCCGAACCACAAAAGCAGCCCCAAAAGGAGAGTGAGCAACCCGCTGCACCTAAGGCTGCACCTCAGCCCGCACCCAAAAGCGAGCCTAAGCCTGCACCTCAGCCCAAGGCTGTGCAGGAGGTTAAGGTAGAGCCCAAGGTAGAGCCCAAGCCAGCACCTCAGGCTCCTAAGGCTCATGTGGCTGATGCTGAGGTTCAGAGTAAGACCTACGACGAGCGTTTGGCTGAGAGCAAAGATGTATTCCGTGTGGAGAGTGCTGGTCTGTCGGGTCCCAAGGTCCTCGGCAAGATAGATGTTGATAGCCTTCGCAAGAGTGCGGAGCCTTCGCACCGCGAGAAGCGCAAACGCATCAAAGACAATAAGGTAGATGTCACCAAACCACAGCATGGTGGTAAGCCCCAGCAGGGTGGCAAACCCCAACAGGGTGGCGGTCAGGGTGGCAACAACCAGCCCGTTTCCAAGAAGGATAAGAAAAATAAACAGAAGAATGCACCCAAACCCGTTGTTCGCCCCGAGGTGAGCGATGAGGAGGTGCAGAAGCAGATTAAGGATACACTCGCAAGACTTACGGCTAAGGGCGGCAAGAGCAAAGGCTCGGTTTACCGCAAGGAGAAACGCCAAGCCGTGGCAGAGCGTATGGAGGCTGAATTTGAGCAGTCGATGAGCGAGAGCAAGATTCTCAAACTCACCGAGTTTGTGACCGTTAGCGACCTCGCAACAATGATGAATGTGGGCGTTACGGATGTCATCACAACCTGTATGAACCTCGGTCTTATGGTCTCTATCAACCAACGATTGGATGCAGAGGCTCTTGTGATTGTTGCCGAGGAGTATGGCTTCAAGGTGGAGTTTGTGAGCGTTGAGATTCAGGAGGCTATCGAGGATGTTGCCGACAAGGAGGAGGATCTCGTGGAGCGTCCACCCATCGTTACCGTTATGGGTCATGTAGACCACGGTAAAACCTCGCTGCTGGATAACATCCGCAAGACCAATGTCATCGCTGGCGAGGCGGGTGGTATCACTCAGCACATCGGTGCTTACAGCGTGAAGTATGAGGGTAAGACCATCACCTTCCTCGATACCCCTGGTCACGAGGCGTTTACAGCGATGCGTGCGCGTGGTGCTCAGGTTACTGATGTGGCTATCATCATTGTTGCAGCCGACGATAAGGTTATGCCCCAGACCGTTGAGGCTATCAACCACGCTGTGGCAGCAGGTGTGCCTATGGTCTTCGCAATCAATAAGATTGATAAACCCTCCGCAAACCCCGATGCTATCAAGGAGCAACTCGCCAACATGAACTACCTCGTGGAGGATTGGGGCGGTAAGTACCAGTCGCAGGAGATTTCGGCAAAGCAGGGCATCAACCTCGACAAACTCTTGGAGAAGGTGCTCTTGGAGGCTGAACTCCTCGACCTTAAAGCCAACCCCGACAAGAAGGCGGTGGGTACGGTTATCGAGTCCTCGCTCGACAAGGGTCGCGGTTATGTCGCTACGGTGCTTGTGGAGAACGGTACTCTCCGTACGGGCGATGTTATCCTCTCGGGTACTCACACTGGTCGCGTGAAGGCGATGTTCAACGAGCACGGCAAGAAGGTTGCCGAGGCAGGTCCCGCAACTCCCGTATTGGTGCTCGGTCTGAATGGCGCACCTCAGGCGGGCGATAAGTTCAATGTTATGGACGACGATAGGAGCGCACGCGAGATTGCAACCAAACGCGAGCAGTTGCAGCGTATTCAGGGTATCAAGACCCAGAAACATGTCACCCTCGATGAGATTGGTCGCCGTATCGCTATCGGCAACTTCAAGGAACTCAACATCATCGTCAAGGGCGATGTAGACGGCTCTATTGAGGCTATGACCGACTCGCTGTTGAAACTCTCCACCGAGACCGTACAGGTAAATGTTATCCACAAGGCTGTGGGTCAGATTACCGAGGGCGATGTGCTCCTCGCTGCTGCCTCCAACGCCGTTATTGTGGGCTTCCAAGTGCGACCCTCGGCAGGTGCGCGTAAGATTGCCGAGAATGAGGCTATCGAGATTCGACTCTACTCCATCATCTACGACGCTATCAACGATATCAAAGACGCTATCGAGGGTATGTTGGAGCCCGAGATGAAGGAGGAGATTATGGGTACTGTTGAGGTGCTCGAAACCTTCAAGATTAGCAAGGTGGGTACCATTGCCGGTGGTATTGTGCGCGAGGGTAAGATTACCCGCACCTCGCCCATCCGCGTCATTCGCGACGGTATTGTTATCTACACCGGTCGCCTCGGTTCGCTCAAACGCTTCAAGGACGATGCTAAGGAGGTGACACTCAACATGGAGTGCGGTCTGAACATCGAGTCGTACAATGATATCAAAATCGGTGATATTATTGAGTCCTACGACCAAGTAGAGGTTAAAAAGAAATAATCTCGCGGGTGAATTTTTCACCAAATTTCAAAGGTGGCTTCCTCATTTACGCTTAGTAAACTGCGGAGCCACCTTCTTATTTCGCAAAAAATTTCCTCCGCGATATCATTCCTTTTTTAACCTCTACTAAGAGTTCTAAGAGTTCTATGACTACTAAGATTTCTCAGTTCTCTCATTAGTCCCAGTAGTCCCAATCTCCCTGTCAATTCTCAATTGACCAGCCTACGGCTGCTCTAAAATGCTCCTGCTCGGCATAGCGTGCAAGCCCGCTCTGCGCTCGCTTACTCGCATTTAATCCGCCTTCGGCGTCTTTTCCTCCTTCGCACCTCGGCAATTCAAATAAATTTGATTGCTCTCGGTTTGTCGTCGGTTGCCTCAATTCTCAATTCAATTCTCAACTCTCAATTCTCAATTCTCAATTCTTTTCTCTATCTTTGCGCCCACATAACACAACATTGAACACACTATGTGGATTTGGTTTGCGCTAATATCTTCCGTTTTGCTTGGCTTCTATGATGTAGCCAAGAAACGCTCCGTAGAGGGCAATG
>JAZNTX010000007.1:0-4961 GCA_045591965.1 Tidjanibacter sp. | reverse complement strand
TTTTTAATACTCGCGCCTTTTGCGTCTTGCCACGACTGCCCCAAACACCATCTTCTAAGTTAGGAGAGGGTGCCGAAGGCGGGTGAGGTCTGTCCGTCTTGCCACGACTGCCGAATGGCAGGCGGTTGGCATCTACCTTGCTGAAATTGTGCGCGGAACGCGCACCCCACCCGCCCCGCTCGGAACGGCGTTCCTCGCTCCCGAATTGGTGCTGCTCCCGCTGGTGGTGGGGGGAGGGAAACATCTCGCTCCCTGATTGGGAATACTCCCGTAGGTTTTGGAGTAGGGGAGTAAGCACTATTACCCTTGTTTTTCTTGTCACCCTTGTTATTCTTGTTACTCCTGCAAGAAAAACAAGAAAAACAGGAAAAACAAGAAGAATAGGACGAACAAGAAGAGCAAGAAGAGCAAGAGATCCACCCAACCTCTTGGGTATTAAAAAAGATACCCATGAACAAAAGAGGGGCGATATACGAGTGTGGCGATAAAAACTTGCAGAATTTTGTTCACTTTGCAGATTATATCTGTATCTTTGTAGAGGATAACTACTAACCAAAGGTGTATGAGGCGTCTTTTTACTCCAATTTGCATTTAGTAATCAAAGATATTAAAATAGCAGGTCTGCATCTATATGATGTAGTGACAGTGGTTATAGAGAGTCAATCTGCACCATTGTTGTTAGGTTTATCTGCTATCAACACATTAGGCAAGGTTGAATTAGATAGTAGAATGATTTAATATTAACTCAAAACAATAGACCATGAGCGAAAAGAAAACAAGTGTAGTCAAGCCCACTACACCAACCCCAAAGCCAACGCAAAAAAGTTTTTCGATAATTAAAGACACTCGCAGGACTCCCGCTTCTTATACGAATGCACACACAATAAATGAGTCGCAGGGTCCTTGTGGAAAACCAAAGAAATAGAGAAAAATATGGCAAATACTCCCCGAAAGGCAGACGAGAAAAAGCGTGAGGAACAAATTGAGAAGTTGCTCGAAGAGTGTCAGGGATTCAAATACACTCAATCGAGTAATTTTTCAACCCTTTCACGCTCAATCATTTTCGGCATAATCGGAACTCTGTGGGTTATCTCTTATACCGAAAAAGAGTTTACATTCCCCAACAACTTTGCATTATCGGCAATGTGTGCTGCATTTGTCTATTTGTTGGTAGATTTGATTCATTATTTTTGGGACTCGTGTTTCTACAAGAGGGAATATGTGCGGTTTGATAAGGAAAAGACGAGTGAAACCGCGGTTCGGGATCATAATCAGAGAATGGATAGGAATGCGGATAATAGTTTTAACTTTTTTAGAGGTAAGTGCATCTTGTTGCTGATTACCGTACTTTTATTTATGTTGGGGTTTATCTGCAAATATATGGTAAAGTAATTCCTCATAAAATCAATACAACCAAAGGAGCCTGCAAGGGCTCCTTTGGTGTTGTTTGTCAAGGTTGGAGATATGCGCAATGGGTTTTTGTTGTTTTTAGCATGGATGGTCTTTCTATGTGTGTTTAGCAACCTATCCCACTCGTTATTGAACCATAAAATCTTATTTTTATAGGATTAAGTGTTTGTTTTTACAATAAAACTTGTACCTTTGCACGATTTTTTCGAGACCATAAGTTTAATGCAACATAAAATAGGTAAAGGAGATAGTAACAATGAAGTACATTGCGCCTGAAATTTTTGTGTATGAGTTTGCTGTCGAGGCTGGTATTGCTATGACAGCCACAGAGATAACCTCGCAGAGTTTCGATTTTGCGGATTATGAGGTTGTGGAGATGTAGTAATAGTAAATTTAATCCCAAACAAGACTATGAAGAAAATTTACGCATATATGTCAGCCATTGCCGTACTCGCGTTGGGTATGGTGGCTTGTACTAACGATTTTGACAACATCTACCCCGCAATAAAGACAAACGGTGGTTACAAACTCATTCTCGATGCAAGCGTTGAGAGTGGGGCTCGTGCAATCTTCGGCGGCGAAAAACTGAGCGAACTCTCGTGGGAGGATGGCGACGCTTTGGGTCTTTTCATCCACGACGCAGAGGGTGAGCACATTGCCAACAATGTGGCTATGCACCGCCACGAGGGACAATTCGAGGGCACCATCCCCTCCAATCCCGCAAATCGCACCTCGGCATGGGAACTCTTTGCGTACTACCCCTACAATAGTATCGCAGATGACAACGATATCTACCACGAGGAGTCGTGGCTTGTGAAACACGCCAGCCGTCAGACCCAGATAGACGCTCATCACAGCAACTACGACAACTACGCATTCTTCTCGTCGGATAAGGTGGAGTGGGCTGTTGGCGAAAATGCTCCTACGGTTACGCTGAAAGACCGCACACTTTCGCTCCGCTTCCTCATCAAGGCTGTCGAGGGTGTACCCGCAGAACTTGCAGAGGAGAACCTCGAAGAGGTTGATATCTTTGTAACAAAGAAGAGCACCCTCGAAACCATTGGCAGCAAAGCCATTGATGAGAGTGCAGGTATCGTGCCCCTCTCGGGTCACTTCTCGTTCAACCACGAAATGGATACTTATACCCCTATCGAGGGCGAGAGCCGCAACTACATTGAGGTGGACTTCCTTGGCGCAAGTACTCGTGTTGATGCACCTTTTGACATTAAAATTACCGAAGACAACAGCACCTATGTTTGGGCGGTTGTGCCTCCCTTTACACTGGGTACCGACGAGGTGTTGGTTGCTATCTTCAATACCGCATCGTATAAGATTGTCTACGCCTACGAGAGGGCAGAGGGCTTCAATTTTGTGTCCAACAAGCACTACAATTTCAGCAATGTTGTAGCAACAACCGAGAATATCGTAAGCAACGACCCCATCATCCACACCAACGACTACATCTTGGGTGAGAGTACTACGGCAACAACTACGGGTGCTAACAATGAGCAGGTTACCTACCGTTACCCCATGAGTGTTATCTTCACCATGGAGGCAGACCTTCCTATTCACACCGATGGCTTTGACAAGGAGAATATGACATACTACATCCGCTACGGTTTCTGCGACTATTGCGGTGCCGATGGTACCACAAGCCACAACGGTTTGGATGTGCCTTATAGCGAGGCTGTGGAGGAGACCATCTCGTGGGCTCACGAGATGCCCAACTTTGCAGGTAGTTATAACTATGGCGGTCTTACCGAGAAAGAGGGTGGTACTTATCGTTTGAGTTTTAGGAAAGAATTTAGTGATACCGACTTCCTCAAAGAGGCGTTCAATGGTGCGCACGACCCCGTATTTCAGGCTTATGCAGTCTATGACGATGGCGTGAATGAGCCTAAAACATACTATGGTCATGTGGTACACATTGATATGGATCCCTTCGTTTCGGATATCCATAGCGACGACTATACCTCCTCCGAGAAGATGCCTATCACTATGAGCGGTGGACAGTTCTATTTGAATGTTCCAGCCGACTTCTTCTTCAACGGAACGGCACCCGCACCCTACTATTGGGTGAATACGGTGGCTTCGTTGCGCCTGTATCGCTGCGATGTGTCGAGTCAGGTAAATGCCGACGGTTCGCTCAAAACCGAGACTTTGGAGGAGGCTGTGGCTCTCTGTGCAGAGACTACCGAGCAACTCCCCCGCTTGCAGTCGCTCCCCGCAGGCTACGAGGGTTTCTACCACGACATCAATACCAATGGTAATGGTCACATCCGCTATCGTCAGAGCAACGGTACCGAGATCGACTTGGGACAAGACTCCTACGATGACTACAATGGTGCATACTGCTATGTGATGCAGGCGTATAGGCAAGACACCATGGAACTCGTGTGGATTCGTACGGAGTACTTCCGCCTGTGCGATATTAAAGAAGCACAATAGCGAATAAAAATAGTTTTTGAAATTGAGCGGTCGCAGCCATGTGACCGCTCTTTTTGTTACGGAGTCTTGCCACTACCCCTCGGATACCTCTTTTTTGCCCATTTTTGGGCGATTTTAGACACTTTCTGCGCGGCGGCTATGAGTTTGCCATAGATGTTGTGATTTGTCAAGAGAGGGCTTAGGGTGGCGTTTTTTTTGTGGAACGGGGCTCGGGGCGCGGGGTTTTTGTGTGCTGCCACCCCGAAGATGCGCCCGAAAAAACTGCAAAAAACCGCCTGCCACGACAAAAAAAGACGATTTTATTTTGCCATAATAAAAAAACCTTCTATATTTGCACCCGCAAAACGGACTTCGCTCCGTGGCGCGAGTGGGATAAGCCCCCTGCCGTCAGATTAGGGTCGCGAAACTCCTACGAAAAATACTGCGGAAATAGCTCAGTTGGTAGAGCACAACCTTGCCCCAAGAGGAGTAAACACCCCAACCTTGGCAAGGAAGAGCAAAACCGAAAAGCGAAACCGCAACATACGCGGAAATAGCTCAGTTGGTAGAGCACAACCTTGCCAAGGTTGGGGTCGCGAGTTCGAGTCTCGTTTTCCGCTCAAAATAAGAGAGCAACCTCAAAAGGTTGCTCTCTTATTTTGCATACAAAGCCTCTCACGAGCGACCCCAGTATGCTCCCTTTTAGGTTTTTTGGGAAAAAGTATATAGTTCTCACATTATTCAAACTCATTTACACTCCACATCTCGCACTGAGTCATAATGGTTTCGAGAGCTGCCTCCTGACCCTCAGGCGGATATTTATATTTTTTAAGCAGGCGTTTCACGATGCGGCGCATACTGGCACGGGCGCTCTCCTTCATTGTCCAGTCTATGGTCTTATTTGTGCGGAGTGCATCGGTCAGTTCGCGCGTGATGGCGATAAGTTGCTCGTTTGTATAGAAATACTGCACTGCCTCGGGCTTGGTAATAGCATCGTAGAACGCCAACTCCTCGGTCGAGAGATTGAGTTTTTTGCCCTCCTCCTCACCACTGACGATGGCTCGGGCAGTCTTCAACAATTCCTCAATAACCTCCTCATTGGTAAGCAAACCTTTGAGGTAGTT
>JAZNTX010000006.1:0-40804 GCA_045591965.1 Tidjanibacter sp. | reverse complement strand
ACGACTGCCGAATGGCAGGCGGTTGGCATCTACCGCTCTAAAAGTTGAAAGTTGAGAGTTGAAAGTTGAAAATTAAGTTGCACACCCTCCTTATTCGCGGGTATCTTTTTTAATACCCGCGCCCCTTGGGGGCTTCTTGTTCTTCTTGTTTTTCTTGTTTTTCTTGCAGGAGTGACGGGAATTCCCTATTCCCCCTCTAAGTTAGAGGGGGTGCCCGAAGGGCGGGGGCGTGTGTGGGTGACGGATTACTGCGCTACGCCTGACGGCTTCGCTTGTGATCCGTCGGCTCCCCAAGGCAGTAAAGTTGCACACAGTCCTATACTGTGTATGGGTGTTTTGTTGTAGATAGGGGCTACCTATGAGTAAACTCACGAGAGCGGATTATGTCGCTACGCTCCATGATCCGTTTACCCTGCGGGGCGTTTTACAAGTTAAGAAAACGCAAAGGCTCAAAATGAGCCACATTTTTGTATTTACCCCACTGCGCTCAAATAAATTTGGAGCAGTGGGGTAAAATACAAAAAGGCTTCGATTTACATCGAAGCCTCTGCGTTTTCTTAACTTGTGGGAGTTGACGGATTCGAACCGCCGACCCTCTGCTTGTAAGGCAGATGCTCTAAACCAGCTGAGCTAAACTCCCTTGCTTTGTTTTGCGATGCAAAGGTAAAGCAAAATTTCTTTCCTGCAAATTTTTTGAGCAAAAAAATCGCATTTTTTTAGAGATTTTTTCAACGCAAAGCCTAACTAATTGCTAAACATATTGATAGCAAAATCAAAAAAATGTCTATATTTGCACTGATGACACGCAAAGAGATTTTCGATAGGGTTTTGCAGGTCGCAAATGGAGTCTACGACGGGCGCGAGGCTGCGGCTGTTGCGGAGCGATTTTGTGTGGATGTGTGCGGCTTTGGCAGGTTCGATGTAGCCTTAGACGGCGAGCGCGAGTGTAAGAGCATAACCACCGTTGCTCTCGAAGAGTTCTTGATGCGCCTTGCTTCGGGCGAGCCGATACAATATATTGTGGGCACTACGGAGTTCTACGGCAGACGCTTTGCGGTGCGCTCGGGAGTGCTCATTCCTCGCCCCGAAACCGAGGAGTTGGTCGCCCTTGTGGTGCGCGAAAACACTCTCGAAAGCCCCCACATCATAGACCTCGGAACGGGTAGTGGTGCCATTGCCATATCGTTGGCTGCCGAGATTGAGGGGGCGCAGGTGGAGGCTCTCGACCTCTCGGAGGTGGCTGTGGAGGTCGCAAGGGATAACGCCGAGCGTAATGGTGTAAAGGTGTCGGTGCTGAGGGGCGATATTTTCCTTTGGGAGCCCGCCCCCGCGAGTTACGATGTGATAATATCTAATCCACCCTATATTCCTGAGAATGAGCGTGTAGGTATGGCTCGTAATGTTACGGACTACGAGCCGAGCGAGGCACTTTTTGTGCCCGATGAACGCCCCCTTATTTACTACGAACGCATTGCCGATGTGGCACTTGTTGGACTGCGAGATGGGGGTAAACTCTACTTTGAAATTCACGAAAAACTTGCAGAGCAGACAGCCCAAATGCTCCACGAGAAGGGCTTGTGCGATGTGACGCTCCACAAAGATATGAACGGTAAACCCCGTATGATGGTATGTACAAAAAGAGTGTAACATATACCCCTCGCACCAAGACTCCCGAGCAGGCTCTTGTGTCGCTCATGAGGCAGTGTGCGCGTGCCGAGAAGTGTAGTAGCGACGCTCTGCGCTTGATGCACCGTTGGGGGCTGTCAGACGCGGATGCACGGAGTGTTTTGGAGCGACTTATAAAGGAACGATTTATTGACGATGGTAGGTATGCCTCGGCCTATGTTCGCGAGAAGATGAGGTTTTCGGGGTGGGGCGAGCGTAAGATCCGTATGGCGCTGAGAACTAAATCTATAGCCCCACAGTTGATAGATGAGGCAATGGCACAATTAGTGCCCGCAGAGAGTGCCGAAAGACTCGAAGAGATGTTGCGCAAAAAGGCGGCGAAGACCTCTGCGCGAGATACATACGAACTGAAAGGAAAACTTGTGAGATTTGCGCTTTCGCGCGGCTTCGACCTCGAAGAGGTGTTGGATGTTACAGACCGAATTCTTCGTGAGCAAGAGTAGCGATGTGCTTGCCAAAGAGCGTGGCGTAGATATTACTCAACTTCATATCACCCAGCGATATAAGACTTTGCAAACCAACGGGAGTGAAGACCATCAACTCCTCGTAGGTAGTTGCGTCTTCTACTTTCAGTTCCTCTTCAACGATACTCACACCACACTTTTTCGCCAAACGGAACATTAGACTCCTTTCGGCAGACTCCCTCGCGCCCTTGTCTATGGGGGTTGTCAGCAGCGTGTTACCCCTCAGCGCAAATAGCGGATTGTCGCCCGAGGATAGTAGTGTGCCGCTACGATTGGCTCTAATGGCAATGTCGTAGCCGTGCGAGGAGGCGTAGCGGTCGGCAAAACGAGCCGCTGTCATTGATACATTCGTTTGGTGCTTCTCGAAGGGTATCTCGTAGTTGGCAATGATACCTCGTGGGCGCACCGAGAGCAATCCATAGCCCTCATAAGGCGTGGTAGCCTCGTGTACTAACAATCGTCTGCAACCCTTTGTGCCCTCGGGAATGAGGTAGAGATTTACTGTGTTGCCCCCTTCGGGATAGAGCCCATAATAGAGCAAATCGTACACCTCTTTTGCTATCGTAAGAGGTTCTATTGTAGGGCGATAGCCATAGAGTGTGTGGAACGATTTGAAGGCGTGGTGGAGTTTTAGTTCTATGTGTAGGGGTTTGTGTGCGAGGGTGTTGATGGTGGTATATACCCAGTTGTTGCCCATAAGCACCGAGGGCGAGAGTTCAGCCTCGCGCCACGATGTTATCCTGCCATCCAAGGAGATATTTCCCTTCTCGCCAACCATTCCGAAAGCCTTAGAGCATCATAATCTTCATGAGTAATTCGCGCAAGAGTTCGCCCTGCTCCATACCGCCCGAATTTATACCCTTACCTTTCATGTCGTACTCGCGAATAAGACCCAAGATGAGGAAGATTTTTTTGTTGGGATAGAGCCTTGCAGCCTGCTTGTAACCGCCAAGTACATAGGGGCTTACTTTGATGAGCGAGGCGAGTTCTGCATCGCTTGCTGCGGGCATACCCTTAACCTTCGTTTGCCACTCCTTGTAGTTTATGGTGAAGAGTTTTTGGAAGTGACCAAAGAGGGTGGTGGTAGTCACCACAAGGGGGTGGTTTTTGGGATTGCGGGCGAAGTTGTCGGCAATCTGCATAGCCCTTGCAAACTGCTTGTGTGCCACAGCCTCCACCAACTCAAAGTTGTTGAAATCCTTACTGATACCGATGTTTTGTTCGATGTGGTCGGCAGTTATGACCTTTGTACCCTCGGGCAGACGAGTGAAGAGTTTGTCGAACTCGCCCACAATCTTGGCAATGTCGGTACCCAGATGGTCGGTTACCATCCTCAGAGCCTTCTCCTCTATGGCACAACCCTTTGTGGCTCGCAGGTGGGTGGCAATCCAAGGAGAGAGTTCGTTGTCGTAGGGTCGTGGCGATTCAAAGACTACACCCTTTGCGCTAACATGTTTATACAGAGCCGAGCGTTTGTCCACCGTCTTACCTTTGTGGGCAATGATGAGTACGGTTGAAGGGCTGGGCGAGGCGGTGTAGTGCGAGAGGTTCTCCACCTTGCGGAGCGAGGCTGCCTCCTTGACAATGATAACCATCTTGCCTCCCATCATGGGCATCTGGCGGGCGTAGTTCACAATAATACCCTCGTCCTCCACATCTTTACCATAGATGACAAGTTGGTTGAAAGCCTTTTCGCTCTCGTCGAGGATGGTGTCGGCAAGCATATCCGTTAGGCGGTCGATGAAATAACCCTCCTCGCCCATCAACAGATAGACGGGCGCAAATTGCCTTGCGCGAATATCCTTCACGATACTCTCGTACTGCGCGTATGCCTCTCTAAAACGAATACTCTTTGCCATACTTATGTAACCGTCAACCGACTACCGTCAACCGACCTATTTCAACTTTTAACTCTATAAACTCTCCTTTGTGATGCGGAGTATATTCTCGGTCTTGGAGGTTATCTTGTGGCGGTTGTCGATGCGCTGACCGACAAGCCATACAATATCCTCTCCCGCAGTGAGAACAAACTGACGCCTCTTTTCGGGCATCGATACCTTTGCGTCAATAAGGAAGTCGCTCACCTTCTTTTCGTCTACCATTCCGAGTGGTACAAACCTATCGCCCTCGCGCCATTTGCGCAGAGTGAGTGGCTCTTGGAGTGTGTCCAAGTCGAGCAGTGCGATATGTTCTGGCACTCGCAACGACTCCACGCGGTCAATATCCATCTTTTCGAGATAGAGTACCGAGCCGCCACAATAGACCTTTGTTTTTGCAAGATTTACCGCAACCTCGCACTCGTCGCACTCGTCAATGCGCGAGATGATAATCCTCCCGCGGTCTATGTACGCTACCCAATCTTTCGAGTAGAAACGCTTACCCGTTGAGTTGTTGCGCAGAGCCTCATAGAGCGAATCAACCACATCCCCCTTGAAACCATAGTTTTGGCTCATTAGTTCGTAGATGACGAAGTTGAGCGGAAAACCCGAGTCAATCTTGTCGGGATGGATGATATCTTCACAGCCGATATGCTCCACTGCATCGCGAGCAATTTTTTCTATCGCGTGGTTGATGAAACGCTGTGCCTCGGTTAGGCGGTCTATGTTGCTACACATTGTACCCGTAAATTGGGGGACAATCTCCCTCAGTCGGGGCACAATACCGAGTCTTATCTTGTTGCGAAGGTACTTTGTGGAGCGGTTAGAGGAGTCCTCGCGATAGGGTATGGAGTGACTCTTGGCATACTCCTTAATTTCGTGGCGCGAGGCGAAGATAAGAGGGCGAATAACCTTACCATTTACGACACTGATACCCGTCAGACCTTTCAGTCCCGTACCCCTCAGCAGATTGATGAAAAAGGTCTCAATGCTGTCGTCGGCATGGTGTGCTACGGCGATGGTGTCGTACCCCTCGTCAATGCACAACTCATCAAACCACTGATAGCGCAACCTACGGGCAGCCATCTGCACACTCTCGCCCGTGAGAGCCATCTCGCCTTTGGTGTCGAAACGACGATTGTAGTGAGGCACTCCGAGCCTTTGAGCCTCGCCGGCAACCACCACCTCGTCTTCGTCACTCTCTGCACCCCTCAGGCAGAAGTTGCAGTGGGCAACTCCAATATTGTAACCCGCCTCCACAAAGAGGTGCATCATGACCATAGAGTCCACACCACCGCTGACAGTGAGGAGGATACGATTCTCCTTACTCACCAACGAGTGCTCCGTTATGTACTTCTGAAACTTCTCCGAAAGTGTCATATTTTCCTGTTACAAAATGTTTACTTCGGGGGATATCTCCACACCGAATTTCTCATTAACCTCTCGGCAAATGCGCTCGGCAAGAGTCATAACCTCTTCGCCTGTGGCACCTCCGAGATTAACCAAAACCAACGCCTGATGGGTATGCACACCTGCACGCCCAATATTTTTGCCCTTCCAACCAAGCGAATCTATCATCCAACCCGTGGCTATTTTCAGGCTCTCGGGCTTTCCTGCAACCTCGTAGATAGGCATCTCTGGATATTGCGCTTTGAGAGCCTCGACTTGGGGGCGGGGGAGTATGGGATTTTTGAAGAAACTGCCCGCGTTGCCAATCTTTTTTGGGTCGGGGAGTTTACTCTCGCGGATGGCAATTACCGCCTTGCGAATACCCTGTGGCGAGAAGTCGCCTACGCGCTCCACTTCGGGGCGCAGTGTGCCATAGTTGAGTTTGGGCATCGCGCTCTTGCTCAGACGATAACACACGGCAGAGATGATAACTTTGCCTGCTAATTCCTCCTTAAAAATGCTCTCGCGGTAGCCGAAATGGCACTCGTTGTTGGCTAGTTTATCAATGCTCAGGGTGTCCAATCTTACAACCTCCACCCACTCGATAATATCCTTTGCTTCAACTCCATAGGCACCGATGTTTTGCACTGCGCTTGCGCCCACGCTGCTCGGTATGGCAGAGAGGTTCTCCGCGCCCCACAAACCGCGCTCGGTGCTCCATGCCACCACATCGTCCCACACCTCGCCCGCTGCCACTCGGATTAAGAGTTCGCAGTCGTTCTCCTCGATAACCTCAATGCCCTTGGCAACCGAGCGGAGGATTGTGCCGTGATAGTCGTGGGTAAATAGGGTATTGCACCCCTCGCCGAGGAGTGTCCACTTGCCTCCAAGGTGCTCTTTGCCCTCACCCGAGAGGTAGTCTATAAGGTCGTTTGTGGAGTTCCACTCCACAAGGCGGTCTGCCACTGCACTCGCCCCAAAGGAGGTGTATGCCGCAAGGTCTATATTTTCGCTTATTCGTACCATTTCAACCTACAAAGTTAATACTTTTCGCCGAAAAAGCCCAATCTGTTAAAAATATTCTTTTAGGTGGGCAATTTTTGAAAAAAAAGATTGTCAATGTTTTTGAATATCTGCCAAATATTGATAGTTTTGTGGATTGTTTTAATGAAATTAAAAACTCGCCTATGTTCACTACTGAGGACCTTCAACAAATCCAGCAACACGGACTCTCCCGCGAGGCTGTCGAGAAACAATTAGAAAACTTCCGTAAAGGTTTTCCCTATCTGAAAATTATTCGCTCTGCAAGAGTTGGCGATGGTATTGTGGCTATTGATGCCTCTCATGCCGACCAACTGCGTGCTGAGTACCGCGAATCTCAGCGTAGACTCAAAATCGAGAAGTTTGTGCCTGCAAGTGGTGCCGCAACTCGAATGTTCAAAGATTTGTTCTCCTTTGTGGAGAGTGGCGAGATGAACTCAGTGGTGGAGAAACTCGCGGCTAATATCAATAAGTTTGCCTTTGCAGAAGCACTTGGTGAGAAGGTGGCACTCGATGCTCCTTTGAAAGATGTTGTGAAGACCATTGTTGGCGAGGGGCTCGAATATGGCTCCAAACCCAAAGGTCTTCTTCTTTTTCATAAATACCAGACCGGTGCCCGCACTCCTTTTGAGGAGCATTTGGCAGAGGGCGCAATGTATGCTTCGAGCGATGGCGTGGTGAATATCCACTTTACCGTATCTCCCGAGCATGTGGAGGGTTTCTCGTCGCTCTTTGATAGCGTTAGGGAGCGATACGAGAGCCGCTACGATGTGAAATACAACATCTCGTTCTCGGTGCAGAAGGGTAGTACAGATACCATAGCCGTGAATGAGGACTGTACCCCCTTCCGCGAGGCTGACGAAAAACTCCTCTTCCGCCCCGCAGGACATGGTGCGCTGATTGAGAATCTCAACGATATAGATGCCGATGTTATCTTCATTAAGACAATCGACAATGTGGCTCCCGACCACCTGAAAGCCGACACAATCAAGTATAAAGAGGTCTTGGCAGGTCTTTTGGTCACAACTCAGAACCGCATTTTCGACTATGTTGAGGCTTTGGAGAGTGGCAGTGCAGACCTCGCAGAGGTGTTGCAATTTGTAGAACAAGAACTCTGCGTAGTATTGCCCGAGGGCGAGAGGGCAGACGATAATAGGCTGAGGGAGGCACTGCTGAGAGTGCTCGATAGACCCCTTAGGGTGTGCGGTATGGTGCGCAACGAGGGCGAACCTGGTGGTGGTCCCTTCTGGGCAGAGTCGGCAGACGGCACAGTGGCATTGCAGATTGCCGAGTCGTCGCAGATTGCCCCCGAGCAGAAGAACCTTATGGCTGACGCTACACACTTCAACCCCGTAGATTTGGTTTGCGCAACCCGCAACCGCAAGGGCGAGAAGTACGATTTTAGGGAGTATACCGACCCCGCAACGGGCTTTATTTCGAGCAAGTCGAAGAGTGGCAAGACGCTCTTGGCGCAGGAACTCCCCGGTTTGTGGAATGGCGCGATGTCGAATTGGAACACCTTGTTTGTTGAGGTGCCCATCTCGACTTTCTCGCCCGTGAAGGTGGTAACTGACCTTCTTCGTCCCGAACACCAGTAGCGAGCACATATCGTGGGTGCTTTTTGCACCAAATGTCGGAGAGTGTCTTCCTCATTTGCCATTAGCAAACTGCGGAGCCACTCCCTAATTTGGCACAAAAATCCCTCCACGATATGCACTCGCGGGGTGGGAAAAGCCTTGCATCTGCGGCACGATATGCACTCGCGGGGAAGTTGAGTGTTTAGAATTACGAACTTTTCTACAAGCCCTAAATACTCTAAACACCCTAAATACACTAAAAACCTTAGGACAGTAGGCGTTAGACAAAAAAAGAAATAAAAACAACAAACAAAATTAATACAACAAAAACAAAGAAATGGAAAACAAGAAATTGCAGGAATTGACCGACAAACTCTATGCAGAGGGTCTTTCAAAGGGTCAGCAGGAGGCAGAGCGTATGGTTGCAGAGGCGGAGCAGAAGGCTGCTCAACTTGTTGCCGAGGCAGAGGAAAAGGCTGCCGCAATCGTGAAAAATGCCGAGCAGAAGGCTGCTGAGGTTAAGAAGAACAACGAGACTGAGGTTGCGCTTGCAACACGCCAGATGGTTGCTGCTCTCAGGGAGAACATTGCAAACCTTGTGGTTGCAAAGGTTGGCGAGCCCGCAGTTCGCGCAACACTCCTCGATGTAGAGTTCGTAAAGGAGATGCTTCTGTCGGTGGCTCGCACTTGGAATGGCGAGGCTGTGGCTTTGGAGGCTACCTTGCCTGCCGAGATGAAGGCTAAGTTCGAGGGCGAGGCTGAGGCTGCTGTGAAGGCTCTCTTGTCAGAGGGTGTTGAGGTTGGCTACTCCGAGAGGGTTAAGAGCGGCTTTAAGGTTGCTCCCAAGGATGGCGGTTTCTACATCAGTTTCACCGAGGAGGATTTCTCGGCACTGCTGGCTGAGTACCTCAAAGAGAAGGTTACAAAGATGCTCTTCTAAACTGAAATAAAGAGTATGGCTAAGAATTATTATTGCCTTGTTGCAGGTCTGAGAGATTACACGCTCGATGGTGACGCAAAGGGCTTCGATGCGAGGGTGGTGATTGAGGAGATTGCCGAGTCGCTTTCGAAAGAGGATGCGTTGGCACTGAGGGGGTGGATGCTCTTCCACGATGTGTGCAATATGGCAAATATGGCAAACGGCAGGGAGGCTTTCTCCACGCTCGGCAATTTCTCTAAGGAGGAGTTGGCGGAGCAGTTGGAGATGCCCACTGAGTTGCCTCGCGAACTTGGCGAGGTGATTGAACTCTTTGCCGAGATGAAGAAGGGCGAGGTTGATGCCGATGATGCAAGGCTTAGGAGGGTAGACCTCTCGCGTAGCCTCTCAACCGAACTCTTCGCTGCCTACTACCGCTACTGCGCAAAGAGCAAATGCCGCTTTTTGAGGGAGTGGAGCGAGGCAGACCGAAATTTGAGGAATATAACTGCGGCTCTTGCTGCAAGAGGGCGTGGTCTTGCAATAGCAGACCACCTTATTGGCGGGGGAGATGTTGTACACCAACTCTCGCGCTCTTCGGCTGCGGACTTTGGTCTTAAAGGCGAGGTGGGCTATATCGATACTCTTATGGGCGCACTTGCCGATAACGAAAACCTTTTGGATAAGGAGCACCGTATGGATATGATTCGTTGGTCGTTGGCGGAGGATATCGCAACCTTCGACTACTTCAATGTGGACTTCTTGTTGAGTTATATTACGCGCTTGGGGCTCGTTCATCGTTGGGCAAGGCTCGATGCAGAGAGGGGCAAAGAGATGTTCTCGCGCCTTATCTCTTCGTTGGGTGCTGCGGAGCATATCCGCCGAGCCGAAAGCCACTATGCCGACAAATAGGACGGGGCTTTGGGCTGCCTAAATTAGACTGAAAAACAAAATTATAAAAACAATAAAAAATTAATGAAAACTACTGGAAAAGTTCAAGGTATTATCTCCAACATCGTGATAGTACGCACCGAGGGCGCAGTGTCGCAGAACGAAATCTGCTACATTACCGTTGGCGGTGTGAAACTTATGGCGGAGGTAATTAAAGTGACGGGGAAGGATGCCTATGTTCAGGTGTTCGACTCGACACGAGGTTTGAGAATTGGTGCCGAGGTGGAGTTTGAGGGACATATGCTCGAAGCAACCCTCGCCCCTGGTATCATCTCTCGTAACTACGACGGTCTGCAAAACGACCTCGAAAGGATGGAGAGCCTCTTCATTGAGAGGGGTACTAAGACCGACCCCATCGACTATGAGAAACTCTGGGCATACAAACCCCTCGCAAAGGTGGGCGACAAGGTTACCGCTGGTGACTGGCTCGGCGAGGTGCAGGAGTTGTGGGTGGCTCACAAGATTATGGTCCCCTTCACCATGGAGGAGAGTTATACCGTAAAATCGCTCAAAGAGGAGGGCGAGTACAATGTAAATACCGTTGTGGCTGTGCTTACCGACTCGAAAGGCGAGGACCACGAGGTTACTATGGTGCAGAAGTGGCCCGTTAAGAAGGCTATCAAGGCATATACTGCCAAACCCCGCCCCAGCCGTATTATGGAGACGGGTGTGAGGGCTATTGATACCTTCAACCCCATTGCCGATGGCGGTACGGGCTTTATCCCTGGTCCTTTCGGTGCAGGTAAGACTGTGTTGCAGCACGCCATCTCGAAACAAGCCGAAGCAGACCTTATTATTATGGTAGCCTGCGGTGAGCGTGCAAACGAGGTTGTGGAGATTTTTGCTGAGTTCCCCCACCTCGATGACCCCCGCACAGGTCACAAACTTATGGAGCGTACCACCATCATCTGCAACACCTCGAATATGCCCGTTGCGGCTCGTGAGGCATCGGTTTATACCGGTATGACCATCGCTGAGTACTACCGCGCTATGGGTCTGAAAGTTCTGCTGTTGGCAGACTCCACCTCGCGTTGGGCACAGGCTCTGAGGGAGATGTCGAACCGCTTGGAGGAACTTCCTGGTCAGGATGCGTTCCCTATGGACCTTTCGGCAATCATCTCTTCGTTCTATGCAAGGGCTGGTTTGGTGCACTTGCGCAATGGTGTGACGGGCTCGGTAACCTTCCTCGGTACCGTGTCGCCTGCGGGTGGTAACTTGAAGGAGCCCGTAACTGAGTCGACTAAGAAGGCTGCAAGGTGCTTCTACGCACTCTCGCAGCAGCGTGCAGACTCCAAACGCTATCCCGCAATTGACCCTCTGGATAGTTACTCGAAGTACCTCGAATATCCCGAGATTGTAGACTACCTCGACGACCACATCGAAGAGGGATGGGTTAAGAATGTAATGGAGGGCAAGACCCTCGTGCGTAGGGGTAAAGAGGCTGCCGAGCAGATCAACATCCTTGGCGATGACGGTGTGCCCGTAGAGTACCACGAGATGTTCTGGAAGAGTGAACTCGTGGACTTTGTTATCTTGCAGCAAGACGCATTCGATGATATCGATGCCAACTGCCCCATCGACCGCCAAAAATATATGTTCGACTTTGTGATGGAGATGTGCCGCAAGCAGTACGACTTTGCGGACTTCGAGGAGTGCTCGGCATTCTTTAAGAACCTCATCAACCTCTTCAAACAGCTCAACTACACCGAGTGGAAGAGCGAGGAGTTTGCTAAATACGAGGCGGAGATTAGAGCATTTGCAGCCACTAAATAATTTGGAGGAGAGAAAGTTATGACTACAAAAGCATTTCAGAAAGTATATACCAAGATTGATAACATCACCAAGGCGACCGTTACACTCCGCGCAACTGGCGTGGGTAACGACGAACTCGCAACCGTTGGTGGTCACTTGGCTCAGGTAGTAAAAATTATGGGCGATGAGGTTACCTTGCAGGTGTTTGAGGGTACCGAGGGTATCTCGACCGATGCAGAGGTGCTCTTCCATGGCGTGCCCCCAACCTTGAAGGTGGGTGACGGCTTGGCAGGTCGCTTCTTCAACGCCTATGGCGAGCCTCTGGAAGGTGGCGCACCCGTCGAGGGCGAAGAGAGGGAGATTGGCGGTCCTACCGTAAACCCCTTCCGTCGTCGCCAGCCTTCGGAACTTATTGCAACCGGTATTGCAGGTATCGACCTTAACAATACCATTGTGTCGGGTCAGAAGATTCCCTTCTTTGCCGACCCCGACCAGCCCTACAACCAAGTGATGGCAAATGTGGCTCTGCGTGCAAAGGCAGATAAGATTATCTTGGGCGGTATGGGTATGACCAACGACGACTTCCTCTACTTCAAAAACCTCTTTGAGAATGCAGGTGTTTTGGATAGGATTGTCTGCTTTGTGAATACCACCGAGAATCCCCCTGTGGAGCGTCTGCTGGTGCCCGATATGGCACTGACCGCTGCTGAGTACTTCGCAGCCGACAAGGGCGAAAAGGTACTCGTGCTGCTTACCGATATGACTCTCTACGCCGACGCTCTGGCTATCGTGTCGAACCGTATGGACCAGATTCCCTCGAAGGACTCTATGCCCGGTTCGCTCTACTCGGACTTGGCGAAGATTTATGAGAAGGCTGTGCAGTTGCCCTCGGGTGGCTCGATTACCATCATTGCCGTTACAACCCTCTCGGGTGGCGACATTACTCACGCAATTCCCGATAATACGGGTTATATTACCGAGGGTCAGCTGTTCCTGCGTAACGACACCGATACGGGTAAGGTTATCGTAGACCCCTTCCGCTCGCTTTCGCGTCTGAAACAACTCGTTATCGGCAAGAAGACTCGCGAGGACCATCCTCAGGTTATGAATGCCGCTGTGCGTCTTTACTCCGATGCTGCCGGTGCTAAGACTAAGTTGGAGAATGGTTTTGACCTCTCGGACTACGACGAGCGTGCACTCGCATTTGCTAAGGAGTACTCCGACAAGTTGCTCTCGATTGATGTAAATATCGACATCACCGAGATGCTCGACACCGCTTGGAGGCTGTTTGCCAAGTACTTCAAGAAATCGGAGGTTACCATTAAGTCCGAGTTGGTGGAGAAATACTGGAAATAATTTGTGCCTTTTTGACTCTTTTCCCTCTTTGCCTCGATCGCATAGTTCCGCTATGCTCCCTCGGCAAAAGAGAAAAAATATCTCAAAATTTCAACAAATTAGTGTATGAAAAGGAATGAACCATTCTAAAAAATAATTAGATGGCAATAAAATTTCAATATAATAAGACTTCGCTTGGCGAACTCGGCAAACAACTCAAAATGCGCCAACGAGCACTCCCTACAATCAAAAGTAAGGAGTCGGCTCTGAGGGTTGAGGTGTCGGCTGCCAAAGATAGGGCAGAGGGCTACCAAAGACGCATCGAGGAGTTGATTGCAAAGTACGACTATATGTCCTCGCTTTGGGGCGAGTTCGAGAGCGACCTTCTCACGGTCAAGGATGTTGTGCTGGGGGTTAATAAAATCGCCGGCGTGAAAATTCCTGCCTTGAAGGATGTGGTCTTTGAGGAGCGTTCCTACGACCTCTTCTCTTCGCCAGCGTGGTATACCGATGGTGTGGAGGTTTTGAAGGATATTGCTCGACTTGGTATTGAGTTCGAGGTCTTCCAAAGACGCACCGAACTGCTCGACCACGCTCGTAAGAAGACCACGCAGAAGGTGAACCTCTATGAGAAGGTGCAAATCCCCGGTTATGAGGACGCAATCCGCAAGATTAAGCGTTTCCTCGAAGACGAGGAGAACCTCTCAAAGAGCGCACAGAAGATTGTGAAAACTAAACATGAACAAACTAAACCCGCCGAAGAGTTATGATAGTTAAGATGAACAAATATACTCTTGTGCTCTATCATAAGGCGCAAGAGGAGTTCCTCTCCAAATTGCAGGAACTCGGCGTTGTGGATATCACAACCAGCGGCTGGGAGCCCAACGAGCGCGAAAGGGAAGTGTTGGGTGAGATTGAGGCTCATAAGGCTGCTTCGGAGGCGTTTGGTACGATGAAGAAGTTGCCTAAATATGCAGGTGGAGAACCCTTCGAGAGTGGCGAGGAGGCATACGAAAACTATCGTAAGGCTTCTGCTACCATCGAGTCGCTGTCGGCACAAATCACTAAGGCAGAGAAGGAGGCTGAGGACCTTGCAATGTGGGGTGACTTCCAGCCTGAGTCTATCGCTCGCTTGGAGAAGGAGGGTATTGTGCTCCACTTCTACTCGTGCTACTCCAACGAGTACGCACAGGGTATTGCCACATGGGGCGAGAATTACACCATCGAGCCTATCAGCGAGAAGGGTGGTGTGACCTACTTTGTGGCTGTTACCCGCAAGGGCGAGCCCGCACCCCAGATTGACGCTCAGGTGGTAAAGACTCCCACTCTCAATGCCGATGATAAACGCCGCGAGATTGCCCAGTTGCAGGCAAAACTTGCCGATTGCGAGGCTGTTATGGCTCGTTGCGTGGCAAGTGCCGACCTTATAGAGGAGCACGCCAATGCATTGAAAGATGAGTTGCAGTTTAGCCAAGTGAGCCGTAGTGGCGAAGCGGAGGCTGAGGGTCGACTCATCATCTTGCAGGGCTGGGCTCCCGAGGCAAATGCTGCCGAGGTGGATGCCCTCTTGGATGGCGAGAGCGATGTGCTCTATGTAAAGGAGAAACCCACAATGGAGGATGACACCCCCGTGAAACTCAAAAATGGTTGGTTTGCTAAGCCTTTTGAGTTTATTGGCGACTTCTACGCTGTGCCCAAGTATGGCACTATGGACCTTACGAAGTACTTTGCACCCTTCTATATGCTCTTCTTCGGCTTCTGTATTGGCGATGCAGGCTATGGTGCAACCTTCTTCCTTATTGGTCTTTTTATGTACTTGAAGAAGATGAAGGGTATGGGGCTCATCTCGCAACTTGTGATGTGGCTCGGTGCTGCTTCGGTACTCTTTGGTCTGTGTGTGGGCAATGTCTATGGCGTGTCGCTCCGCACCCTCGGTGTTCCGGAGTGGTATAACAACGCCATGACGGTCATCAACGATCAACTCTTCTATATCGCACTTGGTTGCGGTATCGTGCAGATTATCTTTGCGCTGGTGCTCAATGTGATAAACACCACCATTGCCTACGGCTTTAAGTACTCGTTTGGCACTCTGGGGTGGCTTATCATCTTAGTAGACTGCCTCTTGGCGTTCTTGCTCCCGATGGTTGGTGTTGCGGGCTTCTCGTTCTCCTCGCCAGTCTTCCTCGGTGTGCTGATTGTGGGCGCAGTGCTGATGCTCCTGCTGAATAACCCCAATCGCAATCCTTTGGTAAACTTTGGCTCGGGTCTGTGGGATACCTACAACAACCTCACGGGTCTGCTGGGCGATGTGCTGAGTTATGTCCGCTTGTTTGCCATCAGCCTTTCGGGTGGTGCGCTGGCGGTGGTCTTTAACGACCTTGCAGGTAGCCTTGCGCCCGATATGCCCGTTGTCCGCCAGATTGTGATGTTCCTCATCTTGGCATTCGGTCATGGTATCAACATCTTTATGTCGGCAATCGGTGCTTTCGTACACCCTATGCGACTCACATTTATTGAGTTCTACAAAAACGCAGGTTTCGAGGCTGCGACAAGGGTCTATACCCCCTTCGAAAAACGCAAAACAAACTAAAAAACAAATAATTAATTAACTAAAAACATTTTACAATTATGAACATTATTCTTGCTTACATCGGTGTAGTACTTATGGTTGCACTCTCGGGTATTGGTAGTGCTTATGGTACCTCTATTGCTGCAAACGCAACCGTTGGCTCTATGAAGAAACGAATGAACTCGTTTGGTCAGTCGATGATTCTCTCGGCACTGCCCGCAACTCAGGGTCTTTATGGCTTTGCTGCATTCTTCTTTGTGCAGAACTACCTCACCGCAGGTATTACCCTCATGCAGGCTGCTGCAATCTTTGGTCTTGGTTTGACCGTAGGTTTCGTTTGCTTGTTCTCGGCAATCCGTCAGGGTCAGATTTGTGCTAACGGTATCGCTGCTATCGGTGGTGGCTACGATGTTATGGGTAAGACCCTTCTTCTCGCCGTATTCCCCGAGTTGTATGCTATTATTACCGTTGCTGTTACCTTCCTTGTAACTGGTTTGATGGGTGAACCTATCTTGTAGCGAGTGAATCTCATTGGTGACTTTCTCACCAAATTTCAAAAAGCGGCTTCCTCATTTGCGCTAAGCAAACTGCGGAGCCGCTTTCTTATTTGGCAATAAATTCCCTCAATGATATTCTACTCGCGGGGAGTTATACGCTCGCGTTCTCTGCGTTTTTTATTGGGTCTACCGACAATAAGAGAAACCCTATTATTCCTGTCTTTCCTGTTTCTCCTGTCTAATACTTCGGGCTCGGCAAAACTGCCGAGCCCGCTTAACTTTCAACTCTCAACTCTCAACTTTTAGAAGTTTTTGCCGAAACTTACGCATATACCACCAATGGGGTTGTGGTGGGTGCCGCTGGCGAGGACTGTGATAGGACCGAGCGAGGTTTGGTAGGTGTATTTGAGTCCAAAGCCCACAAGCGTGTCCTCGAAGTCGAACATCCTCAGGAAGTCACTATTTTGGATAAGGATGTTCCCTATGGTCGAGATATAGTGGTTTTTGGCTATCGTAAAGCGAGCCTCCAAAGCCCCAATCATCATAGAGTTGTCGCACAACTCAATATTCTGTATGCCCACAAAAGGCATCTGCTGGGGCATATAGCGCGAGGGTAGTATGCCTCCCACGCAGTTGTAATAGGGGTATGTGGGCTCCAAACCTATCAGTGTACGACCATAGAGCGAGGGTACGAGTGTCAGAAGGTTGCTGAGAGGAATAGCCCCCATAACCTTATACTGCATTGATGCAAATGGGGAGTGGTTGTGCACCTCCAAGCCATTGTTTGTGTGGAGCGCATAGTGAGCATCTACTGACCAGCCTCGCGAGGGGACATAGAAGTTGTTGAGATTGTCGTAGTGTCCCGAGAGCACATAGTTGATATAAGCCTCCGACTTGGCCTCATACTTACCATCCTCGTAGAATGTTTCGTGGTAGTCGAAGAAATCGGCATCGACGCCAGCCGCAAGGTTGAAATTACGCAGGTAGATATCCGAGAACTTCATCGACAGTTTGTGAAAGTCGAAGGTGGAGGTGTGTGAACGCTTGTCGTTCTTGTAGAATGCGAAGTTGTTGTATTGATAGCGATAGCCAAAGGTAAATTCGCCAAAGAAAACCCTGCTGCTCGATGCATTGACCTGAATATAAGGACTTTCGCTCAGGCGTGTGGTGAGCGATATCTTGGGCTTGAAATAGTTGCCCGAAATGGTCATCTCCGTACCCAGAAGGAGTGCCGCCAACTCGTGGGAGTCGAAACGGAAACCAACATGAACAGAGGCGTTCTGTTTCTCATCGACCCAAATCCTCAGGTCGTAGGGGGCTTGATTGGATAGAGAGTATTTGACAAACTCAAATCCGCCAGTGTTCTTAATCTGCTCAATGTTGCGATTGAATTCGCGCCTTGTTACGGTGGTATATGGCTTCAAATCGAGATACTTGGCTATGAGTTTGCGCTCCGCCTTGGAGAAGCCTTCGAGTTTTATATCTCCGACTTTGAGAAGTGTATTTTGGTTGTAGTAGCGCGTGCGCTTTGGGGGCATATAACCCTCAGGCAAGCCTATCTCTTTGCGCAGGGCTTGCAATCCCTCCTTGTGGCGGTCTGCCTCGTACTGACCTCGCATAATGAGCGAATCGACAGCCTCTTGGTTGAAACTCGCTGCCGAGTAGGGGGCAATCTCCGGACGGATGTAGTAGTCGCAATCCTTGCGGTTCTTCTCGTAGTTGTCGCGCCCCATAAAGACGGTCAGTTGCTCGAAGATAATGAGAAGGTTCTCCACATCTGCATCGGTCTTAATGCCGTCGGCGAGGTCTATGCCAATGACGATGTCGGCACCCATATCGCGTACCACATTGACGGGAAAGTTGTTGTACACGCCACCATCGACCAATACCATATCCCTATATTTCACGGGCTTAAAGACCGCAGGGATGGACATACTTGCCCTAATTGCTGCCGATAGGCTACCTCCGCGTGCCACATACTCACTGCCGGTATTCATATCGTAAGATACACACGCAAAGGGGGTTGGTAGATTGTCAAAGGAGTCGATATATTGGTAACCAAGCAGCAACTCGTTGAGTTGGTCCATAAACCTATCGCCCCTCACGATACCGCTCGGTATGGATATATCGTTGGTGGAGAGCAACACATCGAACATATAGGCATCATCCTTCTGTTTGTTGGCAAAGAGTTGTTTGTCGCGGTCGTTGCGGTCGGTGAAGATATCAAACCAATTCATCGAGGTGTACAACTCCTCAATCTCCTCGATTGTGTAGCCTACGGCATAGAGTCCGCCAATAATGGAGCCTATGGAGGTACCTGCTATATAGTCGATGGGAATTCCCGCCTCTTCGATGGCTTTGATGATGCGTAGTTGGGCTGCACCTTTCGCTCCGCCACCACTAAGCACCAAACCTACACTCTTGCGATTGGGGGCTGCGGGGTCGTTGATTTTCTTGTTGGCATAGCACTCCGAGTGGCAACTCATTGTCACCAATAATAGGCTCAGTACGACTCTAAAAACACTCTTCATAATCTTCTGTTCTTTGTGGTTTTGTTGTACAAAAAAGGGACTCTTCTTGTGGTGCAGTTTGCAAAGAAGAATCCCCTTTTTTTGTGGGTATTATCTCTTTCCCGTTTTTGGGAAGGGTATCCTACTCATAACTGCCCGATTTAAGCATTGCTACCTCTTTTTCGGTGAGGAAACGCCACTCGCCGCGTTTGAGTTTCTGTTTGGTAAGACCTGCGAAGTAAACCCTGTCGAGTTTACCCACATGGTATCCAAGGTGTTCAAACATACGCCTTACGATACGGTTGCGTCCGGAGTGAATCTCAATACCTACGGCATTTTTCATCTTGGGGTCATCCACATAGCATACATCGTCGGCTGCGATATCGCCATCTTCGAGTGTTACACCAAGGATAAGTTGCTCCAAGTCGGCACGCGTAAGGTGCTTGTCGAGGCTTACCTGATAGATTTTTTTCTTCTCGTAGGTGGGGTGGGTGAGTTTTTTAGCCAAGTCGCCATCGTTGGTCAGCAGTAATACGCCCACAGAGTTCTTGTCCAGACGACCTACGGGGTAGATGCGCTCGGTGCAGGCGTTCTTCACGAGGTCCATCACGCTCTTGTCTGCATGGGGGTCATCGAGTGTGGTCACAAAGCCTTTGGGCTTGTTCATCACAATATAGACCTTCTTCTCGTTTTCAATCCTCTTGCCGTTGTAGCATACCACATCGTTGGGCATAACCTTCGAGCCAAGTTCGGTTACAACCACACCGTTGACGGTAATCTCGCCACCGGCGATAAACTCGTCAGCCTCCCTACGCGAGCAGATGCCCGACATGGAGATGTAACGGTTCAGACGGATTGCGCCTTCCTGCTTGGGAGCCGCATAGGAGGGGTAGTTCTCCAATGTGTACTCATTTGCCGTATTAACATATTTTTTAGGCTCCTTAGGCTGGAAAGGTTTGTTTTTGGGAGTAGCCTTTGTGGAGTGCATACCGCCTCTCTTGTGACCAAACGCGCCACGCTCCTCGCGGTTGAAGTTGCGCTCACTGCGCTCCTCGCGGTTGAAGTTACGCTCGCGATTGTAGCCGCCCTCTCTGCTG
Source organism: Tidjanibacter sp. (assembly GCA_045591965.1). Taxonomy (GTDB): domain Bacteria; phylum Bacteroidota; class Bacteroidia; order Bacteroidales; family Rikenellaceae; genus Tidjanibacter. Next base: position 21,143 of record JAZNTX010000006.1, on the reverse strand, counting down.
AATGTGCGCTCGCCACGCTCCTCGCGGTTAAATGTATGCTCGTTGCGATGCTGGAAACCGCCTTCGCGCTTAAAGCCGCCATCTCGATTAAAACCGCGCTCGTTGCGCTCTTCGCGGGTGAAACTACGCTCACGATTGAAATTGTGTTCATCACGATTGAAGGTGCGCTCGCGGTTGAAGTTGCGCTCTCCGCGCTCCTCGCGGTTAAAATTACGCTCGCGATTGTAGCCGCCCTCCCTGCTGAATGTGCGCTCACCGCGCTCTTCGCGGTTGAAGTTGCGCTCGCCAAAACTTCTTTCGGAGCGGAACTCGCCCTGATGGCGGTTGCGCTCTATGAGTCGGTTGTCGCGTGTAAAATTGGGGTTGAACGAGTGCCTACGCTCGCCAGACTGAAACTCTCTTCTCTCGCTTCCCTCGCGGTCGCGGCGCGACGAGGTAAATACAGCCTCGTTGGTTCGAGTTGTTCTTGTGCGTTTGTCTTTGGTAAAGGCCTTGTAGCCCCCTTCCATCTCAGAGTGAGCCCTCACGGGTGAATCTGTCTTAATCATTGTAGTTGATATCTAAATTGTTAAAGTACATCACAAAAGTAGAAGATTTTTTGGATTTATTCGCATTTTTGGTAGCAATTATTATGCTCTTTTTCACTTTTCCTTGTCATCTTGTCAAATAATTCCCACAATCCACACAAACAACAAGCAGGAGCCGAAACTCCTGCTTGCCATCTCCCGCCCACAAAGGCGGTATGTATCGAGTGGTTAGAACTTGCCTATGTTGTAGTAGATGTCCTTACCCTCGGGGGTGTACATTGCGTTCAGACGGTCTGCGAAGTACTCCTCAACCTTACCGCGAACAACCTTCATGGTCGAGTTGATGAGGTGGTTCTGCTCGGTGAAGGGCTCGTTCAGCAGAGCAAAGGTTGTGGGCAACCAACGCTCGGGGAACTGACCTTCGAACTTACCGCCTTTCTTGTACTCGTTGAGGTCTGCCTGCACAAGGTCGATAATCTTGCGCTGACCCTCCTCGCTATCGAGCGAGAGTTTGTAGGGAGCAAGAGCAGCCTTCATAGCCTCTTTGTTGGGCGAAATGAGAAGGGTAGTGTAGGGGTCTTGGTTGTTGTGGAGAATTGCGTGGTCGATGAACTTCGAGCTCGAAACGTAAGCCTCCTCGATACCCTCGGGGCAGTATTTCTCGCCATCGGCAGCAATCAAAAGGCTCTTGAAACGACCATATACATAGAGCAAGCCATTCTTAACAGCACCCATATCGCCCGTATAGAGCCAACCGTCCTTAACGGTCTCGGCAGTCGAAGAAGCGTTCTTCCAGTAACCCATCATCACGTTCTCGCCTTTGCAGACCATCTCGCCTTTCTCGCCCTCGGGGAGTTCGTTACCATCGGGGTCGCAAATCTTCATCTCGAAGGGTTTGACCATAACACCGCTCGAACCGAACTCATATCTCAGAGGACCATTAGACGAAATGACGGGGGTAGCCTCGCTAAGACCGTAGCCCTGGAACATAGGCATACCGACAGCCATAAAGAATACCTGCAAATCCTTGTCCAAGAGTGCGCCACCACCAACAAAGAACCTCATCTCGCCACCGAAGCCCTCGCGAACTTTCGAGAATACAAGTTTGTCGAAGAACCATACCAAAGGTTTGCGTAAAGCCCTCAAACCCTTACCACGCTCGCGGTCGCTATTGCCGTTGTAGGCGATGGCGTTCTTCAAACCCCAATTGTACAGTGTCTCAACGAACTTACCCTTAGCCTTGATACTGTTCTCGATATTCTTCTTGAAGTTCTTAGCAAGCGTAGGTACCGAGAGAATGATGTGGGGTTTTACCTCCCTGATGTTCAAAGGAATGTTTTTGAGAGTCTCCATACCGGTGCGACCGTTCTGTACGGTAGCCACCTGAGCACCTTTGTGCATAAAGATGTAGAAACCTACAACGTGTGCAAAGCAGTGGTCCAAGGGGAGAATGATAAGTGTGCGCCAAGTCTCGTCAATATCCATCAGCGTCAGAGCCTGCTCCACATTGGCTGTGTAGTTGCGGTGCGAGAGGCAAACGCCTTTGGGGTCGGCGGTAGTACCGCTGGTGTAGGTGATAGTTGCGAGATCGTCATTCTGGATAGCCTGACCGATTTTGAGGAAGCCCTCTTTGTCCTCGGCAAGGAGTTCGCGACCGAGAGCCCTAACATCGTCCATCAAAATCTCTTTCTCCTGCAAATCATCCACCTTGTCGATAATGATAACCTTCTCTACCAAAGGAAGATCGGCGATGATGCGACGGATTTTGGGGAGTTGCGATTTTGAAACCACAATCCATTTGGTGTCGGAGTGTTTCAGACGGAACATCAAATCGTTGCTCTCTTCGAGTTTAATCGACAGGGGCACATTGGCAGCACCTGCATAGAACATTGCAAGTTCTGTCATAATCCACATATTCCTACCCTCCGAAAGGAGCGACATATTGTCTTTGGGAGCAACACCCAATTTTACGAAACCTGCACCAATCTCATATACCACATCGCGAGTCTGAGCGTAGGTAGTATCAGTCCAAGTTTTACCAATTTTCTCTTTCAAAAAGACATTGTTGGGATAATTCGCAACAGAGCCTTCAAAAAGGTCTACCAGTGTTTTCTTCATAGCGTGTTAGTTTTTGTTTAGTTGATAGTTTGACTTTTATTTTTTTCTTCTCTCCTATTTCAAAATTAGTTCATCGAGCGCGATTTTGGGGACAAAGTGTACACCCTCTTCGTTGCGCCAATAGTTTTTGTTTTCGCCCTCGTGAATCTCCACAAGTTCAATCTTCTCGTTGGGTTTGCCGATGGCTATAATCAGCAGGGGCTCGTAGGGTAGGGCGAGCGACTCCCTAACTGCCGCCTTGTCGAAAGCACCTATGCAGATACCGCCCAGACCAATCTCCACAGCCTGCAACAGCATACTTTGGGCAGCGATGCCAAGGTCGATATAGACATAGTGGTCGGGGGTGTCGGTGGCAGCACACACCACCACAAAAGCGCGGGGCTCGGTGCCCTCGAAGGGGAGTTTCAGATCCTTCAAAGCACCGCCCAAGCGGATATAGGGCGACACTTTTGCTGCCTCCTCGTGTGTTACGGGGCGGAAGCGTAGGAGTTGTGAGTTGCGAGCCGAAGGGATTTTTGTGGCGACAGAGATGATGCGCCTAAGTTGGTCGGGGCGCACAATGTAGGAGTTATCGTAGCCACGATAACTGCGATTGCGAGTGAGGAGCCTATCGAGCGAGAGGTGGCTTTTGCTTTTGGTAGCAGAGCCCGCCGCTTTCAGGTCCTCCATCTTCTTTTCGAGATAGTTGTCTGCCATAATCAAAACAATATCATACAAATATATGTATAATTTTCTAAACTGCCAATTTTTCCACCTTCTAATTTTTACGATGCTCAAAAAAGAAAAAGACCACATCCCGCAAGGTGTGGTCTTTGGTCTTGTTGTGATTTAAGACGCAAAATTAGTTTGCGTACTCAAACTCAATAGGCTCACTATAAATACTATTGGTCACAACATTGGTAACATACCACGAATTACCATCCTTGGTTGTAACGAAAACAACAAGGCGGCAATTCTCCTTTACCCAATCGTCCTTAAACTCGTTGACTTTCTCCAAACTGAGCACAAAAACATGGTCTTTGATTTTACCCTCCTCGATGATGCCGAGCGAGTGACCGTAGTAGTTGTTTGCACCATTGGGACGGCTGTCTGCAACGCGCAATACCGACTCGTGGATGTTGTAGTTCATATCGTAATTGCAACCATAGTTGGCTTGGTCTGCTTCGATATCGTCCTCTACAATCCAAGCACCAACCTTATACTCGCCGGTAACAGCGGCTTTTACGCTCACGCGAGCCACGAAAGTGTTACCCTCGTCGCTTGCCACATTGACAGCGATACCAGCCTTGGCTCCCTTCCTAACGGAGTTGTCGATAACCTGTTTGATGTTTTGGGCATTAGACTCCACATCTCTACCTGCACCAAAACTACCCTGCATATCAATACAGATGGTGGGGTAGCCCGAAACGCCGTATGCGGTTGCGATATTTTCGTAACCGTAGGGGTACATAGGATCTGTTGTTGTGTAGGTGTGGATGCCGACATTGATATATCTGTCAGCATACTGTGCGTCGTTAGCCACAATGTTGAAACCAGCCATTGCGTAGGGGCAGTTGCCACAAGTGGTACCTGTAAATTGGTTGAAGAAGGCACGCTTTACGAAGTTTACGCACTCGGGCATGGTGTCTTCCATAGGATCGGGCATGGCGAAATCCACAGCGGTAATAGTCACAGGTGTCTTGTAGTTGTTGTACGATTTGTACGACACCCAGAACGACTTAGTCTCGGGTTTGGTAGGTACCCACTCGGGAACAGCCGTCATCACACCGTCAATCTCCACCTCGGTAGTCTTCAAGGTGACAATATCGTTGGTTTTTGCGTCGAAAACCTCCAACTCGGCGGGATTTACAAACACGCCATCGAGGGTCACAAGGAAGTATACCCTATCTACACCAATCTGCACAAGGTTGCTGTTTACCTCCACCTCGAAAGGCGATTTCTCGATAGGACCGTCGTTGTTTTCCTCACAAGCCACCAAGGCAAGGGCAAAAACTGCGGCAGTAATAAATTTCAAAAATTTCATCTCTAAATTAGTTTTTTTGTTGTTTAATTGTTAGTCACTCTTTCATCGAAGGCTTAGAACGAGGTGCTAATCAGCAGGTTGAAGCCTGTGTAAGCGGGGGTGTAGCGGCAAACGCCACCCGAGCAGACCATACCTGCGCGGTTGCGACCATAGGAGAGTTGTACCCTTGTGCGGTCGAAGGTGTAACTCGCACCTACGCTATAATAGTGCAACTTCTCAATGTTCCTATTATAATCCGTTACAACCCTCTGGTGGTTGTACATATCGCTCACAAAGATGCTCAGCGCGGGAGCCATGTTGAACTCCACGAGTGCTGCCATCCAGTCGCCCTCATAGTCGTTGGAGAGAAGGTACTGCAACTCTGCACGCAACGAGTTTTTGGTGCTGAGTTTGTGGGTGATATCCGCAACAAAGATGTTCGATGTATAAATCATATTGTCGTAACCTTTGTTGGGGTTGCGTTTCTGCAACGAGTACATGAAGGTAGCCTTCCAATTTTTGTTCCACTGACGCTCGATATCGAAATTCACATCCAACCAAGTGAGGTTGCTCGTTTCGGTATTCTGTGCCATCGAAGCGTTCAGGTGGAAACGCCAGAAGTTGCGGCGGTCCTTTTTGTGGCGGATGGAGTAGTAGGCATCCATTTGTGCCGCAAATTCGTGGTGCGTATTTACCTGATGGGGTTCGAGGTTTGCAAGCATGTAGGTGTGCTGACGCGTCAGTGCGGGGATATAGTTCAGCGCGTTGCTAATGGGTTGCAGGTAGTCGTAGCCACCCCAATCATTCTCAACGGGAATGTCGTAGAGCGAGAGGCGTGTGCCCATATTTTTGAGCAAACGAGCCTGAGCCATTATATTGAACTTGCCGAGGGTGTACGACACCTCGCCAAGCAGAGCCTGACCCTTCGATGCCTGTTCGCCTCGCTCGCTAATATCCAACGATTTACCCACATACTCACCCTTGATGCTCAGACCATTCCAATCGAATGAGCCGCGAGCCGAGTAGAGGTGAGTCATAGGGCTTTCGAGTCCGCTGCCGTCGAAGATGTTGCCAATGCCAAACATACCTTCGCTACCCTCTTTGTAGAGGTCCTCGTAGCGATTGACATAACTACCATCAATCATCAGCATCGCCTCTTGCCACTTCAAAAGCGAACCGACATTGACACTTGCATCAAGACCTCCAACAAGCGAGCCCGCGTGCTGAATAACAGCCATGCGGGGGCGACCGTAGAACGCCTTGACTGCGAGCCACTCGGTGGGGGTAGCAGTAAAGCGCAGACCCTGAGTGGCGGTGTTCAAACCGAGTTGTCTATCTTCAAAACTGCGATAAACCAAGCCGCTACCGAACTGCTCGAAGAAGTCGCCGGCAGTCACATCAAACCACCTTCCGCGATAGTTCACAAAGAGTTGCGAGAGTGCGAATGTGGGGTCGGGCTGGACATTGCGGATATCGTCGTAGCCTACAAGTGCAGGCAGATAGGCATCGCCTTGCAGACCTGCGCTCCAACCGCCATTGTAGTAGGCGAGTTTGAGGTAGTCGTTTGAGCCGAAGGGAATCTGCTTGTCGCCAAGTCGAGCATCGTCCATGTAGTAGATGGAGTTGGACTCCAAACTACCCGTGAGATTGCCATTTCCGATGCGCACCTGTGCGCCCAGAGTTGCAACGGTGACAACAGCCAATAGGGTAATAATCAGTCGCTTCATTTTTTGGTCTTCTAAACTTTGTTGTTCTTATTGTGAACCCAATTCTTAAAACGCACTATTCAGAAACCCCTACTTTTTTGAGGGGTTTCTGAATATGTGCCGATTACTCTTCGAGCTCTTTATTTAGCATCCCTGCCCCAAGCTTTGAGCCAAGCCTCAGCCCTCTCTTCGGGAGTTGCCGAGTGGTCAATCTTAGCCCTGAGAGGAGTGCTGAACTTCTCAAATGCAGTACGCGATTTGAGGATAGCGCGTTTGGTCGAGTGAGGAGCATTGGTCTGAACCTTCTCGATGACGGGTTTGTCGCTACCGCCGAAGTTGCGTGCCGAAACCTGTGCGGGAGTTGCCGCAGCACCGCGAGTGAGAACAATATCCGAAACGATGTTGAACGAGATATTGTACAGAGGCTGATAGGTCTCCGGATCTATGGTGTATACACCCAAGTTGGGATAGAACCTGTACTCTTTGCCACTATTGTCGGTGTGGATGTAGGGTTTGATGGTAATGGTGTTGCCATCATCCGAAATCTCAACAGGGAAGTAGCCGGTAACAGCCTTGAAGTTACCCTCCTCGTCGCTACCCGTAAGGTAAGCAGCGGGAGTTTTGCTCTCGGGCTCGTAAGCGAGCAGGTGTACCTCCTCAGCACTACCGTACGAGTTTGTCGACCAGTTGCCTACGGGAGTGAAGTACTCGCTATTGAAGGGAACACCCAAAGTACCGTCAGCCTTAACCTCGATATACCACTTGGGACCGAAGTCCTGAACGGGAGTTGCGGAACTCCAACCGTTGTAGGATTCCGAGATGAAGAGGTCGTATGCGCTCTTGTAGTTGCAGTAGTTGCAATAGGGGAGCAACTCACCGGAGAAGTCGAAACCACCTGCAAGGATGCGGTTGTGGTCGCGGTTGTTCTGGTTGAACAAATCAATAACCTCGCAGAGTTCGCCATAATAAACATCGGTATCCTCGCGGCTTACACCTGCTGCTTCAAATGTCTCGTAAACGCTCTCGGGAAGAACCTCAGGATAAGTAAGGTCACCGAGGACAACCTTGCTGGTGTGGGTACCCTCTTTCATCTCGTACTCGGGAGCAGCATTCTCGTCGTTGTTCTCGATGAGTTTGCCATACTTAACATAAGCACTTGCAGTCCACTCGCCTTGGAGAGTCTCGAAGTAGGGACTTTCAACCTTCTCAACTGCGGGCTCGGGAACATTACATACGATTGCAGCAGAGTAGGTAGGAGTACCCTCGCTGTTGGTAACCATTGCAGCAAAGTGGAACCTCTCGTGAGGACGCGAAGAGAAGTCAACGGTCAGACCCTCGTCGGAGTTGATGTAGTCAATCTCCACAGAAGCGAATGCGTTAGTAAGTTTGCCATACTGGTCTACATTGGTCTTAGCATAGTTGTCGATCAACTCCTTGGGTGTCATACCCGACGAGAGCCAATCCTTCTCGTAGTTAGCAATCCAGTAGCCATCAACAGCGTCTTTGGTAGGACACTTGATGTTGTAGACAGCCTTGCCTGCCTCGGTCTCAATGGGGGTAACAACGAGTTCTGCGGGTGGCAAAGTGGTCTGTTTCAGGTCGAAGTCTTGCTTCCAGCATACCTGCTCGTAACCATCCAACCAACCGTCGTCTTCCAAGTCACCGCGCAAACCTACTACATAAATCCAGTAGTGCGAACTCTGCTCAACGGTAAGGAAGTAGTCGCTCAAAGCAGTGAGGATGTGACCATTGCCATCGGATGTTGCCGATTTCTCCCAAGGCATGAAAGTAGCACTTACGCCCTCCATCTGTGCAACCATCGAAGTTGCAAACCATTGCATATAGTCGGGATTGTTGTTGAGCATACCCATAGCGCTTGTGTACTCTCCGTCGCCAAGCATCAAGATACAAACATTTTCAATGCTCTCATCGGCGGTAATCCTAACGGTTGCATCGCTGGTACCAATTTCGAGTTGAACATCGAGGAGCGAGTCGTCGAGTTTAATAGGTCTGTCAATCTGGATGAGTTCGTTGATGTACATACCAGTCCAGTAGGGAGTCTCGTCGATGACGGTCTCGCCACCTGCTGCTGCAAGGTCTATTGCCCAATTGCTATAATTGAACAAAGGAACATAGTGACCCAAGCCCCAACCAAAGTCGCTCTGTCCCTTCTTGAACTCACCAAGTATGAATACCTGAGGCTGACCGGGAACAATCGCTTCGTAGAGATATGTTGAAACATCGCCATTCTCGTCGTAAACCAACGAAGCCGTCTCGTTTGCTACGATGGTGGTACTCTCGTCGAAGAAGAACTGACCATAAACATCATCGTTGAGGTTGATGATTTCTGAGTCGGGAATAACACCTTTGACGCTGAGTTTGTTCTTGTTGTAGAGGAAGAGGTCAGCGGAACCCCATTTAATCAGGTGTTTTTCCTCCTTAACCCTATCGGGAACCTTTACATCAACAGTAAAGCCACGATAGTTGGTGGTGATGCGATATTCGCCTTCGAAGTCGCCAGTCTGCGCACCACTCAGTGTTACAACATCCTTCATAAGTTCAGCCGAACTTGCAATCTCACCAATCAGGTAGATGTTGTAGGTTGCATTGGGTGAAAGATTCTCAACTGTAACAGTCTGAACGCCATTCTTTACCTCCTTGTTAGTACCCTTTGCAAAGAGAACCATCTTGTGGGGAGCAGAAAGAGCAGCCAACTCCTCGCTGGTAAGATTGTCGGTTCTTACCGCCATGTAGGCAATGCTGCTCAACCCCTTTGTCTCAACATCGATAGAGATGGTTGTTGCGGTGGCAGATTTGAAACCAGCCATAAGACCAACACCACCATCAAAACCACCAACCCAATCCTCGTAGGGGTCATTACAACCCACGAATGTGATTGATGCAAACGCGAAAAGCAGTGTTGCTAATTTGAGTAATTTTTTCATAAATTTTTGTAAATAAAAAGGTTAGTTAAAAAATATTTCTTTTTGCGGTTATTTTTTCAAAATTTCCTCACGCGCAATACGCGCACAAATCGGTGGCAATATACGATTTTTTTTTCAAACTACAACATTTTGCGCCATTTCAACTCTCTTTTTCTTGTTTTCATCTGCGCTGCTCTCGGACAACCGAAAATGTGTATCGCGGAAGAGATGAGGTAAAATGGGTTTTGTCAGCAAGTTTTTTATTAATTTTAGGGGTGTTAGAGTTGTGGAATATAAATTTATTTATATTTTTGTGCGATAATGGGAGTTTTGGTATTGCGCCTAAGAGAACTGGATGTGCAGAGTGTGGTGCAGCGGAAACCCGCCTCGGATACACGAAAACAAGACAAAATAATAACTAATAAATTAAACACTTTTTGAACTATGAAAAAACTATTTTTTGCAGCCCTCGCGCTGTTTGTTACCTCGATTGCAATGGCACAAATTCCTTCGGTGAAAGTAGAAGATGGCAAGGGTAAAGTCTTCAATACCTCGGAGTTGGTAGATGGCGAAACCCCTATGATTATCTCCTTCTGGGCAGTGACTTGCAAACCCTGCATCCGCGAACTCGACGCAATCAACGAACTCTATCCCGACTGGATTGAGGAGGCTAATTTCCGCGTTGTTGCCGTATCAACCGACGACGCTCGTTTTACTGCACAGGCTCGCTCGCTCGCAGAGGGTCACGGTTGGAGCGACTATACGCTCGTCTATGACAAAAATGGCGACTTCAAGAGGGCTATGAATGTGCAGTTCACTCCTCAGGTTTATGTCGTTGATAAGAACGGCAAAATTGTCTACTCCCACACCGGTTATACCCCTGGTGGCGAGTACGAACTCTTCGAGCAGATTAAAAAATTGCAGTAGTTGCAAGGTGTGGTTTGCTCATGACAACACCGAAAAAAAGGACTACAAAACTTAAATAATGAAACGATTTGCAATAGTACCCCTGCTGGTGGCTCTGTCGGCTCAGAGTGCTGTGGCTCAGAGTGATAGCAAGGGATATGTGGTGGGCTCTTTTGAGAGTAACTCCATAGTTTATGCCGAGGATGATGTGACCCATGCACAGCGTCCCGATGGCAATTTTGCCTCCAATAACTATCTGAAAGCCGACTACTACAACGGCAACTTTTCGGCTGGCTTGCAGTTGGAGTCGTATTTGCCCGTGCTGATAGGTTACCCATCCAACCTTGAAGATACGCGCCTGACGAACTACTATATGCAGTGGAGCGATGGCGGCTTCGATGTTACGGCTGGTACCTTCTACGACCAATTTGGTAGCGGTCTGCTGTTCCGCACCTACGAGGATAGAACGCTTGGCGTGAATACGGCAATGATGGGCGCAAGAGTGGCTTATCGCTACAAAAATATCGCTTCGTTGAAGGCTCTTTGGGGCTCGCCACGACTCGGTATGGAGCCCTGTAACGATTGCTGGGTGAGGGGAGTAGATGGCTCGTTGTCACTCTCTTCGCTCGTGGGTTTTTCGGGAGCAAACCTCTCCTTTGAGGGCTCACTGCTCAATCGTTACGAGCCTATTTCGGTTGCTGACGAGGAGTCGGGTGCAACCCCCTCTTCGCTCGGCTGGTCGGCAAGGATGAACTTCGAGAGCGGTGGCTTTATGGTAAGGACCGAGTGGGTTGATGGAGGAGATAAGATGTACACCAACCCCGCACAAACCATCGACGGAAAGAGTAAACTCGTAAAGCATGCCAACGCACAACTCGTGGAACTCTCGTATAGCGGTGGTGGCTTGGGTGTTAGTTTTACGGGTCGCAGGATGGAGTGGATGGAGTCGAAAGTCTCCTACTACTCTTCGGAGACCAACAACGCCCTGAACTACCTGCCCGCCTTGTGCGCTCAGTACTCCTATGCTATTACCAACCTCAATCCCTACATTCCACAACCTGGTACTACGGTCGGAGGTCATATCAATAGCGGCGAGATTGGCGGACAACTCGATATCTATTACAACTTCAAGCGCGGCACAACGCTTGGCGGTAAGAGGGGTATGAAGGTCAATTTGAACCTGTCGACCTACTACAACCTTGCCGAGGAGGGGTCGTGGATGCCCAAAACACTCCTGTGGCGCAATGTGAATGTGGGTGTGGAGAAGCAGATAAGCCGCAAGTTCAAGATGCAACTGCTCTACTCGATGCAGGAGTATAACCACTCGCATGGTGTTAATAAGGGCACTTGGCTCTCGAACACTGTGGTTGCCGACTTGTTGTATAAGTTCACTCCAACCTTCTCAACCCGTGCAGAGTTGGCGTACCTCACAACTTTTGAGGACCAGCAGGATTGGATGTCGGGACTCTTGGAGGTCAATTTTGCACCCTCGTGGAGTCTGTTTGTGAGCGATTTGTTCAACCACGGCTCTACGGGTATCCACTACTACAACGCAGGTTTCAGTTACACCGAGGGTCGCACCCGCGTATCGTTCAGTTATGGTCGTAACCGCGCAGGTATGGTATGCTCGGGTGGTGTGTGCCGCCTGATGCCCGCGTATACGGGTGGAAACCTCACAATCTCGACCTCTTTTTAACGGAAATACCAATTTATACCTATGTTTATAATGTCGAATATGAAATTTCATAAATTACTATTTGCCGCGATGGCTATGATTGCTGTGGTCGGTTGTGAATCCAATGGCGACGATGGACCAGATGTCCCTGCCGATGAGGTCTATACTATCTCGGTAGATAAAAATGTCATTGAGGCAGACGGTCTGGATGCTGCCACTTTTGTGGTTACCAACTCGGCAGGCGAGAATGTCTTGGAGAACAATAGCCTGTCGAAATATGTCTATTTTGTGAATGCTGCCGACGAATCGCGCCTGAAAAGGGGCTCGGTGTCGTTCTCCTCTATTCGCAACGGAGAGTATCTCTTCTATGCAACCGTAAAGGGTAAGGCAACCGCAAACTCGGTGCAAATCAAGGCACAAAATAGGAGTAAGTACGAGAAATACCTCCACAAGGTGTGCGTTTTCCAGTGTACAAGTACTACTTGCGGCTACTGCCCATATATGACCTCCGCACTGAGCGAGGTGCGCGAGGGCGATAATAAGGACCATATTATTGTCTTGGCGTGCCACGGCACTTTGAACTCCTCCAATCCCTATGCTATCAACTATCAAGGGGAAGAGTTGGGTGCAAAGGTCTATATCAAATATGGTGGCGAGGGTTATCCTTATGCCGTCTATGATTTTGCTGTTGGAAGCCACGAACGCTCGGGGTCGTATATTAACGCAAGTGTGGAGGAGTTACAGGTTCGCTACCCCGCAACTTGCGGTATTAAAATCTCGAAAGCCGAGATTGATGCCGAGGGTAATGCAACCATTGAGGCTTCGGTGAAGGCTGATAAGGCAGGCACTTTTGACCTCGCTTGGGCGGTGTTGGTTGATAACCAGCCCCAAAACGGCGGTAATGAGGATGTGTATCACGATGTGGTTATTGCCGTTTCGGAAAACTTTATGGCTATGTCCAATGAGAGCAAGGTAACGCTTGCAGCCGACGAGGAGTATACCAAAACCTACAACTTCAAGATTGAGCCTTTCAGGGGAGTGGAGTTCAAGGTAAGCGACTGCAAAGTGGTTGTGTTTGCCCACAACGCATTGATGATTGACAACGCCAACACTTGCGCTGCCGGCTCCTCGGTGGACTATATCCTTAACGAGTAAACAGACTTTGCACAGATGAACAAGATAGCGAAATATATGGCGATGGTGCTGATGACGATTGGTGCCTTTGCTTTCTTCTCGTGCCACGGACAGAGCGACGACCCCATAGATAATGGCGACCCAAAGACAGAGGTGCCCAATGGGGTGTTGAGGGTTTTTGCCGATAGGACCACCATTGTTGCCGACGGTAGCGATATGGTAACCTTTACGGTGATGTTTGGCTCGGAGGATGTGAGTACGGCTCGTACACTCCAATTGGTGCGTACAATTGATGGCAACGAGAAGGTTATGGACTATGGTGTCAATACCTTTTCGACCGCAATCCCCGGTACTTACACATTCAAGGCGGAGTTTTATCGCTCGGGTCGCTACTACTCCGACAATGAGGTGGAGATTCTTGCTACGCCAAGCGTGGTAGATGGCGACACTAAGCAGTGGGCTCAGAGAGTTCTCGGTTTTCAGTTTACCTCGGTGGGTTGTTCCTATTGCCCCGTACTCTCTACAAGCCTAAAAATGATACAGGAGAATTTCGAGGATAGGTTGGCAGTGGTGTCGTTTCATAGCGATTTCAACAATATGTCGGACCCTATGACCCACTCAATGACCTCCTCTTACTACAAACTTCTAAACAGGTCGGGACTCCCTCAGTTTTGCCCCAACTTGATTACCGAAGATGAGTTTATCATTGTTAATGAGTACGATAAAATTGTGACAGCACTCGATAGGGTAGAGCAGGAGTACCCCACAACTTGCGGTGTCGCAATAGAGAGCAGTATGGTTGTCGGTGGAGAAAGGGCTGTTAAAGTAACTGTGAAAGTTACCTCCAATACCCCTTCGGCTTATCGCTATCAGGTTTTCCTCGTCGAGGATGGCATTGTTGCCACTCAGATGGGTATAGATGGTAATGATGCAGGCAATTATGTGCACAACAATGTGGTGCGTGGAGTCTTGTTTGAAACAACCTATGGCTCGACATTTAACGAAGGAGCCAATTTGCAGGTGGGCGTTGAGGCTACCGCCGAGCGCACAATGCAAATCCCCGCAGGTTGCAATATTGAGAATATGAGGGTTGTTGTTGCGGCTCTTTCGTCGTATGACAACGGTCGCTCCTACATCGTCAACAACTGCGCCGAGTGCCCCGTGGGCGAGAGTGTAGATTATGCCATTAAAACAGCAGAATAAGTTATGGAAAAATTGAAATTTTGGACTCTTTGCGCCTTGTGTGCGCTGCTGCTTGGCTCGTGCCGCGGTCAGAGTGACGATGGCGAGGTGGAGGTGCAACTTGTGCCGAGTGTGACGACTATTGTGGCAGACGGGGTACAAGAGGTTACTTTTGAGGTGTACTATGGTATAGATAGGGTTACGATGCAAGCCGAGATATACTCTGTTAGCCACCCAGATGTGACCGTTAGTGGTGCTAAATTCTCCACCACCGAGGCCGGCGAGTATACCTTCCATGCAAAATATGGCAATACGCTCTCCAAGGTGGTGAAGATTGTCGCTGAGGAGGCGATGGTAAACGCATCGCGCTTCGTGCGTCATATTTGCGTTATGGATATTACGGGCACATGGTGTACATTCTGCCCCGAAGGGTATCGTAAACTCGTGTTCTATACCGACAAAAAGGAGTGGAAGGATATTGTACATATATTGGCTCTACACGACGGAGCCTCGGGTAAAGACCCTATGGCTTTGGATGTTACCACCACCATCGCCACCACCTATTCGCTTGAATTTCCGTCGTTTATTACCGACCTTAGGGATACGGGTAGCCTTGTGAATAATGTGTCCGATATTCAGCCGAGTTTCAATCGCTCAATTGACGACTACCCCGCACATTGCGATGTAAAACTCGCAACAACCCTCTCGGAGGGAGAGGTGTCGATTTCGGCAACGCTCTTTTCGGAGAAGACGGAGAACTACGCGTTGGCTGTATGGTTGTATGAGAATGGTGTTGTGGCAGAGCAGAAAGACGGCTCCTTCATCCACAAGGATTATGAACACAAACATGTCGCAAGGGCTTTGCTTAGTAGGAGTTGGCGCGGCGATAGCCTCGGAATGGTCACTGCCGAAGAGGAGGTCGCAAAAGAGTACACCGCAACCCTCTCCGAAGAGTGGAACGATGAGAATATGTTTGTTATGGCTCTGGCGATAGACGAGGACGGCTATGTGAACAATGTGGCTGTTTGCCCCCTCGGAGAGAGTGTCGACTATAAGTATTTGGCAGAGTAAAAACAACTGACAATAGATAGAACTTAATAATAAACCTAATTAACTATGAAGAGTAAAATTTTGTCAATTTGTGCAGCCGTGGCTATGGCTTCGTTGATGTTTGCGTGCGAGGAGCCCACAAACGGCGATAATAACGGTGGCGTTAATGGAGGTGGTTCGGGAGTTGCTACTTTGATGCCCAACCCTGAGCCAATTATGCGCCCCGATGTGCTGACCCCCGTGAACTACACTCCCGACACTGTTGAGGGTGGCGAGGATGGCGTATCAATTAGGGTTACCGAGAAACTTATCGATAACTTTAAGTTTACGGTTAGCCCTGGTGCCAACATTCAGTCCTACCGCTTGGATGTCTATCCTCTTACACGCCTCTACAACTCGCTCTACGAGAATATGAGGACGGCAGGTATGGATATGTCCAAACAACTCAGCGAGGGTTTGGTGGAGGATATGATTCGTAACTTTATCTTCGATAGTCAGGGTGCCGGTGCGTACACCTTCTCAACCGACAATATGGAGGACTTCTTGCGCCACGAGTTCGACTGGATGAATACCCCCTATCCTCAGGCTAAGGTGGTGCCCGATTGCGAGTATGTGATTGCTGCTGTGGGTTGCTTCGATAAAGACGGCTACGAACAGGGCGACCTTACACTCTGCTATGTTCGCACCCCCTACTACACCTTGGTGGGCGAGCCCCGTGTGGAGATTGAAGCATTGACCAACTATACCGCAATGCAACTTAACTACACTCCCAATGCGGATTGTAAGTATTTCTATCAGTGGTGCTCAAACGAGTCGGATTTGGTGCCCTTTATTGAGACTTATGGCAATAAACTCTACGCCGACTTTATGCGTAATGCGGTTTATGATCCTACGGCTGCTAACGATGCTGCGGGTTGCGTCTTCTACCGCGACTTTGGCATTGATGCCTCTTCGGAGGTGCCTATTATGGCTACTGCTATCGGTCTTGATAGCAATTACACCCCCGCCAATGAGTTCCAGAGCGAGGTGTTCAGCCTTCGCGCTCGCCCCGCCAATGCAACACCTGCTGAGGCTACTATCACCATCGACCAAGAGCATGTTGGTGCTACCACTTTCTGGTTGGATGTGGAGATGGGTGCAAACTGCTCGGCTGCCGTTATGAGGGTTTACACCAAAGAGGATGCCGAGGAGGTTAAGAAACTTAGCGAGGCTGAGCAACTTGCGTTGGCTAAGGAGATTTATCAAGATGGCTGGGGCTTTGGCAACATAAACTATAAGTACAATTACCAGACCGACGAGTTGTTTGGTAGGGGATATAGGATGTCGGAGCCTTGGATTAATTGCACATCCGACACCGACTATGTTATTGTCTATACGGCTATTAACCAGTATAGGCAGGTTATGCCTTTGAAATTTACCGAGGTTGTACACACGAAACCTATCGTGAAGGATACCCCCGAGTTGAGTGAGGAGAATGTGGCATTGCAACTCACCGCTAATGGCGTTCAGGAGGTGACAATTAAGTTTACTTACGACTTCGAGAAGACCTCGAAGATTCACTTCCAGTATATTGAGGGTTTGGCAGACGGTATGGGTCTTCCCACTCAGGAGAGCGGCACTCGCGAAGAGTTTATTAACCTGCTCTATGAGGAGGGAGATCGTGAACTCGGAGAATCCGGTAATGAGTATGGTGTCTATGTTAATCACTGGGTTGCCGAGCCTATGGGAGTGGATGTGTGGACAGATATCCTTTATCCCGACACAAAATATACTATTGCTTATGTTGCCGAGGACTGGAATGGCGTGTTGGGCGAAGTTAAGTTTGCTTCTGCCAAAACCGACCCTCTGGTAGGTGGTGACGATCCTCAGGTGGCTGTTGAGGGTGTTTATGACGAGGAAGGCAAACCATATTTTACCTTCAATATGGTTAAAGACGCAATGCAGATGTATACTGCTGTTGTCAATAGCGAGGGAATGGAGGAACTCAAAAACTTGGGCGACCGCAACAAGTTGCGCTATAAGGATATTGTGGCTGTCTTCGAGAACTATGTTATGATGTATGGTATTACTCGTACATCTCCTTCGGCTACCGAGGATGCAACCGAACTGAGCGTAGCGTTGGGTATGGCTATTGGTGGCGAGGTAGACGCTCCCATCTATGGACCTATGGAGCACCTCATCTACGCAGATGGCGAGTTCCGCACTCTTGCATACTACTATCCCAACGATGTTCCCGCAGCCGTACAAAGCCAAGTGCAGCGTGTTCGTCAGCAGGTTATTACCGACCACCAGCGCAGTGTAGGCTATGTTCATTCGAGCCAGTTGCCCGAGGTTGAGTATGGAAAACTTATGCTGAGCGTTGAGGAGTTTGCTAAGGAGTCCAATTTGGTGCTTATCGACTACCAAAAACTCTCTTCGCACCCCAATGCAAGTGGTAGGTAGAGAGATGAAAATTTTATAACCGATTTCTAAACTAACATAATCACAATTACTATGAAAAGATTCTTTCACAATTTGAGAACTCTTGCAGTGGTTGCTGTTGCCGGTATGGCTGTTTTGGCAACATCCTGCAACGATAATAACGAGGAAAACCAAGGTGCTGTTGAGATTACAGAGCGCGTGGCTGCATTGGAGGAGCGTCTTGACAATGAGATGACTGTGCTGCAAGCCTTGATAGACGAAACCGAACTGGTGGGCTGCGAGCAGGATGCCGATGGCGCATGGGTTGTTACTCTTGCAAACGAAGAGACTGTCACAATTGCGTGTGCTACTGATGCTTGTGCTCTCACCGTTGTTGAGGAGAATGGCTCCTACTATTGGGCAACTCCTGCCGATGGTGCTTTGGTTGATGGCAATGGCGATAAAATTCCTTTTGATGCCGAGGTTGAAATCGGTGTAGGCAAAGATGCCAAAGGTGGCACTTATGTGTCGTTTGATGGAGGTAATAGTTGGGTCGCTGTTGCCGGCGAGATTGCGCTGTTTGCCGGCATTAGCGTTGAGGACAACACCGCAACCTTTGCGTTGTCTGGCGGTCAGAATTTTGAGGTTTCTCTCTCCAATGTGTTGTCTGGTGTTGCCGTGAGGATTGGCGATATTACTTGCAATATGGCAGGTACCATTGTGTATATACCCATTGTTGCAGGCGAAGATGTAAATATGTTCAAGGTTGCCTACATTAATGATGGTGAGGAATGGACCGAGAATTGGGGTGGTTCGCCCGAAAATGCTAAGAAGGTACTCGCAGATGCGTATATTTGGCAGTATGGTGACTGGTGCCCCAACTATATAAATATCGCAGAGTTGGAAAACAATACCATTGTTGTTGACAATGTGCCCGCTGCTGACAAGATGGCTCATATCTTGGTTATGGCTATGGATGCTGCTGGTAATGCCTCCAAGGTGGTATACACAACCTACACTCCTACGGGTGGCATCCAGATGATTTACTCCGACGAAGAGGGCTATGACTATGGTAAGCCCAATGTAACCTACAAAGGTATTGTGGAGGAGGACTACCTCTTGTTCAATATTGAATTTACCGAAGGTACTGCAATGCTTTGGATTAATGCTCTTGATAGAGAGTACACCGCAAGCAAATCTCCCTATGAGTTGGTTGAGTTGCTGACCAGTGGCTGGATGGGTACGCAAGAGATGGCAACCGGTGGCGACTACAAAATCTATTATAGGAAATGTTTGGGCTCTGTGGAGTACCCATGCGCTTTGGTATTGACTTGGAGGGATAAAGATGGCAAATGCCATGAAACAATTCTCGACTATGAGATAATTCAAGCGGCTCAGGAAGATATTGATAGACTCTATAACGAGGAGGAGGGTACTGTAACCCCCCGCTAATCCCCAATTGTGAAAAAAAGAGTGGATGCCCTTTCGGAGCATCCACTCTTTTTTTGTAATATTAGTGATATGGTAGGTATTCGCCACCCTCCCAAAGGAAACTTAGGGGTTGTTGTGTGGTTTTTTGAAAAAAAAATGTATATATTTGCAATCGGTATGTTGGGACGATGTGTGTCTACATCGCTACAAGTAACTAACAAAGCAACAAAACAAACAATATAAAACAACTTTTTTTTATTAACCAAAGACACTTTTATCTATGAAAAGTCTTTTTAACTATTTGAAAATCTTTGCAATGGCTATTGTTGCTGTTGTGGCAGTGGCTTGCGACACCCCCGAGGAACCACCCGTTGGCGGAACCGAAATTGAAGTTATCGAGGGTGAGGTTAGTGTGGAACTCGTTAGCGCAACCTTCTGCGATGTGCAGATTAGGGCTGCCGTAGGCATTGATAATTACCGTATTCACCTCGGTACCAATGCAGCATGGAAAACTTCGTTTGACGAGTGGCAGACATCTGTTAGTAGCCCCACTGGAGTTGTTTTTGATTTCGGTTGGGAGGGTAAATATACCGGTGCCTTCGAGGGCTCGCTCTTCGAGTTTGGTAAGAACCCCAGCAACCCCGACTTTGTGCCCCTTCCCGGCATAACTTATGAGTTGGCTATCCTTCCTATGGTAGAGGGTAAAGATGCTTTGGAGTACACATACACCGATATCAAAATTCTCCAATTTGCTACCGCAAAGGCTGGTAAAAATGGTAAGGTTGCTCCTGTTCTTACTCTCGATACCGAGAAGACTAACCACAGGGATGTTTTTGTGAATATCTCCGCTCCCGAGGCATACCTCACTTGCTACGAGATCTATCGCGAGCACGCTTATGCCGAGTTTGAGGGTGATTTGGACTTCATCCAAGAGTTCCTCTTGGAGAATGGTAAGCGTAGCACCGATACCGAGATTGTTGTAAGCGAGACCGCCCTTCCAAGCGTGAAATCGAAAGTATATGTGACTGCTATCTCGCTCGACAAAGAGGGTAATTATGGCGAAATGGTTGTTCAGGAGTTCTTGTCCAGCGACTTTACCTTCAACGAGAGCCTCAAAGTAACCATTGGCGAAATCACTTGCAGCGAAGATGGTAAGACTGTTTATATCCCCGTATCGGCAGAGGGTGGCGAGGTTGACCATTACAGGTGCGCTTATGTAACTAATTCCAATACTTGGAACTGGTCTTTGGGCGGCTCTGTTGAAAAAGCTGAGGTTTCGATTGGTGCGCAAACTTCAAGGTATGGTACAGCAAACTTCTACTATCCCGAGGGCTCGGGGGCAGTTGATCCTGATGGTAGAGAATACGATACTCTTGCGGATGGCAACATCGTAATTTCATATCCTCACGGTCCATATCCCGGAGCAGAGGCTCATGTAGTTGTTGTCGCAATGGGACCCGATGGTATGGCTTCGCACGCTGCGTACACAAAATATACCCCCACCGATAGCGCATTTGTAGTAATTGAGGCAGACGATGCGGATTATGAGTTTGGTATGCCTACCGTTACCTATAAAAATGTTGTATTGGAGACAAAACCGGACACAGGTAACCAACTTTACGCCTATGTAAACTTCAATGTCGAACTTGCTGAGGGCACCGATACTGCTTGGGTTTGCGTTGCCGGCGAGGAGTATGTTGATGGCAGAACTGTTACAGCAATGGTTAAAGCTCTGGTAGAAGATGGCTTTATGAGCTGCCAGAAATTCACTACCAATGGCGTATTCAAGGGCGATTCGATGTATGCTATAAACAGCGAGGAGAGCACAAGTGCTATTTTTGTAACTTGGCTTGATACAAACGGCAAGTACCACGAGACTAAATTGATGTACGAGCCTGTTGAAGATGCTCAGGCTGACCTCAAAGCTGCTGGTGCGATGTAGTTCGCAATATGCAGTAATACACAACGAGGGCGTTCCGTTATGGAACGCCCTCGTTGTGTGTTGTCAACCAACGACCGACAACCGACCTAAGGCATACCCCCCCCTTTGTCCACGGGTATCTTTTTTAATACCCGTGAACAAAGGGC
>JAZNTX010000005.1:0-25765 GCA_045591965.1 Tidjanibacter sp. | reverse complement strand
AAGCAGGTATTTTCGTTACGTTTTTACCTATTGTTACCTTTATGCCATCTCCGCTCTGTCCTGCATTAGAGAACGCACTACTACTTAAATCGTTCGTAGCAATTGCATTAAAGTTAATTTCTGTTAAAGAGGTACAATTAGAGAATGCAACTTCTCCTATCGTGTTTACGCTATCCGGGATTGTTATGCTTTCAAGCGCAGTGCAACCATAGAACGCAGATCTACCTATCGTGGTTACACTATCGGGAATAGTTACACTTGTAAGACTCAAACAATTACTGAATGCTTCATATCCAATCGTTGTAACGCCCTCGGGAATGATAATGCTTTCAAGGCCTATACAACCACTGAATACGCCATGCCCAATCGAAGTAACATTGTCGGGCATAGTGTATTCGGTAAGTCCAGCAGGGGCAAAGGATATGAGAGTACCATCAACAATCAAACACCTGCCATCAGCAGATGCAAACTTACTATTAAATTCCGAAAGGCTCGAACAACCACTGAATGCATAATATCCTATCGAAGTAACACCCTCGGGAATATAGACACTCTTGAGATTTGAAAGGGTGCAGAATGCATAATTTCCAATCTGAGTAACATCACCATCGAAGACAATGACACCTTTGCCGTTCTCGTAGGTGTTCGATACGATATTTGCACCGAAATTGCTATTGCCTTCCCAATCCTCTACCATATAGGGGGTTACAACCTCTCCATCGGTCGAAGTATACCAAATCTCGTTGGTGGGTTGGTTAGTAATAAACACCCCCTCCTCCATGTCGGGGAGGATGAAGCCGCTCTCGAAGGAGTTGGTGTAGGTGGTGTCGTAGACATAGTATTTGCCTTTGCGGAAAGGCTGTGCGTTGGTGGGAATGGTAAACTGCGAGCCGTTGTGGCGGGTGCCGAGCAGGTAAGAGTCCGAAACACCGTCCCAAATCCTATCGTTCACAAAGGCATAGATGTAGGGAGCGAACTTGAAGAACTCTTTTTCGCTTGCGCCCGTATGATTAACCACCGAGGCGATACTCTCATCGTTGAAAATCACAAGTGCACAATCGTAGGCTGCGTTCAGCACAACCGTTGCCTCATCGCGGTCGATAACCACGCTGGGGTCGTTGATTACAATCGAGCATTTATCCTGAATATACTCGCCCTCGGCAGTGGCAGTGCCGGTAACCTTATAGGTACCCATCTTGACCTTTGCGTCAGTGCGCACATTCCACATACCTTGGAGTTGGAAACTCTCGCCCGTATTAACCTCGGTAAATGTAAGGTTGTAGGCGGGGGCAACGAGCCTGCCATCGCAAATGGCGGCATAGAACTCAGCGAAAATCTCGGAATTGCTGAGAGTCTTGGTCATACTCTCACCATTGTTGATGGTGTTGAACTGGAACGAGATAGTCAGCGCAGAGGTCTGCTGCGCCAGAGGTTCCTCGTAGTTGTCGCAGCCTGCAAAAGCAAACATCGCAAGCAACGAAAGGATAGTGAAAAGTCTTTTCATGGTAATAATTATTTGGTTTAACTCATTGGTTTTCCAATAATATACTACCGTACAACTCCTATGCGGTGGGGTATCTATAAATAAGAAAGTGTGGAGTTGATTAGTTTATTCTTTTAGAGGTTCTGGAATACCCATGTACAAATAAACAATACCCCACACCCGTATTAGACGGGCATAGAGTATGCCGAATAGACTAATACAAGGTGACGAGTGTGATTGCTTAACCCTGTACATTGAAATTTTCCAGATTTCTAAAAGGGGTGTTAAAGCTAATACACTTTCATCAAATATATATGTTGCCAACAGCAACACCGCAAAGTTAGAAAACTTTCTCGAAAGTACAAATTTTTATTTTTCTCGTAAAATCACTACTTTTGCATAAAACAAACTAAAAACCAAACAACTATGATTGAGATTGGAACAAAGCACATAAGCACAACCATTGTAGACAACTCCAAGACGGCAAGTGCCGTAGGGTCGGGCGGACTCGATGTCTTCGCGACACCCTCGATGGTGGCACTCATGGAGCACGCAGCAATGACCGCCGTAGCACCCTACCTTGCCGAGGGCGACACCACCGTTGGAGGTTACATCGCAACATCCCACATCGCCCCCTCGCCTCTCGGCGCAACAATCGAGGCAGAGGCTGTGGTCACTGCCGTGGAGGGCAGGAAAATTGAGTTCACGGTGGAGGCTCGCTGTGACGGCAAGGTTATCGGCAGCGGCACACACACGCGCTTCATTGTCAATGCCGCCAAGTTTATGGCAAAGTTGGTGTAACAACTCGGCACAACAACAATAAAGGCAAGCCTTGCGGGCTTGCCTTTATTGTTATATAGCGTTATTCGTACTACAAATCGTTGTGCGTCAAATCGTCACCAGAGCCATCCTCGGCACAAACCCAAATCTCGAATACCAAGGGTGTAAAGGGTAAAATCTCGGTTGTAATTGTAACCTTCTCCTCTTCTTTCTCGTCCTCGATTGACGACGAAGATGACGAAGAGGTGTCATACATACTACTATAATAATATGGGTTGTAGTAGTTGCTATAATAGTTGTTGTAGTAACTACCGTAGCCGTAACCGCTGCCATACATACTATTCATATAACTGTAATAGTTCAGGTAGTTGTAGTAGTCGGTAAGGTCGCTCGACGATGAGGAAGACTCGGTAACGGCTTGTGCAGCACTACCAGAGATACCATAGCCGTATGCAGAGGTGAAAACAACTCTCAGATGATCGCCATAGCAGGCTTTCACACACGCCTCCTTGAAGCCCTCAATCATCTGCGTCTCCTTCATATTCCACTCCATAGGTCCTTCGTTGACAACCTCTCCCCATGCACGCATCTGCACCGAGTCGATATTGCTATCGAAGACAAAGCCGTCGAGGAAGTAACCCTTATAGTAGCAGGTAAGCACCGAGTCGGTCTTCTCCGCCTTAATCACAGAGTCGCGTTTGAGGGGGAAGGGGGTCATAAGTTGCAAATAGAGTCCCTTTGCGAGGGTGTCGGCCTCCGAGAGTCCCCAGCGGTCGGCAGCGTAACTATTAACCTGCTTATTTTCGAGCACTATGGGGTCTTCCGACACCTCGCGCACCACAAGCGAGTCAATAATTACAGGTTTGTTGCCAGCCACGCCCCACTGACCGTTATATCCCACATTGGTTGCCGAGTAACCACTCGCCCCGTTGTACATGCTCGAAGGCATAATAACCCTCGTCATCTCGCCAACCTTCATGGTTCTCAGTGCCTCATACATACCCTTGGGCAACGATGCGTTCTCCTCGTAGAGATACACGAAGTTGTCGACATAGTGTGTCCTGCGGCTGAATGTACCCTGAATTTTCGCCACACCCGCATCGCGAGTATAGAAGATGTCGCCACTCAGCGTCTTGCCCGTATAGTCAATCCTCACCCAAGTGGTGTCGCCAATCGCCTCTCCGTCGGAGTGGAGCATGGTGTAGATGTAGACACCGCTGTCGGTACGCTTCCAGTTGGGGTCTTGTTCCCAACTATCGTAGGGTCCATCGTAGTTTTTGTCCATCCACGCTCTGAGCGAATTGTTTTCGAGAACATCGTAGTCCATAGTCTCCCTCTCGGCGCACGATGTTGCCACCACCGCCATCACAAAGAGCGACAAGGCTATCAGTTGTGTTATTTTGCGAAATTTCATATCTCTTGTTTATTCTTTCTTATTGCGTAACATCCTCAACTATAAGCACCATCATCACAGCCGTATTGGCGGGCACTGAGCCCATACCACCCTCGCCGTATGCTATCGAAGAGGTCATAAAGACCGCGAGCGAGTCGCCCCTCACACTCCCCATTAACGCATCTTCGAGTGGTTTTAGTATATCCCCATTGCCCAATGTCGCAACTCGTGGCTCAAAATCCCAATACTGCGTATTGAGATCGGTGAGTTGCTCGGCAAGTGCTTGCTTATTGGTATAATATGGAGTGGTTGCGGGCGAAGAGGAGAAGGTGTATGCCTCGAAATTGAAGGTCACATCATCGCCTGCCGTAGCCCCACTGCCTCGCACCTCTTCTTCGCCAAGATACTTGTTTCCTGCCAAATGCACATAGGCACTGTCGGCAGTGATGGTGTACTCCAACTGATTCTTAGTGAGGTAGTTCTCTATCTGTGTGCGCTGCTTAGGCGCATACTCATCAACAACAATACAGGAGGTCATAACCGCCATTGCCGTCAATAAAATCGCCACTACTCTGCCCATATATACTCTCATTTGCATAGTTTATTCCTAATCTAACCGACAAAGATACCTATTTAAGTTGAAAGTTGAAAGTTGAGAGTTGAAAATTGTTTAGAAAAGTTGAAAGTTGAAAGTTGAAAGTTAAAAGTTGTGTGCGCCCGTTGGGCGCGGGTATCTTTTTTAATACCTATGAGGTTGGGGGGGCTCCTGTCTTTCTTGTTTTTCTTGTTCTTCTTGTTTTTCTTGTTTTTCTTGCAGGAGTAACAGGAATGACAGGAATAACAGGGACAGACCCCTCCGCGCTACGCGCACGCAATTTCGATCACCCCTCCCGACCTCCCCTTGCGCAGGGGAGGAGTACTTAGAGGGAGGGGGAATAAACCTCGTCTTGCCACGACTGCCGAATGGCAGGCGGTTGGCATCTACCACGCTTGAAGTTGAAAGTTGAAAGTTTCCCTATAAGTCTTATGTCGGTTGACGGTCGACGGTTGACGCAAGTAGAATATCGCAGAGGGATTTTTGTGCCAGCGTCAGAGTGACGCTTTTGTGAGGGTGGCTCCGAACAACACTAAAACACAGTGAACGAGATGAATGCAAGGCTTGCGAAGAAGGCGGCTCCGCAGTTTGCACCACGCCCGCGAGTGGGTTTTGCGGAGGAAATTTTGCACCCCAAGTCCCCGCGAGTGGGTTTTGCGGAGGAAATTTTGTACCCAAAGTCCCCGCAAGTAGAATATCGCAGAGGGATTTTTGTGCCAAATAAAGGAGCGGCTCCGCAGTTTGCTTAACGCAAATGAGGAAGCCGCTCTCTGAAATTTGGTGCAAAAATCACCTGCGAGATTCGCTCGCTACTCGGCGGTGTTTAGTGCCACTAAGTTCCTATCGCCGTAGCCATTGTCAATCTTGGTAACATAGGGGAAGAACTTCTGCACCTTAACCCACTCCAAGGGGAAGACAGCCTCCTCGCGCGAGAAGTCGTGAGCCCACTCGCCAGCAACCTCTGCTGCTGTGTAGGGGGCATTTACGACAATCGCGGGGCAGGTTTGTGCCTCGTGGAGAATCTTCACAAGCGCATCGCAGAACTTATCCATCTCCTCCTTGCTCTCACTCTCGGTAGGCTCGACCATAAGGGTGTCGTGCACGGGGAAGGAGAGCGTAGGTGCGTGGAAGCCGTAGTCCATCAGTCGGTGTGCCACATCGCCCACCTCAACGCCATACTCCCTGCGGAAGTTCGTGAGGTCGAGAATCATCTCGTGACCTACGCGACCGCTCTCGCCCGAGTAGTAGGTGCGGTAACTCTCGCGCAGTTTGCACGACATATAGTTGGCATTGACAATGGCTGCCTCGGTAACTTTGCGCAAGCCCTCGGCACCAAGCATCTTGATGTAGCCGTAGGTGATGGGCAGGAGCAGTGCGCTACCCCAAGGCGACGATGACACTGCGGTAATTCCATCGGCTCCACCGGTGCTTACAACCGAGTGCGAGGGTAGGAATTCCACAAGGTGTTCGGCAACACAAACAGGACCTACACCAGGACCACCGCCACCGTGAGGCATCGCGAAGGTCTTATGCAGATTAAGGTGGCAGACATCAGCACCGATAAATCCGGGGTTGGTGAGTCCCACCTGAGCGTTCATATTTGCGCCGTCCATATATACCTGACCGCCAAACTCGTGAACAGTATCGACAATCTCCCTGATGCGGCTCTCGAAGACACCGTGGGTCGAGGGGTAAGTAACCATCAAGCCCGCCAATTCGCCCTCGTACTGCTCAGCCTTAGCCTTCAAATCCTCAACATCGATATTGCCCTTATCGTCGCACGCAACGGTTACGATTTTCATACCAGCCATAGCCGCCGATGCGGGGTTGGTACCGTGTGCCGAAGCGGGAATAAGGATAATATTGCGGTAGCCCTGCGAGCGGCTCTGATGATATGCGCGGATAATCATCAAACCCGTATATTCGCCCGCAGCACCCGAGTTGGGCTGCAAGGTGCAACCCGCAAAGCCTGTGATGGTTGCAAGGTCCTTCTCCAAGTCGGCAATCATCGCGAGGTAACCCTCAGCCTGAGCCGTAGGAGCAAAGGGGTGCATATTGGTAAAGCCTGCAAGCGAGAGGGGCATCATCGTCACAGCAGGGTTGAGTTTCATAGTACACGAGCCGAGCGAAATCATACTATCTGCCAGCGAGATATCGCGGTGTTCGAGGCGTTTAATGTAGCGCATAAGTTCCGTTTCGGAGTGGTACTTCTGGAATACGGGCTCGGTAAGGATTGCGCTCTCGCGGCGGAGCGACGCAGGGATAAGGTTTACATTCTCATCAATCTTCACCTTGGGAGCCTTCTTACCCACAGCCTCGGCGAAGATGGCAACAATCTCAGCAACCTCCTCGTTGGTGGTAATCTCATCAAGACTCAGGCGCACCCTATCCTCGGCAGGATAGAAGAAGTTGATACCCCTTGCGAGTGCGATATCCGACACAACAGCAGCCTCGGCAGTGACCTCCAAAGTGTCAAAATACTCCTCGGTGCGAAGTGTGTAGCCCAAAGCCTGCAAAGCCTTGGCAACAGCCACAGTGTGCGAGTGGATATGAGCGACAATGCGTCTCAAACCCTCAGGACCGTTATAGACAGCGTAGAAACCCGACATCGAAGCCATCAGTGCCGAAGCGGTACAGATGTTCGAGGTTGCCTTCTCGCGTTTGATATGTTGCTCGCGAGTTTGGAGAGCCATACGGAGTGCGCGGTTGCCAAGGCGGTCTACCGACACGCCAATGATACGACCGGGCATGTTGCGTTTATAGGCATCTTTGGTTGCCATATAGCCCGCGCTGGGACCGCCAAAGCCCATAGGCAGACCAAACCTCTGCGAAGAGCCAACAGCAATGTCGGCACCCCACTCTGCGGGTGCTTTGAGCACCACAAGGCTCATAAGGTCACACACAGCAGCCACTTTCGCGCCCGCTTCGTGTGCCTTCTGGGTAAACGCCTCATAGTTCCTCACCTCGCCAGCAGCGGCAGGGTACTGCACCATAGCACCAAACTCCCTGCCGGTAAACTCATAGGTTGCGTAGTCATCAATAACTATCTCAATGCCAAAAGGCTCGCTACGAGTAAGCAACACATCGAGCGTCTGGGGGAAGATGTTGCTATCCACAAAGAGCACATTTGTGCCCGCCTTCTGTTGGTCGCGACTGCGCAGAGCATACATCATAAGCATCGCCTCGGCAGCAGCAGTAGCCTCATCGAGCAGTGAGCAGTTGGCAATCTCCATACCGGTCAGCGACACAATCATAGTCTGGAAGTTCAGCAAAGCCTCCAACCTACCCTGCGAAATCTCTGCCTGATAGGGGGTGTAGGAGGTGTACCATGCGGGGTTCTCAAAGACATTACGCACAATTGCCGCAGGCATCGAGTTGGGATAGTAGCCCATACCGATAAACGAGCGGAGCGTTTGGTTTCTCTCGGCAAGAGAGCGGATATGAGAGGCAAACTGCACCTCAGTCATAGGCTCATCAAGAGCGAGGGGTTTGCGCAAACGAATACTCTGGGGCATAACCTGTGCAAGGAGTTCCTCCACACTCTTCACACCGATAGTTTCGAGCATCTGCTGAAAATCCTTCTCCGAAGGACCAATGTGACGATTTACAAATTGTTCTAACATAAGTTTATAGTTTTATTTAGGTTTTGATTTCTATTCTTTTGGTCTAACGTCTAACGTCTAACGTCTAATGTCTAATGTCTAACGGTGCGGACACTGCGTGTCCGAAAAAATTCTCAATTCTCAATTGCTATTGCTATTGCTATTGCATAGCCATTGCGATTGCCTCCGCCATCTGGTCAACGGCACCCTGCAACTTCTTGCCAATCATCATACGCATCATCATATTCAGTTCGGCGTGAACTACAATGCGCATACGGGTGTCATAGGGGGCAACCTCTTTGAGTTGAAGCCAAAAGGTAAAGTCGATAGGCGTACCATCATCGCCCTGAATTTTGATGGTTTTGTTGGGCTCGCGCTCCACCATTTTCAGGCGCACAGGCATACCTTTGACCTTGAACGAGCATACATCATCATCGGCACTCCACTCCTCAACACGACCCTCCACCATGGGAGTAAAGTTGTTGAACGAGGACAATGCTACATATATTTGCTCTGCCGAGCGGCGTATCTGCTGTTGTTTGCTTTCGTACTTTTCCATCTCTTAAATTTGTAAAATTGCCATAAAATTAGTTATTTTGTAGAGTTATGCGAATATTTTTTGAAAATAAATTTTTCCTTTTTTCCTCCGAGGCTGATTATGTGAAAGTTAGCAACTCGGCAAAGGAGGACTCCTCTGCCCCGATATTACATATCGAGGCAGGAGAGACACCCACACCCGAAGAGTTGCTTGCGGCGGTGGGCAAAAATCAAAGCCTTACCGTTCTCTCCCCCGATGGCGAGAGGTGTGGCGAGAGATTTTGCGCCCAGATGCCTATTGTGAGGGCGGCTGGAGGTTTGGTCGAAAACGACTTGGGCGAGATTCTTGTCATCACTCGCAAGGGGTGGCGCGACCTGCCCAAAGGACATATCGACAAGGGCGAGGGTGTCGAGGAGGCTGCCATTCGCGAGGTTGGCGAAGAGTGCGGACTACAAGATGTGGAGATTATCGCTCCGCTCTGCACCACCCGCCACTTCCACCGCGCATACGGCAGGTGGGAGATTAAGCAGACCGAGTGGTTTTTGATGTACGCTGCTGGCGAAAACCCCGAACTCACCCCCGAGGAGGGCGAGAGCATTACGGCTGCCGAGTGGCTCGGTGGTCGCAGACTCTGGCAGGCTGTCGACGATAGTTACTCAACCATCAAAATAGTTTTTGAAGAATTTTTAAGACACAAGATTGATAATTAAAATTATTTAATTACTTATTAATTTATTTTATTAACTCTCGCGTAAATTAAGACACAAAATACAAAAATGAGTTATATTTATTAAACTATTTTACTAATCTAATATGAAATTTACAAATATATTAAAAACTATGGCAATGGCTTTACTTTTGGTAGGTTGCCAAAATGCCAAATTTGAAGTTATGAATTTCACCAACAACCTAACGCCCGAGGAGATTGCTGCGGGCAAATTCACCCCCGAGGTGATGTGGAAAATGGGTCGCGTGGGCAACCAAAAGATCTCGCCCGATGGCAATCTTGTAGTCTTCACCGTCACTTACTACGACATGGCGGAGAACAAGGGTAAGACCGGCATCTATCTTATGCCCACAACCGACACCAAGCCCATCGTGTGCCTCGTAGAGAGTGGCTCTTCGCCCGCATGGAGTGGCGACGGTCGCTACATATATTATATGGATAGCGGACAGGTGTGGAAGATTCGCACAAATGGTCACGACAAAGAGCAAGTAACCGACATCGAAGGGTTGGAGAGTTACGGCATAGCCCCCACCGACGACATTATGTTCTACACCAAAAAGGTACACATTGTGGATATCAAGGGCTCGGATGTTTATGCCGATGCCGACAAGTCGAAAGCACGCATCTACGACGACCTGATGGTACGCCACTGGGACTATTGGGATGAGGGCGACTACTCCCACATCTTTGTTGCCAAACTAAATGGCGAGGTTGTGAAGGAGGGTAAGGATATTATGGCAGGCGAGCCTTGGGATGCTCCTCTTGCCCCCTACTTCGACAGCGAGGAGATTGCTTGGAACAATGCCGGTACCGCTCTTGCCTACACCTGCAAACACCTGACGGGTGCTGCCTATGCCGTTTCGACCGACTCGGACATCTTCATCTACGATGTGGCGACCGAAACAACCCGCAACATCTGCAAGGAGTGGGGCGAGATGGTAGGCTACGACAAATATCCCGTATGGAGTCCCAACGACAAGATGATTGCCTTCCGCAGTATGCGTCGTGCGGGCAACGAGAGCGACAAGGAGCGTCTGTTTGTGTGGAATGCCGACAATGGCGCAATGATTGATGTAACTGCCGACTTCGACTACAACGCCTCAAATGTGGTGTGGGAGGGCAACACCACCCTCTACTTCATCGCCCCCATGCAGGCGACCCACCAGATTTGCCGTGTATCACTCGGTGGCGAGGTGGAGGTACTCACAGCCGGCGACCACGATATCAATACCTTCTCGAAGGTGGGCGACAAGATTGTGGCTCACATGAACACCATCATGAAAGCCCCCGAACTCTACTCTGTTGGTGCCGATGGCGTACTCGCGCAGATGACCTTCATCAACCAACAGATATACGACAACATCCCTATGGGTAAGTGCGAGAAGCGTTGGGTGAGGACCACCGATCGCAAGCAGATGCTTGTGTGGGTAATCCTGCCTCCCAACTTCAATGAGAACGAGAAATACCCCACCCTCCTCTACTGTCAGGGCGGTCCCCAGAGCGTTGTAAGCCAATTTTGGAGTTACCGTTGGAACTTCCAACTGATGGCTCACGAGGGCTATATTGTAGTTGCTCCCAACCGCCGCGGTTTACCCTCCTTCGGTCAGGAGTGGCTTGACCAAATCTCTGGCGATTATAGCGGTCAAAACATTCGCGACTACCTCGCAGCAATCGACAGCGTGTCGGCAGAGCCTTGGAGCGACGAGGAGAGACTCGGTGCTGTGGGCGCAAGTTATGGCGGCTACTCGGTTTACTACCTTGCGGGTCATCACGAGGGTCGCTTCAAAGCACTCATCTCGCACTGCGGCATCTTCAACTTCGAGAGTATGTATGGTCACACCGAGGAGATGTGGTTTGTGAATAACGACTACGGCGGCGCATATTGGGACACCAAAAACCGCACTGCTCAGCGCAGTTACCGCAACTCGCCCCACAAGGCTGTGGCTAAGTGGGACACCCCCATCCTCATCTTCACGGGCGAGCAGGACTTCCGCATCCCCTTCACCCAGAGTTTGGAGGCATTTACGGCAGCAAAATTGCAGGGCATACCCGCAAAACTCGTGGCTTTCGAGAACGAAGCACACCAAGTCTTCAAGCCCCAGAACTCGCTTGTTTGGAACCGCGAGTTCTTCGGATGGCTCAACAAATATCTCAAATAGTCGCTGGTGGCGACTATTTGAGATGTCGACCGACGACTATCAAAAACCTTTCGAGATATGAAACGAGAATTTGTACAAGACCGCAGGGCGGGCAACAGCCGAGGGGATATTATCTTCGCGCTGTTTGGTCACGCCACCATAGGGTTGGAGTGGGATGGTAAGCACATCTACATTGACCCTTGTTGTTCGGAGGCAGATTTTACGACCCTGCCCAAGGCGGATGCCATACTCATAACCCACCAACACGACGACCACTTCGACCCCCGCGCGGTGGAGATGCTCCGCAAGAGCGACTCCATAATCATTGCCAGCGAGGTTGTAGCAGCCGAGTTGGAGGATGCCGAGGCTCTTGGCGAGAGCAACCGCACATTTGTAAATTCGTGGTTTGCAGTGGAGCGTGTGCCCGCCTACAACATCGAGCGCACGCAGTACCACCCACGCGAGAGGGGCGATAATGGCTACATTGTGGAGTTGGCAGGTAAGCGCACATATATTGGTGGCGATACGGAACTAACGCCCGAGATGGAGGCTGTGAGCGAGATAGACTACCTCTTTTTGCCCGTCAACCTACCCTACACAATGACCGTAGAGATGGCTGTGAAGGCTGCAAGGGCTATCAAACCCAAAGTCTTCTACCCCTTCCATACCATCGGCACTCCCGCCGAGGATATTGCCCAAATCCCCTCACTCCTCGCCGACACCGAAGTGGAGGTTGTAGTTGCCCCAATGGAGTAAGCGAGTAATGAGTAATTAGGCGAGCCGAGAATTTCGGCTCGCCTTTTTTTATCAATCGCCAACTGCGAGTAGAATATCACGCAAGAAGACTAAAATAAACGCCTCAACTGCTTTAATTTATGGTGGAATTGCATTTGTTCCTGATGCCATTGCACAAATCCAAACGGCAACCAAATAGTTGAGCCACCATTTCTATTACTTGGGCAAACAGCGGCTATATTTTGCGTCACCTTCTGCTTCAAATCCTCAATTTTGAAGATATCATCAAAGTTGCCCTCGCCCAACCTATTAACATACCACACATAATCAGCCCAATCTTCACAATTTTGCGCCAAACCCTTCGAAAAACAAAAATCTGTTATATTGGCAATATTATCTTGAAACCAAACCTTAAACCTATCCGCCTTCTCTGGGTCATAATTTTTCAACGAATTCCACACCAAGCGGCATTTTTTCTTTTGGTAAGAGATTAGTTGTGTAGATTCACCCCTGACAACATCTGCATTACTCAACAACAAAGAAATATCTTTATGCCCATAAAAGTAAAGGCGCAAAGAATCTTTTATATCTTCTGGTATACTTACAGCATATTGTTTTTCATAGCCCTCAATAAACCTATCAACAGTTATAAGGTAGACTTGCCCCGAGGAACTCTTCTTAATAGATATATTCACCCTACTATTATCACAAAGAGTCAAGACTAAATCTGTTTTCGACTTAGTCTTGCCACCCAAAATACAGGCGACATCTTTTTCGTTTAATCCTCCTATGCTGACCGACTCTATCTCGGCAATACCCAATCTTTCTGCAAACCGTGCGCGAAAATCCTTATTATCAAACAAACGACTTACAGCATCTTCGTTTTTGTGTCCCGACAATTTTGCATATTTCCACCCCGTCGCTCTATCTCTTCCCATACTCTCTTTACTTGAAAAAAATAAGACAACTCTTTACCATACCGTTGCGCCAACCTGTAAAGCATAACCGCCGACACATTGATGTCGCCATTCTCAATTTTTGAGAGATGACTCTGAGAGATAATCCCTTCATTTTGCAGATCAATTTGCTTTATACCAAGTTCGTTGCGCACCTGATATAGTCTACTCGCAAGTTGTTGTTTGAGTTTTTTCTGTTCGGATGTTTTCATGAAAACAAATTTAAGACATATAATCATATATTCCATATTGGAATACCAATAACATTTACTAACTTTGCACTTAAATTGAGGTATTTTATATGGCTTATAGGGTTATAGATTTGTTTGCAGGAGTTGGAGGTTTGAGTTATGGATTTGCCCATGATTCAGATTTTCAGATTATTGCAGCAAACGAAATTCTTAAACCTATGGCAATAGCATACTCTCTAAATCACCCAACAGTCAAAGTCTACAACAAAGACATTAAAGAGTTTTCCCTTGCTGATTTAACCGCCGACTTCAACCTTCACAAAGGAGATATTGATATTGTTATTGGTGGACCTCCCTGTCAGGCATACTCTACGGTAGGGAAAAGACTCATCGACGATCCAAGAGGCAAACTATTTCAAGAGTATTTTAGAGTACTATCTGAGATACGCCCCAAGATGTTTATTTTCGAGAATGTCAAGGGTATTTTATCCATCCAAAAGGGTGATCTATTTGCACAAATCATAGCATTATTTCAGAGTCTGGGATACCATGTCAAGTGGAAGACTCTTAACGCAGCAGATTATGGAACTCCTCAAATAAGAGAGCGAGTCATCATCGTCGGTTCTCTTTGGGATGCCAACTTCGAGTACCCTCTGCCAACACATCGTGATATTCACGACTGCAACCTCTACAACGCCCACCTCAAACCTTACATCACTTTGGGAGAGGCAATAGGTGACTTACCACACATAAAGAGTGGCAAGAAATGTATTCGATATAACTCCGAGCCACAAACCGAATACCAGCGAATAATGAGAGAGGGTGCTACGCAAGAACTCGCAGACCACGAAACTCCCAAGAATAACGAGAAACTGATAAAATTAATGGAAGCATTGCCCGACGGAGGAACTCCCTTGGACATTCCCGAAGAGTTGCGCCCGACAAGTGGATTTGCCAACACTTATTGTAAATTGTGGTGGGATAGACCATCAACCACTATTACAAGAAATCTGAGTTGCCCATCCTCCTCTCGTTGCATCCACCCTCGCGAAGCAAGACCCCTCTCCACAAGAGAGGGTGCAAGACTACAAGGCTTCCCAGACACCTATATTTTCTATGGTACTCGCTCCGAAAGAAATTTACAAATAGGCAATGCGGTTCCCACCCAATTATCCACCGCTCTCAAAAATGCAATTAAGAGTTATTTAAGTGAGAAAGAAAGGGATAATTGAGATTTGAACAAATAGTCCTTAAAGCCCTTAATGACTTAGGGAAGTCAACCGCCGACATTGAATAAAAGTTTAGGAGTGCCATCAAGCACTCCTAAACTTTTATTCGACATACAATACCAAACCTTTCAGGTACTCGCCCTCGGGGTGGTAGATGTTGATGGGGTGGTCGGTAGGCTGCGTAAGTTGGTGGAGGATACGCACCTTGCGTCCCGCGATAGCCGCCGCCGAGAAGACCGCAAGGCGAAACTGTTCCTTGCTCACAGCCTGCGAGCAACTAAAAGTGAACAGAATACCTCCCTTAGCGATTTTCTCCATAGCCCTCGCATTGAGCCTCTTATAACCTTGCAAAGCGTTTCCGAGCACCTTGTGGTGTTTAGCAAAGGCGGGAGGGTCGAGGATTATCATATCGTACTCGCCATCCTCAACGGTGCGCAGGAAGTCGAAAGTATCCATTGCTGCGCTCTTGTGTGGTGCGCCCTCGGGGAAGTTGAGAGCCACATTCCTATCCACAAGTTCAATTGCCACACCACTGCTATCCACGCTCGTAACGCCCTTAGCACCGCCAGCGAGCGCGTAAATCGAAAAACCGCCCGTATAGCAGAAGGTGTTGAGCAGATTGCGACCCTTGGCGTAGTGTGCCACAAGTGCGCGGTTTGCCCTCTGGTCTATAAAGAAGCCCGTCTTTTGTCCCTTTGCCCAGTTTACGGCAAACTTGTGACCACCCTCCAAGACCACCTCTTCGCCCTCGCCCGAGCCCCAGAGGTAGCCATCTTCAGCCTCAACTTCTGCTTTATAAGGCATAGTTTGGCTACTCTTATTATATATAGCCACAAGGCTCTCGCCAAAGTTAGCCTTCAAAGCCTCCACAATGCCTTCGAGCGAGAGGTACATACCCACGCTGTGGCACTGCACCACTGCCGTTTTGCCATAGATATCAACCACCAACCCAGATAGGTTATCGCCCTCGCCATGAACGAGTCGGTAGCAGGTGGTTGTGGGGTCATCCACCAAACCCAGAGCCTTGCGCACGCTCAGTGCCGAGCCGATGCGCGAGTTCCACCACTGCTGGTCTATCGCCTCTTGCTCAAAGGTGAGTACGCGCACAGCAATAGAGCCAACCTGCGAATGTCCGCGAGCGATGAAGTCGCCCGAGGAGGTGAATACATCCACAATCTCGCCCTCCTCAATCTCTTCGCTCACGCGCGATATTGCGCCCGAAAAGACCCAAGGGTGGTGGCGTAGAAGCGACTCCTGCTTGCCGTGTTTGAGGTATATCTTTTTGTATTCGGTCATAGTATTCTCTATTTAGCCTTTTGCAATTTGTTGTACATTTCCAGACATATCCACGCGTCGGTGGCGGCATAGCGCATCTGCGCTGGGGTGAGTTCGCGAGCCTCCCAATTGCTGAGCCTCTGCGCCTTCGACACACCCACACCGAGAATTATGGCTGCCATCTTTTTCAGGCTCTTATTCTCGATGCCGAAAGCCTCGACCTCCCTCTGCAACTCCACAAAGCCTGCGGCTCGGAAGTGGCGCACCTTGTTTAGATTGCGAATATCGCCCGCTACATCAACACCCACTTTAAGCGTCTTGCGGCTCTCCAAAAGGTGCATCAAACACCTCTCCATCCTTACCGAACCGAGCCTTATGAGGTAGCAAGTGTCGGCAGTGGAGAGTTGTATGAGCGACACATTGTAGGTCACACCCGCCTTGAATGAGGGGCGTGTTTCGGTGTCGAAGCCGATGATGCTCTGCTCCATAAGGTGCTCACAAGCCTTCGCCAACTTCTCCGAGGAGTCCACAATAACAATCTTGCCCTCGAATGCGACAATGGGCAACTCCTTAATCTCTTCGGGTGTAATGCTATGTTGGAATAGTTGTTTTGTCATTTCGGGCGCAAAATTATCTCTTTATCCTGAGAATACCGCCTTTGTCGGTATAAATTTTCTCCCCTTCGAATAGAATTTCCACCGCACGGGTAATGCTTTCGGGCTCGGCAGAGAACTCTCGGGCAAGGTCGCGAGGGGAGATACCCTCCCTCTCGGCTATCTTCTCCAACACCTGCTCGGGGGTTACCGCAGGTGCTTCGGGCTCTTTGCCCCTGCGCTTGCGCCTTGCAAGGCAGAGGTCACATCCGCCACAATCATCCGCACCGCTCTCTCCAAAGTACTCCTGAATGTAGCGACTACGACACCCATCCTCCAAGAGCGCATAGTTCATCATGGCCTCGGCACGCTCCACGGCATACTGTTTTCTTATGAGGTAACTCTCGGGGGCGATATACAAATCCTCCTCGCGCACCCTGTCTGTCAGCAGGTTCACGATGGGCGAGTAACTGCTCGGAACATAGCGAATGATATGCTGTCGCCAGAGGTGTTTGAGTTCTTCGCGCACCCTCTCCACTCCATAGCCACTATAAAGTGCAATCTCCTGAACATCAATGGGTCGAAACTCCGTAAAGACACCCTCATAGAGCCTCATGATGGCGAGCAAAACGCCCTCCATCTCGCCTCGGCGTATGCGGTAGTCGTAGAGTTCTTCTCTGCTCACACAAAACATCAGTCGCGCCGAGTTCTCCCTCTCATCGCTCAGCGAGAGGTAACCATTTTGGGCGAGTATCTTCACCACATTATGGAGCATATCGACCGTAATACCCTCTTTGTGGGCAAACTCGTAGGGGTTGAACTCCCTGCCTATGCCCGCACCCTCGCCATAGCCAATCATCAGTTGGGCACATATTTTAGAGTAGATACTCTTTATAACGGGGAGGGGAGGAAAGTCGTTCTCCACCCTGAGGGTTGTAGATTGCTCTTCGTTGGGCTCCACAAGCAGCACCGCAAAACTACGCTTGCCGTCCCTGCCCGCACGACCCGCCTCTTGGTAGTAGGCTTCGAGCGAGGAGCACATATCGTAGTGAACCACCGCCCTCACATCGCTCTTGTCGATACCCATACCAAAAGCATTTGTGGCTACCATAACGCGTTTTTTGCCCATCTGCCACTCGTCTTGGCGGATGGCTCGCTCCTCGTGTGGCAAGCCTGCGTGGTAGAACTGTGCCGAGAAACCCTCCTCTGTGAGCCACTCGCAGACCTTCACACATCGCTCCCTTGTGCGTACATAGACAATGGCAGAGCCCTCCACATTCGATAGCACACGACAAAGTTGCTCTCGTTTGTCGTCGCAACGACGCACCACAAACGACACATTGGGGCGGGCATAACTGCTACGGATAATCTCGCCATCGGCAAATTGCAACAACCTCATAATATCCCTTGCCACTGCCTCTGTTGCCGAAGCGGTGAGTGCAAGTATGGGTACATCGGGCACTATACGCCTAAGGTAGCCCACCTCCAAGTAGGAGGGTCGGAAGTCGTAACCCCACTGCGAGATGCAGTGAGCCTCGTCTATTGCCAGCAGGCAGACCTTCATCTTGCGGAGCCTTGCCACCAGCATCTCGTTGTGTATCCTTTCGGGGGCTATATAGAGGAACTTTACATCGCCATAGACACAGTTATCCAGAGCAATATCTATACTACGGCGCGTCATACCGCTGTGGAGTGCCACCGCCTTTATGCCGCGTTTTTGGAGATTGTCGACTTGGTCTTTCATGAGCGCAACAAGTGGCGTAACGACCACACACAGACCCTCACTCGCCATTGTCGGCACCTGATAGAGGAGTGACTTGCCCGCGCCCGTAGGCATCAGTGCAAGGGTATCTTTGCCCGCCAAGACGCGCTCTATAACCTCACTCTGCCCCGGGCGGAACTCCTTATAGCCCCACCACTTACTGAGTGTTTCAACTATGTTGATACCTTGTTGCAATTTGAGAATTTTAGTTCTAAAAGAACTCCTCGCGAAGGGGATAGGTGTTTCGCCTATCCTCCAAATCGTGAGGGTTTTGTTTCATTCGTGCCGTTTCGTCCATAAGGTGGCAGTGGGAGTCTATCCTCGCGCACATCTGCTGCCAGCCAATAGGCTGAGGGTTGCTGGGGGTAACTCCCTCGGGGTACCACTCTGTGAGGTCCTCGATACCCAATCGCTCAGCGAGTGCTCGGAGGACTATTGCCGAGGCGTTAGCCTTGCCCTGTGCCGAGTAGCCCGCAATGTGGGGCGTTGCAATCTCCGCAACCTCCAACAATTCGCGCGATATTTTGTCGGGTTCGCCCTCCCAAACATCTATGCAGAGCGTCAGTCGCTCGGAGTGCGCCACAAGAGCCTCGGTGTCGGCAACCTCGCCACGCGAAGCGTTGATAAGCGTTGCACCATCTCTCATCTGTGACAAAAACTGTTCGTCGGCAAGGCGCAATGTGGGATGATTGCCCTCGCGCACCAAAGGGGTGTGGAGTGTTACAATATCGCTCTCGGCGAGCAGTGTTTCGAGTGGAACAAAGCCATCCTTCTCGCTCAAACC
Organism: Tidjanibacter sp.; assembly: GCA_045591965.1. Taxonomy (GTDB): domain Bacteria; phylum Bacteroidota; class Bacteroidia; order Bacteroidales; family Rikenellaceae; genus Tidjanibacter. Next base: position 6,984 of record JAZNTX010000005.1, on the reverse strand, counting down.
CTCTGCCTCTTCGCGTGGAGGGTCGCTACACAGCACCCTAAAACCCCACATCTTACCATACTCTGCCACGAGCGAGCCCACATGCCCTACACCAACAACACCCAAAGTCTTATCCTCCGGTTTCCATCCTTGCACCTCTGCAAGGTGGGCAAGTGCGGCTGCCACCCACTGCAATACACCGCGGGCGTTGCACCCCGCGGCACTCGTAAACTTCACACCTCGCGAAGCAAGGTAGGGTTGGTCTATATGGTCGTAGCCAATGGTGGCAGTGCCCACAAATTTCAGCGCGTGCGCACCATCGAGCAGAGCCTTGTTGCAACGGGTGCGTGTGCGGACAACCAGAGCATCGGCATCCGCCACACTCTCTGGCGAGAGAGTGCGCCCATCAACACTCACAACCTCCGCATAGGGCGCAAGAGCCTCTGCCATGTATGGCACAAATTGGTCAATAAGTATCTTCATAATGGGCAAAGATACAAAATTCTCGCGGGATTTTCGCCCATTGGGCATAGTTTTCTCAAAGGAAAATGCACCCCGAGGCAACAACTATCGAAATGTTTGACTATTTTTGCGGTTGAGATAAGTGTTCTCAAATTTTGAATTTTGAATTAAATGTCATTTTACAGTCGCGTAGTACGCCCCATACTATTTCTCTTCCCTGCCGAGAGGGTTAGAAATTTCTCGCTTGCACTGCTCCGCATTATCGGCAGGTCGCGCTTTGGCGAGTGGTTTCTCTCTCACTTCTACGGCTATCGCCATCCTTCGCTCGAAAAGGAGGTCTTTGGTGTTAGGTTTCGCAATCCTATTGGTGTTGCTGCCGGTATGGACCGCGAGGCACGGCTCTATCGCCAGTTCGGAGCGTTGGGTTTTGGCTTTGTGGAAATAGGCTCACTTACACCCAAACCACAGGGCGGCAATCCTCGCCCACGACTGATGCGTATGCGTCGCTCGAAGGCTCTTCTGCACCGCATGGGAGAGCCAAACTGCGGACTCGAAAAGGCTGTGGAGCGTCTGCGCCGTAGGGCTCACGGTAGAAAGGTTGTGGTGGGCGCAAACCTTACAGCAGGCTCACTTGCCACTCGCGATAGTGCCCTGAAAGAGTATCTGCGTCCATTCCGCAGTCTTTATCAATATGTGGACTACTTCACCATAAATGTAACCTCCATGATAGGGTGTGGCGCGGAGTACACTCCCGAAGACAAGATTTTTGTTGAGCAGATGCTCGACTCACTCTTCGATTTCCGCCGAGGACAAAACGACTACCGCCCCATACTGCTCAAAATTTCGCCCGACTGGGACTATGCCCAGATAGACGACATGGTGCAAATACTCATCGACACCCCTCTGGATGGTCTTGTTGTGAGTGATTGCTCGCGCCAATTCATGGGAGCCCTCACACCCAAAGAGAGGGAGCGTGCTGCGGGTTGTGTGATAAGCGGAGCACCCCTTTTGGAGCGCACCATCGAACTGATAAAATATGTGTGCAGTAAGATGGATTACAGTTATCCTGTTGTTGGCGTTGGTGGTATGATGAATAGCGAGGATGCTAAGCGTATGATTGAGGCGGGTGCAAGCCTTGTGCAGTGCTATTCGGCACTGGTTTATGAGGGTCCTGCGCTTGCTGGACGCCTTTGCCGAAAACTTGCCGAGCCCGCAAAAATGGCGGAAAAAGAGCGCAGAAAAGCCCATAAAAAAGCGAAAAAATGAGAGCAGACATTATAACCATAGGAGATGAAATCCTCATCGGACAAATCATCGACACCAACTCCGCGTGGATTGCTGCACGCCTTGGCGAAATTGGCGTGAGCATCAGGCGTAAATACTCCATAGGCGACCGCCGCGAGGAGATTATCGACGCCGTGGAAGAGTCGCTGAGGGCAAGCGAATTGACGATTATTACGGGCGGCTTAGGTCCTACCAAAGACGATATCACAAAGCGCGTCTTGGCAGAGGTTTTCCACTCCGAGATGGTGTGCGACAAGGCGACTTACGAGCGCGTGGAGCGTATGATGGCGGCTCGTGGCATAGCCTTCAACGACCTCAACAAGGGGCAGGCTATGGTGCCCGAGTGTTGCACCGTACTCCCCAACCACAAAGGTACCGCCCCAGGTATGTGGTTTGAGAGGGATGGCAGGGTTGTAGTGTCGCTCCCAGGTGTTCCCTTCGAGATGGAGGCTCTCATGACGGAAGAGGTTTTGCCCCGTATCCAAAGCCACTTTGCCCTCTCGGCAGTGGTGCATAAAACAGCAATAACCTATGGTTTGGCAGAGAGTATGATGGCAGAGCGCATTGCCGAGTGGGAGGATGCGCTACCTTCGCACCTCCACCTCGCCTATCTCCCCTCGCCCTCGCAGTTGCGCCTTAGGCTCTCGGCATACGATGTGGAGAGGGAGCAAGCCGAAAGGGATATTGACGAGCAATTCGGGCGACTGATGCCCTTGCTGGGCGACCTTTTTGTTGGTTGGGGCGACACAACGGTACAGAGTGCCGTTGCCGCACTGCTGCTCGAAAAAGGGGCAACACTCTCGACAGCGGAGAGTTGTACGGGTGGTGTTATAGCCTCGAAATTTACCGCCATGAGTGGTGCTTCGGAGTACTTTTGGGGTGGCGTTGTGAGTTACGACAATAGCGTCAAAGAGGGGGTCTTGGGCGTAAGTCGCGAGAACCTCGAAACATACGGTGCCGTAAGCGAGCAGGTGGCTCTCCAAATGGCAGAGGGTGTCCGCAGGCTTTGTGGCACAACCTACGGCGTGGCAACAACGGGCATTGCAGGTCCTACGGGTGGCACTCCCGAAAAACCCGTCGGAACGGTATGGATGGCTGTCGCAACACCCACGCGCACCATCGCCAAATGCGTACAACACGGCAAAATACGCGCGGTGAACATAGAACGCGCTGCCACCGCCGCAATCAATATGTTACGATTGGAAATAAAGGCTGAAAAATAAAGAGTAAAGAGTAATTGTGCGAGCGCAGATGTGCTCACACTTTAATTTTCAACTCTCACCTTTGTCCCCAAAAATGTTCTATTTGTCGCATTGCAATACTAAAAATGTAGCAAATTGAGTTATGATTGAACATAACAGATACGACAAATAGAACATTTTATTAACCACAAACTTTCCCCTTGCGATTATGAAATCGGACACACTTCCCCTTATCTCTGCCGAGTCGCTCGGCAACTCGCTTTTTGAGTGTATGACCATCGATGCCACCGACGGAAAACCTCTGTCGAGGAGCGAGCCGACAATGATAAAAATAGGAGTCGTTTGCCTCTGCCTGAGAGGTTGCGGCACCTTCTCAATCAACGAACAAGAGTACACCATCTGCAAAGGGTCGCTCATCACCCTTCTGCCCCACTCCGTAATCAAAACAACTCACTCCTCGGACGACTTTTTGGGTTACGCCATAGCGGTAGACACCAAGGCAATCATGAGCGTCAGGGCAGGCGATACGGTAAAGAGTTTTATCCAAATTTTCGCCAATCCTGTGTTGAAAATCAGCGACAAACAGACCTCTTCGGTCATTGAGTTGTGCGAGATATTGCGCCACAAACGAAACGAAACAAACAACCCCTTCAACAAGGAGATAGCACACCATCTGCTGGCTGTGCTGTGCTACGAGATACACGCCCTCTACCAGAGCCAAATTACCAACCTCAAAGCCCCCTCCCACCCCTCGCGCCAAAGTTCCCTTTGCCAACAATTCTTGGAGTTGGTAGAGCACCACGCAACACACCACCGCGATATGGGTTTCTATGCCGACAAACTCTGCATTACACCCAAATACCTCTCGGCTGTTGTCCGCCAATCCTCGGGGCGTTCTCCCATCGAATGGATAGACCGAACTGTTATGCTCCACGCTCGCACACTGCTCTCCTCTTCGGATATGACGGTGCAACAAATTGCAGCCGAACTAAACTTTCCCAACCCCTCGTTCTTCGGTCAGTACTTCAAACGACACGCGGGGGTAACTCCCAAAAAGTATCGCACACAGCGACGATACTAACTCCATAAAAAACACTTTTGACTCCACGCCAGAACTCTTTATTTTTGCTATTTAAATAAAAATAAGTATATTTGTAGGCTGTATTTAGGCAAAATGCCCAAATTTCGGTATTTAAGTTATTGGAAATCAAAAACTATCACACATAAACATTTAACAATTTACTTTACTTATGGCAAATGTAAAAAGAGTTTACACCTTCGGTGATAGGAAAGCTGAGGGTAATGGCAAAATGCGCGAGTTGCTTGGTGGTAAAGGTGCAAACCTTGCAGAGATGAACCTGCTCGGTATGCCCGTGCCTCCTGGATTCACCATCACCACTGAGGTATGTACCGAGTACTACAAAGAGGGTGAGGCAAAAGTTATTGAGCTTATCAAAGACGAGGTTGAGGCTGCCATCAAGATGATTGAGGAGTCTACCGGTATGAAGTTTGGTGGCGAGGTATCGCCCCTGTTGCTTTCGGTTCGCTCGGGTGCTCGTGCTTCGATGCCCGGTATGATGGATACCATCCTGAACCTTGGTATGAACGACAAGGCTGTTGAGGCTGTGGCTGCTCGTTCGGGCAACGACCGCTTTGCTTGGGACTCCTACCGCCGTTTCGTGCAGATGTACGGTGATGTGGTACTCGAAATGAAGCCCGCATCGAAACAGGATATCGACCCCTTTGAGGCAATTATCGAGGAGGTTAAGGAGGAGAAAGGCGTTAAGAACGACGCTGACCTTACCGCTGAGGATTTCAAAGAGCTCGTTGTACGCTTCAAAAAAGCAGTTAAGGAGCAGACCGGCAAAGACTTCCCCGTTGATCCTTGGGAGCAGTTGTGGGGTGCTATCTGCGCTGTATTCCGCAGTTGGATGAACGAGAGGGCTATCCTCTACCGCAAACTCAACAACATTCCTCAGGAGTGGGGTACCGCAGTGAGCGTTATGGCAATGGTGTTCGGTAACATGGGTGACAACTCAGCAACCGGTGTTTGCTTCTCGCGTGACGCTGCTACCGGTGAGAACATCTTCAACGGTGAGTACCTCGTGAATGCTCAGGGCGAGGATGTGGTTGCAGGTATCCGTACTCCCCAGCAGATTACCTTGGAGGGTTCGCGTCGTTGGGCTAAGGCTCAGAATATCGACGAGGCTACCCGCGCAGCACAATATCCCTCGTTGGAGGAGGTTATGCCCGAGGTTTACAAGGAACTTTGCGACATCAAAGACCACTTGGAGAGCTACTTCAAAGATATGCAGGATATGGAGTTCACCATTCAGGATGGCAAACTCTGGATGTTGCAGACTCGTAACGGTAAGCGTACCGGTGCTGCGATGGTTAAAATCGCTATTGATATGTTGGAGGAGGGTCTTATCGACGAGCAGACCGCTGTTCTCCGTCAGGAGCCCGAGAAACTCGACGAACTCTTGCACCCCGTATTCGACAAGCAGGCTATCAAGAGTGCAAAGGTTATCACTAAGGGTCTTCCCGCAAGCCCTGGTGCTGCAACCGGTCCCGTAGTATTCTTCGCAGAGGATGCTGAGAAATACCTCAACCAGCACGGTGTAAAGGCTATCTTGGTTCGTATTGAGACCTCGCCCGAGGATTTGAAGGGTATGTTGGACGCTGCTGGTATCCTTACCGCACGCGGTGGTATGACCTCGCACGCTGCTGTTGTGGCTCGTGGTATGGGTAAATGCTGCGTTTCGGGTGCTGGTGAGTTGAAGATTGACTACAAGACTCGCACCATCGAGATTGACGGTCTTGTAATCAACGAGCACGACTGGATCTCGCTCAACGGTTCGACCGGTGAGGTTTACCTCGGTCAGGTAGCAACCAAAGAGGCTGAACTCAGTGGTGACTTCGGCAAACTCATGGACCTCACTACCAAATATGCACACCTGAAAGTGCGCACCAACGCCGACTCGCCCCGCGATGCTAAGCAGGCTGTAAGTTTCGGTGCACAGGGTATCGGTCTTTGCCGTACAGAGCACATGTTCTTCGAGGGCGACCGTATCTTGGCTGTTCGCGAGATGATTTTGGCAGACGACGAGGCTGGTCGCCGCGTTGCTTTGGCAAAACTTCTTCCTATGCAGCGTGAGGACTTCGAGGGTATCTTCGAGGCTATGCAGGGTCTTCCTGTGACTGTTCGTCTTTTGGATCCCCCATTGCACGAGTTCGCTCCCCACACCGAGAAAGAGCAGCAGGAACTTGCTGATGTTATCGGCGTGAGCGTTGAGAAGATTGCCGCTAAGGTTGAGGCTTTGGCAGAGGTTAACCCCATGCTCGGTCACCGTGGTTGCCGCCTTGGTAACACCTATCCCGAGATTACTGAGATGCAGACCCGCGCCATCTTGGAGGCTGCAATGAATGTAAGGGAGAAAGGCGTGCCCGTGAAGGTAGAGATTATGGTTCCCCTTGTAGGTAACCACAAAGAGCTCCGCTACCAGAAGAACATCATCGACCGCGTGGCTAACGAGATCTTCGCAGAGCGCAACGATAAGATTGACTATATGGTAGGTACTATGATTGAGATTCCTCGCGCTGCTGTAACTGCTGACCAGATTGCAGAGGTTGCAGAGTTCTTCTCGTTCGGTACCAACGACCTTACCCAGATGACCCTCGGCTTCTCGCGTGACGATATTGGCAAGTTCTTGCCTATCTACTTGGAGAAGAATATTTTGAAGGCTGACCCCTTCAAGATTCTCGATCGCAACGGTGTAGGTCGCCTCGTACGCGAGGGCGTAACCAAAGGTCGCACCACCCGCAACAACCTCAAATGCGGTATCTGTGGTGAGCACGGCGGTGAGCCTTCGAGCGTTGAGTTCTGCCACTCGGCAGGTCTTGACTATGTAAGTTGCTCGCCCTTCCGTGTGCCCATCGCACGATTGGCTGCGGCTCAGGCTGCTCTCAAACAGGAGTAATCAAGACTACTCTATAAACCAAAAAGGCTCGGCAATATTGCCGAGCCTTTTTGGTTGTAGTCGGCCGATGACCGATA
>JAZNTX010000004.1:0-20193 GCA_045591965.1 Tidjanibacter sp. | reverse complement strand
ACGCAAGGGGAGGTCGGGAGGGGTGGTCGCAATTGCGTGCGCGTCCTCGCGCACAACTCCTCCCCTAAGCAAGGGGAGGTCGGGAGGGGTGGTCGAAATTGCGTGCGCGTCCTCGCGCACAACTCCTCCCCTAAGTTAGGGGAGGTGCGCGTAGCGCGGAGGGGTCTGTCCCTGTTATTCCTGTCATTCCTGTTACTCCTGCAAGAAGAACAAGAAAAACAGGAGCCCTCCCCAACCTCATGGGTATTAAAAAAGATACCCGCGCCCAACGGGCGCACCACAACTTTCAACTCTCAACTTTTCTAAACAATTTTCAACTCTCAACTTTTAACCCTATCTTTGTGGTATGACATTCAAGGTTACCATACTTGGGGCAGCGAGTGCTAAGCCATCGGCTACGCGCCACCAAACCTCGCAACTCGTCAATCATGCCGAGCAGTACTTCCTCGTCGATGCAGGCGAGGGGGTGCAGAGCCGTATGATGAGGGCAGGGGTAAATCCTATGAGGCTCTCGGCAGTCTTTATCTCGCACCTTCACGGTGACCACATCTTCGGTCTGTTTCCGATGATTTCGAGCCTTGGGCTTATGGGGCGCAAATTGCCATTGCATATCTATGCGCCACGACCTTTCGACGAGATTTTGGCGTACCACCTTCGATATTTTGACAGCCAATTGCCCTATGATGTTGTGTGGCATGAGATTGATACCACCAAACACGAAGTGCTTTTTGAGAATAGTACTTTGGAGGTGTGGAGTGTGCCTCTAAGACACCGCGTGCCTACGGCAGGTTTTCTCTTCAAGGAGAAACCCGCAGGGCTCAATGTGAGCAAGGAGGCTATCGAACACTACGGTTTGGGGGTGGCACAGATTACGGCAGCCAAGAGGGGCGAGGATGTTACGCTGGCAGACGGCAGCGTGGTGCCCAATGGTGCGGTAACCTATACACCTTGGGAGCCTCGTAGTTATGCCTACCTTAGCGACACAAACTACTCGGGTAAGGCTGTGAGCCTTGCAAGGGGTGTCGATTTGCTCTACCACGAGGCGACCTATGCGGCAGATATGAAGAGGGAGGCTAAGGAGCGCGGACACGCCACAACCCTCGAAGCGGCACGCGCAGCGGTGGAGAGCGGTGCAAAGAGGTTGATTATAGGTCATTTCTCTTCGCGCTATAAGGATGAGATGGCTCTTGTTGAGGAGTGTCGCACGGTTTTCCCCGAAACATATTTGGCAGAGGAGTATAAGACCTTTGAGATAGCACAGAAAAAACTTACGGAGAGATGAGAAGATACCTTATTATAATAACGCTTATGGCGCTTGTGACGCTCCCCGTGTGGGGTCAGCGGACAATGAGCCGCGATGCTCTGCGCTACAATCAAATGAACGAGCAGGGCGTGTGGAGTGTTGGCATCTCTGCGGCACCTGTTGTGGGTATGTTGCACCCGCTTGGCGACGCTCTGGGTGGCGGCAAAGTGACCTCTACGGGCGTTATGGGCTTTGGCTTGGAGGGTGGATATTTTGTGGCAGATAATATGCGACTATCGGCTTCGGTGTTCGTTATTGGCGATTCGTGGTCGCAGATGTTCCGCACCAACCCCTACGATGGTTACACCGCGCTCTCACAATTTCGCTTTCGCCTCGGAGGACATTGGCATATCGCCCGCTTAGATGTGGGCGGAGGTGTGACCCTTGGCTCCACAACTCTCCAATACTACGCTGCCGATATGGTGAATGGAGGCACCGATGACCTCCGCTTTGGCAGTGCCGATGTGCGCGATAGCCACACCACCCTCGGACTCTTCTATGAGGTGGGTGTTATGGTGTCGCCCTTTTTAAGGCTCGGTGCCACTTGGGAACCCTCTATTGCCTTTGGCGGTGGTTATAGCCACGCTGTGGCAGCCAAACTCACCATCTACCTTCCCTTTGTCAATTCGGTAGTCTGCAAGTAGGGTCTAACGTCTAACGTCTAACGTCTAACGTCAATAGTCCTAAGGCTTATAGGAGTGACAGGAGTGACAAGAGTAACAGGAGTGACAGGGCTTTCCTGTTTTTCCTATTCCTCCTGTTCTTTCTGTCCTTTCTGTCCTTTCTGTCCTTCTTGTCGAGAGCACCGCATAATTTTCTTCTGCCGAGTGTTGCACGAAATGAAAAAAATTTTTATTATCTTTGCAATGTATTATCGGCTTTTTGTAAAGCAGGCTGTGTGAGTGTGCCGACACCGCGTTTTGTGGGTCTGCTTTGCGGTAATTAAAACTTAGAAAAAAGTGGCAGGAGCAAAAATATTGTGCGTTTGTCAGGAGATATTCCCCTATCTGCCTGAGAGCCCTATTGCGACCACTTGTCGTACACTTTCGCAGGCTATGCAGGAGCGCGGCTTCGAGATTAGGACTTTTATGCCCCGCTTTGGCTGCATCAACGAGCGTAGAAACCAATTGCACGAGGTTATCCGCTTGTCGGGTATGAACCTCATCATCAACGATAACGACCACCAACTCATCATCAAGGTGGCATCGATTCCTGCCGCAAGGGTGCAGATATACTTCATCGACAACGATGAGTACTTCGCACCTCGCAAGGCTACCTTCCGCGATGCCGAAGGCGTGGAGTTCGAGGATAACGACCAGAGGGCAATCTTCTTTGCTCGTGGTGTCTTGGAAACGGTCAAGAAACTGCGTTGGAAGCCCGATGTGGTACACTGCCACTCGTGGTTTTCGGCTGCTGTGCCCCTCTACCTGAGGAACTGCTATACCGATGAGCCTTTGTTCTCTTCGGCGAAGGTGGTATTTAGTATCTATGACGATATGTTCGAGGGCGTGTGGGGCGAGGCGTTCCGCACGACTATGATGGGCGAGGGTGTTCCTGCCGAAAAAATTGATGCTTATGGCACTCTCTCATACGAAAATCTCGTAAAACTCGTTATTGATAACGCAGACGGCATTGTTGTTGAGGCTGAGCACTTGCCTGCCGAGGTCGAGGAGTATTTGGCAAAGAGCGGCAAGAGGGTGTTGCGTCCCACAGGCGACATTGCCGAGGAAGAGAAACTCACGCAGTATAAGGAATTCTATGACTCTATTCTCTAAGGAAATAAATCTCAAAGGTGTCGGCAAACTCTTGTTGTCGGCACTTATCTTGTTGTTTTGTGCATCGTGCACCGAGGTTAACGATAGTTTGGGTACAAATATAGTTCCCTTGGGACAGAAGTTCGAGGTGAAATTCGCCACGCTCCAAGAGGGCATCGAGAGTTACCTCACATACACCGACTCCATCTCTACGGGTAATTTGGATTATGCCTACTTTGGCAAGATGACCGATAGGAACTATGGCTCCAAGGCTAAGGCTTCGGCACTTTTCCAGTTTGCCTATTCGGTACACTCCGATACGGTTGTATACGAGGAACGCGATAAGGTCTTTGACTCACTCTCGATTGTCTTGGGAATGAAAGTCGTGGGTGGCGATACGCTCAAAGAGCAGACCTTTGATATATATCGCGTGCGTAAGATGCTCGAAAGGGATAGCATCTACTACAATGGTACCAACATCGAGGAGTATATAGACTCGGAGCCTATGTTTACCTGCACATATAGAGGCAAACCCAATGGCGCAACTATGTTTGACACATTGAGCCTCAGGGTAAAGAATCAGGTTTTGGCAGACGAGTTTATTGAGGAGTTGTGGAATGTGGATACAACACTCTACTCCAACGATACACTCTTCTTGAAGGAGTTTAATGGCTTGTGCATTACCCCCTCGGGTGAGTCGCCCGATGATGCGGCAATCTACGGTATGAACCTCCAATGGGACTCCTCGGAGGGTCCTATGAGTTACCTCATACTCTATGGTCACGACTATCCCAAGGGTGACGATCCCTCGCTTGTGGAGGATAATATCATGAGGGCTTTTGCCATCACTAACGATACTTCGTATAGTTACCAGAAGGCAGTTACGGCTGTGGAGTACGACTACTCGGCAATGGCGGGTGGCGCAAGTATCAACTATGATGTGCCCACCGAGGAACCTCTCGAAAATCCCGTTACCGAGGGATATGTTCAGGGTTTTATGGGTGTTGCCACGACTCTCGAATTTGGCGAGAAATTTGTGGAGGCTCTCAGGGCGTTGTGCCCCGAGGGTAAGAGTATTTTCATTAATAAGGCGACACTTTATGTAGATTTGGCAGGGGATGACTATACGCTGTACGATGTGGCCCCCGAGCGTTTGGGTACCTATACCAACTACTCTAAAATCAGTGCAGTGACAGACTACGCCTACTACTATGAGGAAAACTACGAGACGGAAATTGCCTATGGTGGCTATCTCAATCGTACATTCGGCTATTACACGATGGACCTCTCGCTCTACCTGTACGAGTTGCTGAGTGACGAGAGTGGCGAGGTAAGCCGAAGGATAACACTTGGTATGGGAGCCTACGACCTGCTTAGCAATGCAATGGTAAAACTCGCGCTGTCGGGTGATGATGTGGATGTGAAATTCGATATTACATATACCATTATTGGCAAATAGCGGAAAAAAATGGGTTGGATATTGAGGGGCATCAAAAAAAACGATGCCCCTTTTTTGAAAAATTCACTAAGTGGAGTATCTTTGCGACCTAAATATGCGTATATATATAGGTATAGACGATATTTAGCCCCGAGTTTTAATTCCGTAGAGAGGGCACTTGGGTATGGATTGGAAATGATAACTGTCTGATATATAGTATAATGCAACAGAAGAATTTGGTAATCGTTGAGTCTCCTGCAAAGGCTAAGACAATCGAAAAATTTTTGGGTAAGGAGTATAAGGTCTGCTCTTCCTATGGTCATATCCGCGATATTGCCAAGAAGGGTATAGGCGTAGATGTTGAAAATGGCTTTGCGCCTGCATACGAAATTTCGCCCGAGAAGACCAAGACGGTTGCCGAACTCAAACGACTCGCCTCGGAGGCGGAGTGCGTATGGCTCGCTTCCGATGAGGACCGCGAGGGAGAGGCTATTGCTTGGCACCTTACCGAGGTGTTGGGACTGCCCATCGAGCAGACTAAGCGTATTGTTTTCCACGAGATTACCAAAAACGCTATCCTCGAAGCGATTGCTTCGCCTCGCACGGTGGATATGAACCTTGTGAACGCCCAGCAGGCACGCAGGGTTTTGGATAGGCTTGTAGGCTTTGAACTCTCGCCGGTGCTGTGGAAGAAGGTGAAACCCGCACTCTCGGCAGGTAGGGTGCAGAGTGTTGCCGTAAGGCTCATTGTGGAGCGCGAGAGGGAGATTATCGATTTCAAGACCACTCAGTTCTATAAAATCTCGGCTCGCTTTGTGGCAGCCGATGGCAAGGTTTTCAAGGCGGACCTCGATAGGAAGTTCGACACCCGCGAGTCTGCTGTCGCCTTCCTCGAAAGCATTGCAGGCGTGGACTTTAAGGTTGTGGGCGTGGAGTCCAAACCCTCCGAGAAGTTCCCTGCCGCTCCCTTTACCACCTCCACCTTGCAGCAGGAGGCAAGCCGCAAACTCTCGATGACTGTGGCTCAGACCATGAGCGTGGCACAGAAACTCTACGAGAGCGGTTTCATTACCTATATGCGTACCGACTCTGTAAACCTCTCAAAACAGGCTATGTTTGCAGCCAAAGAGGAGGTTTTGAGGCTCTTTGGCGAGGAGTATCACTCGTGGAGGGCATATAAGACCAAGAGTAAGGGCGCACAGGAGGCTCACGAGGCAATTCGCCCATCGTATATCGACCGCAGTACGATAGAGGGCATGACAATGGAGAAGAGGCTCTACGAACTCATCTGGAAACGCACCCTTGCATCGCAGATGGCATCCGCACAGATTGATAAGACGATTGTGACTATCGAGGTTGGTGGTCATACCGAGCGTTTTGTGGCAATGGGTGAGAATTTGCGCTTCGATGGTTTTATGAGGCTCTACTCGGAGTCTACGGAGGACGAGAACGAGAGCGAGAATGCTGCGCTGCCCACCATCGCTGCGGGCGAGGTGCTGGTGCTCAAAGACTCCACCGCAACGCAGAAGTTTACTCAGCAGCCCTACCGTTATAGCGAGGCTCTGCTCGTCAGGAGGCTCGAAGAGTTGGGTATTGGTCGCCCTTCGACCTATGCACCCACCATCTCGACCATCATTCAGCGTGGCTATGTTGTTAAGCAGAACAAGGAGGGCGTAAAACGCTCCTACGACCAGATAACCCTCTCGAAGGGTAAACTTACCGAGAAGACCCTCAGCGAGGTTGTCGGCAAGGAGAAAGGCAAACTTGCGCCTACGGATATCGGTATGCTTGTGAACGACTACTTGGAGGGACAGTTCCCCAAAATCCTCGACTACAACTTTACGGCAACCGTGGAGAAGGAGTTTGACGCTGTGGCGGAGGGTAAGGAGGCTTGGACCAAGATGATTGCCGATTTCTATGGCGACTTCCACAAGAGTGTCGAGAGTGCTCTCGAAAACCAAATTAAGCAGAATAGTTCGGTGCGCCAACTCGGTGTAGACCCCGTAAGTGGTCTACCTGTCTCGGCTCGCATTGGTCGCTATGGTCCTATGGTGCAGATTGGTGGCGAGGATGGCGAGAAGGCTCGCTTTGCTTCGCTCAAAAAAGACCAACTAATTGCGACTATTACCCTCGAAGAGGCTCTTTCGCTCTTCGCGCTGCCCCGTACATTGGGCGACTACGAGGGTAAGGATGTTGTTGTTGGTGTTGGTAAGTTTGGTCCCTATGTGCGACACGATGGTAAGTTTGTGTCACTCACCAAGAGCGATGACCCCTACACGATAGGCATCGAGCGTGCTATGGAACTTATCAATCAGAAACGCGAGCAGGACAAGAACTCGAAGATGCCCATCAAGACCTTCGATGGCGAGCCCGACATAGTTATTCTTTCGGGTATGTATGGTCCTTACATTCATTCGGGTGGCAAGAACTACCGTATTCCCAAGACCAAAGACCCTCTGGCAATGACTGTGGAGGATTGTAAGGCAATAATAAACAAGAAGTAAAAAACGCATATAACGGGTGCTTTTTGCACCACACTTAAAGTGGCGACCTTCCTCATTTACGCTTAGTAAACTGCGGAGGTCGCCCTCTCGTTTGGCACAAAAATCCCTCCGCTCTATGTGTTTTAGGGGTTTACCCCTAGTTCTTATTTGTGATAGTCAGCCGTCATAGTCCTCTAAATAAAACTCGGGCGCACCCTGCACAGGTGCGCCCGATTGTCATATATGGGGGAATATCAGCCCCACTTGTCTAGCGATTATTACTCCATCCAGCCAATGATGATACCTACATAGCCACCATCTGCGTCGCTACGGAGAACGCAACGATTGTTCTCAATTTTCTCCACTTTGAGGTTGGTGTAAGTGGCGTTTGTTGAGAGTCCCACACCAAAACTGGTTGTGACAACATCTACGGTACCATCCACAACAGGAGCCTGAGAGAGAACGAATTGGAGATATTTAATGCCGCTATCGTCCATAATACGATAGGTGAGTTTATCGGGGCTGAGGTAACTCTGATGTTTGCTCTCGTCAAAGGCAAATTCAACAATGCTTTTGCGGTACAAACCAGGGGTACTCTGTTGCTCCATAAAACTGTCCATCTCAACCATTGTTTCGTCGATTTTGGGACCACCACAAGCGGTGAGGGTGAGTGCCAGAAGTGCTGCAAAGATATAAATCAGTCGTTTCATATAGTTTTCTCTTAGTTGATTTGTTATTGTACGGAAATCTGGCGATAGAGGTAGTGGGTGATACCCTCTGTGTCGGTAATGACAGCGCAGATTTGGTGCTTACCTGCACTGAGTTTCAGGTAGGTTTCATTTGTTACTGTGCCGTCAATATACCACACGATGCTGTCTATCGAGAAATCGAGGTTCTGGACACTCAATCGTGTGAAATTACCACTCTTGTGAGTCGATTCTACATTGAGTGCTGCCATGGGAATCACTGCTTGGTTCTGAGTGGTAATGTCCAACTCAAAAGCAGGCTCAGTGGTCCCCTTGCCGTAGATGTTTACGATGTATTCTGTACTTGGTTTGAGGGGAGCCAAGTTGATGTACTTGTTGCTGGTGGTTGTTTTGTATACAACCTCCTCAGTTGCCCTCTCAATGCACTCAACCTCCCACTCTGAGAACTCGGTCTTGGCAGCCATCCAGTCCACCAAGATATCGTATTGACGAGCGTTGTAGGAGATCTCTTTAACCATTGCGCTCAAAACAACCTTGTCGCCAGAAATCCTAATGTTGTCGAAGTAGAAGGGGAGTTTGTCTTCGTTCCAGTTCTGGAATTTGGGCACGCCGTCGTATGTGAGCGATGTTACCCTCCTTGCACCAGGGAAGAACCAACTCTTACTGCCGGTTTCGTCTGCCGTGGGGCTTGCCCTGAAAAGTTGTGCGCACTGATGCCCGGGGTCGGTATTGATAAGGTGTTTTTCCCACTTATCCATCACATCCCTATCCCAATCGAGGTGGTAGATGAGCATACCTTCGCCACCTTGGTAGCCATAGCCGATATTGGGGTCGCCTTCATTGAGATATTTGTCCCACTTGTAGTTGGCAGCCTGCACGCGCGACTCAAAGAGGAAACACTCGGTTTGATTGTCGTTAGCCCAAATAATGTAAGCATCGTTGTTGCTGATGTGGCTAATCTCGTAAATACCTGTCTCGGTAATCTCTTTGGGGAAAGTCCAGCCAAGCAACCAACGCTCAATGATGTTGTGGGTTGGGGGAGTGCGGCTGTTGTTGAGATAGTTTCCGGAGTCCATAATCGAGGCGTAACTTAGACCAAAGCCTGCACCACCGTCGCTGGTGTCGTACCAGTCGGGTAGACCGAGTGCGTGACCGAACTCGTGGCAGAAGGTACCAATACTACTCATCTGTTCTCCTTCGTATTCGCTACCCTTCAACTCCGAGGTACAAGCGTAGGATACGAGTTTTTTGCCGTCATAAGTTGGCTGGGTTTTATCCATAACATTTAAGTTAGGCATAATCTCCCACTGGTGGGGCCAAACCGACTCTTTGGAACCACCTTCTGCCTCGTTGTGACCAGCATAGACAACAAATACAAGGTCTATTTTGCCATCGCCATCGTTGTCGTATTGCGAGAAATCCACGCCAGCACTCTCTGCACTGTTACATGCATCAACGATTTGGTAAGCAGGGCGAGAATCCTCGTTTCCTTTGCTGTCGGGTCCTCCGTAGTACTTGCGAGGGTTGTTCAAACGGAATGGACCAACCACATCGAAATTGGGATTGAACTGACCACTTGATGAGTCTACAAAGTAATCTCTTGCACTACCCGTTGCGCCGTTCTCGGAATAGCCCTCTTCGTTAAGCAGAGCATCGAACCTATCGCGAGGGTTTTTGATGGAGAAGAATACATCGGAGTACTCCACCAAGATAACCAACAATTTCCTCTCGCCAATTACCGAACCACCCCAGTTGGCAATCTCCAAGGCAGCCTCGTTCTTGTTTGCGAAGTTTGCTGCCTGTGATTTGATGCGGTTGGCAAGCATTCGCTCGGGAGAGTGCATCTCGCGAGTGAAAATCGTGTTGTGGTTTTTCGTGGGGCGAAGACCAACACTCTGCAATGCTACGCTACGCTCCTCGTTGGAGAGTTTGTTTGCAGAACGAACCTTTACACCCGACGAGGTGAGAATGTTGTCCTTGATTGTGGCATAGCAGAAGTCGCCATCGTTGTCTTCCACTACGGTATAGATGCCATCTACGAGGGTGTAGTGGCTAAACTCATCACCAAAAATTTCAAAGGTTACAACAGTTCCATCGCTCTGAGTGCGAGTTAAGATGCCTGGTCTTGCAGGTACCGCAAAAGCGGTTGCAAGAGAGAGTGTGGTTAGGTAGATTAATAGTGCTATTCTTTTCATAGTAAAAAAAGTGTTGTTTCAGACCTGCAAGATAGTAATTTTATTTCAAACGACAAAGCGACAATAAAAATTATCGTGCACGCGCGGAAATTTCTCTTTCGGTAGTGAAATTGTCGAATAAAAAATGTATCTTTGAAAGTTATATCGTAAGAGTCTGCTACGGTTGTTTGTGGCGGGCTGCCAAGGCGATGATTTTTTTTGATTTACTAACAAACATAAACTACTTTTTTGAGCAATGAAAAGACTTATTGAGTGTGTGCCCAATTTTAGTGAGGGGCGCGACATGGAGGTTATCCGACAGATTACCGATGCAATCGAGAGCGTTGAGGGTGTAAAACTTCTTGATGTGGACCCTGGTAAGGCTACCAACCGCACCGTTGTAACCTTTGTGGGCGAGCCCGAGGCTGTCGTTGAGGCTGCGTATAGGGGTGTGAAGAAGGCCTCGGAGGTTATTGATATGCGCTACCACCATGGTGAGCACCCCCGTATTGGTGCTACCGATGTATGCCCCCTTGTACCTGTTGCAGGTGTGACTTTGGAGGAGTGTGCCGAGATGGCTCGCGCTTTGGCAGAGCGTATCGCAACCGAACTGAAAGTCCCCACCTACTGCTATGAGGCTGCGGCTCTTCGCCCCGAGCGTAAGAACTTGGCTGTTGTCCGCAAGGGCGAGTATGAGGGCTTGCAGCAGCGCATCACCCAGCCCGACGAGATGCCCGACTTCGGTGGTGGCGAGTGGACCGAGCAGGCGGCACGCAGTGGCGCAACCGTTGTGGGTGCACGCGATTTCCTTATTGCTGTAAACTTCAACCTCAATACAACCTCCACCCGTCGTGCAAATGCTATTGCGTTTGATGTAAGGGAGAAGGGACGCCCCATGAGGGAGAAACCTATTGTGGGTAAGATTGTGCGTGACGAGAATGGCAAACCTATTATGATACCTGGTACGCTGAAAGGTTGCAAGGCTATCGGCTGGTTTATCGAGGAGTATGGCATTGCTCAGGTGTCGATGAACATTACCGACATCAAGGCTACGCCTCTTCATGTTGCTTTCGAGGAGGTTTGCAGGGCAGCGGCTGCTCGTGGCGTGAGGGTTACGGGTACGGAGATTGTGGGTCTTGTACCTCGCTCGGCACTCTTGGATGCTGGTAAACACTTCCTGCGCAAGCAGCAACGCTCACTCGGTATTACCGACGAGGAGATTTTGGATATTGCGGTGCGCTCGATGGGCTTGTCGGAACTCACCCCATTCAAACCCGAAGAGAAGATTGTTGAGAGCCTCATAGAGAAAGACAATAAGAAAAAAGGTCTTGTAGATTTGACCTGCAAAGGTTTTGCCGAGGAGACCTCGCGCGAGTCCCCAGCCCCTGGTGGTGGCTCCATCTCGGCATATATGGGTGCGCTTGGTGCTGCACTTGGTGCTATGGTTGCCAACCTCTCGGCTCACAAGGCAGGCTGGGATGACCAGTGGGAATACTTCTCGGATTGGGCTGTGAAGGGTAAAGTCGTGATGAACGAACTCTTGGCTCTTGTAGACGAAGATACCGATGCTTTCAACTGCATTATGGCAGTGTTTGGTATGCCCAAAGGTACCGACGAGGAGAAGGCTGAAAGGGCAGAGGCTATGGAGGAAGCAACACTCTACGCTACTGAGGTGCCATTGAAGACTATGAAGGCTTCGTTCCGCGCATTCGAGGTTGCTGGCGAGATGGCAGAGAAGGGTAACCCCAACTCTGTGAGCGATGCTGGTGTTGGCGCACTCGCTGCAAGGGCTGCCGTTCAGGGCGCATTCCTCAATGTGAAGATTAATGCTGCGGGCTTGAAAGACCGCGTAAAGGCAGAGGCTTTGATTGCAGAGGCAGCAAAAATTGCAGAGGCAGCCGATGCAGAGGAACGCCGTATTCTCGAAATCGTTAATTCTAAAATCAACTAATGTAATATGACACTCGAACAGTTTCAGGCAGACCTGAGGGCGGGTATTCCCGATGTGCTTCCCGCTCCTAAGCCCTATGATACAACGGTCAACCACGCTCCCAAGCGCAAAGAGATTCTCTCGCACGAGGAGAAGGTGCTGGCTATTAAGAACGCACTGCGCTACTTCCCCGAGAAGCACCACGCAACCCTCGCTCCCGAGTTTGCCGAGGAGTTGGAGAAGTATGGTCGCATCTATATGTACCGCCTTCGCCCCGACTATGAGATGAAGGCTCGCCCCATCGAGGAGTATCCCGCAAAGTGCCGTCAGGCTGCGGCTATGATGCTCATGATACAGAACAACTTGGACAAAGCCGTAGCGCAGCACCCCCACGAACTTATCACCTATGGTGGTAATGGTGCAGTGTTCCAGAACTGGGCGCAGTACCGTTTGGCGATGAAATACCTCTCGGAGATGACCGAGGAGCAGACGCTTGTGATGTATTCGGGTCACCCTATGGGCTTGTTCCCATCGTCGCCCGACGCTCCCCGCGCAGTTATTACCAACGGTATGGTTATCCCCAACTACTCCAAGCCCGACGATTGGGAGCGTATGAACGCTCTGGGCGTGTCGCAGTATGGTCAGATGACGGCAGGTAGTTGGATGTATATCGGTCCTCAGGGTATTGTGCATGGCACAACCATCACCGTTCTCAACGCTGGTCGCCGCCGTATGAAGGAGGGCGCAAAGGACTTGGGCGGTATGTTGTTTGTGTCGGCAGGTCTTGGTGGTATGTCTGGCGCACAACCCAAGGCAGGTAACATTGCAGGTGTGGTAAGTATCGTTGCCGAGATTAACCCCGCAGCAGTGCAGAAACGCTACGAGCAGGGCTGGGTAGACGAGGTGCACACCTCGCTCGACGAACTCCTCGCTCGCGTAGCCGAGGCTCGCAAGAATAGGGAGGTTGTTTCGATGGCTTATCAGGGCAACATCGTAGACCTCTGGGAGAGGTTGGCAGACGAGGGTGTTGAGGTTGATTTGGGTAGCGACCAGACCTCGCTCCACAATCCTTGGGCAGGTGGCTACTATCCCGTTGGCTACTCCTACGAGGAGAGTAGGGTGATGATGGCAGAGGAGCCCGAGAAGTTCAAAGAGGCTGTTCAGGAGTCGCTCCGTCGTCACGCTGCGGCTGTCAATCGCTTGGCAGAGAGGGGTATGTACTTCTTCGACTACGGCAACGCCTTCCTCTTGGAGGCTTCGCGTGCGGGTGCCGATGTGCTTTTACCCAACGGCAAGTTCCGCTATCCCTCCTATGTTCAGGATATTATGGGTCCCCTCTTCTTTGACTACGGCTTTGGACCCTTCCGTTGGGTATGTACCTCGGGCAAGGAGAGCGACTTGGATAAGAGTGACGAGATTGCTGCTCGCGTCTTGGAGGAGATTCGTAGGGAGGCTCCCGAGGAGATTTGCGGACAGTTGGACGACAATATCCACTGGATTAAAGAGGCAAAGCGCAACCGCCTTGTGGTTGGCTCTTCGGCTCGTATCCTCTATGCCGATAGTGAGGGTCGTATCAAGATTGCCCGCGCTTTCAATGAGGCTATCGCAAGGGGCGAGATTTCGGCACCCATTGTGCTGGGTCGCGACCACCACGATGTGTCGGGTACCGACTCTCCATACCGCGAAACGAGCAACATCTACGACGGCTCGGCTTATACGGCAGATATGGCTGTGCAGAATGTTGTGGGCGACGGTTTCCGAGGTGCCACTTGGGTATCGCTCCACAATGGCGGCGGCGTAGGCTGGGGCGAGGTTATCAATGGTGGTTTCGGTATGGTTATCGATGGCTCGGAGGCTTCGCGCCGTAGGATTGATAATATGCTCCATTGGGATACCAATAATGGTATTGCACGCCGTAGTTGGGCTCGCAACGAGGGTGCAATGAGTGCTATCCGCAGGGAGATGGAGCGCACCCCATTGTTGAAGGTAACCATGCCAAATGTGGCAGACGATAAACTGATTGAACAATTCGTAAAATAAGGACTTATGACTATGAAACAGCATATTATTTCGAGCGCACACCTTTCGCACGAGGAGGTTATTCGTGCCGTAAGGGAGAACTACACTCTCGCTCTCTCGGAGGAGTCGAGGGCGGCTATTGCAAAGTGCCGCGAGTATCTCGATAGGAAGGCTATTGAGAGCCCCACACCTATCTATGGCGTAACTACGGGCTTCGGCTCACTCTGCAACATCTCCATTGAGAAAGATGAACTCTCGGCTTTGCAGAAAAACCTTGTTATGAGCCACTCGTGCGGTACGGGCGATAGGGTCCCCACCGAGATTGTGAGGATTATGATGATGCTTAAAGTGCAATCGCTTTCCTATGGTCACTCGGGCGTGCAGGTTGCGACCGTTGAGCGTCTTATCGATATGTTCAATAACCACTACACCCCCGTAGTTTATCAGCAGGGCTCGCTCGGTGCTTCGGGCGACTTGGCACCTCTGGCTCACCTCTCACTGCCTATCTTGGGCTTGGGCGAGGTCGAAACCAAAGAGGGTGAGATTATCACGGGCGAGCAGATGAATGCCCGCGAGGGCTGGGAGCCCCTCACGCTCCAATCCAAAGAGGGCTTGGCACTGCTCAATGGTACACAGTTTATGGCATCGTATGGTGTGTGGTCGCTCGATAAGGCGGAGCGTCTGTCGGCACAGGCAGACCTTGTGGCTGCTATGTCGTTGGAGGCTTTCGATGGTAGGATAGACCCCTTTGCAGACAATGTTCATCAGGTGCGCCCCCACAACGGTCAGATTGTTACGGCTGCCCGTATGAGGGAACTCTTGGAGGGTAGCCAACTTATCGCTCAGCCCAAGAAACATGTTCAAGACCCATACTCATTCCGCTGTATTCCTCAGGTGCATGGCGCGTCGAAGGATGCTATTGCCTATGTTGCAAGCGTCATCGAAACCGAGATAAACTCCGCTACCGACAACCCAACGGTCTTCCCCGACGAGGATGTGGTTGTCTCGGCAGGTAACTTCCACGGTCAGCCTTTGGCACTTGTGCTGGACTATCTGGCTATTGCTATGGCAGAACTCGGCAATATCTCCGAGCGCAGGACCTATAAACTCATCTCGGCACAGAGGGGCTTGCCAAGTTTCTTGGTAGCAAAACCTGGTCTTAATAGTGGCTTTATGATTCCTCAATATACTGCTGCTTCTATTGTTAGCCAGACTAAGGGCTTGTGTATGCCCGCATCGGTGGACTCCATTCCCTCTTCGCAGGGTCAGGAGGACCATGTTAGTATGGGCTCCAATGCGGCAACCAAGTCGGCTCGTGTGGCAGATAATGTCGAGAGGGTAATTGCCATCGAACTCTTCAATGCTGCTCAGGCGTTGGAGTTCCGCCGTCCCTTGAAGTCGAGTGCGGTTATTGAGAAGTTACACGCCGATTTTAGGGCTGTTGTTCCCTTTGTGGAGGACGATGTGGTTATGTACCCCCTGATTGCCAAGTCGGTGGAGTTCTTGCAAAATCTGAAATAGTGAGATGCGACTACTGATTAAAAATATAGGCACTTTGGCGGGTATTTTGCCTGCCAATGTGCTCTGTTTGAAAGGTGCGGAGATGAACTCGGCAGAGGTACTCCACAATGCCTACCTTGTTGCCGAAAATGGCGTTATTGTACGCTATGGCACTATGGAGGAGTTGGGCGCAGTGGAGGCTGACGAGGTCGTTGATGCCGAGGGTAGGGTGGTGTTCCCCGCCTTTTGCGACTCCCACTCCCACATTGTCTACGCAGGCTCGCGTGAGGGCGAATTTCGCGATAAAATCGCGGGTATGACCTACGAGGAGGTGGCGGCTCGTGGTGGCGGCATCCTCAACTCGGCAGATAGACTTGCCGAGGCGAGCGAGGATGAACTCTACGAGGCTGCCGAAAAGAGGGCGTGGAGGATGATACGCTCGGGTGCGGCAACCTTGGAGATTAAGAGCGGCTATGGTCTGACACTCGATACGGAACTCAAAATGCTCCGAGTGGTTAAACGCTTGCAGGAGAATTTGCCCGCAACCATCAAAGCCACATTCCTCGGAGCCCACGCTGTGGGTCGTGCCTACAAGGGGCGACAAGTGGAGTATGTGGAGCATGTGTGTAGGGATATGATTCCCGCCGTTGCCGAGCAGGGCGTGGCGGAGTTTGTGGATGTCTTCTGCGATAGGGGCTTCTTTACGCCCGAGGAAACAGCACAGATTTTGGAGTGCGGCAAGCGTTATGGCTTGCGCCCCAAGATTCACGCCAACGAACTCGCATCGAGTGGTGGTGTGCAGGTCGGTATCCGCTATGGTGCACTCTCGGTGGACCACTTGGAGGAGGCTAATGAGCAGGATGTTAGGGACTTGGCGGCAAGTAATACAATACCTACGGTATTGCCCGGAGCATCGTTCTTCTCGAACCTTCCGTTTGCTCCTGCAAGGGCTATGATAGAGGCAGGGCTGCCCGTTGCTATTGCCAGCGACTGCAACCCTGGTTCTTCGCCATCGGGCAATATGATGTTCCTTTGGAGTTTGGGCTGTATCAAGATGCGCCTTACGCCCGAGGAGGCTCTCTCGGCACTGACTATCAATGGTGCTGCGGCTCTCGGACTGAGTGCCGATAGGGGCGCAATCTCGGTTGGTCGCAGGGCAGACCTTGTGGTGTCGAAACCCGTACCCTCGCTCGCCTACCTGCCTTATAGTTTTGGCGAAGAACTTGTTGAACATACCATTATTGGTGGTAAGATAATCTAAAAGAAGATGAAAAGACTACTCCATTTGTTGGCTCTGCTTGCCATAGGGCTTGCGGTTGGTTGCTCTGAGGCGTATGATGATTCGGCACTCAGGGGCGAAATAGATGAGCTAAAAGAGAGGATAGAGGATGTGGAAACACTCCTCAATGCCTCCGCTAACGACCTTACAATCACTTCGGTAGAGGAGACTGCCGAGGGATTTGTTGTGACCTTCTCGGACGGCTCGACCATCACCGTTAAACACGGCGAGGATGGTCGCGATGGCGACAAAGGCGAGCAAGGCGACAAAGGCGAGCAAGGCGATAAGGGCGCCCAAGGAGAAAAAGGCGACAAAGGCGATGATGGCAAAGATGGCGAGGATGGCGAAACGCTCATTGAACTGATAGAGATTGGCGACACCGCTGTAACATTCGTCCTTACCAATGGCAAGACCGTAATTATCCCCTTGGAGGGCTACTACGACCATATGGAAGCACCCATCGTGTTCCTCGACAATACCGCAAAAGTGCTCTCTGTGTTGGCGTGGGATAGCGATGGCGATCAACAACTCTCCTACAAGGAGGCTGCCGCAGTAAGCGACATTGGCGAGGTCTTTGCGGAGTCGGATATTATGGCTTTTGGTGAGTTACGCTATTTTACATCGCTCACAGCAATAGACGATTACGCTTTCTATGGTTGCGATAGGTTGTTGACGCTGACTCTTCCCGAAGGAGTTCTTTCTATTGGCGAGGGTGCCTTCCGCAACTGCTCCTCGCTCCAAGAGTTGGATATCCCCGAGGGTGTTGCTACTTTGGGCGAAAGTACCTTCCAAGGATGCACGAATCTTGCTCGTGTGAGCATCCCATCTTCGGTGGCGAAGATTCCCTACTATTGCTTCTATCTGTGCGAGAAACTTACGGAAGTTGCGATTGCCGAGGGTGTTAAGACAATAGGCGAGAGGGCGTTCCAATCGTGCTATGCGCTGCCCACTCTGACTATTCCCCAAAGTGTGGAGCAAATTGAGCGTAATGCCTTCTATTTCTGCGAGGGCTTGGAGAGTGTTACCTTACCAGCAGGGCTCAAAGTACTCGACAAAGAGACTTTCTACAACTGCGAGAGCCTTAGGCGTGTGGAGTTGCCAACATCACTTGCGACCATCGGAAACTACGCTTTCCGCAACTGCACTGCTTTGGAGGAGGTGGCTATGAACGATGCGCTGGTGGAGATTGGCAGTTATGCCTTCAATAACTGCTCGGCACTGACCGAGGTGCGTATCCCTGTGGGTGTAACCTCTATTGGCGGTTGGGCATTCGAGGACTGCACAAGCCTTGTGAAGGTTGTTTGCGAGCCTGTGGAGCCCCCTTTGCTGGGTACTGACGCCTTCGACTACAACGGCTCGGGGCGCAAAATCTATGTGCCCGCCCAGAGCGAGGAACTCTACAAAACAGCCGAAGTGTGGAGCGACTACGAACTGAGCATTGTGGCAGCAGAAACTATGTAATAATAAACGAATCAAGATATGAATAACTTTGTATTTCAGAACCCTACGAAACTGATTTTCGGCAAGGGGCAGATAGCATGTCTTAGTAAGGAACTCCCAAAAGACAAGAAAATTCTTGTTACCTTCGGTGGCGGTAGCGTAAAGCGCAATGGTGTCTACGAGCAGGTCGCAAAGGCTCTCGAAGGCTTTGACTACCTCGAATTTTGGGGCATTGAGCCCAACCCTAAGGTTGAGACTCTCCGCAAGGCTGTGGAGTTGTGCAAGAGTGAGGGCGTGGAGTTCATTGTGGCAGTTGGTGGCGGTAGTACGCTCGATGGTACGAAACTCATTGCCGCAGCCGCCAAAGTGGAGTGCGATGCTTGGGAGTTGGTAAAAAATCCCTCGCTCTATGGCGGCACACTCCCCTTTGCGAGTGTTATGACCCTGCCCGCAACGGGTAGCGAGATGAATCGCGGAGCGGTTATCTCCAACCTCGCAACGGGCGAGAAGTACTCGTTCTACAATACCTATCCCGTATTCTCCATCCTCGACCCCGAGGCTACCTTCTCCCTGCCACCCTTCCAAGTGGCTTGTGGTCTGGCAGATACCTTTGTGCATGTTATGGAGCAGTACCTGACCGATGTGGGCATATCGTCACTGATGGATAGATGGGCAGAGGGCATTGTGCAGACCATTGTGGAGGTGGCACCCAAGGTGCGCGAGAATCAGCACGACTACGATGCTATGGCTACCTTTATGCTCTCGGCAACGATGGGCTTGAATGGCTTTGTGGCTATGGGTGTGCCTCAGGATTGGGCTACACACATGATTGGTCACGAACTTACGGCACTTACGGGTACGACCCACGGCCAGACCCTTGTGATTGTCCTGCCTGCGGTGATGAATGTGATGAGGGAGCAGAAGGGGGCGAAGATTGTGCAGTTTGGCGAGCGTGTGTGGGGCATCTCGGAGGGCTCTGTGGATGAGCGTATCGACCGCACCATTGCTGCTACCGAGGAGTTCTTCCGCTCGCTCGGTCTGGCTACACGCCTCTCGGAACTCGGCATTGGCGAGGATGTTGTGGAGGAGATTGTCCGCCGCTTCCGCGAGCGTGGCACCCTTCTGGGCGAGAACGCAAATGTTGACTACGCCACCGTCGAGCGTATTCTCCGCCAAAGGTTGTAGAATAGAGTTTGTTTTTGAAAGTACTTTACTATGAGAAAGTTTGCCCTGTTTCTTCTGAAGCACAACATCCATATAATGACCCTCATCTTTGTCGGATGGGTATTGTGGGGTGTTGTGAATTGGAGTAACCTTCTCTTGGTTCAGAAGTTACTCCTTGGATTGTATGCTTTTTTGATACTACACGAATACGAGGAAGGGTATAAGGATCGTTTCGTCCAGCTGATGGCGGGACGTCTGCTCCAGATAGATCATAGGAAACTGACACCCGGTGTTACTCACATTGCTCAGGCGGTGTACATCACCCTCTTGTTCTCCCTCGCGTTGGTCTTCCCGACCAATCTTTGGTTGGTATTCGGCGTGTTGATACTCGGCATATTCGAAGGCTTTGTCCACAATATGGGTATATTTATGTTCCAACTCAAAGGGACAAGCCCCGGCTGGTACACGGCTGTGGCAATGGCTGTCTACTCCATTTGGTCAATTGTTAAAATCAACAAGGCAATCGACTATGATGGAATTATGTGGCTTTGGGGCTTCTTGTGGTTCTACGGTACATTCTTGTGTCTGCAAATATCCGTGCAGTTCCTATGCGGAACCACCCCAAAAGACACCATTTCAAAGGCAAAATCCTTCCTCCAACAGCGATTTGGTGGAAGGGATAAGTAGGGTTAATTTATAGCCACTCAAATACTCCAAAAACACAAAAGGCGCTCCGATGGGAACGCCTTTTGTATTTGGCCCGTTTGGCCAGATACTTTGGTTAATCGTGGGGTAGGGGAATTATTTCTTGTTGAAGAACTCCTTAACCTCCTCGGTGGGAACTACATCGGTTTTGAAGATGTAAGCACCGGTCTTCTCCGATTTAACCATTTTGATGCATTTGGTAAAACCCTTGTTTGCACCCTCTTTTTTAAGTGTTGCAACTACTTTCTTTGCCATAGTTCTTTTCCTCCTTATTTAATCTCACGGTGGATAGTTACC
>JAZNTX010000003.1:0-162176 GCA_045591965.1 Tidjanibacter sp. | reverse complement strand
CACCCCTGCTATGATGCATAGCAGGGGTGGTCTTTGGGGTAAAGTATAATGTTATTTCTTCAAAGCGGCGATGGCGTTGAGAGCCAATGCCGAAGCACCGAGGATGGCGGCGTTATCTCCAAGGCGGGAGAAGAGCACCTTCGTATCCTTCATAACAGCCATCATATACTTATCGAGGTACTTTTTCAGAGGAGTCATCAGCAGGTCGCCAGCCTTCGTAGGACCACCAAAGAGGAAGACAGCCTCGGGAGCGGTAACAACCACTGCTGTGGAGATACCAAGTGCAAGGTAGTGTGCCGTAATATCCCATACCTCCAAAGCGAGTTTATCGCCCGCAGCGGCAGCGATGCTCACATCCTTAGCGGTGAGTTTATCGCGCTCGATTTTGCGCAAGACGCTGGGGGTGCCGGTGTTGTCGATGAGGTTAAGTGCCGTACGGCGGATACCGGTTGCCGAAGCGTAGGTTTCGAGGCAGCCATTGTTGCCACAGCCGCAGTTGCGACCACCGGGCTCAACGATGATGTGACCCAACTCGCCAGCGAAAGAGTTGTGACCATAGACAATATCGCCATTGCTCACAAAACCACTACCAAGACCCGTACCGAGAGTAATCTCTACGAGGTCTTTGCGTTTGAGGTTCTTACCACCGCCATAGTGCAACTCGCCGAGTGCAGCAGCGTTAGCATCGTTGGTCATAGCGATAGCCTTGATTGCGGGGAAGCGTTTTTTCAGGAGTTTTACAACCTCGCAGCGGTTCTGTTTCTCAAACTCGCCAAGAGTATCTTTCGAGGGTTTGCTGCGGTCTTTCCAAGTGAGGTTTGCGGCATTGATAATTGCGCCCTTGTAGAAGTTAGCGTTGGGAGCACCGATGCCGATACCTTCTACACTGCCATCCTCGGGAACAGCCTCCAAGAGTCGCTCGATGGCGGCATAGAGCAAATCCATATACTCGTCGAAGAATACAGGACCGTCTTCGTTAGTTGAACGCTGGGTGTGGAACTCAGTGCGTGCAAGGCAGTTACCCTCGCGGTCAATCAAGCCAAGTACGGTGTTTGTGCCACCTACATCAATACCAATGGTGAGTTGTTTTTTCATAGTTTTAGACTGTTTTTATTGTTGTTGAAATTTGTTTGTCGCATTAAAACTCCATTTTCCAATCTCAAAATTACCTCTTTTTATTCAAATCACAAACTAAAATGAGTATATTTGCACAAAATTGATACCAATATAAGGATATGTACACTCTCTCGGAACTCCAAAAGTGTGTGGCAAATTACATGGAAAACCTCAATGTAGACGGGGAACCACACAGCCTTTACGAACCAATCTCCTACTCGCTCGCGGCGGGTGGCAAGCGTCTGCGCCCCATGCTGACGGTGCTTGCTTGCAACATCTTTTCGGACAATGCACTCTCGGCACTGCCTGCTGCTGCGGCTTTGGAGGTATTCCACACCTTCACACTGCTCCACGACGATGTGATGGACAATGCGACCGTAAGGCGTGGCAAACCTTCGGTCTATGGCAAGTGGGGCACGAATGCGGCGTTGCTCTCAGGCGATGCCATGATGATACACTCCTACAAACTCCTCCAACAAACCCCTGTGGAGTATCTGCCTGCGGTGCTCGGCTGTTTCAACTATACGGCAATGACGGTTTGCGAGGGACAGCAGGTCGATATGGAGTTCGAGAAGCGTACAGATGTTACCATGGAGGAGTATATGTCGATGATTGACAAGAAAACAGCGGCTCTCCTTGCGGGTGCTACGATGATTGGTGCCATTCAGGGTGGTGCAGATACTTTGAGCCGTCAGTACCTCTTCTCGTTTGCCACCTCACTCGGCTTGGCGTTCCAACTGCAAGACGACCTATTAGATGCCTACGGTACCGAAGAACAACTCGGAAAGCCCATCGGTGGCGACATTGTGGAGGGTAAGAAGAGTTTTTTGATGCTCACCGCCCTTGCGAAAGCCGATGTGGCAACAAGCAAGAGGTTGCAGGGTCTGCTCGACAATCAAACCCTTGCAGCAGAAGAGAAGATACGCGAGGTGCTCGAAATATACAACTCGTTGGGCGTAAAGGAGATTGCCGAGAACGAGATTAACGCTCACTTCACAAAGGCTATGGAGGCTCTTGCAAGCCTCGAAGTGGATAGCAAGAGGGTCGAGCCTCTTAGAGAGTTGGCATTGAGCCTTTTGGATAGGAAGAAATAGTTGTGCAATGAAGAGAGAAGATATAGAGATAATGGCACCTTGTGGGTGCTACGAGGCACTGCATGCGGCAATTGCTGCGGGTGCAGACTCGGTATATTTTGGCGTGGGGCAACTCAATATGCGCTCTGCGTCGGCTGCTAATTTCACGCTCGACGACCTTGCAAAAATCGTAGCCATAGCCCACCAACACGGCAAAAAAGCCTACCTGACGGTCAACACGGTGGTCTATGAGGGCGAAATCGAAACCCTTCATGCTCTGTTAGATAGGGCTGCCGAGGAGAAGGTCGATGCGGTAATCGTTAGCGACCAAGCGGCAATTCTTTATGCCCGCTCGAAGGGCTTGGAGGTGCACATCTCCACCCAACTCTCCATCTCCAACAGCGAGACCGTACGCTTCTACTCCCAGTGGGCAGATACGGTGGTGCTGGCAAGGGAACTCTCGTTGGAGCAAGTCAGGGGTGTTTATGACAAAATCGAAAGCGAAAATATCTGTGGTCCCAATGGCGAAAAGGTTAAGATTGAGATGTTTGCCCACGGCGCACTCTGTATGAGTGTGAGTGGCAAATGCTACCTCTCGCTACACGCTACGGGCTGCTCGGCAAATAGGGGTGCTTGTCGCCAAATCTGCCGCCACGCCTACAAACTTGTAGATAGGGACACGGGCGAGGAACTCAACGCCGAGGGCACATACCTACTCTCGCCTAAGGACCTCTGTACCATCGACTTCTTGGATAAGTTTGTAGATGCGGGCGTTAGGGTGTTGAAGATTGAGGGTAGGGCTCGACCTGCGGAGTATGTCAAGAGGGTTGTGGAGTGCTACGATAGGGCTCTGAGGGCTATCGAGCACGGCTCCTACACCCCCGAGAAGATTGCAAAACTCAAAGCCGAACTCTCCACCGTATTCAATCGTGGTTTCTGGGGAGGATACTACCTCAACCAGCCCATTGTCGAACTGAGCCAAAACTACGGCTCGTCGGCTACGGTCAAGAAGGTTTATGTGGGTAGGGTTACTAATGTTTTCAAGAAAATCAAGGTTGCCGAAGTGCTCGTTGAGGCTTCGCCTCTCGAACTTGGACAGAAGATACTCATCTCGGGCGAAACGACTGGTGCTGTGGAGTTTAAGCCCGACCAGATATGGGTCGATGAACGCCCCGCAGAGGTCGCCTTGCAGGGCAAAAAATGCTCCATAAAACTCCCCCAACCCGTACACCGCGGCGACAGGCTCTACAAGTATGTAGAGAACTAAAATAGACTTTACATCAACAGACTTTGTATCAAACATTTAAGCCCATTTCGGCATTTTGTGAAAATAGATGCCGAAATGGGCTTAAAATCTATCACATATCCCCTTTTATAATTAATTGATTTTCAACCACTTAACGGGGAGGGTAATTCATCAAAACAGGTATAGAAACGAAAATAATCATCGAAAAATTAGTCTAATTAACAATAATTTTCTACCTTTGTTGCGTATAGTTGTGGACTCTTCAAAAGAGGGTCCTCTCGTAGAGAGGAAGTCGTAAGTGTTTTACACTCAGCGGCACTCTCTGGGAAATAAGCCGATGTGAATGAAGAACACAACCACAAAAAGGCAGTGTGGCTTGCTGCTAACTTTTACTTACATTACTCGTAACTGCTTGAAAATGCGTCAGATGCAAATTCTCGCAGGAGTCAGAGGTATGTAGTTATATGAACTAACGGGGAGATGATGGCGACCGACCAAATAGAGATGGAAAAGCATTGGTATGCAATGCGCGACCTTAAAAGGGTGAACGCCATTCTGCCCGCATACAGGCAGTTGGCAGAGGCTGGTTTTGAGGTCTTTACCCCAATGGAGAGCCGTTTTTATGTGGTCGGTGGCAAGCGAATAAAGCGCGAAGTCCCCGTGATGCGCGACCTTATTTTCGTGAACGACTGCCGAAAAAGGCTCGACCCCATAGTCGCAAAGACACCCACGCTCCAATATCGTTTCAAAAAGGGAGGCAAGCAGGGCGAGCCTATCATTGTGCCCGATGATGATATGGAACGATTTATCGGCGCAGTGCAGGCAGCAAATAACCCGAAATTCTACTCGGCAGAGGAGGTTACACCGCTGATGTGCGGTCGTACTGTCCGAATGGTCGGTGGTGCGCTTGACGGATACGAGGGTGTCCTCCAAACCGTCCGAGGCTCCAAAACCAAACACCTCGTTATCACTCTCCCCTCACTTGTCGCCGTCAGCGTAGAGATAAAAGACGAGTTCGTTGAGGTGATGTAACAATTTTAACTATAATCCAATATGCTATAACACAACAAGACTTGTATGAATGCAGAGGTAATTAAGTTAAACGAAACGCAAAACGATTATTCTACTATCCACTTGTATTTCAATGAAGAAATGCATTCGTGGATTGCTTATGGATATTCGGCATATTCTCTACGATTAATAATCAAACGCAAATTTATTGATAGTATACGCGGTTTCTCTACCACGATGCAGATGCCTTACACTGTGGTTAACAAGGATGTGCTTAAAAAATTATGCGCTGATATTCCTGTTAAAAAGATTGAAGACGAATACTATGTGGTAAGTGCTCCTGAGGAGTTTGACCCCAACGACTACAAACGCTGGGTAAACAAACTCGGTGAGGAACTTGCGGCTAACGGAGGTTTTAATACTCAAACACACATTAGCCACCTTGTCCCCAAGGATAAGTTTATCAAAGATGGTATGAGTTCTTTTGCGAGAAACTCAAAGAGATTGTTTGATTTGTTCGCTTCATTTATTGCGCTTATTGTATTTTCGCCACTATTCTTGATCTGTACAATTCTTGTGCATCGAGAGGATGGTGGACCTGCTATTTTCAAGCAGGAGCGTATAGGTCGCTTTGGTCGTCCTTTTTACATTTACAAGTTCCGCACTATGAGGCTTGATGCAGAGGCTATCGGACCTCAATTAAGTCACGGAGGTGGCGAAGGAGATCCTCGTCTAACCAAGATAGGTAAATTTTTGCGTTCTCACCATTTGGACGAACTTCCACAATTGTGGAATGTGTTTAAAGGGGATATGGCATTTGTCGGTCCTCGTCCAGAGCGTAAATTCTATATAGACCAAATCGTGGAACACGACAAACGCTACGAGTACCTCTACCAGATTCGCCCCGGTGTAACCTCATATGCCACTTTCTACAATGGCTATACTGACACGATGGAGAAGATGTTACGCCGCTTGGAGTATGACCTCTACTATTTGGGGCATCGTTCTTGGAAGTTTGATATTGAGATTCTTATGCGCACATTCTTCGGAATAGTTGGCGGCAAGAAATTTTAAAACTACAATCACATATGAAAATTGCAGTAGCAGGAACGGGATATGTTGGCTTGTCGATAGCCACACTGCTCGCACAGCACAACGAAGTAGTGGCTGTGGACGTAGTGCCCGAGAAGGTTGCTGCTATTAACGATAGAAAATCCCCTATAAAGGATGAGTATATCGAAAAGTTCTTTACGGAGAAAAACCTAAATCTCAGAGCAACGCTTGACGCAGCGGAGGCTTATAGAGAGGCAGAATTTGTGGTGGTTGCGGTGCCGACCAACTACGATAGCTACAAAGATTTCTTTGATACCTCATTAGTTGAGCAGGTCCTGACCGAGGTGCTCGCACATAACCCACAAGCGACAATCGTCATCAAATCCACAGTACCCGTAGGATATACACGGAGTATCCGAGAGAGGCTTAATTGTGATAATATCCTCTTTTCACCTGAATTCTTGCGCGAGAGTAAGGCTCTATATGACAACCTCTACCCCAGCCGAATAATAGTGGGATGTTCTGAGGATAATAGTATTGAGGCAGAGAGATTTGCCACTCTGCTCAAAGAAGGAGCACTTGCCGAAGAGGTTGCGGTGTTGTATATGGGTACCACTGAGGCAGAGGCTGTGAAGTTGTTTGCGAACACCTACTTGGCGTTGCGAGTGAGCTATTTCAACGAACTCGATACATACGCAGCAATTAAGGGGCTCGACACGAAAGCAATTATTGAGGGTGTGGGGCTTGATCCTCGCATCGGCACACACTACAATAATCCATCGTTTGGCTATGGCGGCTATTGCCTGCCCAAAGATGCCAAACAGCTACTTGCTAACTACAACGATGTGCCACAAAATATGATGTCTGCCATCGTGGAGAGCAACCGTACCCGCAAAGACTTTATTGCAGACCAAGTGCTGGCTAAGGCTGGTTATTATGCGTATAGCACCAATAATGGCTACGACAAAGCCTCGGAGCGAGAGTGTGTGATAGGTGTCTACCGCCTGACGATGAAATCGGACTCGGACAACTTCCGCCAAAGTGCAGTGCAAGGCGTGATGAAACGCATCAAAGCGAAGGGAGCGAAGGTTATCATCTACGAACCTACACTTGCCGATGGCAGTCGCTTTTTTGGCTCGGAGGTGGTCAATGATCTTACCCGCTTTAAGAACGATAGTCACACCATCATAGCCAACCGCTACGACAGCACCCTTGATGATGTGTTGGAGAAAGTTTATACAAGGGATATTTTTAGGAGGGATTAAAATGGTTTCTGACATAGAAAAGAAAACTCTATTTGGCATGATATGGAGTTTTATACAGCGCTTTGGTTCTCTTGTAATTAGTTTTATTACCAACATGGTATTAGCGAGGTTGTTGAGTCCAGAAGACTTCGGAACCGTCGGATACATTTTGGTATTTATGAGTTTCGCTGATGTTTTGGTAGATAGCGGACTAGGACACTCATTAATACAAAAGAAGAATATAAGCCATACAGATATTTCAACAATATTCACTTCTAATATTCTGCTCGCCATTGTAATATTTGCCTTGATTTTTATTTTGGCACCAAACATTGCGAACTATATTGGAATTCCAGATTTGGTAATATATTTACGAATCGAAGCATTAACAGTTTTATTACGAGCAGGATATGTTATAAATAACGCTATCTTAAATAAAAAATTAGATTTTAAGTGCTTGACCAAAGTTAATGTTAGTGCAGCATTATTGAGTTCTGTCATTGCCATTATACTCGCTTTCTTAGGTTGTGGAATATGGAGTTTGATAGTCAAAAGCATTGCTATGCATGCAACACTGCTCGTACTATACAATGTATTTGGCCATCTAAAAGTTTCATTAAAAATAGATTGGCGCACCTTAAAGGAATTGTTTGGTTTTGGTTGGTTTGTAGCTTTGACCAATATTATAGATCTGCTTTATTCAAATATAGTTTCCTTCATAATGGGAAAAACTTATTCCGTTAAAGAGTTAGGGTATTATACACAAGCTAATTCATTAAAGCAGATCCCAGTGTACTCCATCTCAATGGTTGTAACACAAGTCATGTTTCCTGTAATGTCGGAAATACAAGATGAAAAACAGAAAGTTCGACACTATATGAAGCAATCCATCTCGATAGGAGCTTCTGTGGTGTTCCCCATTATGCTTTTTCTAATTGCATTAGCAGAACCAATAATAGTATTCTTATATTCTGCAAAGTGGGCTCCCGCGGGAACCTATTTCCAGATTTTGTGCCTTGCAGGTATGGTTAACATTATTATTCACTTGAATAGGAGTGTATTAATGGCTCTTGGCTATTCAAAACAACTTTTCAGGGCACAATTAATTGCCATATTGATAGGAGTTGCCATCCTACTTATCAGTCTAAAATATAGTGTTAAAATCTTTGTAATGAGCATTGTAGCATACTCATTCATAAATTGGTTTATCGTATCGCTATTTTCTGGAAATAAGAGTGGTTATACTATCATAGATCAGTTGAGGGATATAGCAAAACCTCTCTTGTTAGCTATCACATCGTATTTATTGTGCATTATTATACATAACTTCGTAGCAGATCTCGCGCCTATAGTGCAGATTGTATTATGTTTTACAGTTTTTTTTATTGCATATATTTTGTTAAACATGGTGTTCAAAACCGCTCTTTATAAGTTTTGTGAAAACGCGATTGTTAAAAGACGCAAAAAATCAGTATAATCATGCATTTTTGTTTTGTTACAGGACTTTATTCTCGCAATGACTCTTTGATGATATATCGTCAAGGGGCTAGTTTGGTTGCAAGTGGATTTAAAGTATCCTATATTGTTTGTGATGACCAACCCGATGAGGTAAAGAATGGTATTACCATCATCTCGACCAAATTCAAACCTAAAAATCGCATAGATAGATTTATAAACACAAAGAGAGTCATAAAACAATTTATAAAACATGTAGATGCTGATGTTTACCAAATATCTGACCCCGAGTTAATGTATTTAGTGACATATTTGAAAAAAAAAGGTAAAAAGGTGGTATTTAATCTTAGGGAATATTACCCAACCATGATTAAACATAAGGTATACATTCCTAATATATTTAGGAACATGATTGGGCATTGGTATGCTAATCAAATGACACATCTGCTGCCTAAATATGATGCTGTTTTTACCGTCACCGACAGGATTGTTGATATATTAAAAAGCAAACATAAAACTGAAAAAGTACATCTTTTAACAAACTTTCCTATCGTAGATGACCATTTTATTCTTGATAAAGAAGAATATCTCAATCGAGAGGATAAGGTATGTTACATTGGTACCATATATATGCGATCTAGGCAGGAAAAGATATTAGACGCATTATCACAACTTCCAAATGTCAGATATCTTCTTGCTGGCAAATTTGAGGAAGGAGTAAATTATGTTAAGAATCATCCATATTGGTCAAATGTTGAATTTATCAATGGGTTCCCTCGAAGCGAAATGAAAAACATCCTGTCGCAAGCGACTATCAGTAATACGCTACGCGATTTTATGGGGGACGATGGTTCCTATGGGGTAATCAAAATATTTGAAAGTATGGAGCAAGCTCTCCCGGTA
Source organism: Tidjanibacter sp. (assembly GCA_045591965.1). Classification (GTDB taxonomy): domain Bacteria; phylum Bacteroidota; class Bacteroidia; order Bacteroidales; family Rikenellaceae; genus Tidjanibacter. Next base: position 153,075 of record JAZNTX010000003.1, on the reverse strand, counting down.
CTTCTTTCGGATGTACCTCTCCACCGCCATATTGTGGGAAAATATAAATGTGGACTTTGTGTGGATCCGAACGATAGTTCTGCCATAGCAACAGCTATAAAATATCTTGTGGAAAACAAAGAAGAAGCTTACGAAATGGGGCAACGGGGCAGAGAGGCTGTACTTAAAGAGTACAATTGGCAAAGACAAGCAGAAAAATACATAGAGGTAATTTCAAACTTATAATTATGGAGGCAAGTGTGGTAACCCTACCCAAACACGGAGACCCTCGCGGGAATCTGTCATTTGCAGAAAACAACAAGCAGGTTCCGTTTGTTATTAAACGAGCCTACTGGATTTATGATGTACCTGGGGGCGAGAGTAGAGGAGGACACGCCTACAAGGAGAACGAAGAGTTTATCATTGCCTTGTCTGGAAGTTTTGATGTGATTCTTGATGATGGCACGAGTAAAAAATGTTTCTCGCTCAATCGCTCCTACTATGGTCTTTATGTGCCAAAAGGTGTTTGGCGTGAGATGGACAACTTTTCAACCAATTCGGTAGCTCTTATTCTATCTTCGACACCCTACAACGAAGATGACTATATCCGCAATTACGAAGATTATAAAACTTGGTTGCAATATGAAAGGTAAGAGAACAACAGTAGACGAGTGCTACATTGTGGAACTTGACAAACACCATAGCGACCGCAAAGGCAACATCTCGGTTGTGGAGAATGGAGTGACAGTACCATTTAATACAGAGCGTGTGTATTATCTATATGACATTCCTGGTGGCGAGTCGAGAGGTGCGCACGCACACAAAGAATTGTATCAGCTGGTTGTGGCAGCAAGTGGCAGTTTTGATGTGGTACTGGACGATGGTACTAATAAAAAGCGTTTCACCCTTAATCGTCCATATCAGGGGCTGTTAGTAGTGCCTGGTATGTGGCGTGACTTAGAGAACTTCTCTTCCGGATCGGTATGCCTTGTTTTGGCATCGATGGTCTATTCCGAAGCGGATTATATTAGAAATTATGACGAGTTTATAAAATTTAAGGAATTATGAATGTACAACAAATTGGACTCTACTTTGAAGATTTTGAAGTAGGTGCAGAGATTAAACACTCACTTTCTAAAACCATTTTTGAGAGTGATGACAATTTCTTCTCTCTTTTAACAATGAACTATCATCCAGTGCATACCAATTTGGATTATGCAGCTCAAAATCAGCACGGAAAGATTTTGGTTGTTGGTACATTGGTGTTTTCTTTGGCTGTTGGTATTACAGTGCCAGATATTAGTGGCAAGGCTATCGCCAACTTAGAGTATGAGAGCGTTAAACACCTTAATCCCGTATTTATTAACGATACTATATATGTCCGCTCAAAAATTTTGGACAAATGGGAGTCTAAGTCCAAAGGAGATAGGGGTATTGTGTATGTAGAGAGCATTGCATACAATCAGCGTGGAGAAGATGTTCTCTCGTTCCGTAGAAAGGTTTTAATCAAAAAACAGGCATAAAGAATGAAAACCGACTTTTTGATGCGCAGTTTAATGTTCCTTCCTGCGCATAACGATCGACTTATGAATAGCGCATCACGCAGCAATGCAGATGTTCTGCTATTAGATATAGAGGATTCGGTGCAACCTCAATGCAATAAACAAATTGCTCGCGACAACATAATCAAGTATATAAAATCTGGAGCTTTTGATGGTAGAGTTATATTCCCTCGCATAAATGATAGGGAAAGTGGCGAATTGTTGCGAGATGTGTATCAGCTTACCATAGAGGGCGTTACTGGTTTTATGTATCCCAAAGCACGTTGTGGTCAGGATATATATTTTATTGGTAAATTGCTTGAAACGATTGAGTACGAGAAGGGATTTCCTATCGGAACATTCAAACTCATTCCATTGATTGAAACTGCGGGTGCTGTTATGAACATTCAAGAGATATGCACAGCTTGCCCAAATCGTGTTGTTGCAGTGGCGTTTGGCTGCGAGGATTTTGTCACAGACTTGGGTGGCAAACACGATGCAGAGGGACAAAGCATATTTACACCCAGAGCGATGATCGCAATGGGTGCAAAGGCGTGTGGGGTTACTCCTATTGACACAGTGCATATTAAGGTTCACGACTTGGAAGATTTGGAGAAAAATCTTCAATTAGCGAAGAAACTCGGTTTTGAGGGAATGCTTATCTTGAATCCCAAAGAATTGCCTTTGTGTCACAAGTATTTCTCTCCCAGCGAGGAGGAGGTAGCTTGGGCAACAGAGATGTTGGCGCTGGCAGAAGAGGCTGTACGAGAGGGCAAAGGAGTTGCCGTAAAGGATAATAAATTCATAGGTCCCCCTATGGTTAAAATGGCAAAAGAGATAATAATGAAACATAAACTTTGCAACAAGTAGGTGTTATGAAAAATGATAACGTATCTGTTTTAAGACCAGATGAGTGTTGCGGATGTACTGCTTGTTATGCAAGTTGCCCTGTGGGGGCTATCGAGATGCAAGCAGACTTTGAGGGCTTTCTCTACCCACATATCGATATGTCCAAATGTATTGATTGTGGAAAGTGTTTGAGGGTGTGCAAGAATGTTCGCCCATATAAAGAGCCTCAAATAATATACTCCTGCCGCAATAGTAATGAACTGAGGGCTCGTAGCTCTTCTGGCGGCGTGTTCTCTCGTTTGGCAGAATTGGTATTGGAGCAAGGTGGTGTTGTGTGTGCAGTCGGTTATAGTGATGGATGTACCGAATGTTTGCACAAGATAATCACATCTAAGGATGACTTAGATGATTTGCGAAGAGCTAAGTTTGTACAGAGCAAAAAATGCGATATTTACACACAGCTCAAAAAATATCTCGATGCTAATGTGTTAACTCTATTTTGTGGTACTCCTTGTGAGTGTGGTGGTCTTCGCCAATATCTAAATAAAGAGTATGACAATCTCTTAACTTGCGACCTTATTTGCGGTTGTGTGTCGTCCCCAGATGTATACAAACGCTATATTGACTTCCTTGTGGAAAGACATAACTCCAAAGTAAAGAGTGTTAATTTTAAGGACAAACGTCAGGGGTGGCGAGGTAAAGCAATAGCAGTATGTTTTGAAAATGGAGAGGAGTATTATAACTCAATCTTAGATGACGACTATTGCGTATCTTTCCATAGCAGATATAACATTCGTCCTTCGTGCTTCAATTGCAAATACCGTTCGTTGGAACGTAGTGCAGATTTGACTTTGGGTGATTTCTGGGCCATTGAAAAATATGCTCCCGAATATGATGACAATAAAGGTACTTCCTTTGTGCTTGTCAACACCACTAAGGGCGATAAGTATATGAATCTTATTAGTGAGATGGAGATGGTCAGAATGGACATTGATTTAGAGGATTATGCAACCAAATACAATTGGTGCTTACATAAGAATCCAACCGGAATGCCCGAAGATGCTCGCCGCACTTTCTATGAAGATGTCCATAGTATGCCTTTTGATAAGATGGCCATTAAAAACTTGGAAGAAATCAAACAGATTCGCAAACAAAAGAAGTTGAATAACAAATGAGTAAGAAAGTTATAATTGTAGGCGGCGAAGGTAACGGTGGTGTTATTGCTGCTTGTATTGAGGATAATAGAAATCGTTACGGTGACCTCGAATGGGAGGTTGCAGGTTTTGTTAATGATTTTGACAAAGAGGTTTGTGGTTACCCAGTGTTAGGTACCACAAAGGATATACCAACACTATTAGAAAACCCCGATTACTATTTTATGTGGGGTATCCATCTTGTCGCACGCAATGTGTTGACCGAAAAGATGTTCAGAGAAGCTGCTATTCCACGAGAGCGATTTGCTACCATTATTCACAAAACAGCATTTATTGGTCAAGGGGCAGTTATTGAGCCGGGTGTAATGGTTATGTCGAATTGCTATGTTGGTCCCGGTGCGCATATTGGCTTGTGTTCGTTGATAATGGCAAACTGCTCTATTGGACACAATACAGTAATAGATGAGTTGTGTCACTGTTCGGTCGGAGCTATTATGACTGGGTATTCCAAACTTGGTCTATGTTCGGATTTGGCGGTCGGTGCTATTTTATTGGCATACAAAGAGGTTGGAAACTATGCAATGCTTGGTGCTGGAAGCCTTGGCACAAAGGATATACCAGCAAAGGAAATACATGTTGGAACCCCAGCCAAATATATGAAAAACATCAGAGAGGATTAAGATAATCTATAATTATGTATTTTTTTGAGAACATACTCATATATCTTGCTCTTATTGTTATTATAGCCCTCTACCACCATTTAACTCACAAATCGGGGAACAAGCATATCTGCTTCTTGGCGTTTTTATTATTAGGCGCATTTGCTGGATTTAGTTATGATGTGGGTTGGGACTATATGAGTTATATGGATAGCATTAAAATTGGGGATGTTGAAAGATATGCTTTCATTGAGAGACATTTGGCGATGTTAGTAAAACAACGGCCACAATGGTTCTTTATTATTAACCATTTTGCAATATCTGCACTCATCATGTCTGCAATCGACAAGGCTTCTATTAATCAATATATCTCAATACTGCTGTATATATGTTTACCTTGTTCTTTTTTAACTAGTTTATCAACGATTCGTTTTGCCCTAGCATCAGCTATTGTATTTTGGGGATATTGTGTTTTTTTACGAAAGAACAAAATAGTACCCTTCTTGCTTACTGCGTGCATAGGTATGCTCACTCATACTGCACTACTGTTTGGACTAATATTAATTCCATTACACTATATCAAAAGCACCAAATGGTTAAACATTGCCATACTTGTCGCAAGTTTTGTTCTAATTGGTGTTGGTTCCAATTTTCAGATAAGTATTTTTCAGGATAGCAATGGCGTAGCGGAAATCAATGAACAGATAGAACATTATCACAATGTTGATATGGGTGGTAATTCTATGATTAATATCTTGTATTTAGCAATATCTATTGTTAATATTATCTTTTTCGACAAACTATGCAAACTTGATGATAAAGCACCAAAATATGTTTTATTTATCACAATGGGCTATTTTATGTCCAACTTTTTCATAGGTAGTTCTGTCCTAGCAGCACGTTTTAGTAGATGTTTATATATATTTTCAATTTTGATTATCCCCTATTACATCAAGCTCTTCAAAAACATTAAAACACAAAAAATTATTCAGCAGAGCATTATAGTCGTAGCATTAGTTCTTTATGTGTATCAGTTAATGATTCCTAATTACAATGGGTATGAACTAGAGCGAATAAGTACATATTGGCCTTACAGATTTTTCTTTAATGAACTAATATAATTAGATGGTTATGATAAAATTTCTTGATTTACAGAAGATTACTGCCAAGTATGCAGATCAGATGCACGAGGCAGTTTTGAGGGTTGTAGATTCTGGTTGGTATCTGCAAGGACACGAAAATGAGCGTTTTGAGGCTAACTACTCAAAATATATCGGCTCGAAACACACTATTGGTTGCGCTAATGGTTTGGATGCGCTCATCTGGATTTTCCGCGCCTACATCGAAATGGGTATTATGAAACCAGGTGATGAGGTTATCGTACCCGCAAATACCTACATTGCCACAATTTTGGCAATTACCGAGAATGGTTTGACTCCCGTTTTGGTGGAGCCCAAACTCTCTACCTATCAGATTGACGATGAGCTTATTGAGCAAGCAATAACACCTCGCACTAAGGCGATTTGCATTGTTCACCTCTATGGTCAGTGTGCCTATACCGAGAAGATTGGCGAGTTGTGCCAAAAATATAACCTTAAACTCGTGGAGGATAATGCACAAGCCCACGGCTGTTTGTATAATGGTCGTAAGACAGGCTCTCTGGGCGATGCAGCGGGTCACTCTTTCTATCCTGGCAAGAACCTCGGTGCATTTGGTGATGCAGGTGCGGTAACAACCGATGATGATGAGCTGGCTGCTACGGTTCGCGCTTTGGCAAACTATGGCTCGCAGAAGAAATATGTCTTCAAATACACCGGACGCAATAGTCGTTTGGATGAGATTCAGGCAGCTATTTTGGATGTTAAGCTGGCGAATTTGGACGAGGATGTGGCATTGCGCCAAGAGGTGGCAAAACGTTACTGCTCAGAGATAACCAATCCCAAGATTGTGTTGCCTCAGATTGCTGATTGGAAAGGTCACGCATTCCACTTGTTCCCTATTCGCTGTGCCGAGCGCGACAGGCTGCAAAAGTATTTGGCAGATAACGGTATCCAGACCATTATCCACTATCCCATTGCTCCCCATCAGCAGGAGTGCTATAAGGAGATGAATGGTATGTCGCTACCTATTACCGAACAGATCCACAACGAGGAGTTGAGTTTACCAATTAGTCAAGTAATCACGCCCGAAGAGGTGTCATATGTCATCGAAACTATTAATAAGTTTGAGTAAATGAAAACGATTTGGATAGTCAATTGTTATACTGTTCCCCCTGAGCATTGTACACATCCTAGACATCTTGAATTTGCAAAATACTTACAAATGCAAGGGTGTGATGTTACTATTTTCTGTTCATCATACATGAGAGGTCCCAATGTCAATATCGTGACTCCTCGTAAGTTATATACCGAGGCTGTATACGACGGTTTGAAATTCGTACACATAAAAACAAGCAAGTTTGAAGGTAATGGAATAGCAAGGATATTATCAATTATTCAATTTGCTTGGAGGCTGTTTCTGTGTAAGCATAAATTTGATAAGCCAGACTATATCTTGTACAATACTCATCTGCCATTTGATTATCCTATTCTATGGTGTGCAAGAAAATTGAAATCTAAATTTATTGTTGAATCATGGGATAAATGGCCAGATGATTTTGTCACAAGAGGATTAATTAAGGAAAACAATCCGTTGATGAAGGTTTCTTACTGGTTAACAAAACGCATGTATGAGGCCGCAGATAGTATCATTTTTTCATTTGAAGGAGGTTATGAATACTTGCGAAGTCATGGCTGGACAGAAGATGATGGTGGAATAATATCAAAAAACAAAGTGTTTTACATAAATAATGGCGTTGATTTATCAAAATTTGACATAGATAAGACACAATGTAAAAGAGATGATTCCGATCTTAACAATCCTAATACGATTAAAATCATTTATATAGGTTCAATACGACTTGCAAATGATGTCAAACAATTAATCGATGCTGCATCAATGCTAACCCATCGTTCTGATATAAAATTTCTAATATATGGAGATGGGAATGATCGTGAACTATTAATCAAATATTGCATTGAGAATAATATCAATAATGTGATTTTTAAAGAAAAGAGGATTCCATTTAACGAAGTAGCATATGTTGCATCTCAAGCAACGATTAATGTTATGAATTATGCTAAAAATGCAGGAAAATATGGAATGAGTGCCGGAAAAATGTTCCAATATTTTGCAGCCGGTAAACCTATCTTATGCAATGTAAAGTTGGGATATTCTGATATTCGTCGTTATAATCTTGGAATAGACAGAGATCTTACAACTCCCCAAGACTACGCTGATGCAATACTAGAATTGTTGTCTATGACGGATGAAGAGTATAACGAAATGTGTGTTAGGGTAAGAAGCGTTGCTCATAAATTTGATTATAAAGTTTTATCTAAACAATTACTAACAATTATTGAAGGATTGTGATGCTTCGCATTATTAATTAATGAAGTTATGATAAAGTGTCTCTTGTTTGGTGGTGGATTACAAGTCTTGACAATTGCCCGTTCCTTGAAGGAGAAGGGGTATGGTGTAGGAGTTCTAACAGAAAAAGAGAATGTCATTAAACATTCAAAGTTTCTCGATGAGTATGTGTCTTTACAATCTAATATAGACAATTGGTTAGATGAATTACAAAATATCATATTATCTTCAGTGTACCATATTGTGATACCAACAGAAGATAAGTATGCAACCTTTCTTAGTCAAAATAAAGATTGTATCGAAAATAACACCAAGGCAAAATGCGCAGTGATGGATTGGGATATCTTCTCGATAGTAAGCGACAAAGCATCCTTGTTGTCTTTTTGCAAACAACACAATATACCCCACCCCAAAACAAAAGACATAAACGATAACTGGGATGATTTATGTGCACAAGTTGGTTTCCCTTCGCTCATAAAGCCAAATTTCTCTGCGGGTGCAAGAGGAATTACCCCGGTCGCCAACAAATTAGAATTGATGCAAAAAGCGCCTGCTATTATCAATACATATGGAGAATGTTCTCTTCAGGAGTTTATAGAGAATAACCACTACTACAATGCAATGCTATACAGAACCCAAGATGGCACATATGGCAATAGTGTTGTAACAAAAATTTCTCGCTACTATCCTATCAAAGGTGGTAGTAGTAGTTATTGCGAAACCATTGAGAATCCAAAGATTATCAGTATTTGCAAACAACTATTAGATAAGTTACAATGGGTTGGTTTTGCCGATTTTGATATACTGGAGAAATGTGAAGGAGATTATCGTATCATAGAAGTCAATCCTCGAATTCCAGCCAGTGTTAGGGCTGCAAGTGTATCAGGGGTGGATTTTGGTGAAATGATAGTAAAAGACTATTTATGTAATCAATTGGAAAGCTATCAGTACAAGCCGGGGCAAGTATTGCGATATCTTGGTTTGGATATGGCGTGGTTTCTATCATCGCCCATGCGATTTAAGTGCACACCATCTTGGTTTAAATTCTTTGGTGAGAATATATATTATCAGGAGGGGGGATGCCATGATTGGATAGCCATGTTGTTTTCTATATATGAAGGTGTTAGAAAGCAATTATCATCATCTTTTAGAAAATCAAAGGCAAATATGAATTAATTTTATTTTGTTGTGAATATACTAACATTTGATATAGAGGATTGGTATTGCCACGATGTGGAGTCGGGCAATAAAGAGTGGGACAAGTTGGAGTGTCGCATCTACGAGGGTGTAGATAGGATATTGGACTCACTCGAAGAGCGAAACCTCAAAGGTACATTCTTTGTTTTGGGGTGGCTTGCAGAACATCACTCTGCTGTGATACAAAAAATTGCGAAAGCAGGGCACCAGATTGGATGCCATACCTATCAACACGATTTGCTTACAACATTTGACCAAAAAGCTTTTTTTGAAGATACAAAGAAGGCAAAGTTCTTAATTGAAGATGCTATTGGTAAAGAAATAACCGCATTTAGAGCACCCGCATTTTCGATAACAGAAGATAATCTTTACGCCTTTGATGTGTTGGCTGAGCTCGATTTCAAAACCGATTGCTCCTTATTCCCTGCCAAACGCGATTATGGTGGTATGCCAAGTTATGGCAAAGGAGAACCTGGACTAATCAACCACAATGGCTATGTTTTCAAGGAATTTCCTATAAATCCAGGCAAAGTATTAGGTAAGAAAATAGTGTTTTCCGGAGGAGGCTATTTCCGTTTGTTCCCTTATTCCATGATAAAGACACTAACTCAGAAACAGGATTACACGATGACCTATTTCCATCCTAGTGATTTTGATCCAGGTCAACCCCGAATGCCTCATCTCCCCATATTGAGACAATGGAAAAATAGCATCGGTCTAAAGGGTGCGTATTCCAAATATTTGAAGTATATTTCTGATTTTGAATTTGTAAATTTAGAGCAAGCGGAAAGCATGATTGCATGGGAAATGTGTAAGGTAAGAGATTTATAACATGATTTGCAAACACAACGCTACTCATAAACTTTCTATCGAATACATTAATGATATGAATTTAACCTCTGCTGAAAATATTGTTTTACTGCTAGTTCGGATTTCACTACACAAGCAAAAGGAAGACTTGTTAATATCATCGAAGGTTGATTACTCTAAGGTAGACTGGAATGAAGTATTTACGATAGCGAAAGAGCAAGGTGTAGCAGCTATTACACTTGATGCAATTCAAACAATTTACACCATATATCCAAACATTGACCTACAAATCCCTAAGCCAATCAAAACGCGCTGGATCTCTCTATTTTATAACATCGAAAATAATTATAATAAACAATACAGAGTCGCCACAGAACTATCCAATGTATGGGCAAAACACAACATTAAAACAATCTGCCTAAAAGGATTAGTGTTTAGTCAGTACTACCCCATTCCATGTCATCGAGAATGTGGTGATTTTGATTGTTACTTATTTGATAAATACGAAGAAGGAAACCAGATTGCACAAAATATAGGCGCACAAGTAGATTTAAGTTGGTACAAACATTCTCAGATTAGTTACAAAGGTGTAATGGTGGAGAATCATCGCTATTGTGTAACTACGCGCAATGGCAAAGAGGCGAAGTTGCTAGATCGGTATTTTAAGACACACTTACATATAAACTCTCAAAATTTCTTACCCAACAGTTGTATATTGATACCTTCGGTTGAGTTCAATACACTCTTCTTGATATACCATTCTTGTGCCCATTTCCTTTCTGAGGGTATTTCATTAAGGCACATTATAGACTGGGGGTTGCTTATTCAGAAAGAGCAGAATAATATAAAGTGGACAGACTTTTATGCAATGTGCAAAAAGTTACATTACACCCGATTTGTAAATGCAATAACCGCTATTGCTGTTGATTATTTAGGAATAACGCTAACAAATTCATCTATCGAGATAGATAGAAGTTACTCTGATAAGATATTATATTCCATTCTGCGTGATAACGACAAGGTACACTCTAGTGGAGAAGGTAAGTGGTTAAAGCGTTTACATTTAATTAACAACATATTCAAATATCGTTGGAAATATAAAGAAATATACCAGCATAGTTTTTTGAAAAAATTTTTCACTTGTATAATTGGTTATATCTTCAAAACCGATCGTTTTGAGACTAACCTCGAAAACTAAAACATCTATGAAAGGCATTGTACTCGCAGGAGGTAGTGGTACGCGATTGTATCCTATTACTAAAGGTGTTAGCAAGCAGTTGCTACCCATTTACGACAAACCAATGATTTACTATCCGATTTCAACCCTTATGTTAGCGGGTATTAGGGATATATTGATTATCTCTACTCCTCACGATCTGCCGGGCTTCAAGCGTTTACTTGGTGATGGCTCCAATTATGGTGTTCATTTCGAATATGCCGAGCAACCTAGTCCCGATGGTTTGGCACAAGCATTTATTATTGGAGAGGAGTTTATTGGTAACGATTGCGCTTGTTTGGTATTGGGTGACAATATCTTCTATGGTCAGGGCTTTACCCATATGCTAAAAGAGGCTGTTGCTAACGCTGAAGAGTTAGGCAAAGCCACGGTCTTTGGATATTGGGTTCCCGACCCTGAGCGTTTTGGCGTTGCTGAGTTCGATGAAAATGGCAATGTTCTGAGTATTGAGGAGAAACCCAAGGAACCAAAAAGCAACTATGCAGTCGTTGGTCTCTATTTCTATCCCAACAAGGTTGTAGAGGTCGCCAAAAACATCAAACCTTCGGCTCGTGGAGAGTTGGAAATCACCACTGTTAATGAGCAATTCAGGCAGGACGGAGAGTTGAAACTCCAAATTATGGGTCGAGGTTTTGCTTGGCTTGATACAGGTACTCAGGAGAGTCTTTTTGACGCATCAAGATTTGTGGAGGTTGTAGAGACTCGTCAGGGTGTTCAAGTTTCGTGTTTAGAGGAAATCGCTTGGCATAAAGGTTGGCTGTCGGATGAGGATATGCTGCGTTTAGCAGAACCAATGAAGAAAAATGCCTACGGTCAATATATGATAAACCTCGTAAAGAATGCGAATCGTTAAAACCTTCATAGATGGACTATTACTTATAGAACCCACCTTGCATGGAGATTCAAGGGGCTACTTTATGGAGTCCTTCTCGGAGCGCGATTTTGCGACCGCTACGGGACTCGATGTGAGGTTTGTGCAGGACAACGAGAGCTACTCGCGCAAGGGCGTATTGCGCGGTCTGCACTTCCAAATGGAGCCCTACGCTCAGGCTAAGTTGGTGCGTGTAGTGCAGGGCAGAGTGCTGGATGTTGTGGTCGACATTCGCCCCGAGAGCCCCACTTTTAGCAGATGGGTTGCTACCGAACTAAGTGGCGCCAATCATCACCAAATGTTTATCCCCAAGGGCTTTGCACACGGCTATGTAGTGCTGGAAGACGATACAATTTTCCAGTATAAGTGCGACGAGTACTACCATCCCGAGGCAGAGGGTGGCATCGCTTGGAACGACCCTCAAATTGGCATCAATTGGGGCGTAACAGAGAGCGAAATCATTCTTTCCGAGAAAGATAAACACCGCCCACTTCTTAGCGAACTATGCGAATTTTAGTCACGGGTGCCGAGGGACAGTTGGCGAGGAGTATTGCTTGCAGGGTGCCTGCGTGTGGGGCAGATGAGTATCTGTTTACCTCTAAGGGCGAATTGGATATTACCAACCGTGCATCGGTGCTCCGATATGTGGCTGAAAACAAGATAGATATAATCGTCAATTGTGCTGCCTACACCAATGTGGAGCGTGCCGAAGAGGAGGAGGCGAAGGCGTACGAGATAAACGCTACGGCTGTCAACCATCTCGCAGAGGCTGCCAAGGCGAACAATGTGCTGCTCATTCACATTTCGACCGACTATGTCTTTATGGGCGGTTGCTGTGCGATGCTCACCGAGGAGAGCCATCCTCAACCACTGAACGCCTACGGGCGCACCAAACTCGCTGGCGAAGAGGCTATTAAGGCGAGTGGGTGTCACTACATGATTTTCCGCACCGCGTGGCTCTATTCGGAGTTTGGGCACAACTTTGTGAAGACTATGTTGCGCCTTACGACCGAGCGCGAGGAGGTAAGGGTAGTCAGCGACCAACTTGGCTCGCCCACCTACGCGGGCGACTTGGCAGCGGCAATAGTACGAATAATCTCGGAGCGCAACTTCCACGAGGGCGTTTTCCACTATACCAACCTTGGTGAGTGCAGTTGGTGGCAGTTTGCAAAGGAGATTGCACACCTTGCAGGGCATAACGGCTGCAAGATAACTCCTTGCACCACAGAGGAGTATGGTGCAAAGGCTATGCGCCCACAAAGCGCTGTACTCGACAAGAGTAAGTTTCTGAAAACCTTTGATATTGATATTCCCGAGTGGCGCGAGTCGCTCAAACGATGTATTAAAAAATTAAACACTTAATAATTATCATTATGACAAAGCGTAACATAGTTATCACCGGTGGTGCGGGCTTTATCGGCTCGCATGTAGTGAGGTTGTTTGTGAACAAATACCCCGAGTACAACATCATCAACCTCGACAAATTGACCTATGCGGGCAACCTCGCAAACCTCAAAGACATAGAGGACAAGCCCAACTACAAGTTCGTGAAGATGGATATCTGCGACTTCGAGGCGTTCTACGAGTTGATGCAGCAGGAGAAGGTTGACGGCATCATCCACCTCGCTGCCGAGAGCCATGTCGACCGCTCGATTAAAGATCCCTTCACCTTTGCTCGTACCAATGTGATGGGTACCCTCGCGCTCTTGCAGGCAGCAAAACTCTATTGGGAGAGCCTTCCCGAAGGTTATGAAGGCAAGCGTTTCTACCATATCTCGACCGACGAGGTCTACGGCGCGCTCACAATGAACCACCCCGAAGGTATCGAGCCTCCTTTTAAGACCGTTGCTTCCTCGGAGGGTCATAAGGCTTATGGCGACGACTTCTTCTACGAAACCACGAAGTATAACCCCCACAGTCCCTACTCGGCTGCGAAGGCTTCGAGCGACCACTTTGTGCGTGCCTACCACGACACCTACGGTATGCCCACAATCGTTACAAACTGCTCAAACAACTACGGTCCCTACCAGTTCCCCGAGAAACTCATTCCGTTGTTTATCAACAATATCCGCCACCGCAAACCACTGCCCGTCTATGGCAAGGGCGAGAATGTGAGGGATTGGCTCTATGTAGAGGACCACGCCCGCGCAATTGATCTTATTTTCCACGAGGGTAAGGTGGCAGAGACCTATAATATCGGTGGCTTCAACGAGTGGAAAAATATCGACCTCATTAAGGTTATGATTAAGACCGTTGACCGCATCTTGGGCAACCCTGAGGGACATTCGCTGGGCTTGATTACCTATGTTACCGACCGACTTGGCCACGATGCACGCTATGCTATTGACTCCACAAAGTTGCAGAAGGAGTTGGGCTGGGAGCCTTCTTTGCAATTCGAGGAGGGCATCGAGAAGACTGTCCGCTGGTATTTGGACAACCAAGAGTGGATGGATAATATCACCTCTGGCGACTACGAGAAGTACTACGAGGAGATGTATAAAGGGAGGTAGGTCCTCTTTTGAATTGAGAATTGAGAATTGAGAATTGACATGCGCCGCGAAATTCGCGGCGCATTTTTGTTTTCTATTCGTCTTGCCATGACTGCCGTAGGCAGGCGATTGGCATCTACCTCTCTTGTTATGAGTCCTATGTGACTCATAAACCCCATTTGTTCGCGGGTATCTTTTTTAATACCCACAAATGAGGGGGCTCCTGTTCTTCTTGTCACTCTTGTGGAAAAAAAAGGGGGGGATTACTGCGCCACCTGCGGCGGCTTGTGATCCCCTCGCTCCCGCGGGGCTCCTTGCAAAGTAAAAATGATTGACGCACGCCTGAGGCGTGATACTTTTTATTGCAGAAAGGGGGCATAGTGAGTAAACTCCCTGCCCCCTTTCTGCAATAAAAAACCTCTGCACAAAGTGCAGAGGTCGCAATCATTTTTTCTTTGCGGAGAAAGGGGGATTCGAACCCCCGGTACGGTTACCCGTACGACAGTTTAGCAAACTGTTGGTTTCAGCCACTCACCCATCTCTCCGTGCTTGACTGATTAAGCAGCGCAAAGATACGCAGTTTTTGCATATCTGCAAACCTTTTTGCAAAAATTATTTTTCAATAAACCTTTTTTGTTTCCCCAAAACCGCATCATCTGCACGCTTTTTGCACAAAGACTATTGATGTAAAACGGTATAATTCACAAAACCACCACCTTTTTGTCATAAAATTGCGAAAAAAAATGCGTTCTTTGTACAATGTATCAAAAAAAGTATTACCTTTGTTTCGATTATGCGGACTACTATAGTTAAACGAATTTTAGAATTAACAACAAATAACTTTTTTACAATGAAAAAAATTGCACTTTTGGTTCTTTCGCTCGTAGCGGCTGTAACTGTTTCGAATGCACAGGTTTGTGCACTCAAATCGAATACCCTTGCTTTGGGTATCGGTAGCCTTAACCTTGGCGCTGAGTTCTCGGTAGCTCCCCAGTGGACAGTAGATCTTTCGGGTATGGTTACCATCTTCTCGCCTTGGAAAAATGTAGGCGGTCAGGGAGAGGGTCTTTACCTCAATGGTTGGAGTGGTGTTGTAGAGGGTCGTTACTACCTCTGCAAAGCTTTCAACGGTCACCACTTTGGTGCATACGGTCAGCTCGCACGCTATGGCAAGGGTGGCAACTTCCTTTGGGTTAAGGGTGTTCACGAGAATGCACAGGTAGCCGCTTTGGGTGTAAGTTACGGTTACTACTTCAAACTCAACACCTATTGGGGTATTGATACCAACATCGGTATCGGTGCTGGTCTTGGTCGTTCCAATGGCAACAGGACTTTCAACCAGTGGATCGTTCCTACTGGTCGTGCACAGGTTTCGATTTGCTACAAATTCTAAGCAACTGCCGAAGAGCAAAATTTATGAGTGTCATCCCAAGCGGGATGACGCTCTTTTTTTGTAAGGTGTGGTAGACGATAATCCCTGTGTTGGGCTTGTGAGATAATTTTCAAGACACCTCTTTCCTTTTTCAAATTTAATCGGTACTTTTGTACTTGACATCCTTGTAAATATAAATTAGGTATAGATTTACTATGGCAAAACACACGCTTAAAGAGTGGTACCTCGCTACTCGTCCTTGGTCTTTTCCTGCTTCGGCAATGCCCGTAGCCTCCACCATTGCATACCTCTTTTGGGCTTCTCAGGTTTTTGAGGGTGCGCCCCAAATCAATCTGCTCTACGGAGTATTGGCTCTTGTGGGAATTATCATCTTCCACGCAGCCGGCAATGTCCTTAGCGACTACAACGACCACCGCAAGGGTGTTGATACGCCCGAAAATGCAATGATGCTCCCCTTGGTCAATGGCTCTTTCAAACCCGAGGAGTTCAAGTGCTATGGTAGGATACTCCTCTTGGTGGGCTGCGTAGTTGGCGTTGTGCTGTTGTTGCTCACTCAGAACCTCCAACTTCTCTATGTTGGTGTAGCGGGAGGTCTGCTCACCATTCTCTACTCCTTCCTGAAATACCGTTCGTTGGGCGATGTTGTAATCCTGCTTAACTACGCCGTACTCCCCATTATGGGCACCTCGATTGTTACCATTGGTCATGTTGATTGGTCTGCAATGGTGCTGGTAGTGCCTCTGGGACTTATTACCGACTCTATTTTGCATATCAACAATGCTCGTGATGCGGTTAGCGACCGTGCGGCTGGCATCCATACCTTCGCGATGCGCATAGGTGCAAAAGCCTCGGCAGCAATCTACAAAATGGAGGTTATGCTACCCTTTGTGTGGGTTGTCGTGGCAATTCTTGTAGGTTGGTTGCCAATTTTCTCACTCCTCGTTTTGGCGACGGGCAAGACCGCTTGGGGCATGGCTCGCCAATCCTCCAAACTCCTTACCGAGGGAGCGGCAGGGGTGGCAACACTCGATCAGCAAAGCGCAGCCTTGCAGGCTAAATTCAGCATTATGATGATTATTGCATTGGTCGTTAGCGCACTTGTCGGCTGGGGACCAGTAGTTATCCTATAATAATGAAAAAAGTTGCCCTACCCATTCTTGTTGCCCTTGTGCTGTGGTTTGTGATGTTCAGTCCTTGGACTGCACCACACCTAAACTTCTGGCTTGCGATGGCGGCTTCGGGAGTGATACTCTCCTCAATGAGTCTGACTCTCAGCCCAGAGTTACGCACCTCCCTCAGAGAGAATTTCCGACTGAGCGATATACCCTTGGGAGTGGCTTTGGGCGCTTTGTTGTGGGGCGTATTTTGGGTTGGCGACAAGGTTGCGGTGTGGATGTTCCCCTTTGCCGATGGCGAGATAGGGAGTATCTACTCTATGCGTGACGGCACCTCCTATCTACTCATTGGTGCATTGTTGCTCTTTGTTGTGGGACCTGCCGAGGAAATTTTTTGGCGCGGCTTTGTGCAGGAGGAGTGCTCCAAAAGGTGGTCGCCCAATGTAGGCTTTATCGTCACTGCTGCTATCTATGCCCTCGCACACATTTGGGCAATGAACTTTATGCTCATTGTTGCTGCGGCTGTTGCGGGCGGTGTGTGGGGTTTGCTGTATAGACTCTATCCCCAAAGACTCTGGGCGCTCATCATCTCCCACGCTGTGTGGGATGTGTCAGTATTCCTCATCTTCCCCATCTAATATGTTTTATGGGACACATTGGCATAAAGGACTCGTTTGGTAGACTCTCCCGCTTTGAGTGGGGATTGTGGCTTGTGTCACTTGCGGTGGTTACGGCTTCGTTTCTTCTCTCGCCCGAGGAGGATTGGCTCAGCCTTTCAACCTCTTTGATTGGCGTTACGGCACTGATTTTTCTCGCCAAGGGGATGCTTTTGGGTCAGATTCTTTCGATAGTCTTTTCGGTATTTTATGGCATTGTTGCGTTTTTATTTGGGTATTGGGGCGAGGTTATAACCTATGTACTTATGACTTTGCCGATGTCGGTAGTGTCGTTGGTGGAGTGGGCTAAAAATCCGTATGGTAATGGCGAGGAGGTTGCTGTTGCCCGCCTTCGAGGGCGACAAGTTGTGCTTGTCGTTGTGGCTACTCTGGCGGTAACAACGCTCTTTTATTTCATCCTTCGCGCACTCCAAACCCCCAACCTTTGGGTTAGTACCCTTTCGGTGGCGACGAGTTTTATGGCAGTAAGCCTTACTGCATTGCGTAGTCCCTACTACGCCCTCGGATATGCACTCAACGATGTGGTACTCATTGTGTTGTGGATTATGGCGACCATAACAGACCCTGCTTATGCACCCATGATAGCCTGCTTTGTAATGTTTTTGGCTAATGACCTCTACGGCTTTATCAATTGGCGCAGGATGGCTAAAAGACAGTCGTGCTAAATTTTTAATTCTCGAAATTCGTTTGTACCTTTGAGGATTGATAAATAGATTATTCCTATGAAAAGTAAAGTTGCATCCTTTGCGGTGGATCACACCACCCTCGATAGAGGTTTCTACCTCCGCTCGAAATATACCGTACTCGGTTTTTACCCCATCAGCAGTTACGATATGCGCTTCCGCGCCCCCAGAGAGAAACAGTATCTCTCGCCCGAGGCTATCCACACCATCGAACACCTTATGGCGCACTACCTGCGCGAAAGGCTCGGAAACAAGGTTATCTCGTTTGCTCCTATGGGCTGCAAGACGGGTTTTTATGTGGTAGTAAAGGGCTGGACTTCGAGGCGTAGGGTTATGGAGGAGGTGCTCCGCGTCTGCCGCGAGCAGAGCAACCTGAAAACTCAGGAGGATGTCCCTGGACTTACGGTTGTGCAGTGTGGCAACCCCGAACTATACAACATCGAGGAGAGCAACGCTGCCCTTAGGGAGTATGGCGACCTGCTGGAAAAATTGCTTAAAGAGGAGAAGTAGACAATGAAAAACATACTCGTAATTACCCCCATGGCGGCGGAGCAGGAGAATATGCTCGCTGCGCTCAACAACTATCCCAACCCACTTGTGAATGCCTACACCATTCGTAGGGGCTATGTGGGCAAGGTCTACGCTGCTGCCGCCACGGCACTTGCAATGGACGAGGAGAAGTTCGACCTTGTGGCTGTTGTGGGCTATGCCGCTGCCAGCAAGGAGTACTCCACGGGCGATGTTGTCTGCCCCCGAGAGGCTCGCTACCACGACGCGCGTGTGCCCGAGGGACTCGATGGCGTGAGCTTCCTTACCAACCCATACCCTCTTGTAGGCACCGATGACGCTACTATCTATACGGGCGATAGTTTTGTCGGCAAGGAGATGATTGAGGAGATAAAGGAGCGTTTCGGCACTCCCCGCGCTCTGTTCGATATGGAGGCTACGGCTGTATGCCAGATTGCCGCACAAAGGGAGGTACCTGTGCTGGTTATGAAGATGGTAAGCGACACGCCCGAGAAGGGTTGCGATGCCGACTCCTTTGAGAGGTTTGTCACAGAGCATACCGACTTTGCGGCATTTGTGGAGATTTTGGAGAGAGTATAAAACCTAAAACATACCTATCACTATGAAGATTGCTATCGGCTGCGACCATGCAGCGTATTCGTTCAAAGAGGAGATTAAAGCCTACCTCGCAGACAAAGGTCACGAGGTTGTAGACAAGGGTTGCTACTCGCCCGAGAGAGCCGACTACCCCGACTACGGCATTGCCGTTGGCGAGGCTGTGGCAAGCGGCGAGTGCGAGAGAGGTGTTGTGATTTGCGGTAGCGGCATCGGCATCTCGATTGCTGCCAACAAGGTCAAAGGTGTGCGTTGCGCACTCTGCTCGGAGCCTCTTTCGGCACGCCTCTCGCGCCAACACAACGATGCCAATGTCTTGGCTATGGGCGCAAGGCTCATAGGATTGGAGATGGGCAAGGCGATTGTAGACGCTTGGTTCGATACCGAGTTCGAGGGTGGCAGACACATCGGGCGCATCGAAAAAATAAGCAACTACGAGAGATAAACAAGCAACAAAAAAGGACTCACAAATTGCGAGTCCTTTTTGTTTGCCTATATTGGATTAAAACAACTTGACAATATCGTTGAATGTTGCGTAGAACATCAGCAAGAATAACAATCCCATACCTATTGCTTGGGCAACAATCATAAACTTATCGCTCGGACGGCGGCGAGTAATCATCTCAACAAGAATGAAGAGCGCGTGACCACCATCGAGTGCGGGAATAGGCAAAACATTCATCACCGCCAAAACCACCGACAGCAGAGCCGTAATCTTCCAGAACGAGTACCAATTCCACTCGTTGGGGAAGATGCCGCCAATAGCAATAGGACCTCCCAAAGCCTTATACATCTCCGTTTGGGGTTGTACAATCATTTTGAGTTGCTTCCAATAGTCGCTCATCTCCTCCACTACTCTCTCGCCACCACGAGGTAGTGCCTGCCAGAAGTTGTAGGTGCGCACCCTCACAGGGATACTTTCCGAGGAGAGTCCTACGCCAATCTGTCCCTCGTCATTGACCGCAACCCTCGCTTGGCGCACAACATCGCCCGAAAGTAGGCTAAGAGTTACACTATCGCCCGCAGCATTACTTAGCAGTGGCGCAATCTGGTCGTAGTAGCAAAGGCTTGCTCCATCCACACCAACAACCATATCGCCCACAGCAACACCTGCCGACTCGGCACCCATACCCTCAACAACATCTGCCACTACAAAAGGCATACGAGGGGTTAGGAAGTCGGTTTGCTCGGAGAGTTCCATAACACTTTGGACAGGAATTTCGATTGTAACCCTCTCTCCGTTGCGCTCCACGACGGTTGTCTTGTCGCTCTCAATAAGCAACGAGGTCATAATCTTTGCGAAGTCCTCAACACTCTCGCCACCGATGGAGATTATCTTGTCGCCATCCTCGAAGCCCAACTCTTTGGCATAGTCGCTATAAACATAGCCGTATGGCATATCGCTGTTGGAGATATACTTGTCGCCCCACGCAAGGCTTATGCCCACATATATGGCAAACGCCATCACCACATTCATCATCACACCGCCAAGGATGATAATGAGCCTTTGCCAAGCGGGCTTACTGCGGAACTCCCAAGGTTGTGGCTCGCTGGTGAGTTGCTGAGTGTCCATACTCTCATCGACCATACCCGAGAGTTTGGCATAACCACCAAAGGGAAGCCAACCAATACCATACTCTGTCTCGCCCCAACGCCACTTGACCCAAGGCTTACCAAAGAAGATGCGGAACTCCTCGACCCTCACGCCAAAGAGTTTACCAAACATAAGGTGTCCCAACTCGTGCACCAACACAAGGAGGGTAAACGAGCAGATGAATTGCAATATCTTGATTACTATATCCATTGTCTAATACTTATTTTTCAACTTCTCAACAATTTCGAGGGCGATGCGACGCGACTCCTCGTTGGAGGCAGCATAATCCTCAATCGAGGGGGCAGCCACAAACTGAGCCATTTCGAGCGACCCAATAATAACGCGCTGAATGTCGGTATATTTTATCTCGCCACGCAAAAATGCCGCAACAGCAACCTCGTTGGAGCCGTTCATCACGCAACAACTATTGCCACCCTTGCGCAAACAATCATAGGCGGTCTGCAACAGAGGGAAACGCACAAGGTCGGGTTGCTCGAAGGTGAGAGTCGCCAACTTATCAAACGAGAGCCTCTCCTCGCCCAACTTGCCACGCTCGGGGAAGCGTAGGGCATATTGGATGGGTAGGTGCATATCGGGAGTTCCGAGTTGCGCCTTGATAGCACCATCCTCAAACTCAACCATGGAGTGGACAATGCTCTGTGGGTGTACAAGCACATCTATCTGCTCTGGCTTTAAGCCAAAGAGCCAGCGTGCCTCAATAACCTCAAAACCTTTGTTCACAAGCGTCGAAGAGTCGATGGTAATCTTTGCACCCATCGACCAATTGGGGTGTGCAAGAGCCTGCTCAACGGTCACATCTTGGAGTTTTTCGGCAGGAGTACGGAGGAAGGGACCTCCGCTGGCGGTGATTATAACCCTGCGTGGTGCCGACACCTCGCCAGCCAAGCACTGGAATATTGCCGAGTGTTCGGAGTCAATGGGCAGAATGGGGACATTCCTCGCTGCCGCCTCGCGCATAATATGCTCGCCAGCCACCACAAGACTCTCTTTGTTGGCAAGTGCAAGGCGTTTGGAGGCCTTAACTGCTGCAAGCGAAGGCAACATACCCGCATAGCCCACAAGAGCATTTACGACCGTATCTACCTCTCCGCCCATAACAACCTGCGATAGGGCATCGCTACCGGCATAGACCTTTATAGGCTCCTTTGCGAGTGCCTCGCGCACATTATTGTAGTACTTCTCGTTGGCAATAACCACGCTGTCGGGCTTGAATTCGAGTGCCTGCTCCACAAGTTGCTCCCAACGATTTCCTGCCGTAAGGGTCGTAATCTCGAACTCCTCGGGACGGCGACGCACAATGTCGAGCGTCTGGGTACCGATGGAGCCCGTAGAGCCGAGCAGTGCCAATCTTTGTTTCTTAATCATAGTAACCTAAAACCTGATATAATTTTCGGGGTCTACGGCATTGCCGTCAAACCAAAACTGAATCTCCATCTCGGCGACTCCCTGCGAGTCACCACTCTCCTCCATCCATGTTGAGCCGATAGCCTCGCCAGCCTCCACACGCTCTCCTTGTTGCTTATGAGCCTGTCCCAACCCCTTGTATGTGGAGAGGAAGTTGGAGGAGTGCTGAATTTGGATGGTATAACCTTCGGGTTCGAGGGTGGTCAGCACAACCGTACCATCTTGTACGGCACACACCTGCTGGATGTTCCCTACCGATAGTCTTGTGCCATAAAGACCCGATGTGGGCGAAAAACGCTCTACAACCGTAGCCTCCACGGGGCGGAGTATCTCGGCATTGGTAATACGCTGCTTCTCGGGGCGGGTGTTGAGTCCATAGCGACCTGTGCCCTCCAACTCGCTGCGCAGTAGCGAGTCGAGCGACGAGGGGGCAACAACCTCTTTGTTGGAGGTAATCTTCTCTTCGGAGGTGGGCGAGAGGGTGCGCACTACGGGCGATTGTCCCTCCATAATCTGAGCCACATTCTCGGCATAGACCTGCATATAACCAAGTTCCCTTTCGAGCGAGTCGAGTCGGATAATATTCTCTATCATCCTCTCGCGCGAGGTGATACCATCATAACCTGGGACAATATCGAGAACTTTGGTGTAGGCTGCCACGAGAAGAGAAGCCACAAAGAGCACCAATGCAACCAACAAGCCATAGAGTACCGCACGCAAAGCGGTAGCGTAGGAGTACCATACCTCTTTGCCAGCCTCATCGGTAATGCTGATGCGATGACGCTTGGAGAGGTTTTTGAGCATATATCTTATATTTCCGTTTGCCATTTTTTGCTAAGGTTTCCAATAACTCAACAAAGGTAGTAATTTTCGGTTGAAATTCAACCGAAAATTACTACCTTTGTATGGTAACTAACCTGCTCGGCGTATGAATTCACTATTTCCTTTTATCGACAAGGTGCAGCACTTGGCGGCTGCCGACTCTCGTATGGCTCAACTTGTGGAGCGTTTCGGTTATGTAGAGCGCACAACCAATGCACCGCTCTTCCCCACCCTCGTAAAAAACATAGTGAGTCAGCAGGTGGCAACATCGGTTGCCGAGCGCACCTTCGAGCGCATTATTGCACTCGTTGGGGAGGTAACTCCACAGGCTCTCTACTCACTTGGCGAGGAGGGGCTTCTTGGTGCTGGTGTGCCCAAGCGCAAGGCTCGCTGGATTGTGAGTGCTGCCGAGAGGTTCTCTTCGGGCGAGTTCGACGAGGAGAGTCTTAGGGCTATGAGCGACAGGCAGGTTATCCGCAGGCTCACAACGCTCGATGGTGTGGGTGTGTGGAGTGCCGAGATGCTCCTAATGTTCTCGCTCGGAAGGGAGAATATACTCTCCTCGGGCGACCTCGTCCTACGCCGCGCCATCGCCACCCTCTATGGCGAAAAAAAGATGACCGCCAAGCGTATGGTGCACTACCATAGGCTCTTTACGCCCTATGCATCGGTGGCTTCGCTCTACCTTTGGGCATACGGCAACTCGCTACCTCGCAAAAGCACCGAAATAACCATCCGCCCCTTGGGTTTTGGGCGTATGAAGAACAAAAACCTGCACTACTCGTTCCAAAAAACCTCCTATGGCGAGATGCTCATTGCATCGAGTGCCAAAGGTGTGTGTCGTGTGGCGTTTGCTGACGACAAGGAGGAGGTCTTGGATGAGTTGCGTGCCGAGATGAGGGGTGCTATTCTCGAAGAGAGAGTTGAACCCTCGCACAAGGAGATTGTGAGGGCTATCGAAGGCAAGAGTGTAGGGTCGCTCACGCTCTACCTCGAAGGCACGCCTTTCGAGCGTAAGGTGTGGCGCGAGGTACTCAAAGTGCCCTACGGCATCACCGTATCGTATGCCGACATTGCTGCCACTACGGGCTATACGAAAGCCTACCGCTCGGTGGGCAACGCTGTGAGTGCCAACCCCATAGCAATACTCATCCCCTGTCATAGGGTAATCCACGCCGACGGCTCGCTCGGCAACTACAACGCTGGTGTGGAGAAGAAACTTTCGCTCGTTGGCGAAGAGAAACAGAGAGTCATCAAACAGTAAGACACAACAGGGCTATTATGAAAAAATTATTCGCGTTAGTTGCCGCAAGCGTTGTTTTCTCCACAGCCTATGCCTTTGAGTCGAAGGTTGTGGCAGTTCATAGCCCCTCGATGGCAAAAGATGTGGCTGTAACGCTTGTTTTTCCCGATGGTTACGATGCCGCCACCGAGCCTTTTGATGTGGTCTATCTGCTCCACGGCTTCGGAGGCGATAATAACGATTGGACACAGAAGGGTAAAGTAGCACCTCTTGCCGACCTCTACAACCTTGTATTCGTATGCCCCGATGGCGGGCAAAGTTGGTATTGGGATAGCCCCATAGACCCCACTTCTCGCTATGAGACATTTGTGGCTAAGGAGTTGGTGGCGTGGGTGGATAGCAACCTCAAAAGCAATCCCGACCGCTCGGCAAGGGCTATTGTAGGACTCTCGATGGGTGGTCATGGCGCGCTCTACTTGGCATTGCGACATCAGGACACTTTCGGTGCGGCAGGTAGCACCTCGGGCGGTGTCGACATTCGCCCGTTCAACAGATGGCATGTTGCCTCGAAACTCGGCAGCAAGGAGGAGTATCCCCAACATTGGGAGGAGTATACGGTTACCAACATGCTCGATTTGCTCCCTACCGACGGTTCGTTGGCTCTCATCGTTGATTGTGGAGTAGATGACTTCTTCTACGAGGTCAATTGTGAGTTGCACGCCAAATTGGCTGCCCGAAGTATTCCCCACGATTTCTATGTGCGCCCCGGCAAACACAATTGGTTGTATTGGGAGAACTCCATCAAGTACCAAATGCTATTTTTCGACAACTACTTCAAGAGTAATTAAACTATGAATAGAACAAAATTTACCCTTTGGGCCTGCATTGGACTACTTTGCGGAGTGGTTGCATGTTCCGACCTCAACCCCGACGAGGAGCAACTCCCCGATGGTATGCTGTGGCGACTCTCCTCGGTTGAGCAACAACAAAGTTCGATACTCGGCTCCATGACGCTCTTCGATACAGCCCAAGAGGCGTTTGGAGAGTATGTAGGAACGGTGGACTCGCTCGCAGGGATATTCACCGAGCTCTATACCGACTTTGAAGCAAAGCAGGAGTTCCTCTCTTCCGACCTTGCCACCAATGCCGACCTTGCAGAGGCGTGGCAGAAGACGGGCTTGGCAATGGAGGAATTAGCAGACTTGCTGAGCACCCAATGTGGGGAGTTGCACGAGGCAACCCAAGTTGTGGAAAACATAGGCGAAGATTTGAAGCTCAGTGCAGAGAGTTTGGGAGAGTCGCAAGAGTGGCTCGACTTCTCACTTAGCACCATCGAATACACACACTCGCTCTACTATGCTTGGGGCATAGCAGATGCCACCAAAGAGGTAATGGAGAGTTACCTCCCCGAGTTTGAGTTGCGTTGGCAGCTCCACCTGACAGACGAGTTGTTACCCGCCACCAACACTACCAGCGAGAGCATACACGACATCATCTACGACTACACCACCGAGGTTTCGACAGCCATCGAGAGCCTTGGCAAACACTTTGTCGACAGCGACCAACTCTCCTACTCCTCCGCCACAGATGCACTGACAAAGGAGATGGAGGCGTGGGTTGGCAAGAACCTGAACGGTTGCAGCAAGACCGCCCCCTTCGAGGCTCGCTTGGAGGTACTCGGCACAACCCCTAAGGTTCAGGCAAGTGTCGAGATTAAAAATGTGTTGCAAAACAGCACAACCTCCTTGGAGAATATACACAACACCCTCACATCCACCTACCGACAGATAATCAAGGATATTATCGACAACGGGGGTTTGGCATCGAAGGAGTTGGACTCCTCGCTACAAACCATCAACCTGCGAACCAACCGTTTGGTGATGGAGGAGAGTCTGATGGTGGATGCACTACTCTTCGTACAATCCGCGACAGACAATAACGAAGAGGACGCATCGCTAACCAAGACTATGGAGGAGTGCATCACCCTGACGGTGGATCACTTCGATGGTCGTTTTGATTTGGGCGAAGAGGTGGCAATACGCGCCGTTGTGCCCGCCCGATTTACAGCCATTCAGGAGGTGTGGATTAATGGTCTGTTGGACTCCACCCACACCTCTACCAAGAGCTTCCCCAAGGGTGTCTACAATATGATGGTGCGCAAGGATATGGAGCCCACAACAGTGATGGTGCGACTGACCAACCCCAACAACTCGAAGGATGTGACCGAAATAGGCTACTGCTCGGGACTCGAACACTTCCGCCCCGGCTTCACCAAGCCTGCGGACTTCTATGATTGGTGGATGGAGCAGGTGGAGATGTTGCGTGCACTACCCATCGAAGCCACGCTGACAGAGGTGGAGGTGCCAAGTGGCTACGCTTCGAGCTATGTGTGCTACGACTTGGAGGTGAACTGTGGCGAGGGCGGAGCACCCGTACGCGGCTATATGGCGATGCCCAAAGGTGCCGATGTAGGCTCGCTGCCGATATGTATTTTCACTCATGGTGCGGGTGTCAACGGCTCCGCCAACCAATCGCGCATCGATGTGGCGTTGCAATATGCACGACAGGGTGGCGGCAGCATAGCTCTCGACCTTAATGCGCACGGCATGCTCAACGGTCAGCCTCAGTCATACTACGACAACCTCAACAACACAACCCTCAAAAACTACCGCTATTGGGCTATCGAGAGTCGCGACACCTACTATTTCCGAGGTATGTTCCTGCGCCTGCAAAGGGCTTTGGACTATATGTGTACTCGCGCAGAGTGGGATGGCGAGAGGGTGCTGATTATAGGCTCGAGTCAGGGTGGCGCACAGACGGCAGCAATCTGCGGTCTGGACAATAGGGTTACCCATGCCGTGATTCGTGTGCCGGCAATGATGGATCAGGGAGGCTCACTTGTGGGACGACGAGGCGGTTGGCCCTATCTGCCCGAACGCTACGGACTGACCGAAGCGTTCATGAGCGATGCGCCCTACTTCGACACGGCATTCTTCCTCGAACACAACACCGCCAAACTGCTCTATGAGTTCGGCTGGATAGACCCAACTTGCCCGCCCTGCACCGTGGCAGTGGGCTACAATCTCGCAGCCGGAGGCGACAAGACGCTCTACACCTACCCATATAGAGCCCACAGCACGCCCAAAGGCAAGTACAAAGAGGCGTGGAATAAGTATATCAACGCCAATATCAATGCATTTATCAACGACGCGCTAAAATAGAACAACGATAAACAACAAAATAAAAAAAACGGACAAAATGGAATTTGTAGGATTGGTTTACAGGGTTCTCCCTGTTGTTAAGGGCACAAGTGCCCGTGGCGAATGGACAAAACAGGAGGTTGTTTTTGAACTCCCCGACGAGTTCAACCGCAAACTTTGCGTAGGTTTTTGGGGCGACAAGGCTTTGGAGGCAGCATCCCTCACACCCGGCGAGAAGGTGGAGGTGGCTATCAACCTCGAATCGAGGGAGTTCAATGGTAGGTGGTACACCGAGGCGAGAGCGTGGAAACTCACCCGCCCACAACCCGAGGCACCCGCTCCTGCAGCCGATATGCCCCCCATGCCCACCGAGGAACCCTCGTATGCCTCGATGCCCATTGACGATATGCCATTCTAATGGGTCTAACGACAAACGACAAACGACAAACGACAAACGACGAACGACGAACATCGCGGGGAGCGTGTGTCGTTAAAGAGTAAAGAGTAAAAAACTAATTGCCAATATGTTACGCATTGGAGTAGTGTCTGACCTGCATGGTACATTTGACGCGCCGCTGAGGGAGTTTCTCTCGGAGGTCGACGAGGTGTGGTGTGCGGGTGATATTGGCAGTGGCGAGACTTTGGAGGCTCTCCGCTCGCTCGGTAAGAGCGTGGTGGCGGTCTATGGCAACATTGACGACCACACCATGCGCCTTACGGTCCCCGAGTGGCAGTGCTTCGAGAGGGAGGGCGTGCGCGTGCTGATGACCCACATAGGCTTCTATGGCGGGCGTTACACCCGCGAGGTGTATGGCAAGATTTGCTCCCTGCGCCCAACGATTTTCGTGTGCGGACATAGCCACATCTTGCGTGTGGGCTACGACAAACGCCTCGGGGTACTCAACATTAACCCTGGGGCGGCGGGTTGCAACGGCTTCCACTCGGTGCGCACAGCAGTACGCTTCACGCTCGAAGACGGCACTCCCAAAGACCTCGAAGTCTGGGAGAGAAGAAGAAATTGAGAATTGAAAGTTGGTACATTATGAAGAAATCTATTTTACTTATAGTTTCCATTGCCACCCTATGTGGTTGTGGCATCAAAGAGGCCGAATACAACAAAGTAGTTCATCAAAAGGATTCTTTGCAGTTGATAATTAATAATTTAGAACAAGAACTCGATAGAATTAAGAATGGCGAGGAGCGTTTGATGAATTTTATCAAACTCCACAATGATAATAAAGAATATATCAAAGCTTTGGAGTATTTGGAAAATCTAAGAAAACACCACCCTGAATCTCCATTGATTTCCAAACACGGTAAGTTATTCTCATCAATTGAAAGCAATGCCAAAATTGTACAAGATAGTATAGACAAAGCCATCAGAGATAGTATAAAATTGGCGAGCATAAATGATTTGGGCGTATGGAAGGTTGGCGATTATGTCAATGAGTTTGATGAGCCCACGGGAGAGCATTTTGTGGTGGGAGAGTTTTATGGCACATTTAGTAATAGTGCTACGGCTGGTAGTAGACTTCGTGTTAAAGTACAAGTAACGCGTTATGGTTTAATTAATATTTACTATGATGAATACAATAATGGGACATACGAGAAAGAATATGAAACATATTGTAGAATTGTAAATAAGGAACTTCGAAAAGTTTATTATAGAGACTACGGTGGTCAAATATACGAAAAAGACACCCGAAAGAAGACATCTTTGGGTAGTATTTTAAGAGAAGAGGGTAAGTATGAGTTTGAAATGACATTCGAATATGGCACACAATATAGATTTACCATAGACTCTAAGTGCCTTGGGAATGCAATGGTTAAGGCTGGTCTGATAAGTATAGATGAACTACCATAGGGGACACCTTAACTTTAAACTCTTAAGAGCAAGGTCATTCTATTCGCGGGTATTAAAAAAAGATACCCGCGATTTTTCGTCTTGCCACGACCATCGCAGGTGGGCGGTTGGCATCTACCGCTCTCTTTCCACCCTTTGTTCACGGGTATCTTTTTTAATACCCGTGAACAAAGGGGGCTCTTGTCTTTCTTGTTCTTCTTGTCTTTCTTGTGTGAAGAACAAGAGTGGCAGGAAAAACAAAAATAACAAGGGCAAGCATTGTGAATTTAGGGAGCGAATACGCATTATGACTGGGCTGGGTGGGGTGCGCCAAAGGCGCACAATTTCAGCAAGGTAGATCCCAACCGCCTTGTCTGCGACAAGTCGTGGCAAAACGGGTAGCGAAAACGATACCCGCGCCTTTGACAAGACTCCCAACCCTCCCATTTCATTGATGGGTATCTTTTTTAATACCCATGAGGTTGGGGGCTCCTATCTTTCCTGTTTTTCCTGTTTTTCTTGTTCTTCTTGCAGGAGTGACAGGAATAACAGGAGTAATAAGAGTAATAGACCCCTCCGCCCTAATGGGCACCTCCCCTAACGCAGGGGAAGAATACAAACCTCCTCTGTCGCTGCGCGACATCTCCCCCTAACTCAGGGGGAGAGTGGTAGTGGAGGATGGTCGGTCGTGGCAAGACGGTTTTATTAGGTCGGTAGACGGCTGACAGTCGAGCGTCGACAAAATTTTAGGAGTTGCCACAAGCAGTTCCTAAAATTTTAGATAGAAATCGCGCGTGAGGGTGCGGTACTCCTCCGAGAAGTCGCCACCGGCGATATGGATTGTGAGGGTGGTACGCTCGGTGGGTTTGGGGGCGAAGCCGTACTCCAAGAGCGAGCGTTTAGGCTCGGCACTCTCCTTAGTCCGCACATCCTCTCGGCGCACCAAAAAGAGCCCCACGCGAGCCGCTGCAAGGGTCATATCCGCCACAGCATCGTAGGGCAGCACAAGGCTCAGCCGACCCTCCGCAGTGAGCAGTTGTGCCGCCGCGCGAGCCAACTCCTCAAACGACAGCGAGGTAGTGTGGCGTGCTGCGGTGCGAGCCTCATCGGGCGAGGTGAGCGAGTCCACAAAATATGGCGGGTTGGAGAGTATATGGTCGAATTTCTCCTCGGGGCGGAACTCCTGAACGGGGCACTCCACAACCGAGAGTCTTGCAGCCCACGCCGAGCGGGCAAAGTTATCCCTCGCATCCTCGGCACTCGGAGCGTCAATCTCCACGCCCACAATCTCTGCGCCCCACGACTCGGTGCGTTGTGCCGCCATAAGCGCAACAAGTCCCGTACCCGTTCCAACATCGAGCACGCGCCTTTGAGATGGCTCCAAGTGTGCCCACGCGCCCAGCAGCACCCCATCGGTGCCGACCTTCATTGCCGAGCGAGGCTGGGCAACGGTAAATCTCTTGAAACTAAAATCGCGCGACATACTCCTCTACAAGCCTTTATTGATACCTACGCCAAAGAGCGCATAGTCGTATTTCACAGGGTCGGCAGGGTCCGCCTCCCTAAGATGCGTCATAACATCCTCAACAGCCTTCCAATCGTTCTGCTTGCGAGTAAGGATGCCGAGTTCGCGAGCGATGTTGCCCGAATGAAGGTCGAGTGGCAGGTAGAGTGCCGAGGCGGGTATGCGCTTCCAGAAACCAAAATCCACTCCGTGCACATCTTGGCGCACCATCCACCTGAGGTACATATTGAGCCTCTTACAAGCCGCCCCTTTGGCTATGGAAGAGAGGTGTTTTTCACTACGCTGTGGGTGGGGCAGGTCGAAAAACTCAGTGCGGAACTGCGCTAAAACCTTGCGCATATCGCCCTCCTTCTCCCACGCGCCCTCGAACCACTCGCCCAACGAGCCATACTCGCGGCACATACGCCCCAGCGCCCTTACAAAGCAAGTGAAATCCTCGCCATTGAAGGTGCGGTGGACATATCGCTCCAAGCACTCCAAATCGCGCTCCGAAGCACCCACAACAAAGTCGTAGGGGCGACGGTCCAAGTAGTCCATCATACGGTTGGCACTCTTGACGATAGCCTTGCGGTTGCCCCACGCAATGGTGGCAGCCAAAAAGCCAGCCACCTCGCAATCCCTCTGCGAGGAGAATGAGTGGGGTATGGATATGGGGTCTGGCTCGATAAAGTCGGGATTATCGTAGCGCAAGTAGAGTTCTTCGAGTAGTTCTTTTAGTTCGGCTGTCATTGAGAGTTTAAGGTTTTTGTAAGGGTCGTAATCCGTTTGGCTATGTGTTTGCGGTCACACCATCCACCATCGTAATCTTCCTATCACTCATCTCTGCCAAGCCCTCATCGTGTGTAACGACCACAACCGTCAAGCCCAACTTGTCGCGCAACTCGAAGAAGAGGTTGTGTATCTCGGTGCGGTTATGTGAGTCGAGGTTACCCGAAGGCTCGTCGGCAAGCAATATGCGGGGTGAGTTGATGAGCGCACGGGCAATGGCTACACGCTGCTGCTCGCCACCCGAGAGTGCCGAAGGTTTATGCTCCATACGCTCCGAGAGCCCAACCATCGAGAGCAACTCCTTAGCCCTCTGCTCCACCTCCGATTTGTCGCGACCAGCGATATAGGCGGGTAGGCAGACATTCTCCAAGGCGGTAAACTCGGGCAGTAGGTGGTGGAACTGGAAGACCAAACCGACCTTCAACGACCTGAAATCAGCGGCAGCATCCCCTTCGAGAGAGCCCAAATCAACACCATCAACCACAACCTTGCCACCATCAAACTCCGAGAGTGCCCCCATAACATGCAGCAGCGTGGTTTTTCCTGCGCCACTCGCACCAACAATGGCAACAATCTCTCCCTCCGAAATTGAGAGCGACACACCCCTCAGCACCTCGAAAGAGCCGTAGTGTTTGTGTAAATCCTCGATTTGTATAATTGTCTGTTTCATAGTCGATAGAGATTTTCATAGAGCGCGATGGTCTGTCGTGCGGCAAGGGTGTCGTGTACGCGCAATATTGCGGCACCTCGCTCCAAGCACGCCCAATGGAGTGCTGTGGTCGCTTCGAGAGCCTCATCGGGGCTAATGGAGAGTGTACGACACATAAAACTCTTGCGCGAAATGCCCGCCAAGACGGGGTAACCGAGAGAGGTTATGCGCTCCAAGCCCGCAAGCAGTGCAAAATTCTGCTCATCATTCTTGGCAAAGCCTATCCCTGGGTCGAGAATTATCTCCCCCACGCCCTTTGCTGTGAGCCACTCGGCACGCCTTGCCAAGTAGTCCCTTACCTCCTCCACAACATCGGTGTAATGGGTGAGCGATTGCATGGTCTGAGGTGTGCCTCGCGAGTGCATAACCACCATTGGTGCGCCCCATTCGGCAACCACCTCCGCCATACGGCTATCGCGCTCGCCACCCGAGACATCGTTGATTATAACACTCTGATAGCGCGAGAGTACCGCCTCGGCAACCTCCGAGCGGAAAGTGTCAATCGAAAGAGTCATATTAGGTGCCAACTGACGCACAACCTCTGCGCCCCTAAGCACCCTTTCGACCTCCTCCATAGTGGGGACATCCGTAGCCCCAGGGCGAGTGGAGTATCCGCCAATATCGATAATATCTGCCCCCTCGGCAACCATACGCTCCACACGAGAGCGTATAACCTCATCGCTCTCCGCCCTGCTTGTGGCAAAAAACGAGTCGGGCGTTACATTGAGTATCGCCATCACTTTACGATATGGGCTTACTATCTTCATCTCTCTCTTATCTTTCGGTCGATTTGCTCCATGGCAGGGCGTAAATCCCTACCATCTGCCTCCACCACTATATCGGCTCTTTGGCGCATATCTTCCGCGCTCATTTGGCTATTTATACGGTTAAGAACCTGTTGGCGAGTAGTTCCATCGCGCCTCACACACCTTTCGATGCGCATCTCCAAGGGAGCATCGACAACTACTGCCAAATCGTAGTGTCCAACAAGTGGCGAGGTGAAGAGCAGTGCGCTCTCCAAAATAACATAGTCGGCACTCTGACTCTCTGCCCACCGCTCGAAATCCTCCACCACACGAGGATGAACTATGGAGTTGAGCCTTTGGAGCATCGTTGCGTTGCCGAAGACTTGTGAGGCTATGAACTGACGATTGAGTTCGCCACCCTCAAACACCCCCTCGCCAAAGAGTTCCAAGAGGTCGCTCCTTACGGCAGGGTGGTGTGCCATAATCTCCTTTGCCCTTTGGTCGGAGTCGTAGATGGGTGCGCCCGAAATCTCGGAGAGAGCCTTGCAAACCGTACTCTTTCCGCTACCGATACCCCCCGTTATGGCAACTCGTTTCATCGCTTAATCTAAGGCAAAAGAGAGGGGTAAACTACCACTCTTTGAGAACAATGAAAGGCATTTGACTAACCGACAGCACTTTGAGGCTGGGATTGCGTACCGAAATGAGGTTTTGCAACGAGGCAGAACTAATCTCATAGGTGTCAGACGCTCCCTCAACAGGTATCAGTTCAATCTCTCCTCGACGCACCTTGATTGTCTTGCGCTTGAAGTAGCGAGCCGACACGATGTTGTGACCCGTACCCTCCACCACGCAGGTTACGCGGTGACGCTCGCCCTCAATAACAACGCTTACGGGCACCTCGGCAGTGTAGGTATACTGCAACTTGCCGCTATACCAAAAAATCAGCGCGAGAGCCAGCGTAACCAAAAAGGCGGGCGTGATGCGTCTTTTAATGCTTGCAAAGAGGCTCTTACCCTTGTCTATTATTTTGCGTGTCATATTCTAATGATGGTTTTCTTGTTCTTACAGTTGTTTGAGCGAGAGGCGGATGAGTGTTTCGACCTCGGCATTGGGGTTCTCTTTTACCACCTTGCGGAGTACCTTCTCCGAGGCTGCCTTGCCGAAGCCGAGCATCGAGAGAGCCTGCAAAGCCTCCGAGTATGCCTCGCTGCCAGCCGACATATTGTCGAGCACATCCCTTTGTGCCACTGCTGTACCGCTACCGAGCAGACCCACAACCTTATCCTTAATCTCAACGATGATTTTTTGAGCCGTCTTTAAGCCCAGCCCCTTGACATTTTTGAGCAATACGGCATTCTCGGAGGAGATGATGTTCGCCAACTCCGAGGGGGTGTAAGTCGAGAGAATCATGCGAGCGGTGCCACCTCCCACACCCGAAACACCAATCAGCAGACGGAAGATATCCCTCTCGGCGCGGTCGGCAAAGCCGTAGAGTATCTCGGCATCCTCGCGCACAACATGATGAACATAGACGAGTGCCTCCTCCCTGCCTTCGAGTGCGGTGTAGGTTTGGAGCGAAATGGTCACGATATATCCAACCCCTCCACACTCCACCACAGCGTAGGTGGGGGTAAGTTCTGCCAACAAGCCTCTCAAATAGTCAAACATAATCTTCGATGTTACAAATTTTATGTGCGTTTAATCGTACAAAGTTAATAAAAAGAGGGGATATTATCCGCCTTTCGCAAGAAATTTTATATATTTGCCACTTGTAACAGCGAAAATTACAAAACAGAAAAAAATAACACACAGAAAAAATTATGAAAAAACTTTTGATTGCCGTTGCAGTGCTCTCGCTTGGTATGACCGCTTGCAACAACACCACAAACAACACAACTACCACCGAGGAAGGTACCGCTCAGACTACCGGCAAAATCGCCTACTTCAACATCGACCAAGTGGTAGCAGAGTACACCTTTGCAAAGGACAAACAGGTTGAGTTTCAGGCAAAATACGACGCAGCAACCAAGAAACTCGCTGCAAATGAGAAGGCTATCGAGAAGGACTACAACAAACTCCAAAACAAAGTGAATGAGTTGCAGGACAAGGTGCAGAAAGTGCTTATCACTCGCGCCAATGCCGAGGTAGAGATGCAGAAATTGCAGACTGAGGAGGCTAAAATTCAGGAGCGCATCAACAAGCACCAGCAGGAGGCTCAGAAGGTAGCAAACGAACTCTCCGAGGAGGAGATGGTTATCAATAACCAGATTGTGAACAATGTCTATGAGTTTGTCGCAAAACTCAATGCCGACCTCCGCTACGACCTCGTGCTTTCGAGCACTACAACCGGCGGTCCTATCATCAACGCCAACCCCGCACTCAATATCACTGCTGAGATTGTTGATGGTTTGAACGCTGCCTACAAGAAATAACCTCCGAGGGAGTAACCACAAAGATAGATTAACTATGAGCAAACCAACACTTCTTGTACTTGCAGCCGGTATGGCTTCGCGCTACGGCTCGCTCAAACAGATGGACGGTGTGGGTCCCGCTGGCGAGGCTATCATTGACTACTCAATCTTTGACGCTGCTCGCGCAGGCTTTGGCAAGGTTGTATTCGTCATCCGCGAAGCCTTTGCAGACACCTTCAAAGCAGCCTTCCCCGCATCGCGCTTTGGCGGTAAGATTGAGGTCGATTTCGTCTATCAAGAACTCAACAAACTTCCCGAGGGTTTTGTTGTCCCCGCCGAGAGGGTTAAACCTTGGGGTACAAACCATGCAATTATGATGGGTGCTGAGGTTATCAACGAGCCCTTTGCTGTTATCAATGCCGACGACTTCTATGGCTACGACGCTTTCCGCACCATGGCTTCCTATCTCAACTCTCTTTCGGCAGAGGATAGGGGTAAATATTGTATGGTTGGCTACAAACTACGCAATACATTGAGCGACTTCGGTACCGTATCGAGGGGTGAATGTGTCGTAGACGAGCAGGGTAACCTCCAAGGTATGACCGAAAGGCTCGGCATCAAACGCCTCGAAAATGGCGTTGTGGTGTACGACAATAACGGTGCAGAGCAGGAGATTTCCGAGGATGCCACAGTGTCGATGAATATGTTTGGTTTCACGCCCGACTACTTCACACATAGCGACAAACTCTTTGTGGAATTCCTCTCTAAGGAGGAGAATATGACCAACCTCAAAAGCGAGTTCTTTATACCTATGGTTGTAAATACTCTCATTGGTTCCGGCTGTGCGACAATGAAAGTACTGACTTGCGATGCTCTGTGGTTTGGCGTAACCTACAAGGAAGATAAACCCGAAGTGGTTGCAAAAATCAATGCGTTGGTTGAGGCGGGAGAGTATCCCTCCAACCTTTGGTAAAAAACGCATATAACGAGCATCTGCTGCGTTATACTTCGATAAGCGGCTTCCTCATTTGCCTAAGCAAACTGCGGAGCCGCTTTCTCGTATGCCTTGCATCTATCTCGTTATATGCGTTTTTTTGTCTAATGTCTAACGTCTAACGTCAATAGTCCTTAGTCTTATAGGGCATATAGGAGATTAATGACCTTAATGACTTTAATGACTTTAATGACCTTAACCTACCCACAACCATAGAAAAGGTATATCGTGGAGGAAATTTTGTGCCAAACCAGAAGACACCACCGGAGTATTTTATTCGTAGATTGAGGCGAGTACAAGGCGCACAAGAAAGCGACACCGGAGTTTACAAAAGTAAATGAGGATGTCGCTTATCGCAGTGCAACGCAGTAATCGCCCAATATACGAATAAAAGAAAAAGTTTGGGATACCTCACGGTATCCCAAACCCCCCAACTTAAAATACTGATTATGAAAGAATCACTAAAACAACTATTTGCGTTTGACACAAAAGTCTTGCGCCATCGTGTTGCTTTGTGGAACAAAAGTAGTAAAAAATTTTTAGTTTCCAAAGTTTTTCCAAAAAAAGAGAGTATATTTGTAATAAGGTTTTTGGGGCGGTATGTGTTATTACCCGATAAAAAACCAAGAAAAGCAGTAGTATTATGG
Source organism: Tidjanibacter sp. (assembly GCA_045591965.1). Taxonomy (GTDB): domain Bacteria; phylum Bacteroidota; class Bacteroidia; order Bacteroidales; family Rikenellaceae; genus Tidjanibacter. Next base: position 115,901 of record JAZNTX010000003.1, on the reverse strand, counting down.
AAAAGAGAGAGTATAACCCTTCGGATGTAGGGTGCAATAACGGTAATTATTTTGGTATGCCTTTCACTACCGAGGAGGCAGAGTTGGTATTGGTGTCGATCCCTTGGGGTGTTACAGCATCCTATGGCGGAGGTCAAAGTTATGCTCCCGATGCCATTATTGGAGCCTCTGTTCAACTCGACTTCTACGACCCTGTGAGCCCCGACGAGTGGAAGAAGGGCATTGCCACCGCACCTATCGATTACTCTATTCAGGATATGGACTCGCTGCTGAGGAATGATGCTAAGAAGGTCATCAAGTTCTTGGAGGAGGGCGGAACGCTCTTCGAGAGGGAGATGGTACCGAGCCGTAGGTCGAGGGTTAACAGTGGCTCCGAGGAGTTGAATAAGAAGGTCTATGAGCAGACCTCCAAGTGGTTGAACGAGGGTAAACTTGTGGGCTTAGTTGGTGGCGACCATAGCACTCCCTTGGGCTACATCAAGGCTCTTGGTGAGCGTCACAAGGAGTTTGGTATTTTGCATATCGATGCTCACGCCGATTTGAGGGAGTCTTATGAGGGCTTCACATACTCCCACGCATCTGTTATGTATAATGTATTGAAGGAGGTGGAGTCGGTGAGCAAACTTGTGCAGGTTGGCATCCGCGACTACTGCGATGATGAGGTCACCTTGGCAGAGAGTATGGGTGAGAGGGTTGTGCAGTTTGATGATTGGATGTTGGCTTCCGAGAGATTTGAGGGCACCACTTGGGCTGAGCAGTGCCGCAGAATTGTAGACAAACTGCCACAGGAGGTCTATATTAGTTTTGATATTGACGGACTGAGTGCCGAGCAGTGCCCTGGTACGGGTACGCCCGTTGCTGGCGGTTTGTCGTTCCACGAGGCTATCTACCTGCTCAATTCGGTTATAAAGAGTGGCAGGAGGATTATTGGTTTTGACCTTGTGGAGGTTGCTCCTCGGGGCGACGATGACGAGTGGGATGCCAATGTCGGCGCTCGAATGTTGTATAAAATGTGTGGACTTATATTAAAATCCAATTAATTGCGTTATATTTGCGCGGCTGAAAATGGCTATTAACATCACAAAAAACATAAAAAGCACAAAAACACTATGAAAAAATTTCTTACTATCGCACTTGCTGCTTTGGCAGTAGTATCTATGACTTCGTGTGGCGGAAGGCGTGCAATGAAGAACGAAGTAGACACCCTTTCGTACGCATTGGGTACCGACTTTGGTGCATCGCTCGCACGCATTGTAAACACCTTGGAGGACGAGATGAATATGGACCTCTTCTATGCAGGTGTTGAGGACGCTCTGAACGACGAGGTTGTTATCGAGCAGCAGGAGGCATACGCATTCTTGCGCAACTATATGAATGTTGTAAACCCCAAGAAGGCTCTTGCAAGTTCGGAGGCTTACCTTGCCGAGATTGAGAAACAGGAGGGTGTACAGAAGACCGAAAGTGGTCTGTTGTACCAGATTGTACGCGAGGGTAACATGGAGAAGAAAGCAACTCTCGACACCGACAAAGTAAGGGTTATGTACGAGGGTAAGACTCGCGATGGCAAAGTTTTCGACTCTTCGTATGAGCGTGGCGACACCGCACAGTTTGCTCTCAATCAGGTTATCAAAGGTTGGACCGAGGGTATGAAACTCGTTGGCGAGGGTGGCGAGATTAAACTCTGGATTCCCGCAAAACTCGCATACGGTGTTCGCGGCACCCGTGATGGCGCGATTGGTCCTAACCACGCAATCACTTTCACCATTGAACTCGTAGAGGTTATCCCTACCGAGGAGGCTAAATAAGATAACCTGCGTCTAAAAATATGAAGAAGGCTTCGACCACAATGGTCGAAGCCTTCTTTGTTTGTATGCCTTTGTAATAGAGCCCTACCCCACCCCGAGGTCGGTATTGGAGATGAGAACTTCGGCTTTGGGGTTCTCTTGGAGCGAGGGATAGACCTCGCGCACAAACCACTCCGACAGCCCCTCGTCGCGCTTTGTGGAGGTGGTGTTGGGACAAAAAAGATTGACGCTGAAATAGTCGAAAAGGCGGTCGGCAGTGGCTATATCCGCGAGTATTCCCTCGCGAGTTTGCCCCTCAACGCCCACCAATAGACACACGCCACGAAAATAACGAGCAATATCCTCTGGAGTAACACTGGGAGCAATACCCTTGTTCCACTGCTGGCGCAGAGAGCCATCAAAACTCTCCACTCCGCAACGAAATTTAACCTCAGCAGGGGCAAATTGCTCCGCAAAGGTGGCGAGTTGGTGGCGGTACATATAGTGGGCCTCAAACCACAGGGTATGGATACCGCGCTCGCGCACAATTTTGCTTATGAGGTTGATGGTTTGTTGGTCGAATTCCATTGCCGAGCCCGAATTGATGATATCCAACACTCCATGCTCGCCCGTCACACGACCAAGCACCTTGCCATTGAGTTCAAACGGCTCCGAGGAGTGGTCGGTATGATAGTCACAGAAGGTACACCTGCGCCAACGACACCCCGTGCCTTGCAGGAGCAGAAACTCGCGAGGCATCTTTGTTTCAATGAGCGAATATCTCTCCATCTATTCGGGAATGTTGGTTGAAGTATGGCGTTTTATCCACCCTATGGTGGCATAAGCGAGCGGAGTGCCAAAGAGGACCTCAATGACGAGTTTCAGCGCGTACTGCAACACCACCATAGCCACCAAATCGTGGGTGGTAACAACTCCCGCAAAGGCAATCAGAACAAAGGGGAGCGAGTCGAAGAGGTAGCCCACCATCGAACTACCAATGGTACGGAGCCAGAGGTATTTACCTTTGGTTATTTTTTTGAGGCGTTCCATACACCACGAGTTCGAGAGTTCGCCCAGCAGAAAGCCCACAAGCGAGCCAAGGACTATGCGTGGCACATAGTCGAAGATGGTGTTGTAGGCATTGGCTGTGTCGGCGAGGTAGTCGGGCGAGGGCATAGCCACACCTATGCGCGTACAGATGACCATCAGCACATTACACAACAGCGTGAGGATGATAACCTTGCGCGTAGTACGATAGCCCCATATCTCGGTCAGCACATCGCCCAACATATAGGCAAGAGGAAAGGTTATGGTACCTGCATCGAAGTACAAGAGTCCCCAAAAACCCACGACCTTCACAGCCATAACATTCGATACAAGATAGAGCGTGACAAAGAGCGATGTCACAACCAATAGCAGAGATTGTCTGCTAATTCGGTTTTTGAAAGGGTTTTCCGATACCTTATTCATAATATAGTGTTTGTTTGCTACAACATTGCAACGCACAAAGATAATCAATAAACACGAAATTAGCGAATTCCAACCCTTTGGAATTCGCTAATTTCATTCAATAGTGAACTAAGAGTTCTATTAGAGGGCACCGCGGGTATTTGCGTCGTAGTTGAAATTGACGATGTAACTACCGTCGGTGGTTTTGAGCGTACCAACAATGGTGTGCATCTTAACACCCTCCTCGTTCTCCTCAACGGTAACATCAATATAGTCGTTCTCACCGTCGCAAACGAGCGACTGAGTAACACCGCTACGGAGTCGAGCAATATCACTTCTGCTGCAATCAATCCAGAGCGAACCATCGGCGGGAGCAGTGCTACGCAAGTAGTAGCGACCTGCGGGCAAGTACTCCTCATTGTCGGTCACAAAATAGAGGTAACCACAGAAGTAGTCACCCGACCAATCGAGCCACCAAGAGTCTCCGCTATACATAGCCCAAATCATCAGGTTGCGACCCTCGTTGAAAGTCTCGGTTTCGGCAATAACCTCCTCGTAGAGTTTGAAGGGACCTGCATTGTTAAACTTCACAACAGCAGTGCCAGACTTAACCATTACATCTGCGCTAACGATGGTCTCCTCGGTAGCCTCGTTGTACTCCACAACGAGTTTGCTCTCATACTGGTCAGCAGTAGCAAGCGAGGTTGCAACATTGTTTACAACCATTGAGCAACCTGTCAGTTTATCGCCAACGGTATAGGTACCCGAGGGGATATAAGCCTTATCCTCGCCAAGATTGAGTGTGAAGGTTAGGCTGTTATCTTTGTCCTGAGCCACGGTAATATTCCAAACATTGGCATCCTTCTGGCTCTTCTCAGCCTCAGCCGAGAGGGGGACAATGTTGCCGTCCTCGTCTGCAATGGGGTAGATAAACTCGTAGGGCTCGGTGCGCTTTTTGCTCTCAATAACAATACCTTGTGGGCTTTCAATCTCAACAGTGAGCCACGAGGTAGCCTCCTCGTCCAAGATAAAGCAGAAGGTGCCGTAGATCTCCCATTTGCCGGTCACAACATTCTCGTAGAAGTCCACATTACCAATGGTGGGGTCGAGTTTGGTATATTCGGTCCATGTTGTGCCATCGAATTCTTGTACCTTGAAGTATGCACCTTCGGCGATAAAGCCATTCTCGATTTTTTCACAAACGCACACATCCTCGGTGCACTGTGTATCGCAAACACAACTCTCTTCAACACACATAGTGTTGTCATAGCGACCACCAAACACCTCGGAACCAACGAGCATAACACGAAGTTGATAAAGCGCTGTGCTCATAGTCATAAGGTGGTTGGTACCATTGCTCTCGATATTAACCTCGGTGGGGTGGAACGAAATTTTCTCTACATCCATACCCTTTTCGAGCGAAGTGAAGGTCGCGCTCTTCATCACCTCCGAAGTCTCGTTCTTAGCCGCAGCAACGATGGTGTAGTCTGTGGAGGGTTCGAGGTCAACAACGAAAGGAATAGCCATCTCGGCACTCCACGAGGTGTTGCCATCTTCGAGCATAAAATCGCCCGAATTCTCAATGATGTAATCAACAGTCTGCTCGGTATACTCCTCAGTCTTGACAACCATGTAGCCAAACTCGTCCATATTACATACACCAACGGTAAAGTAGCCTGCAATGTCGAGAATGTCCACAATTACAATGTCGGTCATGGTAACTGCACCCTCGGTAGGAGTAGGCTCTGGATCGGGTGTGGGCTGTGGCTCGGGCTCGGGAGTATCACAAGCCACCATAAATACAGCTATCAAAAGGCTCAAAAGTTTAAGTGATTTTTTCATCGTTTTTATTTGAATTAAGTTAATTATTTTTTGTGGTATTTTTAGTATCCGAGGTGGTCGCGGTAACTCTGAGCCTTCACCTTGAAGAAGTTGTTGTTGCTATTCTCCAAAAGGCGGTAGTGGGACTTGTTGCTCCACGATGCGGGCTGGTCGTAGATGCTCATATCCTCGCCCGTATCATTCGATACATAGTTCTGAATCTTGCTGTGCCAAGCGCGAATACGAGCCACACTTGCATCGTAGTGGAAATAGCCAGCCGAGGAGTCCACGAGTTCTTTTAGGTAACTCTTATAGAGTTCCTTATAAGAAGAGTCACATTCGAGAATGGTGTTGATAAGTGGGTGGTTGGCATTGCTACCCCATTTGAGAGGAGTGCAAGTGCCCGAGTCCTCAATACGCATAACATTTTGCGAGGTTCCGAGCGTATTGTCGTAGTCGTAGGGAATGAAGTAGAACTTGTAGCCATCGGTACTACCAGCATTGAAATACATATAGTAGTTGTTGCCGTTGTTCCAATAGTCGTCCCACATACCAACCGTAACATTCACTGCATAGGTTTTCAGCAGCAGAGGAATGTCGATAGTCTCTTCGAGCCACGCCTTCAACTCTGCGCCCGACTTGGTTTTGAGTTTATACATAAAGTCGATAAGCTGAGCCTTTGCCGAGTCGAAGGAGTAGTTGTCGGTTTTGAGTTCGTAGGTCCACTCCTCATCGGTATCTTGGTCAAGACCGTAGAGGTGGCTCTGGTTTGCATCGGTATCGTATTTGAGCGTTGCAGGACCATCGGCGGAGTAACTACACTTCCAGAGGTTGCCCTTGTGACCACCGAACTTGTCGGAGCGCACTTCGAGGTACTCATCATCGACAGTCTCTTGCATTTCATAGACGCCAAAGTATGCGGGTTGCTCGTTATCCACCTGAATCCAAAGACGGCAGTAGATGTCGTTGATGGCAGTCCATACACCATAGCGGCGGAAGAGGTCGTAGCAGTACATCTCACGCACATACATTGGGTCGTCTTTGTGCCATTTAAGATACATCTTCCTCACGCCACCAATGGTATGCTCCTCGTCTTTGTGGTACTTGCGGAAGTTGAGTTGAGTATGGAAGTGGTGCCAATCGGGGTTGGAGGAGTTGTGCATCTCGCCACCATTACCCTCGGGACGGCGGCGCGAAGTGTTACCCCTAAGCCTCCAACCTGCCTCCGAGAAGTTGTAGGTCTCGGTGCCGTTGTAGAAGGTTACATCGCCCTTGAAATATGCCTTAGTCTTGTTGTTCTGGTCGTAGGTTTGGAGCATACGATTCCATTCGCTCTTGCTCACTTTGAGGGTAATTTCGGGGAAGGTATCTTCGTTCCACACATATTTTACACTCTCGGCAAGCGAGGAGGTACCTGTGCTGGGGTTGTCGCCCGTATTATCATCGCCACCGGTCGAAGGTGTGAAGTTTACGGTTGTGTTTACAAACTTGGCAGAGGTATCGCTCGCATTTGCAGCACCAATGGTCGCGGTTGTTACAACATACCAATCGCCGCCATCGGGCACGCGGCAAACCACATCGAAGGTGTGCTCCACAGCACCATCCCATGCGTCTGCAACATTAGGTGTTGCATTTGCACTATTGACAAAGTAGTCTACCCTCTCGCCATTGTTGTCCACAAGTTCCAACAAGAGTGACTTCTTACCCGACACGCCCGAGTTGCTCACACCAAGATTGAGCGCATTGTGGGCGTTGTTTGCACCCTTACAGTTGATTACGGCATAGCCTCCTGCGGGCAAAACGGTACCATCGGCAATAACAAACAAGCCCATGCCGCTTTGGTCGCTAATCGCACCCTCGTTGTTTTTGAGGATGGTCCAACCACTAAGGTCTACATTCTCGGTGGTGGATTTGTTGAAGAGTTCGATGTATTTGGCATCGCTGTTTACCTCGTTGATAACCACATCGCCAGCACCTATGGGCAGGTTGTTATCCTCTTGGTTGTTGTCGCCACCTCCGATACTGGGGGTGAGAGGAATGGTTACAATAGTGCCGTCCGAGAGAGTGAAGTAGACACTCTCCTCGTCCCAAGTAACACTCACAATTACCGAGGTGCCATCTGCACCGTCTGCACCGTCTGCACCGTCCTTGCCGTCTTCGCCATCAGCACCATCTTTGCCGTGCTTGATGGTGATTGTGGACTCGTCTGAGAAGGTTACAACATAACCCTCGTCAATCTCGGTAATGTCGATGATTGTGAGGTTGTTGGAGAGAGCCACAAGGAGTGCTTGTGTGTTCCTAACCTCATTTTCGAGGTTGTCCAAGCGATCCAAAATGTCGCTGTGGTCGTAGGGCAAAGTGCAGCCCGTGAGCATCACTGCTACTGCCGAAAAAATGAATAAAAGTTTTCTCATAGTGTTTTTTATTTATTCGTTTTTGTCTTTTCTCCCTTTCGCGACTGTAACTCTTGTTATTCCTGCAAGAAAAACAGGAAAAACAAGAAGAACAAGAGTTCCAAGAAATCCCCCGCAAGAGGGTTTTCCAAGTGCCACCACTCCTCCACCCTGAGGGTGATTTATGTGTGGCGAGTTCAAGGCTTGCGCAGCGAGAGAAACCGCAGTTTGCTAACGCAAATGAGGATTTCGAGCGCAAGTATAACGCCGAAATCGCCCACAGAAATCAGCCGCACACAAGGCACACTCGCTACCTGATTGGAGCAAACATCTCACTGCCTATATTAATCCTCAGCGCAACCACCTGCTGCCAGCCCCAATGGATGCCGTCGTAGTGGTGTACGGAGGATATGCGTAGGCTCACACCGTCCTTCAAACGAGGCTCCCAGTAGAGTTCCAATCGGTTGTAAAAGCCCTTTTCGCCCACACGGTAGAAAGGGTCGCCAAAATAGAGGTTGTCGCCATAAATCCCTCCCTCGGCATCCTCGTACGGCAAATCCCAATAGGGCATAAGGTTTTCTCCTTTGTAGAAGGTGTTACGCAGTCCAACATCCCTCTTTCTCATCGCCAACTCCAACTCGTAGCCTTTGGGCATAACGGGAGTGCCGATGTGTTTTCTGTCGTTTTGGTACGCCTGCACCCACGCCACCTGAAAGCGCAACTCCACATCGCGCCACAACGAGGAGAAGTCCAAGCCCACATAGATATCCGCCAGTCCGTTATCCACAACGCCACCTGCCGTATCGCTTGCCGCGTGGTGGTGGAGCGTGGCGGTGTATCCCGCATAGGAGAAACTCTTGCGAGCCTCGCCCGCAAACATTATGGTAAACATCTCGCGGCGAGTCTTGGAGCGCAAACCATTCCAATCACAACCCAACTCCACAAACCAGTAAGGCTTGACATACTGCACCAACATACCCTCGATGGTGGAGTGATAGAAACGATAGTTGTCGCTGAAAAATGCGTAGGAGTAGCGTCCTTTGAGCCTCTCGCGTGGGAAGAATCCTAACGACGAGCGAAATTTGTTGCCATCGTAGGCGTAGTAGGCTATCAGTTCGGGGTCGCCCATAAAGTTTTCACTCCCCATGTCGGCAGGGATTGTCGTTCCGAGCATCAGAGAGTGCCCATAGCCCCACCCCAAACCAACCTCGGGGCGCATATTGGCACCAAAGAGTGTTCCCGAGGGTGCAATCATCTTGCTGGGGTCGCCATACTCGCGATTGTCGAAGCGGAAGTCAAAATTGGCATTCCACAATATCTCCTGCGCCTTGATGTTCTGAGGAGTGGTAAGGCATAGGAAAACGACCAGTACGAGTATGCGTTTTAATTCTTTCACCCTGCAAATTTATTTATTTTTTCGGTTTGTACTACGAAAATAGATATCTTTGTGCATAAATTTGCTTATTAGGATGAAAGATTTTTTCGAGAATGTTGCGGTGTCTATGACGGTTTGCGACACCGAGGGTAGGGTTATATACCAGAATAACAGGGCTGTGGAGTCACTTGGCGAGGCTCGTGGGCACAACTTGGAGGAGTGCCACAAGGCTGCCTCGTGGGCGAAGATACGCGAGATGATTGCCGAAGGCTCAACCAACGCCTACACTATTGAGAAACGCGGCACTCGCAAACTCATCTACCAGACCCCTTGGTACGAGAATGGCGAGGTTGCGGGGTTGGTGGAATACTCCATAGTTTTGCCATCGGATATGCCCCACAAGGTGCGCGAATAGGGCAAGGTGCGATTTTTTTGAAAAATTTTGCCCTTTTTTTTTGGTTTGCGAAATAAAGTTATTACTTTTGTCCCCGCTTAACGCTTCTTTAGCTCAGTTGGTAGAGCACGACACTCTTAATGTTGGGGTCCTGGGTTCGAGCCCCAGAGGGAGCACAAGACGAAAAAGGCTATCCGCATGGATAGCCTTTTTCGTTTGTGCTCCCTCGACATATTTACATTCCCCCGAAATCCCCCTTTGACAAAGGGGGACTTGTCGCTTCGCTCCGAAAAGGATAGTCTTTAGACTATCCTTTTTTTATTGCAGTGCTCACTTTGGATTGTGTTACCCTCCCTCCAAACCTCCCTCCTGTGAGGGAGGCTTTTTCGCTAACGCTTGCATAGTTCTTAGCAAGAACTTCGAGGTTCGCAAGGTTTACAACCTCGGCGAACTCAACCCCAACCTCCTCCACCTCGTTCCCAGTAGCAACTGGAAAGAGGCGAATGCCACTTTCAAGGCATATTTCTTCAATGGCACTACAAACACTTGGGTGGATATGGTAGATGACAATGGTGATAGTGTTTACACTGTACTCGTTCCTGATGGCACTTGGACTAATGTTATCTTCTGCCGAATGAATCCTTCTGGTACAAACGTAGATATGTGGAAGAATGTTTGGGGGCAAACAGCAGATCTCGATGTTAGCGCAACTCCCAATAACTACTTCTATGTATATGGTTGGAATTATGGATATTGGCACGACTCTGAGTACGAGCACAATGCTGTTGCTATCGTAGATAACACTGAATATACTGACATCAATTCTGCTATTACGGCTGCTGGCACCACAAAAGCCATTATTTTGTTGGCTGATGCTACTGTATCGAAGGCTTGTAGAATCAATAAGGGTGATTTCAATCTTAGTGTTTCTGGCAAATTTGTAGCCCTCAAAAACTATGCAAACAGCAACGGTTACTATGATGTTAAGGCTTATACTGATGACACCACTTGGCGTTTGGCTGGCAAATTTGGTGGTACAGACAAGTGGGATATTTCATCTGGCGCTCAATACCTCAAAAAAATTACAGGAACAAGTACGACTTACGTTGTACCCGCAGTTGCACTCACAAAGAATGATTACTTCAAATTTGCTGGAGGTGCTAATGATTGGAGTAAATGGGTAGGTAGTTATACTGGAGTAGATGGTAATGACTCCAAAATATACTCAACGCTCGAAAACCACACAAAGAGCAACAAGTATGGTAGCAATAATAGTTGGAATAACAAGAAAGGTAACTTTGCAGTATCAACTGCTGGTACATACGACATCTATATGTCTATGGATAGTTCTGGTAATGCCAATATTTGGGTAGAGAAATTGTAATCCGAATTAGCAACAAAAACGGCTCGGTCGCATTGACCGAGCCGTTTTTGTTTCGTCTTGCCACGACACCATAGGTGGCGGTTGGCATCTACCGCGCTTTGATTGAGGGCGAGAGGGTAAAAATTTTTGTGTTTTTTGGCAAAAAGCACTATCTTTGCATGTAAGATTATAGAAACTGATGGTAATCATTGACAAATACACGCCCAGAGACCACTCGCTCAATCCTGCCCTTTTGTGGGAGTACGACCTTTGTACTTTCGATTGGCAGGCATCGCGCGTGGTTGTAGTGCAGCGCGTGGTTGAGCTCGGCTCGCCAGAGGATTTCTATGCCGCATTCGATATGTATGGTGGTGTGGAGGGTTTCCGCGAGATTCTCAAAGAGGTGCCATATCTCAGCCCCATAGATTTGAATTTCGTGTCATTTGCATTTAATCTTAAAAAAGAGGAGTTGAGATGTTACAAACGCAGACAGTCGAGCCCGCAACACTGGAACTTCTGAGAAAGTTGCAGCAAGAGCCTTTGTTAGCCTCCTTTAACTTGGTGGGCGGTACGGCTTTGGCATTGCGTATCGGTCACCGCAAGAGCGTAGACCTCGACCTCTTTACCCGCGAGGAGTTCGACCTCGAAGAGTTAAAGTCTATGCTTGTTGAGAAGTATGGAATGAAAGTCGCCTTAGCAAGGGGCAAGACGCTCAAAGGCTTTATTGGCGGTGTGATGGTGGACTGCATACGCTACAACTACCGCCATTTGCAGGCTCCCGAAGAGATTGAGGGTGTGCGCTTGGAGAGTGTACCTGACATCATTGCGATGAAACTCGCGGCAATCTCACAAAATGGCACCCGCATTAAAGATTTTATAGATATTGCAACCCTCTCCACCCGCTACTCGCTCGACGAGATGTTGCAGTTCTATGCCGACAAGTTTCCCGAAGATAACATTGTGGTACCCGCCAAGGCACTTACCTATTTTGACGAGATCAACTTCGATGAGTCGGTGGTTATGACCTCGGGAGAGTTTGGTTGGCAGATGGTTGCCGAGCGACTCCAAGATATGGCAAAGAATCCCCAAAAGGTCTTCCACAGCAGTTTCTAATCCTCGGTTTTAGATATTAACGGCTCGGTCAATGTGATCGAGCCGTTTTTATTTCGTCTTGCCACGATACCATAGGTGGCGGTTGGCATCTACCATGCTTAATTGTGGGTTGCAATGGGGTTGCAGGGGTTACAGGGGTTTCCCTTGGCACCCTTGGTATCCTTGGAACCCTTGGTAAAATAAAACGAGCCCCAACCGTTATGGTCGGGGCTCGTTTTATTCATAGTAAGGTAGTAATTACCTCTTAATGATGTACAACTGTGGGCTGTGTGAAGGAATTACCCAAATCTCATAAGTGCCAGCTGCTTTCATCTTAGCATTATCGGAACCATTGGAATAACTCCTACCTACATTCTCTTGAATAGCATAGTGTCCATAGCAAGTAGTCCAGCCACCATCTTTTCGTACCTTAAACTCGGCATTTGCTGCCATATCTACAACAAGATGCCATACATTGTCACCAGAGTAAGTAAACTTGGTGCCACCACTCCATCCATTCATAGTTCCTGCGAGGTCGTAATAAGTGGCGTGGGTAGGTGCAGCGATTTCAGCAGGAGTCTTACCAACGGTCAAAACATACAAACGACTGTTTGCATAGTCGAAGTAGATGTCGTGAGCAACTGTGCTAGCATTGCTGATGGTAATATCGCCTGCCCAATCTGCGTTATATATACCAATTGCTGCGTCTACACTCTTAGTACCAGCGGTTACAAGACCATATTTCGCACCAACCGCACCCCAAGCGAGATTAACATTTTTCAAGCAGAAGTTGTTTGCAGCCAGCTTAACATTCTTTGCAACAAACAAATCGGGAGTAGCAGTTTTCAAGAAACGAGTACCATCGCTTATCTCCCAATCCGAAGGACCATAAAGTTCGCCAAGGTTGTAAACCTTGCGAACCTCGAAGTTCTTGCTAAGAGATTTGCACTGTACGCCATCAACCGAGTAGGAGAATGCTACATCGGTAGCGGTAGGTTTAACAGCAACATACTGCTCTGTGCCATTACCAGTGATGGTAATCTCGTCACCAGTCGAGAACATACCCTCACCTTTGAGGGTAACCTCCTCAGTGGTAGTGAATTTCAAGAATGCGTTCTGGACTGCAAAGCCCTTGGTGCCGTTAGCAAGTTCTGCGAAAGAACTGTTGCGGTTGAGGGTGGAGAAATCCCCCTGACTCAAAGGTCAGGGGGAGGGAGTGCAAAAACCTACTCTAAACCTTTAATAATCCATTGGTTGGCATCGTCAATAATGGAGTTATCGAGCAAGGAGAGGTAGATGCGAGTGGTCTGTTCGGAGGTGTGTCCCATACCTGCACTGATGACCGAGATTGGGATGTTGTGGTTGCGGGCGGCAGTCGCCCAACTATGGCGCGGAGTGTAGGATGTTAGCGAGCAACCACAATCCAGCATCTTAGACAACGCTCTCAGTTGTCGGTTGTAGACCCCAAGCGCACCAACATATTCTTCGTATGCCGTCACCACATCGGTAGAGGTCAATATGGGGAATAGGTAGGGGGTGCGAGGGTTGTCGTAGCGGTCGAGAATAGACTTTATGCAGGGTTCCACCCTTACGCAGAGTTGTTGTCCTGTTTTGAGGCGCGAGTAGTAGATTGAGTCGCCACGCAGGTTCTCTTTGCGGAGGTAGGCAATATCAACAAACGCCATACCTCGTGTGCAATAACTAAACACGAAGAGGTCGCGGGCGAGTGCAAGAGGGGAGCCTTGGGGTAGGTTGAGTTTGTGGAGTTGGCGCACAACATCCTCACTAACAGCACGCTTGCGAGTTCTATCGACACCCGTATACACCCCCTCGAATGGGTAGGTCTGCACCACGAGTTTCTGCTTCACAGCCCTATTATACACTGCCTTAAGGATGCGCATATAGAATGAGCGCGAGTTGCGCCCCACGCCTCGTTGCACCAAAAATATATTATACTCCTCCACAAACCCCTCGTCGAGGTCGCCAAGTGTCGCAACTCGCCCGTCGAGGAAGCGCTCAATACTCCCTATTGTCTTACGGTAGTTTTTGGCCGTCCCCAACCTATTTGCAGCCGTCAACTGACCGACCATTGCCACCATATACTCCACTATTGGGGTGTTGGGAGTGTGGGATTGTGTTGAAGGGTGGTTTATTGCCACGCTTTTTGTCCGATTTACTTTTGTAGTTACCATAACTCTCTACTATTTTATATGTTTAACAAAAATGCCCCCGTTCATAAGCGAACAAGGGCTATTAGTATAGCAACTTAAAGTATTTTCTATGGGTAGAATATAATCTCTTATTGCGGGTGTGGTTAGCGATTTTTAAGGCGCAAGAACGAGTAGCCAAACCTCTCACAAGCGGCTCTCTCCAACTCCTCCCTCACCGATGGGTGAGCAATCTCGATGAGTGCCTTAGCCCTCTCGGCAAGGTTTTTACCTTTGAGGAAAGCCGCACCATACTCCGTAACGACATATTGGGTTTGGAAACGGGTAGTGACAACTCCCGCGCCCTCGGTCAAGACGGGTTTAATCTTCGACACTCCCTTGGGGGTTATGGAGTTCATCGCGATAAAAGTTTTACCACCCTCCGAGAGTGCTGCACCATACATGAAATCGTGCTGACCGCCCACACCCGAGAAGATGCGAGTACCTATGGAGTCGGCACACACCTGACCCGTCAGGTCGACCTCAATGGCTGAGTTTATGGCCATTGCCTTGGGATTTTGGCGGATGCGGAAGGGGTCGTTGGTCCACGCCACATCTTTGGTTAAGAGTTCGGGGTTGTGGTCCATATAGTCGTAGAGCCTACGCGAGCCGAGCGCGAGGCAGCAGACCGTCTTGCCACGCTCCACAGCCTTCTGAGAGTTGTTAATCACACCACTATTAATAAGAGGTACAACGCCATCCGTCAGAGCCTCGGTGTGTAGACCGAGGTTTTTGTGGTTGGTAAGAGCCGCCAATACAGCGTTGGGAATACCGCCCACACCAATTTGCAGAGTGGCACCATCGGGAATCTGCTCGGCAATATATCCACCAATCTTCCACTCTTCCTCGTTGGGCTCGACCGTGGGTAGTGCCACAGGCTCACAGTCCACTCTCACGGCAGCGTCTATGCGGTCGATATGCACCAGCGCGTCGCCATTGGTGTAGGGTATGCGGGGGTTAATCTGCGCGATGATAACCTTGGCGGTCTCGGCTGCACTTACTGCCAAGTCTGCCGAGATGCCAAAACTGCAATAGCCCCTCTCGTCGGGCTCGGAGCAGTTTAGCAGAGCCACATCGTACTTTACATAGCCCTCCCTAACCAGCGCAGGCACCTCGCCCAAAAAGCAAGGAGTAATGGAGCCATAACCAGAGTTAATGGTCGAACGGTAGTTGTTCGCCACAAAGAAACTCTGCGGTATGAAACTATCCTTCATCTCGGCTGTGCCGTAGGGTATATCTCTCGTGCCTATCGCAAAGGCACTATACACCTCCACGCCACGCAGTTCGTCAGCCCTCGCCACCATGGCATCAATGAGCACCTCGGGGATACTCGTCGAGCCTTGCACATAAACCTTATCAAAACTCTTTATCAACTTTGCCGCCTCTGCCGCAGTTGTGTAATTTGCCATACAATTACTCTTTACTCTTTACTAATTCTTCAAACATTGCAAGTCTTTGGTCGAGCAGGTCGTAGTGGTGGGGTTTTATGGCGGAGGAGCAAGCACGGATACCCTCGTATACCGAGCCCGTGGAACTCAGCACAATACCGCTCACACCACAGAGCAACAACTTTTCGAGCAACTCGCCACCCTTCATACCCTTATATCCAATCGTGAAGAAGAAACCACTTCCCAGAGGCTCATCAACATCCTTCTCGTAGACCAAATGGAAGCCGTGGCGGTTGAGAATTTCGCGTATGCGCTCGGTACGGAGGGCATACTCACGCACCTCCTCGCGATAGTTGTATTCGCCCGATGTCGCCATCGAGAGCATTCTCGCAAAAGCCATTTGTGCCGAGTGCGACACGCCCGAGGAGAGAGTATACATAAGCCTGTGGACAAAGACATTACCAAACGATGGGAGTCCAAAACGCTCGCGCAACGACTCACTCTTGCGGGCAAAGAGGTGGTCGGAGATGCAAGCCACCGCAATACGCTCACCAGCATAGGAGAAGATTTTGGAAGCACTCATCAACAATATGTAGTCCTTTGCCCAATGACTCACACTCACCTGCGTAGGCAATCCCGTTTGGGGATTTACCCCCTTGCGGAAGTCCATTGTGAGGTATGCCAAATCCTCCAAGACCACAACTTCGTACTTATTAGCCAACTCGCCAATCGTCTGCAACTCACTTTCGGTCAGGCACATCCACGAAGGGTTGTTGGGGTTGGAGTAGAGGATGGCTGCAATATGCCCCGTGGAGAGATACTCCTCCAACTTGGGAGCGAGCCTCTCGGCGCGGAAGTTGTAGAGGTCGAATGCCTCGCGCTTGATGCCCAGCACATCGACCTGATTTTTCTGCACCGGAAATCCAGGGTCAATGAAGAGTATGGTATCCCTCTCTTTGCTGAGTGCCGACACAGCCATAAGCGATGCGAAAGTACCCTGCATAGAGCCAACCGTTGGGATGCAATGTGCGGGTGCTATGTCGGTACCTATCACTGCTTTGACAAATGCCGAAGCAGCATTTTTGAGTTCTGGCTCGCCATCAATCGAAGGGTAGACCGAGGCGACACCTGCATCGAGAGCCTCTTTTTGCGCAGCCACACCCACCTGTGAGGCAGGCAACCCTGGGACACCTATCTCGAAGTGGATAAACTCCTCGCCGGAGGCTTTCTCGCAACTCTTGACAACCGACACGAGTTGCCTAATGGAGAGTTGCTCCATCGAAGCGACCTCCATTTGTTGCATTGCGCTCTCGATGAGAGAGCGGTCAATCAAAGTTTTCATTGTGTAGTTTTAGCGGTTTTAGGTTTAGTCTACAAATGTAGACATCTTTGCCGAGATTTCAAAGCCTGCCGATGGCGAAAAAACTCTTTTGCTAAAAAATTAACAGTTAATGTTTGTCGAAAGCGAAATAAAACATATCTTTGTGGTTAATAATTTGCGCACATACTATTTACACTAAAATAAACTAAACACTATGAACATTCCCGCAGAATTGAAGTACTCGAAAGACCACGAGTGGATTAAGGTTGTAGACGGCAACGAAGCATTGGTTGGTATTACCGATTTCGCACAGGGCGAGTTGGGCGACATCGTATTTGTTGATGTTCCCACCGTTGGCGAGGTTGTAGGTGCTCACGAGGTTTTTGGCTCGATTGAGGCTGTGAAGACCGTTTCGGATGTATTTTTGCCCGTAACCGGCGAGGTTTTGGAACTCAACCCCGAGGTTGATGCCGACCCTGCACTTGTAAACAAAGAGCCCTATGAGGGTGGTTGGCTCGTTCGTATCCGCATGGAGAACCCTGCCGAACTCGACGACCTTCTCGACGCTGAGGGTTACAAAGCACTATTGTAATTTCACAATTCACAATTCATAATTAGTTAGGAAAATGGCAACAAAAGTAACTGTGGTTGGCGCAGGTAATGTAGGCGCAACTGCTGCAAATGTAATGGCAATCCGCAAGGTTGCTAGCGAAGTATGTTTGATTGATATCAAACCCGATCTCTCGGAGGGTAAAGTTTTGGATATGTACCAGACTTCGACTCTCCTCGATTTCGACACCAAACTCGTAGGCGTAACCAACGACTACAAGGCTACCGCAAAGAGTGATGTAGTAGTTATCACTTCGGGTGTTCCCCGCAAACCTGGCATGACTCGCGAGGAACTTATTGGCGTAAATGCTAATATCGTTAAATCGGTGGTTAACAATATTTTGGAGTACTCGCCCAAGGCTATATTCGTAATCGTGTCGAACCCCATGGATACTATGGCATACCTCACTTTGAAGGCTACCGGTCTTCCCAAAAACCGCGTGATTGGTATGGGTGGTGCTTTGGACTCGTCGCGTTTCCGTTGCTACTTGGCAAAGGCTCTGAAAGCCGACATCCGCGATGTTGATGGTATGGTTATTGGTGGTTATGGTGATATTACAATGATTCCTTTGGTTGAGAAGGCAAGTTACCGCGGTGTTCCCGTAAGCCAACTCCTCAGCAAGAAGAAACTTGCACAGGTGGCTGCCGACACTATGGTAGGTGGTGCAACCCTCACCAAACTCCTCGGCACTTCGGCTTGGTATGCACCCGGTGCTGCTATTGCAAGCGTTGTTGAGAGCATCTTGGGCGACCAGAAGAGGGTTATCTCTTCGAGTTGCTACTTGGAGGGCGAGTATGGCGCAGAGGATTTGTTCATTGGCGTTCCCGCTGTTATCGGCAAGAACGGTATTGAGAAGATTCTGCCCCTCAAACTCACTGCCGACGAGAAGGCTAAATTTGAGGCAAGCGTTGCTGCTGTGAAGAAGACTAATCAGGTTCTCTACGAAATCGGCGCACTGACTAAGTAGAACACATCTCGCGGGCATCTACCGCGTTACACTCAAAAATCTCTCCCTCATTTACGCTTAGTAAACTGCGGGAGAGATTTTTTCGTAAGCCTTGTATCTGCTCCACGATATGTATTCTACGGTTGAGAGTAAGATCCGCTCGCTTCTCTGCGTTTACCTGTTTCTTCGGAGCCACCCTCACAAAAGCATCGCTCCGATGCCTGCGGACTCCGCCTTTTTTGTGGCTATTCCCCCTCCAAGTTAGAGGGGGTGCCTGTCAGGCGGAGGGGTCTGTCA
The DNA here is from genome assembly GCA_045591965.1 of Tidjanibacter sp. Lineage (GTDB taxonomy): Bacteria > Bacteroidota > Bacteroidia > Bacteroidales > Rikenellaceae > Tidjanibacter. Next base: position 97,461 of record JAZNTX010000003.1, on the reverse strand, counting down.
AACTCCGTCTTGCCACGACTCAACGCAGTTGAGGCGGTTGGCATCTACCTTGCTGAAATTGTGCGCCTTTGGCGCACCCCACCCACCCACGCTCGGTGCCTTGCACCTCTCTCCCTAATTTTACCATGCTTGCTCCCTGTTCTTCCTGTTTTTCCTGTTCTTCTTGTCCATCCGAGTCGGTTGTCGGTTGTCGGTTGTCGGTTGTCGGTCGACCATTCTCTTCTTCCATTCGTCACTATTTTTGTGATTTTCAGCGGTTATTTTGCACAAGTCAAAAAAAAAGGTTACATTTGTGCGATTTTGCGCGCACAAACGGGCGTAGTGCTGTTAGTTATGACGCGTCAAACGGACAAAATTTTACAAAACATAATAACATTATTAACACGCAAAAATTATTTAATCGAAATGAAGAAGAATTACACTTCGCCTGCTATTGAGACTACCGAGATTTTGGTAGAGGCAGGTATTGCGCTAAGCACTGTAAACTTCCTTTGGAATGAGGGTAACACTCCTTTCGGTCTTGGCGATGACACTAATTACTCACAAGAGAACTTCTCATGGTAATCAACTCAAAGTTTAACAATTAGCAAAAAGACAAAGACTTATGAAAAAGATTTTTTACATTTTGGCTTCCGCTATTGTTGCTTTGGGCGCAGTAGCATGTGAGAACGATGGTTTGGACAACATCGGTCTTGAAGTAAATGGCGATACCGTATCGTTTATCGCATCGATTGACAACACCCGTACCGACCTCGATGGTTTGGCTACCGTTTGGGATAGCGAAGACACCATCAAAGTTGAATGGAACGATGTAACTTATGATTTCACTAACAGCGCAGAGAACCCCAACAAATTCTCTTGCTCTGCTGAGGGTTTGAGCGGCATTGTTAATGCAAACATCGTTGCTACCTACTCGAACAATGGCGACGGCGAGATTGACTCCGCAGCCGGTACCGCAGGTGCACTCTTGACCTACTCGGGTTCTTTCGCAGAACTTGCTAACGGCACCAAGGGCTTTGCAGTTCAGAACGCATTCTTGAAATTCACTACCACTGAGAAGGTTACCCTCAAAGGTGAGGGTATGTTCTCGACTGGTGACGAGATTACCATCACTGGTAATGGCACAGAGCAGTATGTTGCTGTTAATCCTACCGCTACCGCTGTAGCATTCTCCTACTCGGTTGATGGCGTACAGTGCAAATCTCTTAGCAAGAATTTCGAGGCTCGCAAGGTTTACTACCTTGGCGAACTCAAAGCACCCGCTGCAATTTGGTTGCTTGGTGACTGGGATAGTTGGGCAGCACCCCTCTATATGTTTGAGGAGAATGGCTACTATGTTGCGAAAAATGTTGAAATTGCAGCAAGTCAAGGTTTTAAGTTTAAGACTGATTCGATGTATTTGGGCGGTCCAAGTACAAAAGGTGCTTGGAACAACTTTAATGGTAGCAATATTACACTTGGCGCAGGCACATACGATATTTACATCTCCAAAGATAATGGTGCTTGGTGTGCTGTAACAGCTGGTTCCAGTGCTCCTTCAATTTCAGGAACAAAGTATTTGTATTTCAAACCAAGTTCCAATTGGCAAGAAGGTAGTGCTAAATTCCACGCTTGGTGTTGGGGTGGTAGCAGTGCAGATGCTTGGGTCGCTTTTGAATGGCTTATGTACGAGAATAGTGCAAACTATTATTTTGCCAATGTGAAGGATTATAAGTCTTGCAAATTTATTAGGCAAGATCCAAATAAAGCCGCAGATTGGAGTAACTGGGGAGCAACTGGTGACTTGACTATTAATGGTACATTGTTTACCATTGTAGGATGGAATAGCTCTCGCAGCTGGAGTTCCTTGATTCCTTAATTGGGAATGAATTTAGAAAACAAAACGGCTCGGTCGATGCGACCGACCCGTTGGTGTATTTTTTGAGTGGGTGTTACTTCCTCACAAACAGCAGCGAACTATCGCCGTAGGAGAGAAAGCGGAAGTCGTGTTCCATGGCGTAGCGGTAGATGGTGCGCCAATGCTCGCCCACAATAGCCGAGATAAGCAGCAGGAGGGTACTCTTGGGCTGGTGGAAGTTGGTAACAAGTCCCTCTATAATACGAAAGCGGTAGTAGGGCGTTATCATAATCTGTGTCGCAGCCGACAGGCCCTCGACACCCTCGCGCTCCATCCACTCCACAAGTGCCACAAGGAGTTCCCTTGCGCCTACCTCTGTGGGGATATCGTAAATCTCCCACTGACCAACAGCACGCTCTACATCGGGCGAGCCGTCCTGCATAACTCTCCAACCAAGTGCCGAAAGTGACTCGATGGTGCGGGTGGAGGTGGTACCGACCGAGAATATATGCCCCAATTTTGCAATGAGGTTGCGGAGCGTGGCGACCGAAACCGTAAAATGCTCGGTGTGCATCGTGTGGTGCACAGCGTCACTCTCCTTGACAGGCAGGAAGGTACCTGCACCGACATGGAGCGTAACCTCCTCGGTCTGTATGCCCTTTGCGTGCAACTCCTCAATCAGGCGAGGTGTGAAGTGCAGACCCGCAGTAGGAGCAGCCACAGAGCCCTCAATGCGCGAATAGACCGTCTGGTAGCGTGTATTGTCAATCTCCTCGCTCTCGCGGTTGAGGTAAGGGGGGATGGGTATCCTGCCGAGGTGTTCGATAATCTCGCCAAAGGTGGCATCGACCGTCCAGCGGAAGGTTATAACATGAGATTTATCTATCTGTTCGCCACGGTAAGCCTCCAAGCGGCACTGCTCGCCTCCCATCTCGAAGTCTATGACGAGCGCACCCTCCTTCCACTTCTTCAAACCACCCACAAGGCAACGCCATTGGCACTCGCCCTTCACCGAAAAGGCGTTCTCATAGTCGGCAGGGGCGTGGGGCTCCAAGCAAAAGACCTCCAAGCGTGCGCCACTCGGCTTGTGCATGATGAGCCTCGCGCGGAAGACCTTAGTATTGTTAAAGACGAGCATAGCACCCTCGGGGAGTTCCTCGGGGAGGTTGTAGAACTTACGCTCCGAGATAGCACCTTCGCGCCACACCAAAAGTTTGGAATGGTCGCGCTCGGCAAGAGGAAATTTGGCAATCCTCTCGTCGGGCAACTCGTAGTCGAAATTATCTATGTTGAGTGGATTAATTTTCAATTTTTCAACTCTTAGTTTTCAGTCCGAAAAAAAAGGTGTTTGGTGCAGGGTGTAAGCCGAGTTCTGTACTGCTTGTTCCCTCTTGGATGCATTGCTCACAACACTCCCTCGGTGGAGCAGCCTTTGTCATTAATCTATGCACTACGCTCTCGCGTAGGCTAAAATAGCGTTCTACCCCTCAGCATCGGGCGAGCAACCCTACATACTGCTGATATACTTGAACTTGCAACCCGTCGGTAGTACTGTCCCCAATGTGTTGCCACACGGGCGGTGAGCTCTTACCCCACCTTTTCACCCTTACCCTTGCGGGCGGTTATTTTCTGTTACCTTTAACCTTGCCGTTACCGACAACTTTCCGTTAGAAAGCACGGTGCTCTATGTTGCTCGGACTTTCCTCTCCCCCTTGAAAAAAAGGCAGCGACAAAGCCCCCGCGCCAAACACGCGGGGCAAAAGTACCTATAAAAGTTGGAAATTGAAAATTGAAAATTGAAAATTATCCATATCTTTGTGTTTGGTAAATTTTCAAAATATAAAAACAGTATGAAAAAACTTACTTTCTTGGCACTTGCTCTCTTCGCAAGCGCATCGCTTATGGCAGAGGAGCCTACTGTGGAGCCCTCGCCTTGGACAATGGCTGGTAGTGCGGGTATCACAGGCTCGCAGATGACTCTTACTAATTGGGCGGCAGGTGGCGACCCCAGTGTGGCAGCCGACTTCCAATTCAACTACTCGGTGGATTATAAGAAAAATGCCGTTTTGTGGCAAAATCGCTTGGAGTTGGCGTATGGTCTAAACCGCACCGAGAGCAACGGTATGCGTAAGACCAACGACAAAATCTACCTCTCCTCGTCATACGGTCACAAGGTTTACGACAACCTCTATATTTCGGCTCTGCTGAAATTCAACACCCAATTTGCCAACGGCTACGACTATGCTGTGACACTCCCCGAGGGTGGCTACAAGCAGACTTCGGGCTTCTTGGCTCCCGCCTATCTGAGTGGCGGTCTTGGTGTGGAGTGGAACCCTAAGGCTTGGCTGTCGGTCAATGCGTCGCCCGCCACTTGGAAGGCTACGCTTGTGACCGAGGAGGCTATGCGTCCCATCTACGGCTTGGATGATAGGTCTACCCGTCATGAGTTTGGTGGTAATGTGAAGATTGAGGCTAAGGGTACTATTTGGGGCGACTTGTCGGGTTACACACGACTCAACCTCTTCTCCAACTTCCTCGACAAACCACAAAATGTCGATGTCGATTGGACTATCCGCTTCGACCTTAAAATCAACAAGTGGCTCTCGGCAAACGCCAACTTCCACATGATTTACGACGACGATATCAACATTCCACAGCCCGATGGCTCGGCTTATCCCTGCTTGCAGATACAGGAGGTCGCAGGTATTGGCTTACTTGTGAAATTCTAAAATAAAACCCTCTCCTCCCCCTCTCGGGGAGGAGTTTTTCACTCTTAATTCTCATCTTATCATGTCGCGTTTTCTACCAACATCCGCCAAAGAGGTAGAGGCTCTCGGTTGGGATTATATCGATGTAATCCTCTTTTCGGGCGATGCCTACATTGACCACCCCTCGTTTGGCATTGCCGTTATCGGTCGCCTTTTGGAGGCGGAGGGCTATCGTGTGGCTATTGTGCCACAGCCCAACTGGCGTGACGATTTGAGGGATTTTAAGAAATTGGGAAAGCCACGACTCTTTTTTGGCGTGTCGGCAGGCTCGATGGACTCGATGGTAAACCACTATACGGCTGCCAAGCGACTGCGCCACGATGATGCCTACACCCCCAATGGTCAGGCGGGCTTCCGCCCCGACTATGCTGTGACGGTCTATACCAAAATCCTCAAAGAACTCTACCCTCACACCCCCGTAATCATTGGCGGTATCGAGGCATCGCTCCGCAGGCTCACACACTACGACTATTGGTCCGACAGGCTCAAACCGTCGGTTATTGTTGAGAGTGGAGCCGATTTGTTGATGTATGGTATGGGCGACAGGAGCATTGTAGAGGTGGCAAAGGCTCTCAAAAATGGCTACAATGCCAAGTTGTTGCGCAAACTTCCACAAGTGGCTTTTGTTGCAGACAGGGATTATGTGGAACGACTGCCCAAAGAGCAGACTATTATGATGAACTCCTACGAGGAGTGCTGCAAGAGCAAAGATGCCTTTGGCGAGAACTTCGTGAAGATGGAGGTTGAGAGCAACCGCATGGAGCAGACTAAGACCATTGTGGAGCCTACGGGCGAAAGGTTTGTGGTTATCAACCCTCCCTATGAGCAGATGACCTCCGAAGAACTCGACTGCAGTTTTGATTTGCCCTACACACGCCTACCCCACCCCCCATATAAGGACAAAACTATCCCTGCCTACGAGATGATTAAGCACTCGGTGAATATCCACCGCGGTTGTTTTGGTGGATGCTCGTTCTGCACCATCTCGGCACATCAGGGCAAGTTTGTGACCTCTCGTAGCGAGCGGAGCATCCTTGCCGAGATTGAGAAGGTCAAACTCCTTCCCGACTTCAAGGGCTATCTGTCGGATGTTGGCGGACCGTCGGCAGATATGTATCGTTTGGGCGGAAAGAATACAGACCTGTGTAAAAAGTGTGTGCGTCCCTCGTGCCTCACACCTCGCGTCTGCCCCAACCTCAATCGTGACCTCTCGCCCCTACTCTCGCTCTATCGCAAGGTGAGGGAGGTGAAGGGTATCAAAAAAGCCTTCATTGGCAGTGGCATACGCTACGACATACCCGACGATGGTGGCAAGTATATGCGCGAGGTTATCATCAACCACACCTCCGGAAGGCTCAAAGTTGCCCCCGAGCACACCGAGCCCCATGTGTTGAAACTTATGCGCAAACCCATGTGGGAGGAGTTCGAGAAGTTGCACGCTTTTTTCCACAAGGTATGCCGCGACAATGGACTAAAATACCAACTCATACCCTACTTTATCTCGTCGCACCCTGGGTGCAGGGAGGAGGATATGAAAAAGTTATCAACAAAGACTCGCGCACTAAATCTCATGACCGACCAAGTGCAAGACCTCACTCCAACGCCTATGACGCTATCCTCGGTGATGTTCTACACGGGCAAGAATCCCTACACGGGCGACAGTCTTTATGTTGCTAACAGTTACGAGGAGAAGTGTCAGCAAAAAAGTTATTTCTTTCGGGGCAAAAAAGTTGAAAACCGAGGCAAAAAGAGTACCTTTGAGCAGAAGAAACGAAGATAACAACCGACTATGGCTAACGAAACACAATACAAGAAGAGAAAAAACGAGGAGGCTTATAAAGCAGTAACCGAGGTACAAGGTAGGGTTTTGCCCCATGCTTTGGATTTGGAGGAGGCTGTGCTCGGTGCGCTGATGCTCGAAAAGGATGGTATCATCACCGTACAAGACTACCTCTCGGGCGATGCTTTTTATAGTGAGGCTCACCGCATTGTTTATGGTGCGATAGAGAAACTCTCGACCGAACTTAAACCCATCGACCTTCTGACCGTCACCGAGAAACTCAAACAGGAGGGACAACTCAAAGCCATCGGTGGCGCACCCTTCCTCGCACGACTGACACAAAAGGTGGCATCGGCTGCCAACCTCGAATACCACGCTACGATTGTGGCGCAGAAATATGTACAGAGGGAACTTATCCGCGCCTCCGACGAAATTCTCCAACGCTCCTTCGACGAGTCGAAAGATCTCTCCGACCTTCTCAACTTTGCCGAGCAGGAGATTTTCAAGGTTGCCGAGGGACATATCTCCAAAGATGTGCAGTCTTCGAGCAATATCCTTAGGGAGACTATGCGTCTGATTGAGGAGGCGAGCAAAAAGGGTGGAAAAATCAATGGTGTTCCTACGGGTTTCCGCGATTTGGACAAACTCACACTCGGCTGGCAACCCTCGGATATGATTATCATTGCTGCTCGTCCTTCGATGGGTAAGACCGCCTTTGTACTCTCTATGGCCCGCAATATTGCCGTAGACGAGCAAAAACCCGTTGCATTCTTCTCTTTGGAGATGAGCGCGACACAACTTATGATGCGTCTGCTGGTTGCCGAGGCGCAACTCGACTCACGCGATGTGCGTAGTGGTAGGCTCACTCCCGAACAGTGGACACACTTGGAGAAGTCTGCCAAACCTCTTGCAGAGGCACCACTCTTCATTGACGACACCCCTGCTTTGCCCGTCACAGAATTTCGCTCGAAGGTGCGCAAACTCAAAGCACAGCACGATATTCAACTCGTGATTATCGACTACCTGCAACTTATGACGGGTCCTCAGGATACCAAGGGCAACCGCGAGCAGGAGGTGGCTTACATCTCGCGCACATTGAAGGCTATTGCCAAGGAACTCAACATCCCCATCATTGCCCTCTCGCAGTTAAACCGTTCTGTGGAGTCGCAGGGCGGTAGCAAACGCCCCCAACTCTCCAACCTTCGCGAGAGTGGTGCTATTGAGCAGGATGCCGATATTGTAGCCTTCATTCACCGCCCCGAATACTATGGACTTATGCAGTTGGAGGACGGCACAACAACCAAAAACCTCGCAGAGATTATCGTTGCTAAGCACCGTAATGGTGCGACGGACACTATCCGTATGAAGTTCCTCAACGACTTTGCTCAGTTCTGCGACTTCGACCCGTTGGCAGGTGGTGCTCTTTCGGGCGAGAGGGAGTTTGGTAGTGCCATCGACGGCGGAGGCTTCGAGATGGCAGGTGGCGGCTTTGGTGGCGGTGGCTTTGATGCTGCGGCAGCCGACTTTGGTATGCCCCCCAGCCCTACGGGTGCAGATGGCTCAAAGGCTCGCGGTGCAGCAATGAGCACCTCGGAGGAGGCACCTTTTTAGGAAAATGCGAGTAAGCGAGCGCAGAGCGGGCTTGCACGCTATGCCGAGCGGGAGCATTTTAGAGCACGCGTAGCGTGGTCAATTGAGAATTAAGAATTGAGAGTTGAGAATTAAAAGTCGTGGCGTTTAGGAGAGTTTATAGCAGCGCAGTAGTCGGTATTAATGCGATTACTGTCGAGGTGGAGGCAAATGTTTCTGCTGGCATAGGTATGTTCTTGGTGGGCTTACCCGACAGTGCCGTCAAGGAGAGCCAAGAGCGTATTCGCTCGGCATTTGAAAACAGCGGACTGAGAATGGTGGGTAAGAAGACTATCGTAAACCTTGCGCCTGCCGACCTGAAAAAGGAGGGCTCTTCGCTCGACCTGCCAATCGCTGTTGCAATACTTGCCGCAACCGAACAGATTACCAACGAGGCACTCGATGGGTGGGTGATACTTGGCGAATTGTCGCTCGATGGCTCTGTAAAACCCGTCAAAGGGGCTTTACCCGTTGCTATTGAGGCTTTGGCTAAGGGTTTTAGGGGAGTTATTCTCCCGCGCGACAACGCCGAGGAGGCCGCTGTTGTAGACGGTATTGATGTTATTGGCATATCCACCCTCAAAGAGGCTGTCAATTTTCTCAACGGAGAACACCATATAGCACCCACAAAAATACCCACCGAGATACTCTTTGCCGAGAGAGCCAACCGCTATGGAGAGGATTTCTCGGATGTCAAGGGACAAGAGTATGTAAAGCGTGCTTTGGAGGTAGCAGCCGCAGGCGGTCACAACATTGTGATGATTGGCGCACCAGGTTCGGGCAAGACGATGCTCGCGAGGCGTATGCCCACGATTATGCCCCCTCTCTCGCTCGAAGAGGCTCTCGAAACCACCAAAATACACTCCGTGGCGGGGAAACTTGGCAGCGAGAAAGGACTCCTCACACGCCGACCATTCCGCGCACCCCACCACTTGGCTTCGGCAGTGGCGATGGTTGGAGGTGGTAGCAACCCTCAACCTGGGGAGATTTCGCTCGCACACAATGGCATCCTCTTTCTCGATGAGTTGCCCGAGTTTGGCAGGTCTATATTGGAGGTTATGAGGCAGCCTTTGGAAGACAAAGTCGTGACCGTTGCGAGGGCTAAATACTCCGTAGTCTATCCCGCAAACTTTATGCTTGTGGCTTCGATGAATCCTTGTCCTTGTGGCTACTACAACCACCCAACAAAGGAGTGTAGTTGCTCGCGCTATGCGGTGGAGAAGTATATAAACAAAATCTCGGGTCCTCTGATGGATAGGATTGATATCCAAATTGAGGTTACGCCCGTTGAGTACGAGCAGATGAACGACCGCAAGCCCGCCGAGCCCAGCAGTGCCATTCGCGAGAGGGTTATTGCCGCAAGGGAGCGTCAGCGAAGGCGTTTCGAGGGCATTGATGGGGTCTTCACGAATGCTATGATGAATAGCGCAATGCTGGCGGAATTTTGCCCCTTAGATGAGCAGTGTAGTGCATTGCTCGGCAGGGCCATGGAGAGTCTGTCGCTCTCGGCACGCGCCCACAACCGCATCATCAAGGTTGCCCGCACCATTGCCGACCTCGAAGGAGCCGACAACATCAACTCTTCGCACATTGCCGAGGCTATCGGCTACCGCAATCTCGACCGCGACAATTGGGGAGTAAAAGTTGAGAATTGAGGCAACCGACGACAAACCGAGAGCAATCAAATTTATTTGAATTGCCGAGGTGCGAAGGAGGAAAAGACGCCGAAGGCGGATTAAATGCGAGTAAGTGAGTGCAGAGGGCACTTGTGCACTATGCCGAGCGGGAGCATTTTAGAGCACGCGTAGCGTGGTCAATTGAGAATTAATGTGCGCACACGGCGCATATTTTTAAATCTACCAAAAAACCATGCGAAATCTACCACCATTTCTCAAAATATTGCCCCTTGTCATCATGGGTATCCTCTTGGGAGAGGTGGTTACGATTGAGGCTTGGTGGGTAGCAGTGGCTGCGGCTCTCTGTTCCTTGCTCGGATACCTCTGGCGCAAAAAGAGCATTGGCGAGGTCTATATTGCCCTCTCCATACTCCTTTGGGCTATGGCTTCGACCGAGATACGCACTCCACAAAGCGTTCCTCAACCCACACACCCATCCGAACATCGCATAACAATCTCCTCCACACCCTACACCTCGGGGCGTTGGCAGCGTGCAGAGGCACACACTGTGTTGAATGAACGCAAAGCCAACATAATGCTCTATGCCGACACATCTATTGTGGTGTCGCTCGGAGCAAAGGGTGTGGCGTATGGCTACCTCAACCCTATGCCCGAGGGCTCCTATGGCAGGCTTATGGAGCGCAGAGGATTTGTCGGCACCCTCTACATCACATCGCCCAATGATTTTCACCTCGAAGATACCACAACAACCCCCATCATAGCCGCCCGTAAACTGCAAAACCGACTCATTGAGAGGATTGAACAACTAAATCTCAACCCTTCGGAGGAGGCAGTTGTTGAGGCTATGCTGTTGGGCGCAAGGCAGGGCATAACACCCTCTCTACGCAAGGCATACTCGCGCTCGGGGGCTTCGCACATTCTCGCCATCTCGGGACTCCATGTCGGTTTGGTCGCCATGGTTGTGTGGTGGCTTTGCTGGCTACTGCCCATTGTTGGGCGCAGGGGACACATTGTGCGCAACTGCATAGCCTCGGTGGTAATGATACTCTACGCCATAGTTTGCGGACTCTCGCCCTCGGTAGTGAGGGCAACCCTTATGTTTGTGGTGGCGCAGATGGCTCTGGGCTACGGCACCTCGCGCAACATTGTAAACACCCTTGCGGGAGCGGTAACTATTATGCTCCTTGTGAACCCCAACAACCTCTTCGATATAAGTTTTAGGCTCTCGGCTATTGCTGTTGCCGGTATTCTCATTGGTCTTCGCCCTATGACGGAGTGGTTTGGTGGCGAGAGTGGCGGAGTGTCACTCAGGGGGCTGAGGGGTATTGTGGTTGTGGGTCTGTGTTCCACCCTTGCAACCCTGCCACTCGTGGCACACACATTCTCAACAGTGAGTCTTGTGGGAATTTTTCTCAACCCAATAGTGATACTTACTGCCGAAATTATTGTGATGGGCGGATTAATTTGGGTATCTTTGCCGTTGGAATGGTTGCAACCACTCTTCCGATGGATTGTGGGAGGTGCCGCCGAGGCACAAAACCGAGTGGTGGAGTACGCCTCGGGGCTTGGTTGGAGCGCGATTGAGTGCGAAGTGCCGAGTTGGGTTGTGGCTTTGGCATACGGACTAATGCTGGCAGGTATTATCGCTGCTGCTTTATGGAAAGAGCGTAAAATATGGAGAATGAGGAGTTGAGAATATTGCTGAGCAAGGAGTTCGGGGCGGAGGTCGAGCGTAACATTACGCGCGAGGTGAACGCTATTGCCCTCGATAGGCGCATACCCAACGCACGATTGGTCGCCACGCAGGTCAAGTACCTCCAAAGGGCAGCGAAGAAACTCCCCTCCTACTACGCCGCACGAGCCATACTCCCCTCGCTCGCCTTTGAGCAGTCGAGTAGCGAGGAGTGTGCAGCACACAAACCTTTTGAGGGTGCATTGGCAGTAGATATGACCTGCGGACTTGGAGTAGATACTCTCTATCTATCAAAGCGTTTTGAGAGGGTTGTTGCCATTGAGCACAACCCCACCCTTGCAGAGATTACACGCCACAATCTTGCGCTTATGGGGGTAGAGAATGTGGAGGTCATCTGTGGCGAGTCGGAGGAGTATATCGCAACCCTCTCCCACGCCGACCTCGTATATGCCGACCCCGACAGGCGCAGTGCAGAGGGTAAGAAGATGGTCTGCCTTGCCGACTGTTCGCCCAACATCGAGAGAGTTCTCCCTCTACTCAAAGAGAAGAGCGACCACATTGTGGTGAAACTCTCGCCAATGTTCGATATCAAGGAGGCTTTTGTGGCTTTTGGCGAGGGCACCAGCGTGGAGGTTGTATCGCTCGGTGGCGAGGTTAAGGAGGTTGTGGCTGTGTGGTCGAAAGGTACCTCCCCAAACACCATTACGGCTACGGCTCTGGGCTGTGGCTCGTTTGAGGTGGCAACGGAGCGCACCACCATCACAAACCATAAGGAGTTCGACCCTGAGCAATATACTCACCTCATTGTCCCCGATGCGGCACTCCGCAAGGCGGGCATTGTGCCCGAGTGGTGCGAGAGGGAGGGGTTTGACCACTTCGGGGCTTACGCTTTTACCACCGGCAAGCCCACAACCACAATGGGGCATATATATAATATAGAGGTGTGCCTGCCATGGCAACCCAAAAAACTAAAACCCCTCGTGGGGCGTACCTTGCAGGTGGTAAGACACGCCTTCCCACTCTCCACATCGGCAATTTGCAAGGCTCTCGGAGCAAAGGAGGGTGCAGGCGACAGATGGGCTTTCGCCGAGATTGACCACCAACTTTGGGCAATGAAGATAACCGAAATAAGATAACGCGACTATGGGAAACTTTAAGGAAGATATCGCAAAGGTCGAGGCCTTTGTATTCGATGTAGATGGTGTGTTTACCGATGGAGGTATCATACCTTTGGCGGATGGCGACTTCATTCGCAAATACTACGCAAAGGATGGCTACGCGGTGGCTTATGCCATAAAGATGGGCTATAAGGTCATAATCATCAGCGGTGGCAGGGGAGAGATACTGCGCAAGCGTTTCCAGCACTTCGGTGTTGAGGAGTTGCATCTCGATGTGGGCAACAAACTCGCCTGCTTGGAGAGTATCATCTCTCGCCTTGGACTCAATAGGGAGAATGTTCTCTTTATGGGCGACGACATCCCCGACTTGGAGTGTATGAGGGCTGTGGGACTGCCCGTAGCACCTGCCGATGCTGCTTGGGAGTGTATAGAAGCGGCACGCTATGTGTCCGAATTTGGTGGTGGCAAGGGTTGTGTGAGGGATATCATCGAACAAGCCCTCCGCGCACACGGCAAATGGGCACTCCACTCCGAAGGGGTCACCTGTGCAAAAGATGTTAAGAGCAATTAGGCAGTGCCTAATTGCTCTTAACTTTTTGTCAAATGTCAAATGTCTAACTGACCTAAGGATTATGGGAGAAATGAGAGAATTCTCATCCTCCCAATCAGTTTTCGGGCGAGCCTCAAAAGGCTCGCCCGCGACTTTTGACATTAGACATTAGACCATAAAAGTCGTAGAACGGAGGGATTTTTGTGCAAAACGAGAGGGCGCCCTCCGCAGTTTGCTTGACGCAAATGAGGAAGGTCTCCACTCGAAGTTTTGTGCAAAAAGCACCCGTTATACGGCTTTTAGCCGAGGAAACTGAGCAAAATACCCGCTGCCACCGCCGAACCAATCACGCCCGACACATTGGGACCCATAGCGTGCATCAGGAGGTAGTTGCTGGGGTTAGCCCTAAGACCCTCAGCCTGCGAAACACGCGCAGCCATAGGCACAGCCGAAACACCTGCCGAGCCGATGAGGGGGTTGATCTTCTTGCCCTCGGGCAAAAATACATTCATAAGTTTTGCCAGCAGTACGCCACCAGCCGAGCCGCACGAGAACGCTACGATACCGAGTGCGAGGATACCGAGAGTCTTGAAGTTAAGGAAAGCCTCTGCGGTAGCGGTTGCACCCACGGTAATACCGAGGAAGATAACCACGATATTCATAAGTTCGTTCTGAACGGTCTTAGCCAAGCGGTCTACAACGCCACACTCTTTCATAAGGTTACCGAGCATCAAGCAGCCAATCAGAGGTGCTGCGCTGGGCAAGAGAAGAGCAATAACGATGGTAATAACTACGGGGAAGATAATCTTCTCGGTCTTGGACACCTGACGGAGAGTTGTCATCTTAATCTGACGCTCCTTCTCGCTCGTAAGAGCCCTCATAATGGGGGGCTGAATAACGGGCACGAGAGCCATGTAGGAGTAAGCCGCAATAGCGATGGGACCCAAGAGGTTGGGAGCCAACTTACTTGTCAGATAGATAGAGGTAGGACCATCTGCACCACCGATGATACCAATCGAACCAGCCTCGGCAGGCGAGAAGCCCATAGCGTTAGCACCAAGGAAGGTGAGGAAGATACCAATCTGTGCGGCAGCACCCATCAAGAAACTCTTGGGGTTAGCAATCAGTGGACCAAAGTCGGTCATAGCACCCACACCCACAAAAATCAAGCAGGGGTAGATACCGAGTTTAACACCAAGGTAGAGGTAGTCCAAAAGACCTGCATGACCTGTCGAGAGTTCTGCCCAATCAATCTTGCCACCTGCGAAAATCTCCGAGTGGAACATATCGGCACCGGGGAGGTTGGTGAGCAACATACCAAATGCGATGGGCAGGAGCAACAGTGGCTCATACTGTTTTTTGATAGCCAAGTAGAGCAGGAAGCAAGCGAGTGCAATCATCACCAAGCATTTCCAGCCACCAGCCTCCATAAACATCTGATAGATGCCCGAGGATTGGAGGAAGTTGATGATATCCTGTCCCACAGTTGAAGTGAGTAATTTAATCATAGTCTATCTCTCCTTTTAATATTAGCCGAGAATAATCAGAGGCTCGCCCTCCTGAACATTCGCACCTTTGTTTACGCAAATCTCCTTAACAACACCTGCACGGTCGGCAGCGATGTTATTCTCCATCTTCATAGCCTCCAAAACAGCCACAGTCTGACCAACGGTTACATTGTCGCCAACCGATACATTGATAGCCAAAACGGTGCCAGGCAGGGGAGAGGTAATCTTGGCACCAGCCGCAGCAGCAGCCTTGGGAGCAGCAGCAACAGCAGAAGCGGGTGCAGCAGTTGTAGCAGTTGCGCTATAAGTAGCCTTCGATACTTGGGGTTTGCTGGTAGGCATAGGTTTCACACCCTCTACCTCAACGATATACTCGTTGCCGTTTACGATTACACGAGCGGTCTTGGAGTTGTGATCGAGTTTATCCAACTGCACTTTATACTCGTTGTCGTTGATTTTCAAGTTATAGTTTTTCATTGTTTTTACTTGTCTTGAATAAGTTGATTATTTGCGTTCGGGAAGACGGGTAAGACCGTGAATCTTGGAGTTCCAAGGCGAATATGCTCGCTTGATGGTCTGGATGGTGAGAACCTCCGACTCGCGGTCGTGGTCCTCGCCTGCTGCCAAGCGGATAGCCATGGCGATAGCGGCTACAACCTCGGTAGTAACCATCTCGGGGAGGGCAACCTCAGTGGGAACAGCCTCGCCCTTCTCGGCACTCTTCTTGACTACTTTCTGTTTGTGGCGTGCGGCAAAGGCTACACCAAAAAGTTTGATGATACCAATCAAGAGTACCAACACAGCAGCCACAGTAAGGAAGCCAATGAGAGTAATCCACAAAATTTGTGACCAATTCATACTGTTCTTCTTTTAATTTTTTACTACTACAAAGGAATGTTGCCGTGTTTCTTCGCAGGGTTCACAAGGCGTTTGGTAGCCAAACTCTGCAAAGCCCTAATCACGCGGAAGCGAGTGTTGCGAGGCTCGATAACATCGTCGATGTAGCCGTAGCGAGCAGCGCGGTAGGGGTTGGAGAATTTGTCTTTGTACTCCTGCTCCTTCTCTGCGATGAGAGCAGCGCGAGCCTCGGGAGTCTCAGCAGCCTTAATCTCCTTAGCGCACAATACCTCAACAGCACCACTTGCACCCATAACTGCAATCTCTGCACAGGGCCATGCGTAGTTGATATCGCCACGGATGTGTTTCGAACTCATCACGATGTAAGCACCACCGTATGCCTTACGCAAGGTAACGGTAACCTTAGCAACAGTAGCCTCGCAATATGCGTAGAGGAGTTTTGCACCGTGGTCGATAACACCACCATACTCCTGACCTGTTCCAGGCAAGAAACCGGGAACATCTACGAAGGTAACGATAGGAATGTTGAAAGCGTCGCAGAAGCGTACAAACCTTGCAGCCTTGCACGAAGCCTTAATATCGAGCACACCCGCCATAAACTTAGGCTGGTTAGCGATGATACCTACACTCTGACCATTGAACCTTGCAAAACCGGTGATGATGTTGCGAGCGTATGCAGCCTGCGACTCCAAGAACTCGCCATTATCCACAACTGCGTGGATAACCTCGTACATATCGTAAGCCTTGTTGGGGTTGTCGGGAATAATATCATTGAGCGAGTCCTCCAAGCGATCGATAGGATCCGAGCAAGCAACAACGGGGGTATCCTCCATATTGTTCTGGGGAATGTAGCTGATAAGTTGGCGGGTGATGTTGATAGCCTCCTCCTCGGTATCAACTGCAAAGTGGGTAACACCCGACTTGCTTGCGTGAACGCTTGCGCCACCAAGTTGCTCCTGAGTTACATCCTCGCCCACAACGGTCTTCACAACCTTAGGACCGGTGAGGAACATATAGCTGGTATCCTTCTTCATAATCACGAAGTCGGTAAGTGCGGGCGAATATACTGCACCACCTGCGCAAGGACCAAGAATCAACGAAATCTGAGGAATAACACCGCTCGACATAACATTGCGCTGGAAAATCTCAGCGTAACCAGCCAGAGCGTTTACACCCTCCTGAATACGAGCACCACCCGAGTCATTCAAACCGATAACAGGTGCGCCATTGCGCATTGCCATATCCATAATTTTGCAAATCTTCTCTGCCATAGTGAGCGACAAAGAACCTGCCGACACGGTGAAGTCCTGTGCAAAAACATAAACAAGGCGACCATCTACGGTACCGTAACCGGTAACAACACCATCACCCAGAGTGTGGCTCTTCTCCATACCGAAGTCTACGCAACGGTGAGTTACGAACATATCGAACTCCTCGAAACTACCCTCGTCCAAGAGCATAGCAAGCCTCTCGCGTGCGGTGTATTTACCCTTCTCGTGCTGAGCGTCAATGCGTTTCTGGCCGCCACCCATCTTTGCTTCCTCGCGCAACTCAATCAACTGCGCAATCTTATTTTGTATCTCACTCATAATTGTGTTTTATTGAGTTTAATTTTTTAATGATAATTTTCTCGATTCTCAATTTTGAATTTTGAATTCAAAATCCTACTCCTCGCATTTGCAACCAGGGCAGCAAAGTTCGGTGAGAACGCCCTTGGTCGACTTGGGGTGGAGGAAAGCGATGTTCAAACCCTCTGCACCTTTGCGGGGAGCCTTGTCGATGAGGCGAACCTCTTTTGCCTCTGCCTCTGCCAAGCACTCAGCCACATCCTCTACAGCGTATGCAATGTGGTGGATGCCCTCGCCGCGTTTCTCAATGAAACCTGCAATGGTACTCTCGGGGCAAGTGGGCTCCAAAAGTTCAATCTTGGTCTGACCAACTTTGAAGAAAGCGGTCCTCACTTTCTGGTCTGCTACCTCCTCAATGTTGTAGCATTTAAGACCCAATACCTCCTCGTAGTAAGGAATCGACTCTTCAAGACTCTTCACTGCAATACCCAAGTGCTCGATGTGCGAAATTTTCATAACTTTTTGTGTTTTAGATAGTTAATTGTATAATGTTAATTGTATTTTCTTTGGGTTCACGCACACGCTACACGCGCACGCACGATTTAACCCACAAATATAGCCACTACAATTGAGAATTGAAAATTGAAAATTGAAAATCAACAAAAAAAGTGCTTTTTTGTTTGAGAGGGCGGGAGGTGAAAAGGTGGGAAGGGCGGGAAAAACAGGAAGAACAGGAGAAATGGGAGAAATGGGAGAAATGGGAAAACAAGAAACCCACCCTCCCCATAAGACCCATAAACCCCACAAGACCCATATCCCTTCCGTGCAGCCATTTTCAACTTTTTGCACAAACCAACCCCTCCTTTCTAAAAAAATTGAAGAAAATTTTGAAAAAATTTAATAATAGTGGTGCATTATTAAAAAATATCACTATCTTTGCGATTGGAAATAAAATTTAAGATTAATTCACAATGGCACTTCTTAAAGATTTCTTCTATCAACCAAGCAGCGAAAAGCTCAAAGGCATCTCTCACAAGAATGTCCTCTTGAAGCAGAGCATAATCGCCCATATGGCGGTACATGGCTGGTGCACACTCGCAGAACTCACCAAGGCTCTGCATATCAGCGTGCCTACAATGACCAAACTTGTGGGTGAATTGGTTGAAGAGGGGGTAGTAGTTGACAATGGCAAGGTGGAAACCGCCGGTGGTCGTCGCCCCAACATCTTTGGTTTGGCTAATACGGCCATCTATTTTACGGGTGTGGATATCGGTCGTGACTACATTTGCATGCTCGTCACCGACCTGAAAAACAACATCATCACTTCTCGCATACATACCCCATTTACACTCTCGGACGACGAGGCTTGTTTTAGGACCATCTGCGACATAATTAACTCATTTATCAATAGTTGTGGCATTGAGCGCAACAAAATTCTCGGTATGGGTGTCTGCATTGCAGGTCGTGTAAATCCCGTAACGGGTCATAGTTACATGTTCTTCACGGGCAGCGACAAGTCGCTCAAAGAGAACATTGAGGAGGCTACGGGCATAACGGTTTTGGTGGAGAATGATACCCGTGCGCGTTGCTTTGCGGAGTACTACTCGGGCGATGCCGTAAAGGAGAAAAATATGCTCTATCTGCACCTTGGCAAGGGTGTTGCTATTGGCATTATCGCCGAGGGTAAACTCTACTATGGTAAGAGCGGTTTTGCGGGAGAGTTTGGTCACACACCATTCTTTAATAATGAAATTATCTGCTCGTGTGGCAAGAAGGGGTGCCTCGAAACCGAGGTCAGCGGCATAGCCATTGAGAACAAGATGGTGGAGCAGATTGCCTCGGGCGTAAACACCATCCTCAGGGAGAAGTGGAGTGCAGGCGAGGTGATACACATTGACGACATCATTTCGGCAGCCAAAAATGACGACAACCTCTCCATTGAACTCATCGAGGAGGCTGGCGAGAAGATTGGCAAGAGTATCGCTTTCTTGATTAACATCTTCAACCCCGAACTCGTGATTATTGGTGGCAATATGGCTCAGGCAGGCGACTACCTGATGTTGCCTTTGAAGTCAGCAACTAACAAATACTCAATGAATTTGGTCTATAAGGATACCATGTTCCGCCTTTCGAAGATGGGTGCAGACGCGGGAGCCTTAGGTGTAGCAATGCTTATTCGTAACAAGGTGATTGGCTTGTAGTATGAACGCACTGGAAACAGATATTATCAAGTTACGCGCTCTCGAACCCGAAGATGTAGAGGTCCTCTACCGTTGGGAAAACGACCCCCGTGTTTGGAGGGTTAGCGGCACCGTCGCCCCATTCTCGAAGTACATCCTACGCCGTTTCATTGAGAACCAAAAGTACGACATCTACGAAACGCGCCAAATGAGGCTTGTAATAGAGTCCAAGAGCAGTGGTAAGCCCGTAGGAGCCATCGACCTCTTCGACATCGACCCCTACAACCATCGTGCGGGCGTGGGTGTACTCATCTACGACAAGGAAGACGAGGGGCAAGGTTTCGCTTCGAGCGCATTGCAGGCACTCATCCGCTACTCGTTCCAAATTTTGGGCTTAAACCAACTCTGGTGCAACATCCTCTCCAACAACACTCGCTCACTCAACCTCTTCCGTAGCAAGAATTTCAGTGTTGTGGGCTTGAAGAAGGAATGGGTACGCACCACCTCCGACTGGCTCGACGAGTATATGCTCCAACTCATCAACCCAATGAAGTAAATGCAAAATTCATAATTCAAAATTAATTTATAATACAATATGAAAATCGGTAAGGAAACCGCGGTAGCAATCAGCTACACGCTCACAGTAGACGGTCAGATTGCTGACCAAGCGTCGAAAGAGGCTCCCCTCAAATTTGTGTACGGTATTGGTATGTTGTTGCCCAAATTCGAGGAGTATCTCCTTGGTTTGGAGGCTGGCGACAAATACGCCTTCACACTCTCGCCCGAGGAGGGTTATGGTGTACAGAACCCCCAGATGATTATCGATGTACCCAAAGCAGCATTCGAGATTAACGGCACCATCGAGGAGGGCTTGCTCACCATTGGCAACCGTATCCCTATGATGACTCAGATGGGTCAGCCCGTAATTGGCGTTGTTGTGGAGGTGACTGACGAGGCTGTGAAGATGGACTTCAACCACCCCATGGCAGGCAAGACTCTCAACTTCGAGGGCGAGGTTGTAGATGTTCACGAGGCTACCGATGACGACTATCCCCACTCGTGCGGTTGCGGCTGTGGCGAGGAGGGCTGCGGCTGCGAGGGCAACTGCGACGACGGTTGCGAGGGCGGTCACTGCCACTAAAAACAATGAGCCCCCTCGGAGTGAGGGGGCTCATTGTTTTTTAATTGAAAATTTTACGACTTTTTGTAAAAAGTCGCCCAAAAACTTTTATGCAATACTGCGTATCGCTACTCCTCCTCTAAGTTAGAGGGTATACCCGAAGGGCGGGGGCGTGTATTAACTCTCAACTTTCAACTTATGATTTTTACACTCATACACTATACCGAAGGCTGGCGCATAGGTGCCACCGTAACACTATCGGGGGTACCTACGGCAGGTACGCTCGTGAAAGCGTCGCTCGACACACCCGACGACTACACCGATATATATTACATTGACAACCTGCTGTGGGGTGATGGTGGCGAGAACTACCTCTTTGTGCGCCCATGGGAGGGCTACGGCGAGATGGCTCCAATGACGGAGATTGACCGCCTGAAAGAGGGTATCAAAGAGGTCGCCGAGGCTGTCGATAACCTCAACGACAATGTGATGGCTTTCCTACCATCCATATCCTTCAAATCTGGTCTTTAACGGGGAAAAACGACTCGGTATAAGTTCCCTTATCGGTGAGCGCGTAGGCTTTCACTACCCTACCGTTGGTAACCACAACTTGGCGGGCACCAATCACACTATTGTACCTTACAACTTGGTCGATAACTGCCCGATTTATTGCCACTTCGGGAGCCTTACACTCCACCACAAGCCACGGCTTCAAATCCCTATCAAAAGCCACAATATCAGCCCTTTGGGACTGTCCATTGAGCATAACAGGGTACTCCTCCACGATGTGTGTTGCGGGGACTTTCAACCTCTCGACAAGGTGGCGCACAACCCTACGGCGCACCTCCTCCTCGGGTGTGAGCCTCAGCCACAAACCGCGCACGGGAGTCCACACCTCAACACCCCCATCGGCACTTTTACGGCAACGCAAACTGTGGGGCTCAAAGATTAAATCGGTATATTTTTCGTTATCTTCCAAAAAAAGTGTAATTTCGTAGGGTCAAATATAGCAATTTTATTTTTATGAAACACATAGCAGCACTCATTTGCGCCCTCGTGGCTCTCTCGACAACAAGTTTGATGGCGCAAACATCCCCCAATACACTATCTGCGGAGGCTCTGCGCTCTCCCAAGAATACCGCTCACGCAAGGCTCACACCTCGAAGTGCCTTTCTGTGTTACCCCTCACGCGAGCAGATGGATTTGGGAGGTAAGAGCGACCTGACGCAACCTCTCGCCTCGTGGCAGGTAGACTCGTTGCCCGAGGGTGTTAGATACACCACTCGCTTCAAACGCAACTATCGCTACGATGACAAGCAGATTGTCCTCCGCGTGGAGGGAGCAACCGGTGCTGTGAGCATCGCGACCAATGGCGAGGAGGTGGGATACTCCGCGTCGGGCATCGGTCGCTTGGAGTTCGACCTCACAAAACACCTTGTGGAGAACAACAACACCATCTCCATAACCGTTCATCGCGACTATGCGGCACGCGAGATTGAGCCCGCAAGTGACGGAGTACTCACTTTCGAGCGTGCAACACTCCTAACTCCTCCGAGGGTTGCGGTGGCAGACTATGTGGCAAAGACTACCTTCAACAAGCAGGGCGACGGTCTGCTGAACTTGGGGGTGGTTATGCAGTCGTTCCTCCTGAACAGCAAGGACTACACAATCTACTACGAACTCTACTCTCCCGATGGTAAGATGGTGAGCAGTGCCAACAAGTTGCTCACAACCCGTATGCTCTCGCGCGATACGGTCAATTTCTTCGCCCGCATACCCGCCGTGGAGCGTTGGAGCCCCAAGGAGCCCAACCTCTACCGACTTGTGGTCTACACACGCCACGAGAACCGAATAAAGGAGTTCACAACCGCCAACATCGGCTTCCGCACTGTGGATGTCGAGGAGGGCAAAGTATTGCTCAACGGCGAAGAGATTGATATTAAGGGCACAACCCTCTCCTACTCCACCGAGGAGCAGACTCGCAAAGAGATACAAAGGCTCAAAAAGGAGGGTTATAACCTTGTCTTCACACCCCGTCCACAACTCGATGAACTCTATGCACTCTGCGACGAGGAGGGTATGATGGTATGCCCCTCGGCAGATATCACATCGCCCAACAAGGAGTTTGCAACCTCGCCGAGCAACAACCCTGAGTGGAAGGAGGCTTACCTGTGGAGGGCTATGGCTATCTATCACGCCACCAAACTCCACCCCTCGGTTGTAATGTTTGCCATCGCCCACGACGCACAAAACGGCATCTGTCTTTACGAAAGTTACTTGGCAATGAAGGCTCTCGGTGACGAAACCCGCCCGATGGTCTACCCCAATGCAGAGGGCGAGTGGAATAGTGATTTGTAGAGTTGAGAGTTGAAAGTTGAAAGTTGAAAGTTATTCGGGCGCACAAAGTTTGTGCGCCCGAATTATTAATGTGAGCCTTAGGTCGGTTGATGGTAGACGGTAGACGGTAGACTTAAAGGACAAATAACGAGATGAGTGCAAGGCAGGGGCGTAACGCCCCTTTTGTGCTAGTGGTTCTTTGAAAGTAAAAATCGCCAAGAGTGGAGATATTTTTGTGCCAAAAGAAGGAGCGGGCTCCGAAGTTTACTTAATCGTAAATAAGGAGTCCGCTCTCTGAATTTTGGTGCAAAAATAGCCCTTTATTAGCGATTTTTTAAGAGGTCGCGGATCTCGGTGAGGAGTATCTCCTCTTTGGTAGGTTCTGGCTCGGGAGCAGGAGTTGGCTCGGGAGCGGGTGCTGCGGCAGCCTCCTCAGCCTCTTTCTTCTTGGTAAGTTCCGAAAGGCGGTTGATACCTTTGATGAGGAAGAAGATGGAGAGAGCAACAATGAGGAAGTCGAAGACTTGCTGCAAGAATGCACCATATTTCCACATTACGGGCTCTGCCTCGGTGCCGAGGTTGAGTGCAAGGTCTACGAAGTTAACTTTGCCGATGAGCATACCCAGAGGGGGCATGATAACATCATTCACAAGCGAGGTAACGATTTTACCAAAAGCACCACCGATGATAACACCGACAGCCATATCTACAACATTACCTTTGAGCGCAAATTTCTTAAATTCGGACAAAAATGACATAGTGTTTTGAGTTTAATTAGTTAGTATTTGAATGTTTCGTTAGGCAAATATACAAAATTAATTTTGCAAAATGTCAATAAAATCCCTAACTTTACACTCGAACACACTGCAAAGTGTGCAAAAGAGATAGAAATAACACTAACACTTTTGTGCAATGTTAAAGATTTCGGCAAAGAGCCACACGCTTCCCATCTCGCCCATACGCAGGCTTGTGCCGCTGGCAGAGGCCGCCGCTGCAAGGGGTATTCACATCTATAAACTCAACATCGGACAGCCCGACATCCTCTCACCCGAAGAGGCTGTGAAGGCGGTGCAGGGTATCAGCGATACCATCTATCCGTACTCACACTCGGCAGGTCTTATGCCCTATCGTGAGAAACTTGTGGAATACTACCGCAAGAACGGCATATCACTCAATGTGGAGGATATAATCGTAACCTTGGGTGGTACGGAGGCAGCACAGATGGCGATGCTTATTTGCGCCAACCCCGGTGAGGAGATATTGGTGCCCGAGCCCTTCTATGCCAACTACAACACCTTTGCTGCAAGTTATGACACAATTCTTGTGCCCGTACCCAGTAGCATAGATGACGATTTTGCACTCCCCTCGCGCGAGGAGTTCCTCAAACGCATCACCCCGCGCACGCGCGCTATATTAATATGTAACCCCAACAACCCCACGGGGCATCTCTACACCAAAGAGGAGATGGAGATGCTTGCCGATATGGCTGCGCACTACAACCTCTATCTGATAAGTGATGAGGTCTATCGTGAGTTTTGCTACGATGGCACCAAGCAGGTGTCGGCACTCTCGCTCAAAGGTATTGATGAGAATGTGGTGGTTATTGACTCCGTATCGAAACGATATAGTATGTGTGGTGTGAGGCTCGGCAATATCGTCAGCCGCAACAAAGAGGTAATGGCTGCTGCCATGAAGTTGGCACAAGCACGACTCTCGCCTCCCTACTTGGCACAAATTGCCGCCTCGGCAGCAATGGATGCACCACAGAAGTACTACGACGATGTGGTGGCAGAGTATACAGCAAGGCGTGATTGCTTGGTGGAGGGCTTAAACAAGATTGAGGGTGTCTACTCGCCAAAGCCACAAGGTGCATTCTACACAATGGCTCGCTTCCCCGTAGACGATTGTCACAAGTTTGCCGAGTGGTTACTTACGGACTTCTCGTACAAGGGAGCAACGGTGCAACTCGCACCCGCGGCGGGTTTCTACGCCACCAAAGGTAGCGGTAAGCAGGAGGCCCGTATTGCCTATGTTCTCCGCAAAGAGGACCTGATGGCGGCTTGCGAAATTCTCGAAGAGGCACTGAAAGTCTACCCTGGGAGAACGGACAAATAGTGAACAACTATCAATTATAGCGATACAGAGTATCGCCTAAAAGTTTTTGGGCGACTTTTCACAAAAAGTCACAAGGTAAATAATGAAAAAGATACTTTTTGTCTGCCTCGGCAATATCTGCCGTTCGTCGGCAGCAGATGGCATAATGCACGATATAGTAGAGCGCAATGGTGTGGCTGGCGAGTGGGAGATTGACTCGGCAGGCACCTACGGCGGTCATGCTGGCGATATGCCAGACCCACGAATGAGGGCGGCAGGCAAAAGGCGTGGTTACAACTTCACACACCGCAGTCGCAAGGTGCGCCCCGATGACTTTGAGCATTTCGACCTACTGCTGGCAATGGACGACTCGGTCTATGAGTCGCTCAGCCGTCTTGCCCCCACGGTGGAGGCACTCCAAAAGTTGGAGCGTATGGCAGACTACATCCCCCAGCACTTCGGCTACGACTATGTCCCCGACCCCTACTACGAGGGGGCTGAGGGTTTTGAGTTGGTGCTTGATATGCTCGAAGAGGGGTGCGAGGAAGTGTATGAGAAGTTGAGAATTGAGAATTGGCAAATCCCTTAAAGCCTTAGGTCGGTAGACGGTAGACACCACCACGGCACGCGGTTTGCTCTGTGCATCCAAAAAAACCGCGCGTATGAACAAAGGCACAACACAACAACACACTCCCTCCAAAGGAGATCTCCCACGCGAACCTCTCGGAGGCGCCGACAAGGCTACACTCTTCCTGCGACTCTTCATTGGAGCCATTCTCTTCACTCAGGCTATTACAAAGTCGCAGCAATATCTATGGCTCGAAGGGGAGTATCCGTCAATCTTGGGGATAGGAGCGGCAGAGGTTGTGAGTCTTGTAGGCATTTTGGAGGTGGTGGCTGGCGTGATGATTACCATAGGGCTTCTTGTGCGTCCCGCAGCCATAGTTATGGCTGTGGTGATGTTTGGGGCAGCAATTCTCTTCTTCCCACACCAAACCTTCGACCAAGCAGAACTCAAAGTGGTCTACGCAGGCGTTTATATCACGCTTGCAATCAGCGGAGGAGGTCGCTACTCTTTCGATGCTATGTTACGCTCCCAAAGGCGATAATCGCACCCACATACCTACAAAAAGAGAGTGTAACCCACATGGATTACACTCTCTTTTACTCTATCAGTCGTAGGCTTATTTAGCAGCCTCAACCGATGCTTTACGAAACTCTTTCATAAGTTTCGAGAGTTCCAAAGCTGCTTTGCGAGCACGGGTACCGGCTGCTTTATTGCCTTTCTCAACTTGGAGTTTTGCATTTACCTGAAACGCCTCAATCTGAGCGTTGATTTTCTCTACTAACTGTTGCATAATTTTAAGTTTTATTTAAGTTTATAATGGTCTTAATTCTAACCCTTTACGCAAAGATATAAAAAGTTTTTATTAAAAATACAATTTAACCAACTTTTTTTCTACTTTTTCCTATTTTTAAGCAAGTTTATAACTCGTGTGAAGATAGTCTCCTTCTTATTGTCGTGCGAGCCGTAGCCATAACCGTAGCCATAGCCGTAACCAAAGTTGGTGCTCTTCTTCTCGCCACCATAGTAGAGTTTGCCCACACCTACCTGCGAAATAATAACGCCAAGGTTATTGAGCGACTTGCGTTGCGAGAGAGCCTTTACGGTATCAAGACTAATCTTCTCGGTATGTCCCATACGCATACAGTAGAGGGTAATATCTGCCAAGCGGTTGATAATCTGGGTATCGGTAACGAGCGCGATAGGAGCCGTGTCAACAATAATATAGTCGTACATCTTCTTCAACTCAACGAACATCTCGTCAATCTCGGAACGCATAAGAAGTTCGGCAGGGTTGGGAGGAATGGTGCCCACAAAGAGAGCATCCACACCATGCACGCAATCCTTAACAATGAGGTTGTTGACATCGTTCTCACTACCCATGAGGTACGAAACGATACCTTTGCTCTGGTGCTTAACATTCATACGCTTCTCCATGGAGCCTTTACGCATATCCATATCGACAATGATTACCTTCTTGCCTGTGATAACAAACGAGAGAGCAATATTCAGCGCGATGGTAGTCTTACCCTCGGCAGGAACGGTGGAGGTGGTCATAATAACCTTACCGCCCTTAGGCATCATAAAGTCGATGTTGGTACGCACCATACGGAACGCCTCGGCGATGGAGTCACGACTATTGGGGGTAACCATAATATCGCTGGTGTGGCGAGCATCCTTCGAGGGAATAGCACCCACAATAGGTACAAGATTGCCAACGACGGTCTCCACCTCCTCAACAGAGTATACCTTGGTACGCAGAGCCTCTGCCACAAAGATAACCACAACGGGGATTACGAAGCCCATAATGAGAGCGAGCAACATAATCATCATCGTACGAGGCGAAATGGGTGTGATGGCAGGATATGCGGGGTCGATGACGCGCGATACGGGAGCAGTGGTAGCCAATTTAAGGCTTGTCTCCTCGCGCTTATTCAGCAGGTAGTCGTAGATTTTAGCCTTAATCTGCTGGTTACGCAAGATGGACTGTGCGCCCTTCTCCAATGCGGGAAGGCTGCTAACCTTCTCCTCGTTCTCGGCAATTTGTTTATTCACCGAGCGCAAGCGTACCTCCAACGAACTCTGCAAGTTCTTAATAGAGGTGGGGAGCAGACTCTGAATGGAGAGTGCGCGTTCCCTTGTACTTGCAACCGAAGGGTTGCTGAGGTTGCTATCGCCACCCATCATCTTATATTTCAACACCACATCGTTGTATTCGCTAATCATAGCGTTGAGCGAGGTGTCCGAAATACCCAAATTAGGTGCCAACTCAATGGTGCCATTGATGGACTTAATCGATGCAAGGACATCGCCCAAGATGCTAATCTGGGTCTCAATCTCCACAGCCTCCTGCTCCAAGCGCGAGGCGGTCTGCACATAGAGGCTCGACTCCGACTGAGTATTGATACTCCTTGCGTTCTTGCGGTAGTTTGCCACATCGCTATCTACACTTTCGAGGTCACCACCAACAATCGCCAACCTCTCGTCCACAAACTGCATGGTGGCGCGAGCAACAGCCCTCTCACCCTCCTTGGCGTCTTCATTGTAGACATAAATGAGTTCATTTACGATATCTGCCGACTTCTGGGGGACAGCACTCTTGATGCCCACCGAGATAAGGCTTGTGGTCTTGCTCGAAGGTGCCACCGTAAGAGCCGAAGAGAGTGCGCGGGCGCATGCTCTAACGCTCGACACATTAACAATGAACTTGTTGTTCTTCTCGATAGCCGTAGCGTAGTCATCCTCGTAGTTTTCGTTCTTCACAACGCGAATGATACCCATATCGCCATAGATAGGCTTGTCGTACTCCGAGGAGAAATTAAGCTCTCTCTTATCGTCACCAGGCAGAGTATACTTAATTAAGCCACTTACGCCATCCTGAGCAAGGTTCAACTCCATCGTAAAGCCCCTCATGAGCGAGTCTACAACCACCTGTGCGGGCATCTGAGGAGCATAGACCTCAACCTTGCGGAAACGGGCAGGTTTCAAATAGGTAACATTGAGGTCGAGGTTCTTCACAACCTTCTCCATAAGGCTCATCGAGCGGAGAATAGCCGCCTCATTGTCCACAACCGAAGTTTGACGCATCATACGGAAGTTGGTCATCGAAGTGACATCCGACTTCACACTACGCGATGCATTCTCGTCAATGTAGATAAGTGCCGAAGAGGAGTAGATTTTGGGCGACACCTTGCAATAGAATACGCCCACACCCAAGCAAATAACTACCGAGATGAGAAACCAAAACCAGTTACCGGTAAAGAATTTCCAAATACTACGGAGAGATATCTCCATACCCTCCTCCTCGCTCTGCTGAGAGGTAAGGTTGTTTTGCTGTGTATTGTTGTAATTTTCCATAGTCGTTTCTACCTAGAACTTACATTTTTTGCGAATGTAACATAATAAATCATAGATGCGATGGCTGTACCGAGCGAAGCCAGCGAAGTGATAATGGGGAAGTAGGTTGTGAAGGTCGAAACCGACTTAGCCTTTGTGCCCACAGCCTCAACATAGACCACATCGTTCTGTTTGAGGTAGAAGTAGGGCGAAGTGAAGATATCCTTCGATTTGAGGTTCAAAATCTCAACATGCCTACCACCGTTCTCCTCGCGGATGACCATAACTTTCTCGCGGTTACCATAGACACTTAGGTCGCCGGCAAAGCCGAGAGCCTCCAAGAGAGTGAGCCTATCGCCGGGGAAGTTGTAGGTGCCGGGGCGTGCCACCTCGCCAATAACAGTAACATAGAAATTCACAAGTGTTACGGTAACTACGGGGTCGGGCATAACGCCTTCGAGTTTCGATTTGAGCAACGCTGCAATCTCCGAGCGGGTAAGACCTGCAACATGAATTGAGCCCAATACGGGGAATTGGATATTGCCCTCTGCATCAACCGTGTAACCCTCGTAGGCAACATTTGAGACAACCTTGCTCGAAGAGTTTGCTGCCGACACACTACTTGCAATCTGCGAGCGTGACGAGAAGAGGTTGTAAGGAATAGCAAGTTCGGGGTTGGAGGATGACACCGAAATGGTCAGCACATCGCCCGACTGGATGGTGTTGAGTTGTCCCGAAACACTTTCGAGAGCACCACTCTCGACTACTTCTTGGAAATAGGCGAGGTCCTTGTGGCTACCACACGACGCGAGGGCAACCACTGCAAAGGCGCACAAAATGAGTTTTTTGAGCATAATTTCCTATCTATTTATTTAGTTAATAAGCACAATAAGCGGACAAATATACCTATTATAATTGAAAGTTGAAAGTTGAAAGTTGAAAATTAGTGATTTTTGTATCGACGGTAGTCTTCTAAAATGGAAATGGAGGGCTGTCAACCCTCCATTTCTAACTCCAATGCCCTCGCTAATTGGTCGGGGCAGGATGTGCCCTTACCCTTGCAGTCAATGCCTCGAAGGAGCCTTGCGACCTCCTCCAATCTGCGCCCTTTGGCGAGCACAGCAAGCCCTTGCGTGTTGCCCGCACAACCGCCCGTTATGGTGACGCTTTCAATTACTCCTTCGTCGCTCAAAACCACATCGAATTGGCGCGAACAAACGCCCTGAGGGTAATAGGTAACGGTCTTACTCATATGTATTTAGAAGTTGCGATAGATACCAATGTTTACAAGACCTTTTGCGCCCCAACCAGCCTCTAAAAAGCCGCCTAAATCACCGCCATAGGAGAAGCACAGCGGATAGGCATTACCCATAGGGGCGATGCCAAATTGATTGTTGGTGGAGTCCTCTGTTACTTGGTTGCCGATGAGCATCATTGCACCTGCTCCCCACGAGCCATACATCGAAAATTTGCCCGAGGAAAAGTAGCGCGTTTGGATGCTAAAACAGAGGGTGGGGTAGATGGCCCTTATGCTTCTGTTGGGTACGCCCGTATCATCGAATGTCGATTTGGCACTTGCATAGCCGACCGTCAGTGAGCCGCCCAGCGAGAGCCAATCGTTAATTCCATAGTGAACCTCCACGTTGGGATTGAGAAGTGGGACAAATGAGTCAGAGGTGGTTCCTTCGGTAGTGTCAATGGAGCCGAGTCCTACCATCAGTGCTCCTACCAAATCGGGTATGGAGTACCAACCAATACTTCCTTTGATACTCCATTTGCCACGCTCTTGTGCCAAGAGTGGCTGCGATGCTCCGAGCGTCAGCGCCGCAATCATCAAAAAAGTAAAAAATCGTTTCATAGCTCATCAATTTATTTGGGGTTAGAAACATTGCACTTAATACAAATATACAAAAAAAGTTTATCTTTGCAATGTTTATAGACTTTTTTACCGAAAAACGCGTTAAAACTTATAGAAATATGAAACAAACAATGATTATCCTCTTTACTGCTGCGGCTCTTGCTGGGTGCTGTGGCGAGAAGAAAACCCCTGCGCTCAATCCCGAGAACTTCGATGAGAGCATCGCCCTCAACGAGGACTTCTATGAGCACTTCACTGCCGGTTGGCAGCGCAACAACCCCCTCACACCCGAATACTCGCGCTTTGGAGCCTTCGATATGCTCCGTCAGAGCAACGAGTTGCGCGTGAAGGAACTCTTCGATGAGATAGAGAAGAGCACCGCCGAGCAGGGTTCCATAGAGCAAAAACTTGGCGACCTCTATCGTATGGGGTTGGATAGCGTAAGGCTCAATGCCGAGGGGGCAGAACCTCTCAGGGAGGCTCTTGCCACCATTGAGGCCCTCTCGGAGCGTAAAGAGTTGAGCGCACTGATTGGCTCGATGCATCGTAGCAGCGCAAATGTATTCTTTGCGAGCGGTGTGGGTGCCGATGAGAAGAACACCTCTACCAATGTACTCTACATCGGTCAGTCGGGCATTGGCATTGGCAACCGCGACTACTACTTCGAGGAGAGCGCAGCCCCCATTCGCGAGGCTTACGACACCTTCATAAAGAAAATTATGGCTCTGGCGGGCTACTCGGCAGAGGAGTCCGAGCGCATAGCGGGCTCGGTTACGAAGGTCGAAAAGTCGCTCGCCGAGGCTCACTTTACACCCGTCGAGAGGCGCAATCCACAGAAGAACTACAACAAACTCACCTCGAAGGCTCTACGCCGCGAGTTTAGGAACATTGATTGGGATGCATACGCTGCGGCTGTGGGCTTCCAGATGCCCGAAGAGTTGGTTGTAAGCCAGCGTCCTGCACTCAAAAGGGCTAACCAGATTATTGGCAAGGAGGATTTGAGGGTTCTCAAAGATTACCTCCTCTTCCACGAGGTGCGCAGTGCCGCATCCTACCTCTCGGACGAGTTTACCGCAACCTCTTTCGACTACTATGGTCGCACACTCTCGGGTAGCGAGCAGCAGCGTCCTCGTTGGAAACGCGCCCTCTCGGTAGCAGACGGAAACCTCTCGGAGGCTGTGGGTAAGAAATATGTGGAAAAATTCTTCCCCGTAGAGTACAAGGAACGAATGCTCTCGATGGTCGCCAACCTCCAAACGGCTCTTGGCAAACACATTGAGGCTTTGGATTGGATGAGCGATGAAACAAAGGTTAAGGCACACGAGAAACTCTCAACTTTCACTGTGAAAATTGGTTATCCCGACACTTGGGAGGGATACGAGAGTCTTACGATTGATCCCCAAAAGAGTTATCTTGCGAACATCCGCTCGCTGAGTGCTTGGCATACTGCCGACAACTTTGCCGACCTCGGTCAGCCCGTTGATAAGGCTAAGTGGCTTATGAGCCCCCAGACCGTGAACGCCTACTACAACCCTACCACCAACGAGATATGCTTTCCCGCAGCCATCTTGCAGCCCCCATTCTTCAATCCCGATGCTGACGATGCTGTGAACTATGGCGCAATTGGTGTGGTTATTGGTCATGAGATGACACACGGCTTCGACGACCAAGGTCGCCAATATGACAAAGACGGCAACCTGAACGATTGGTGGACAAAGGAGGATGCAGAGGCTTTCGACAAGAGGGCAAAAGTTCTTGTGGAGCAGTTCAACGCCATTGAGGTAAACAAAGAGGGATTGCACGCCAACGGTCAGTTTACCCTCGGTGAGAACATTGCCGATCAGGGTGGTCTAAGGGTTGCAATGACCGCACTCCGCAACTCGTGGGCAGGGCAGAAACCCGAGCCTATCGATGGCTACACCCCCGAGCAGAGGTTCTATATCGCCTATGCAACACTTTGGGCACAGAATATCCGCGAGCAGGAGATTGTACGCCTCACGAAGACCGACCCCCACTCGCTGGGCAAATGGAGGGTAAATGGTACCCTGCCCAACATTGACGACTGGTACGAGGCGTTTGGCATTACCGATGGTGCAATGTTCCGTGCCCCCGAAGAAAGGGTAATTATTTGGTAATTGAGAATTGAGTAACGAAAGACATAACGATTTTTTGGCGAGTTGCACCTCGCAGTTCAGTGCCCATAGCGTTGGACTCATTGAGCGTGCGCTCACGATGGCTACGAAGGCTCTCGAAGGGATGGTGCGCTACGATGGTTCACCACTTGTGGAGCACTCTGTTGCCACAGCACGCATTGTGGCATGCGAGATAGGTCTGGGTAGGAACTCGGTGGTTGCTGCGCTCCTGCACGATGCCGCACGAATGGAACTCATATCGCTCTCGGAGATTAACACCCTCTTTGGCGAGGCTCCTGTGGGTATCATCCTCGGAATGAACGACATTTCGAGCATCAAGACCAAGACCGACAAGAGCCAGATAGACGACTTCCGCGACCTTATAATCTCCTATTCTGCCGACCCAAGAGTCATTCTGCTGAAACTTGCCGACCGCTTGGAGGTGATGCGCAACATCGACATCTTCCCCGCCGAGAAACAGATGCGCAAGTCGTGGGAAAGTATGAACCTCTATGCGCAGATTGCCCACAAACTCGGACTCTACAACATCAAGAGCGAGTTGGAGGAGATCTCGTTTGCCCACATCGAGCCCAAAGCCTACGCCGAGATTAAGCAGAAACTTGCCGAGAGTGCGCAACGCAGGGAGGCTCTAATTGCCGACACTCTTGCGCCCATAGAGAAGAAGATGCAGGAGAGTGGCATACGCTACCACCTGAAAAGTCGCACAAAGAGCGTCTACTCCATTTGGCGCAAGATGCAAAAGCAGAAAGTCCCCTTCGAGGAGGTTTTTGACATCTTTGCCATACGAATCATAATAGAGTGCCCGCGCGAACAGGAGAAGATGCTCTGTTGGAGCGTATTCTCCATCGTCACCGACTTCTACACCCCCAATCCCAATCGTATGAGGGACTGGATATCCATACCCAAGAGCAACGGCTACGAGTCGCTCCACGCCACCGTGTCGGCTTTTGGCGAGTGGGTGGAGATACAAATTCGCACCGAGCGCATGGACGAGGTTGCCGAGAGGGGCATTGCTGCCCACTGGCGATACAAAGGGGTCGGTGGAGGCTCAATAAGCCACGAGGAGTGGCTCGGCAAACTGCGCGAGATTATCGAGGAGAGCGACTCCAAATCGGGGCTCGGCAATAAACTCAATGCCTTTGCCACCAACCGCGAGGTCTTTGTCTTCACACCCAAGGGCGATATTCGCAAACTACCCGAGGGTGCAACCGTTTTGGACTTTGCATTCGACATCCATACCTCGGTTGGTAGTAGTTGCGTTGGGGCGAAGATTGGCGACAGGAATGTATCCATAAAAGAGCCACTGAAAAATGGCGACATTGTAACAATCCTCACCTCCAAAAACCAAAAACCCAAGAGCGACTGGCTCTCGGTGGTGGTAACAAGCAAGGCTCGTGGTCGCATCAAGGCTTTCCTTCGCGAGGAGGAGAGTAAACTCGCACGACTCGGACGCGAGGAGTTGGAGCGCAAACTTAAAAATTGGAAACTCTCCATCACTATCGACGATGCCGTAGCCGTACTGTGCAAGCACTACAAGGTGCGAACAGGTATGGAACTTTATGGTCGTATTGTCGACGAGAAGGTCGATATGATAGATGTTAAGGAGGTTATCACGCGCCATCTTGCAGGCGAAGAGACTCCGCAACCTCCCGCACCTGCCAAAGTGGTTGTTCCCAAGAACGATGACAAGACCTCCGAAGAGTTGGTGCTTGGCGATGAAGTGCACGGCTTGGAGTGGCATACCGCACGCTGCTGCAACCCCATATTTGGCGATGAGGTATTTGGTTTTACGACCATCACAAAGGGAGTGACCATCCACCGCACCGACTGTCCCAATGCCCGAAGGCTCCACGAGCAGTATCCCTACCGTATTATCGCCGCACGCTGGAAGGGCGAGCAGAGCAAAGGTCGTTTTATCGCCTCTATAAGGGTTGTGGCAGAAGATAGGGTTGGACTGTTGAACCACATAACCGAAACAATCGGTGCGCTTGGCATCAGCATACGCTCCATATCTCTCTCGCCAATGAGGGACAGCCAGTTGGGCGGCATCGTGAATGTAGAGGTGCCCTCGTCGAGCGTTGCCGACATGGTAACCTACGCCATCCAAAGGCTCGATGGTGTAAAACGCGCATACAGAGTCAATAAGTGACATATTGAAAATTGACGAACAGACAAATTAAAAAATAAAAACCAAACTAAATAAAAACCAAACTATGAGAAGTGAAATCAAACTTTGGGGATGGATACTCCTTTTGGTACTCCTTTTGACGGGAGCCATATCGTTGGGAGATATTTTTAGTTTCTTCCTCTACATCATCGGACTGCTCATCTTGGGTGCCCTCATTGTTGCACTCATCTTCCGCCGCAGGGTGCGCAAAGCACAGCGCGAAGCCTACGAAAGAGGCGAAGAGTTCAGGGGCTACACTTGGAACTTCGGCGGTTACGAAAATACCTCACGCCCCCGCAACCCCGAAGAGGGCAGAGTAAAGGTCAAAACTACTGTTCACACCAAAAAGCGCGTCAGCGATGATGTGGGCGAGTATGTAGATTTCAAAGAGCATTAAATCAGGATATTAACATCCCCACAGGCATTTTGGATGTTAAGTTATTGTTACTTTTGGTTGATTTACTAAAAATTTTTAATAATACTATTTGGTAAATGGCTGAAAGTTTGTACTTTTGCGGTGCAAAAAAAGGACAACAATACACAAAATAACACTTAAATTAAAAGAAAATTATGGCACAAATTAAGATTGGTATCAACGGCTTCGGTCGTATCGGTCGTTTGGTATTCCGCGCTGCTTGCAATCAGGCAGACAAATTTCAGGTAGTTGGCATCAACGACCTTATCGATGTTGAGTATATGGCTTATATGCTCAAATACGACAGCGTACACGGCAAATTCAACGGTACCGTTGAGGTTGTAGATGGCAAACTCGTTGTAAACGGCAACGCTATCCGCGTAACCGCAGAGCGCAACCCCGCAGACCTCAAATGGAACGAGGTTGAGGCTGAGTATGTAGTTGAGTCCACCGGTCTTTTCCTTACCAAAGAGAAAGCACAGGCTCACATCGACGCAGGTGCTAAATATGTAGTTATGTCGGCTCCTTCGAAAGACGACACCCCTATGTTCGTTTGCGGTGTAAACACCGACACCTACGCAGGTCAGACCATCGTTTCGAATGCATCGTGCACCACCAACTGCTTGGCACCCCTTGCTAAGGTTATCAACGACAAGTTCGGTATGGTTGAGGGTCTTATGACTACCGTTCACGCTACTACCGCTACTCAGAAGACCGTAGATGGTCCTTCGGTAAAAGACTGGCGTGGTGGTCGCGCAACTGGTGGCAACATCATCCCCAGCTCGACCGGTGCAGCAAAGGCAGTAGGTAAAGTTATCCCCGCACTCAATGGCAAACTTACCGGTATGTCGTTCCGCGTTCCTACCCTCGATGTTTCGGTTGTTGACCTTACTTGTACTCTCGCAAAAGAGGCTTCCTACGCAGAGATTTGCGCAGCAGTGAAAGAGGCTTCGGAGGGCGAACTCAAAGGTATTCTCGGTTACACCGAGGACGCAGTTGTATCGAGCGACTTCATCGACGATGCTCGCACCTCTATCTTCGACGCTACCGCCGGTATCCAGCTTACTCCCAAGTTTGTGAAACTCGTTTCGTGGTATGACAACGAGTGGGGTTACTCGAACAAGGTTCTTATGTTGATTGAGAATATGAAGCGCTACAACGGCTAAAAATTCCAAATAGGCGGCGTCTTTGGCGTTGCACTGCGATAAACGACCTCCTTACATAGGTAACTATGCGCGGAGGTCGTTTTCTTGTGCGCCTAAAATACGCTCACTTAGATGCGTTTTAATTTCTCCCGACCCGTAAACTGCGGAACTGCTACTTTATTTGGCAAAAAAATCCCACCCGAAAATTATTCTCTCAAACATACTCTTGTTGCTCCTGTTTTTCATGTCACTCCTGTTATTCCTGCAAGAAAAACAGGAAGAACAAGAAAAACAAGAAGACCCAAACCTCACGGGTATCTTTTTTAATACCCGTGAGGTTTTTTGGCGGAGGCGGAACGCCTCTTTTGTGAGGGGTGGTACTCCCCACCAAAAAAACGCAGAGAACGCGATGGATGCAAGGCATACAAAAAAGCGGAGTCCGCAGACAGACCTCTCCCCCGCTTCGCATCGGCGGCGGAAAAGCGACCGCCTTGTGCGGTCGTGACGAGCAAGTGGCGGGAAGTCGTTAAGGGAGGTTTTGTGAATTTATACGGTTGCTTTTGCGCCACTTTTGCCACCAAAAGTGGCAAAGAAAACGGGCGACCTCAGTCGCCCGCAAAAAGCATGGTAGATGCCAACCGCCCACCTACGGTGGTCGTGGCAAGACGGGTTAGACAGACCCCTCCGCCCTAACGGGCACCTCCCCTAACTTAGGGGAGGTGGTTGTGGGGTTCCCAAACCCCACCAAAAAAAACGCATACAATCGAGCTAGTTATAGGCGCACAAGAAAACCACCTCCGCAGTTTACTCTTCGTAAATGAGGAGGTGGTTTATCGCAGTGCAACGACTAAATCGCCGATTGTATGCGTTTTTTAGAGGTTTTTCTCGATCTTAGCACGCAAATCACCCTCCGAGCAAGCACCAACCTGCTTGTCTACCAACTCACCATTCTTTACGAATACGATGGTGGGGATGTTGCGTACCGAGAATTTCACGGGAACATCGTTGGAATCGTCTACATTGCATTTGCCGATGTTGGCTTTGCCCTCGAACTCCTCAGCGAGTTTCTCAACGATAGGACCAATCATACGGCAAGGACCGCACCACTCTGCCCAAAAGTCAATTACCAAAAGTTTGCTGTCTGCTGCCAACTCTGCATAGTTGGCGTCGTTAATTACAAGTGCCATAGTTTTTGTGTGTTTAATGATAGATTAGTGTATAATTATCTCTTTTTTTAACTTATCAGTTTGAACGCAATGGCGTGGTCTGCAAAGAAGTCGAGCAACTCCTGTGTTACGCCCACTTTGAGTTTCTTGGGGTAGAACTGCACTGCCACACCACTCTTCGAGTCGCACACCCTAAGTGTCAGTTTTGTCTTACCCTTCGACTTTTTGAGGCGCGTAGTAAGTTCTGTCCTCAATTCGGTGGTCAGGTCTTCGAGGAAAACATTTACCGTAAGTTCCTTTATAACCCCCTCGCCCAAGTCTTGCAACTGTGTGAGTGAGTTTATCTTAGCCTCCAACTCCTCGGCATTGTAGGGTTTGGGGCGCACCGAGCCTTTGAGCATCAGGTAGTACCCTTTGAAGAGGTAGGGGCGGAATTGCTCGTAGTCCTTACCGAAGATGGCAAACTCGTGCTCTCCCGAGTAGTCCTCAATCTTGAACTTACCGAAGGGGCGACCCGTAGATGTCACAAGGTTTTGCACATCGGTTACCATACCTCCTGCTATAAAGTCCCTTTGTCCCACATCTGCAAGGTTGGAGAACTTCGTTAGGGGTGTGTTGCAGACATGGCGGATGATTACGGAGTATTCATCCAGCGGGTGTGAGGAGAGGTACATACCCGTAACCTCCTTCTCGCGGTTGAGCGTTTCGAGCCTTGTCCACTCGGGCAGAGGTGGCAACAGTGGCTTTTGGAGTGCCACATCGACCATACCACCAAAGAGGCTCTGCTGTGCGTTGTCCCTATCCTGCTGGAACTTCTGACCATAGCGCACCACCTGCTCCAAGAAGGTCACATCGGACTCCTTCTGCACCACAAAGAACTTACTGCGGTGGAAGCCCAAGATGGAGTCGAAGGCTCCCGCGAGTGCCAAGTTCTCAATGGTCTTTTTATTGATGGTCGAGAGGTCTACCCTCTCCACAAAGTCGTAGATATCTTTATAGTCGCCACCGCGCTCACGCTCGGCAACAAGTTCCTTCACAGCCGCCTCGCCGACACCCCTGATACCTGCCATACCGAAGCGAATGTTGCCCTCCTTATCTGCCGAGAAGGTGTGGATACTCTTATTCACATCGGGACCCAACACCTTGATTTTCATCTTACGAGCCTCATCCATAAAGTTGGTGAGTTTATCCATATTCGTAAGTGAACGGCTCAGCACTGCCGCCATAAACTCCGCAGGGTAGTGTGCTTTCAGGTAGGCGGTCTGGTATGCCACATAGGCGTAGCAGGTAGCGTGCGACTTATTGAACGCATACGAAGCAAACGCCTCCCACTCGCCCCAAATCTTTTCGAGCGTAGGCACATCGTGACCCTTAGCCGCCGCACCATTGATGAACTTGGGTTTCATCTTATCCAGCACCTCGCGCTGCTTCTTACCCATCGCCTTACGCAGCGTATCCGCCTCGCCACCCGTAAAGTCAGCCAAAAGTTGCGAGAGCAACATCACCTGCTCCTGATAGACCGTAATGCCGTAGGTGTCGTAGAGGTACTTCTCCATCTCGGGGAAGTCGTATGTAATCTGCTCCTTGCCCTGCTTGCGGGCAATGAAGTTGGGAATCTTCTCCATAGGACCGGGGCGATAGAGTGCATTCATCGCAATGAGGTCCTCGAAACGAGTAGGTTTGAGAGCCCTGAGGTGTTTTTTCATACCTGGGGACTCAAACTGGAAGATGCCCGTAGTGTCGCCGTGCGAGAAGAGCGCATAGGTCTTCTTATCATCGAGCGGTATGGCGTCAATATCTATAACCTTACCCGTTGTGCGCTTCACATTGTCGAGCGCATCTTTGATGATGGAGAGGGTTTTCAGACCAAGGAAGTCCATCTTGATAAGTCCCACACTCTCCACAAACTTACCCTCGAACTGCACCACATTCAAATCGGCATCCTTTGCCGTAGCGATAGGGGCGTACTTCTCCAAATCGTCTTTGCCAATAATCACACCGCAGGCGTGGACACCCGTCTGGCGCACCGAGCCTTCGAGTTTCTCGGCATAGCGCAGAGTATTCTGGATGAGCGGGTTCTCGCTATTGCGCTCTGCTGCAAAGTCGCTCTGGGTTTCGTACAACCACTCAAAGGGTGTCTGTTTTTTGCCGTTCTCAATCTTATCGGGGATGAGTTTCGTAAGCCTATCGCTCTCGGGCAGAGGTAGTTTCTGCACCCTCGCAACATCCTTGATAGCCATCTTTGGTGCCATAGTACCAAAGGTAACTATCTGAGCCACACGCTTACGACCATACTTCTCAATCACATAATTGAGAACATCCGCCCTACCATCCTCATCGAAATCGACATCCACATCGGGGAGCGAGATACGGTCGGGATTGAGGAAACGCTCAAACAGCAAGTCGTACTTTATGGGGTCGATATTGGTAATCTTCAAACAGTATGCCACCACCGAGCCTGCCGCCGAGCCACGACCGGGACCTACCGACACGCCCAACTCACGAGCAGCCCTAATGTAGTCCCACACAATGAGGAAGTAGCCTGGGAAACCCATATTCTCAATTACGGAGAGTTCGTAGGCAATACGCTTCTCCAACTCCTCGCCCAGAGTCTTGCCATACCTCACATGCGCACCCTCATAGACAAGGTGCGAAAGGTATTGGAACTGCTTAGCAACCGTCAATCTCTCCTGCACCTCGGGGTGCTCCTCGGCATATTTATAGATACTCTCCGCAGCAGCAATAGCATCCTTCTCCGCCTCGTCTTTCGTTTTTTTGAGGATACTCTCTTTGAGTTTTGCCTCGTCAATCACAAGGCTCTTAGGCACCTCAAAGTTGGGCATCAGGGGGTCGTGGTTGAGATTGTACTTCTCCACCTTCTCGGCAATCTCCAATGTGGTAGCGAGTGCCTCGGGGTAGTCGGCAAAGAGTTTTGCCATCTCCTCGGGGCTCTTAAAATACTCCTCGCCCGTATAGCGCATACGAGTTGGGTCATCGAGGTCCTTGCCTGTATTAAGACAGATGAGGTGATCGTGCGCCATCGCGTCATCTGCATCCGTAAAATGCACATCGTTGGTGCAGATATACTTTACACCGTGCTTTTTCGCCAACTCCACAAGCATGGGGTTAACCCTATCCTGAGCCTCGACAACATCGTGGGGGCGCGTGGGATCTTTGGGGTCGTGGCGTTGCAACTCAATGTAGTAGTCCTCGCCAAAGACACCCTTATACCACTCTATCATCCTCTCCGCCTCGGCACTATTACCCGCCAGCAGAGCCTTTGGCACCTCGCCCGCAATACAAGCCGAGCAGCAGATGATACCCTCGTGGAGTTCCTCCAAAATCTTGTGGTCAATACGAGGTTTACCATAGTAAGAGCCCTCGGTAAAGCCGACGGATATGAGTTTTATGAGGTTGTGATAGCCCGTAGCATTCTTGGCGAGCAGTATGAGGTGAAATCTTCGCTCGGTCTCTTTGTTTTTCTGATGGCGGTCGGCAACGATATAAGCCTCACAACCAATGATAGGTTTGATGCCCGCCTTTGTTGCCGTATCGTAGAACTCTTTGGCACCATACATATTGCCGTGGTCGGTAATAGCCACAGCCTCCATACCATACTCCTTGGCACGCGCCACAATTGAAGGAATCGAAGCCGCACCGTCGAGTATAGAATATTGACTATGTATGTGAAGATGAACGAATTGCGCCATAACTAAGCATTTAGTGTCTTACTAACAGCAAAGATATGTAATAAAGTTGAGAGTTGAAAGTTGAAAGTTAAAAGTTGATAATTTTTTTATCAAACTTTTTATAATCCACCTAAGAGATAGACAGGTTGAAAGTTGGCAAATGCGAGTAAGCGAGGGCAGAGGCTGCTTGCAGACTATGCCGAGCGGGAGCATTTTAGAGCAGCCATAGGCTGGTCAAAGTTGAAAGTTGACGATTTTTTTCATCAATCTTTTTATAATCCACCCGACAAGATAGACAAGTACGAGATTATCTCGCCCAAATTTTCCAAGATGCCTCGGCTTGTAATTCAAACATCCGCTGACCATTGCACACCGTTGCACCCTGCATCTGTCCACGCCTGAGAAATCCGGTAATGGCAGGGTTGTAAATGAGGTCAAAGAGGTAGTGCTGGGGGGTCAGCAGGTCGTAGGGTAGCGGTGGGCACTCCCCTACTTCGGGGTACATACCGAGGGGTGTGGTATTGATAATTAGTTTACGCTCAGCAATAATCTCGGGTGTCAGGTCCTCGTAACTAAGGTCGCCCTTACCGCTATGCGACACCCTCAAAAAGTCTATCCCCCTATCGGCAAGAGCCAAGCAGACAGCCTTCGATGCGCCACCCGTACCGAGCACCAAGGCACTCACATACTCTCCTCCGAGCATCTCGCACAAAGCCATCGAAAAGCCATCGAAGTCGGTATTGTAGCCCACAAGCGAGCCATCCTCCTCCACCCTCACGCAATTCACAGCACCAATGCGCCGAGCCTCCTTCGAGATGGCGGTAAGGTGGGAAATAATCTGTTCTTTGTAGGGGTGTGTGACATTAAAACCCCTAAGATTGGGGTTATCGGCAAGCAGTTGTGGCAGGTCGTCTATACTCTCCAACTCCATCTTGCGATACTCGCGCACATCGAGTTCCCCCTCGGCAGCGAACTTACGAGTGAAGTAGTCCGCCGAGAGTGAGTGAGCAAGGGGCTTGCCTATTACAGCATAGAGTTCCATTGTGTGGTTAGAGTGCGCCACCTATGAGCAAGAAACCTCCTATAAGCAACACCGTGAAGGCTATTGCGCATAGGTTGAAATATTTGTCGATGAAGGTTTTGATGGGGGCACCAAACTTCCAGATGAGTGCAGCCACAAGGAAAAACCTCAAACCACGAGAGATAGCACTTGCCAAAACAAAGATACCAAACTCGCCAACACCAAGACATACACCTGCCGAGATGGTTATGAGTTTGTAGGGCAGAGGGGTGAAACCAGCCGTAAATACGAGCCAGAAATTCCACTTGGCATAGAGGTCTGCAACATTATTGAACGCCTCCTGCGAAAAAATGGTAGGTATAAACCAACTATCCACCAAGTCCCACGCAAAGGCTCCCAAACCGAAGCCAATCATCGCTCCAAAAACGGAGCCTGCGGTACAAATTAGCGCATATTTGAACGACTTTTTGGGCATACCCACACACAATGCCAACAGCAAGACATCGGGAGGAATGGGGAAGAAGATACTCTCTGCCATAGCAAAAAGAAACATTGCCAATCCTGCCCAACGGCTATCTGCCCACGAGAGCATCCAATTATAGAGTCGGCGAATGATGCCTACTTTCTCTGTTTTCTGAGTTGTTTGAACTTCGTTCATAATCTGTAAATTACCTGACAAATAACGGCGCAAAGATATTCCTCATTGCCCAAAAATCAAAATCTCTCACACAAAAAAAGGCAGTCCATCGCTGAACTGCCTTGTGCCCAGGACAGGAATCGAACCTGCACGCCTTGCGGCACACGCACCTGAAACGTGCGCGTCTACCTATTCCGCCACCTGGGCATCCGCGCCGACCTGTTGGTCTTTGAGCACGCAAAGATACAAAGAAAATTGACAAAAAAAAGATTTTTTGTCTAAAATGCTCTCGCTCGGCATAGAAAACACATTTTCTTTGCCCTCGCTTACTCGCCTTTGCCAAAATGCTAAGTTGAAATTTGTGAAAAATTAGATCTAAGGACACGGGTATCTTTTTTAATACCCGTGAACAAAGGGGGTTCCTATTCTTCCCGCTCTTCCTGTTTTTCCTGTTACCCTTGGTATCCTTGGGACCCTTGGCTAAAAAAAACAAGGGTACCAAGGGTTACAGGGGTTACATGGTTTTTCTTCCCTCCCCCAACGAGTGGGTGTTCCAAGTGCCACCCCGCGGGTGATTTATGTGTGACGAGTTCAAGGCTTGGTTTTGATTTTGCTCCGCAGTTTACAAGAGGTAAATGAGGAAGCAAAATCAAAAGCGTAACGCAGAAATCGCCCACAGAAATCAGACGCACACCAGCGAGTGGGTTTTGTGAGGGGATTTTTGTGCCAAAAAAGAACGCAAAAACGCAGAGAAACGAGCGTATTTTAGGCACACAAGAAAATCGCCCCCGCAGTTTACTGGTCGGAAGAAGTAAAATTCTCATAGAGCGGAGGAAATTTTGTGCCAAACAAGAAGGCGAGTCCGCAGCATAGTAGACCTATGTGAGGAACTCGCCTATCGCAGAGCGGTGCAAAATTTACCCGCTATATGAGAATTTTTACCAAGCGAAGAGGGGATAATCAGCCATCAAAGCATTAACATCACGGCGTACTGCTGCAATATTCTCCTCGTTCTCGTGGTCGGAGAGTACGCGGTCGATAAGTTCTACAATGTAGTCCATCTTGTCCTCTTTAAGACCGCGTGTGGTGATGGCGGGAGTACCGAAGCGCAAGCCCGAAGTCTGGAAGGGCGAGCGGCTATCGAAAGGCACCATATTTTTATTGGTGGTAATGTCGGCAGCAACAAGTACCTTCTCGGCAACCTTACCCGTCAGTTCGGGGAACTTAGTGCGGAGGTCGATGAGCATAAGGTGGTTCTCGGTCTTGCCCGAAACAACCTTGTAGCCCCTCTTAACAAATGCTTCTGCCATTGCAGCAGCGTTTTTCTTAACCTGCTTTTGATACTCAACATAGGAGGGGTCGAGAGCCTCGCCAAAAGCCACAGCCTTAGCAGCAATTACATGTTCGAGTGGACCGCCCTGAATACCTGGGAATACTGCCGAGTTGAGCACTGCGGACATCTTCTTAACAACGCCTTTGGGAGTAGTCAAGCCCCAAGGGTTGTCGAAATCCTGACCCATCAAGATAATACCGCCACGAGGACCGCGGA
Source organism: Tidjanibacter sp. (assembly GCA_045591965.1). Lineage (GTDB taxonomy): Bacteria > Bacteroidota > Bacteroidia > Bacteroidales > Rikenellaceae > Tidjanibacter. The sequence continues at coordinate 53,083 of JAZNTX010000003.1, read as the reverse complement.
GGGTTTTGTGGGTAGTAGAGGTTACGATGTGTGCATATTTTACGGGGTTATCCAACAAACCTGCGGCAATAAGACCTGCGGTATGAGCCATATCCACAAGGAGAATTGCGCCAACCTTGTCGGCAATCTCGCGCATACGCTTATAATCCCACTCGCGCGAGTAAGCCGAAGCACCACCAATGATGAGTTTGGGTTTGTGTTCCAGAGCGAGAGCCTCCATCTGGTCGTAATCTACGGTACCCGTCTCGGGGTTGAGTTGGTAACCTACGGCTTTGTAGTTCATACCCGACATATTCACAGGCGAGCCGTGCGAGAGGTGACCACCGTGTGCAAGGTCAAGACCCATAAAGGTATCGCCCACTTTGAGGCAAGCGAAGAATACTGCCATATTAGCCTGTGCGCCACTGTGGGGTTGCACATTGGCATACTCCGCACCATAGAGTTTTTTGAGCCTCTCCTGAGCCAGAAGTTCCACCTTATCAACAACCTCACAGCCACCATAATAGCGTGCTGCGGGATAGCCCTCGGCATATTTGTTGGTAAGAATCGAACCCATAGCCTGCATAACCTGCTCACTAACATAGTTCTCCGAGGCGATAAGTTCCAAGCCGTTGGTTTGACGCGCGCGCTCCTCGCCAATGAGGTCAAAAATTTCGTTGTCGTGTTTCATTGTCTTTTTGTGTTTTATAGTTTTAAGTCTATTCTATTCAACTTTGTCGATTGACAAAATTAGTTATTTTTTCGTTTATCTATCACAACAACACAAATAATTTTCTTACCTTTGAGAAACTTTTGTGTAATAAACCTCATTTATACTATGGGACTTTTATCTGGGAAAGTGGCACTCATAACGGGTGCAACACGCGGAATTGGCAGAGCCATAGCACTTAAATATGCATCGGAGGGTGCCGATGTGGCATTTACATATCTCTCTTCGGCGACCGCTGCCGAGGAACTTACCAAGGAGTTGGAGTCTATGGGCGTAAGGGCTATGGGCTACCGCTCAGACGCTTCCTCCTACGAAGAGGCGCACACCCTCGTGGGTGAGGTGCAAAAGGCGTTTGGCAAGATTGACATTCTGGTGCACAACGCTGGTATTACGCGCGACACACTCCTGATGCGTATGAGCGAGGAGATGTGGGATGCGGTAATAAATACCAACCTCAAATCGGCTTTCAACATCACTCACGCCGTAGCCCCCGTGATGGCACGCCAAAGGGGTGGCTCCATTATCTATATGAGTTCGGTGGTGGGCATTGGTGGCAATGCCGGTCAGGCAAATTATGCAGCCTCCAAGGCGGGACTCATTGCCCTCTCCAAATCGGTGGCAAAGGAGTTTGGCGCAAGGGGCGTGAGGGCAAACTGCATAGCCCCAGGGTTTATCCAAACCGATATGACGGCTGTGTTGTCGGATGAAATCCGAGCCTCCTTTGTGGAGAACATCTCACTCCGCAGGGCTGGTACTCCCGAAGATGTGGCTGGTGTGGCACTGTTTTTGGGTAGTGACCTGAGCGGCTATGTCACAGGGCAGACCATCGCCTGCTGTGGCGGCATGAGGGGGTAATTGAGAGTTGAGAGTTGAGAATTATATACTTCACTGAAACACGGGGGTGATTTGTGAGGGGTTTTCAAGGCTTGCAAAGCACGAAAAACCACAGTTTACAGGAGGTAAATGAGGATTTTGAGTGCGAGCGTAACGCACAAAACACCCACAAGGCACAGTCGAACAATACACTGAAACACAAACATTCAACAGAATAAAATTATGGCATCAATTAAAGGAACACTTACTGAGCAGAACTTGCTCAAAGCATTTGCTGGCGAGAGCCAAGCACGCACACGCTACACCTACTTCTCCTCGCAGGCTAAGAAGGAGGGCTATGAACAGATTGCAGCAATCTTTATGGAGACTGCCGAACAGGAGAGAGAGCATGCTAAGAGGTTCTTCAAATTCCTCGAAGGCGGCATGGTTGAGATTACCGCTGCTTATCCCGCAGGCGTAATTGGCGACACCGCTGCCAACCTCGAAGCAGCAGCCGAAGGCGAACACGAGGAGTGGGCAGACCTCTATCCCGAGTTTGCAGCAGTTGCCGACGAGGAGGGCTTCCCCGCAGTGGCAGCCGCTTTCCGCAACATCGCAAAGGTTGAGGCTTATCACGAGCAGCGTTACCGCGCACTCTACGCTCGCGTGGCAGACGGCGAGGTATTCCTCCGCAAGGACGAGATTACTTGGCAGTGCCGCAACTGTGGTTTCATCTATGTGGGCAAAGAGGCACCCAAAGCCTGCCCCGCCTGCCTACATCCACAGTCCTACTTCGAGCCTTTGAAGGACAACTTCTAAAAAATAAAGCCTCTCCGAAACGAGAGGCTTTATTTTTTGTCTACCGTCTACCGACTCAACAAATTGAAAATTATGGTGCGCTGCGAACTTCGCAGCGCAGTTTTTTTACAACTCCACCCTATCCAGCGGGAGCATTTTAGACAAAACTGTGTTTTGTCAACTCTCAACTCTCAATTCAAAACCTACTCTTTCGTATAGAGGTCGAGGAGTTCTTTGGCGGCGATGAAAGAACTTATCTTATTGGAGAGGACAGCCTTCTCGTAACAAGCGAGTCTTTCGGCGATTGTTGGGTTGCCATAGAAGCCCGCTTTGAGGCTCTCGTTGATACTCTCGTACATCCAATATTTGCTTTGGCGGTTGCGGTTGGCGCAGAAAAAGCCGTTTGCCTTGGTGTGGTGGATGAAGTCCTCCACGGTGTTCCACACATCGCCTATGCCCTTACCCGTAAGGCTCGAACAGGTTAGCACCTGAGGTGTCCACTCGCTCTCGGTGGGGGGGAAGAGTTTGAGGGCGTTGAAAATTTGTGCGCGGGCGAGTTCTGCACGGTGGCGGTTGTCGCCATCTGCCTTGGTGATAGCCACCACATCTGCCATCTCCATAATACCCCTCTTGATACCCTGCAACTCGTCGCCAGCACCCGAAATCTGCAACAGCATAAAGATATCTACCATCGAGTGTACGGCTGTTTCGCTCTGACCGACACCCACTGTTTCTATGAAAATAACATCGAAGCCCGCAGCCTCGCACAGCACAATAGACTCCCTTGTCTTGCGAGCCACACCTCCCAGTGAGCCTGCGCTCGGAGAGGGGCGTATGAAGACTTTGGGGTTGTTGCAAATGGTCTCCATGCGGGTTTTGTCGCCCAAAATAGAACCTCCCGTACGCTCCGAAGAGGGGTCGATGGCAAGCACTGCAAGTTTGTGCCCGAGGTCGGTAACCATACCGCCCACTGCCTCAATGAAGGTCGATTTGCCCGCACCTGGAACACCCGTAATACCTATACGCATCGAGTTGCCAGCATAGGGTAAGCAACGCTCAATAATCTCCTGCGCTTGGGCATAGTGGTCGCGGTTGTTGCTCTCGATGAGCGTGATGGCTTGCGAGAGGATTGTTATGTTACCCTCCAAGATGCCCTTCACATACTCCTCGGTGGAGAGCGTGCGGCGTCTTACGCGCTTGAAATATGGGTTGACAATGGGCTGACTCTCCACACCATCGGTGACATTGAGCGCACTATCACCATGCTCCTCGCGATGGTGATACTCGTAGTGGTCTATGTTTGTTTTGCTCATTTGCTTAGTGTTTTCTTTAATATCTCATTCGTAAGCGTCAGGGGGTTACCCGCCCAAACAACAACACCTTTTGGGCTGATTATTACCGCATAGGGGACATGCTTGACATCGAATGCACGGAAGAGCCCTCCGCTCTCGTCAGCAGCGATGTAAAAGTATTGGTATTCGTGCAGCAGCATCCCTGCCACCTGCTCCGAAGGCTCGCGCGTGAGCATCAACACATCCATCTCGTGGCGATAGTCACACGCCAATGCATTCAGATGGTCGATATGTTCCCTGCAATCCTTGTTGGATGAGTGGAAAAACTCAACCATTAGTGCCTTATCGCTCTTTTCGAGTCGGTCGCTAATCCACTCCACACCCTTGATTTGCGGAGCACGCGAGCCCACCACCACCCTCTGAGCCAAGAGCGAGAGGGCGTTGGAGGAGGCAATAATTACAAGAAGTATGCACAAAAATCTCTTCATCACCACAAAAATAGTGATTAAAGTTGACAAAACAAAGTTTTGTCTAAAATGCTCCTGCTCGGCATAGTCTGCAAGCAGCCTCTGCTCTCGCTTCGGGCATCGGTTCGTAGGGGAGGAGTACTTAGAGGGGGAGTTTCCCAAGAACGCAAAAACGCAGAGAATCGAGCGAGTTATAGGCGCACAAGAAAACCACCTCCGCAGTTTAGACACACGCCCCCGCGCTCCACGCACTCCTCTAACTTAGAGGGGGAAGTTGCCCAAGCACCACAACCTCTAAAAACTCATAGTGCGAGGGGATTTCAAGGCTTGTGAAGAAGGGCGGCTCCGCAGTTTACTAAGCGTAAATGAGGAGTCGCCCTTCGAGCGTAACGCGGAAATCACCCGCAATATGAGTTTTTATCCGAGGTAGGATTTGAGGAGTTTACTCCTGCTACTGTGGCGTAAGCGACGAATTGCTTTCTCCTTAATTTGGCGTACGCGCTCGCGGGTAAGACCGAACTTCTCGCCAATCTCTTCGAGGGTCATCTCGGAGCAACCGATGCCGAAGAAGTATTTGATGATATCTTTCTCGCGGTCGGTGAGAGTATCAAGAGCCCTATCAACCTCCGTAGCGTGCGACTCGTTGATAAGTCCGCGGTCGGCATTGGGCGAGTCGGCATTCACAAGCACATCCAGCAGGTTGTTGTCCTCGCCATCGGCAAAGGGAGCATCAACCGACACATGGCGTCCCGACACACGAAGGGTATCCGAAACCTTCTCCTTGGGCAGGTTGAGCATATCAGCCAACTCCTCAGGCGAGGGTGTGCGCTCGTTCTCCTGCTCGAAGCGACCGAAAGCCTTATTGATTTTGTTGAGCGAGCCTACCTGATTGAGGGGCAGACGCACAATGCGCGACTGCTCGGCAAGTGCCTGCAAAATCGACTGACGAATCCACCATACGGCATAGGAGATAAACTTGAAACCACGCGTTTCGTCAAACTTCTCCGCAGCCTTGATAAGACCCAAGTTACCCTCGTTGATAAGGTCGGGGAGCGAAAGACCTTGATTTTGGTACTGCTTAGCCACCGACACCACAAACCTAAGGTTTGCTTTGGTGAGTTTTTCGAGAGCCTCTTGGTCGCCTTTGCGGATGCGCTGGGCGAGTTCTACCTCTTCCTCAACGGTGATAAGTTCCTCCTTACCAATCTCTTGAAGGTATTTGTCGAGCGATGCGCTCTCGCGATTGGTAATCGACTTTGTGATTTTTAACTGCCTCATTTTCTGACTTTTTTATACTCTTTATACTTTTTGTCGTCTGTCGGACAGTCCCCAATCACGCACCACTCTATTCCACAAGCGAGTAACTTGCGCTACGCCCTGTCGAGGGATAGATGCCGTCTACCGAGGTAATCTTCTCTACCTTGCCGCTTTCGAGCAACCTTTCGAGTTCTGCCACACTACTCACTGCCACTTCGTTCAGGTGTGTGATGACAAAACCGGGGCGCACGCGGGCTTTTGCAAGGAAACCACCCTCCTTCACTGCCGTAACCCTCACGCCACCACTAATGCCCATCTGGCGTGCCGTTTTGGGGGCTACATCGGCAAACTCTCCACCGAGTGAGAGGAGTGTTTCGAGGTCCTCTTTGCTGACGGGGTCTGTCTTTCCGGCCTTATTACGCAGTGTTACCTCAAAAAGTTTCACTTTACCCTCTCTTTTTACCAAAATTTTCACCTTTTCACCGGGTCGGTGGCTGGCGATAATCTCGCCAAGTTGTGCCGAGGAGTCAATCTTACGGTCGTTGATGGAGACGATAATATCTCCCTTGCGGATACCTGCCGCCTCGGCTGCACCATCGGGTGTAACCTCTGCAACCCACGCACCGCCAATCTCCTCAATACCCAACTCCTTACCACGACTCTCCACAAAGTCGGAGTTAATCTCTTGGTATTGGATGCCAAGCATTGCACGCTGCACAATGCCATACTCTTTCAAATCCACAACAACTTTCTTTACGATGCTGCTCGGAACGGCAAACGAATAGCCGATGTAACTACCTGTGCGCGACTGGATAAGGGTGTTTATGCCCACCAACTCGCCGGCAGTATTAACCAATGCACCACCGCTATTACCGGGGTTCACGGCAGCGTCGGTCTGGATGAAACTCTCCACACTATACTGCGAAGGGATGGCTCCCAAGTTGCGCGCCTTGGCACTTACGATGCCAGCTGTGATGGTTGATTGCAGGTCGAAGGGTGAGCCTATGGCAAGCACCCACTCGCCAAGGCGTAAATCGTCGCTCGAACCAAATTTGAGGAAGGGAAAACCTTTACCCTCAATTTTGAGCAGAGCCACATCGGTTGTGGGGTCTGTTCCGACAATCTGAGCCTCAAAAGAGCGACCATCGTAGAGTTTGACCTTTACCTTTGTGGCGTTCTCAACCACATGGTTGTTGGTCACGATGTAGCCATCTTCAGTAATGAGCACGCCGCTACCGCCCGCCTTAGCCTCGCGTGTGGAGGGTGCGCCGTAGCCCTGAGGAATGCCGAAGAATTGGAGAAAGGGGTCGAATGTAGACTGACCTTTGATGGTAGTAAGCACCTCTATATTGACCACCGCACCCACAGCATTTTCTGCCGCGTATGTTAGGTCGGGATACTTCTCTTTGGTGTAGGATGTGAAGTGGTTAAGAGCAGCCGCAGAGGAGGAGCCAAGCCTCTCCTCAAAATCCGTAACCTCAACGGTTGTTGCGTTCTGTTGTTTGGTTTGATAATTCATTACGGCAGAGGCACTCAACGCCCCCACCAATGCGGCACCCATAAGGCTGCCGACAATAGTAATCGCCTGTTTATTCATAGTCTTAATTGTGTATATAAGTTCTTTGGAGGCGAATTTCTACATAGGCATTTTAGGTTTGAAAAGTTGTTATTGCGATAGAATAACGCACCCTTATATATTATTATTGTGAGAAATTTGGGAAAAACTTTTATCTTTGTCGCCTAAATCATTTGAAGGAAATGTTTGAAAATTTATCCGAGAAGTTAGAGAGGTCGTTTAAGATTCTCAAAGGTGAGGGCAAAATCACCGAAATAAATGTGGCAGAAACCCTCAAAGAGATTCGCCGCGCACTGATTGATGCTGATGTAAACTACAAGGTTGCCAAAACCTTTACCGACGAGGTAAAGCAGAAGGCTCTTGGTCAAAATGTGCTTACAGCCGTAAAACCTGGTCAGATGATGACCAAGATTGTGCGCGACGAGTTGGCTGCGCTCATGGGTGGTACGGCAACCGATATTACCCTCACGGGTCACCCTGCCGTAATCCTCATTGCCGGTTTGCAGGGTTCGGGTAAGACAACCTTCTCGGGCAAACTTGCCAAACTTCTCAAAGAGAAGCGTAACCGTAGCGTATTGCTCGTAGCAGGCGATGTTTACCGCCCTGCGGCTATCGACCAACTCAAAATCCTCGGCGAGCAGGTAGGCGTGGAGGTCTACACCGAGGAGGGTAACAAAAACCCTGTGGAGATTGCCGAGAACGCTATCAAATATGCCAAGAGTAAGAGCATCAACACCGTGATTGTCGATACGGCAGGTCGTTTGGCTGTCGATGAGCAGATGATGCAGGAGATTGAGGCTGTGAAGGCGGCCGTAAAACCCTCCGAGACACTCTTTGTGGTGGACGCTATGACGGGTCAAGACGCTGTAAACACCGCTCGTGAGTTTGACCAGCGACTGGACTTCGACGGTGTTGTACTGACCAAACTCGATGGCGATACCCGAGGTGGTGCTGCAATTTCAATTCGCTCGGTAGTCAACAAACCTCTGAAATTTATCTCCAAGGGCGAGAAGATGGACGCACTGGATGTCTTCCACCCCGAGCGTATGGCAGACCGTATTCTCGGTATGGGCGATGTGGTGTCGCTTGTAGAGAGGGCTCAGGAGCAGTTCAGCGAAGAAGAGGAGCGCAAACTCAAAAAGAAAATCTACCGCAACGAGTTCAACTTCAACGACTTTATTGAGCAGATAGGTCAGATTAAGAAGATGGGCTCGATGCGCGACCTGATGGGTATGATTCCCGGTATGGACAAGGCTCTGAGGGGTGTGGATATCTCCGACGATGTCTTCAAGCAGACCGAGGCAATTATCGGCTCTATGACCCCTGCCGAGAGGGAGCATCCCGAGATTATCAACCCTTCGCGTAAGGCTCGTATTGCAGCCGGTAGTGGCACGACCTTGCAGGATGTAAACCGCCTCTTGAAGCAGTTTGAGGATATGCGCAAGGTTATGAAGATGGCGGCAGGTGCGGGCAACAAGCGTATGCCAATGCGCGGAATACCTATGATGCCCAAACGCCGCAGATAAAAGAGAAATATGAATTAAGGTGCGAGCGCAACATTGCGCTCGCTTTTTTATACTTAACGACTTGGGATGGTCGACGGTTGGAAGTTTACGGTAGGCGCAAGTAGTATCTCGCGGAGGGAGTCGTTGTACTCTCTTAGAAGGCGTGCATTGCGACGCTCGGTGAGTATGCGGGCACGCTCCTGCCCCACAAAATAGGTCGTACTCAGACCGCCACAGCCCACAATCCAGCCACTAAGCCACTGCCCCGCCAAAGCCTCGCTCACTGCGAAACCGCCCAGCAGACCATTTGCCACCAGCGACACCACACCGCTCCACACTTCGCCCGCATAGAACTGCCCCACACCAGGTACAAGGCTGAGCCAATATGCCGTCTTGGGATTGCGCAGGTGAGGAGTATCCTCAAACAACTCCTCGGCACATAGGGTACGCTCTGCGCCATCGGGGAGGGTGGCGAGGTGTCTTTTTGTGGCTTCGAGGGAGCGACCCCACTCCCCCTTTTCGCCCGCAGCGAGAGCCTCCACAAGGTCACGAAGCGGATTGTCGGCGACATAGAAACGAGCCTCGGCAATGGTCGCAAGCGAGAGCGCATAGTCACTCGCAAGGTAGCCACAGAGAGCCTTCTGCGTGTAGTAATGCTCCATCTGCTCGGGGCTGAGGGCGTAGGTATAGAGGCGCGAGAGTTCGTCCAAAGCCTCTTTATAGAGCCCTTGTTGCTTGCGCACCTCACACTTCGCCAAAACCGCCTCGTTGTGGGTTGAGGGCGAGGTGGCAGAGTAAATCTCGCGCTCCAAAGCCAAAGCCTTCAAGTCCCACTCGGAGGGTTGTGCCTTAGTCGAAAATATCGCGCAAAGGGATATGAATGCTGTACATAACAGCCTGACGGTTAATCTCTTCAAAATTCTGGTAATATACTTTAACACTCGCCACACTACCGAAGATGTTGCTGATGTAGAGTAGTGAGCCTATGGTACCGTATGTTATGGTGCGCCAGTTGGCGGGCGAGCCAGCCTTCGCCCAACTATCTGCCGTAAGTGCCGCAAAAGCACCCACAAGCAAGAATGAAGCGACACCCTCTCCTATGTTCCCTGCATATATTTTACCCAAACCAGGTACTATGGCACTCGCCACACCTGCCACCCATGGCGAGAGGTCGCGTGGGCGGTTGAGGGCTATTTGGTCGAGTGTGTGTTGTTGGTTCGCAAGGTGAGGATTGGTGTATGTAAAGTGTGTGCGCTGCTCCTCATAGGAAAGCCTATCTCCCTCCAAGAGCGCGATACCTCCCCTCTCAAAGGCGAGCAGTTCGCCATAGTCGCCAGCGGTGGGCGAGGTGGCGAAACTATCCAGACGACCCTTAGCCCTCTCGATACTCCCCGCCTCCAAGTCGCAAATGGTGCCATAGAAGGCACTCTTGGCGTAGAGCGAGCAGGAGGGTGTCACAAGGGAAAAAGCATTGCTTGCTGCGCCAAAATCTTGCTGAGAGTAGAGCACATAGCCCTTCAAGTAGCGCATCGTATCGAGTGCCGCGGGGGTGTAGTCGTCCGAGAGAGTGTGCGTGAGCGTTGTCGCATCGCGCAGCAGCCCCTTGCCCAAGAGGTAGCCCCCAAAGCGGTAGTCGGCAAGAGCATGACGCTGTGCCGAAATGTTGGAACAAAACCCTAATAGCACCGCGACTAATATGTATACGAATCTTCTCATTGTCGGTAGCGGTCTATGGTATCCTCAATCAATCCTCGATTGTTGGTGGGAGATGACACTCGCCCAATTTTCGTGTTGCGTACCATACGGTCCAAGCCGTAGAAGAGAGCCAGCGGTGCGCCATACTCCACCACCAAACCTTTGAAATAGGCGGTGTTGGTGTCGGTGTAGCCCCCGTATGCGCATACATCGGGCGCAACAAGGTTCTCCCACAGCCACAATGCCCCACTCGCACCATGGTAGAGTGGCGAGAGGGTCTGTCGCGAGGGCTCAATGCCATACTCCACACTGCGGTCGCTGCGCACGGGGGCGAACTCCTTTTGGCGCAGGAGTTCCAAGTCGCTTTGCTGAGCCACAAGTGAGCATAGCGGAGACACCAAAAAAGCCACCGCAAGCAAAATAAAACGATATGTCGTAGCCCTTGTCATCTACTTTGCAAGGAGTTTATTAGGGTCTATTTCGGTGCGCTTGGCATCGGCAGGAGGTTGCCAATCGAACATCTCGGAGGTTGCCTCCTCGCCAAAGAGCAGGTTGCTATATGTGCTGAGTGTGACGAGCGAGTCGGTGGGCGAAGAGTACTCCACCTCCGTAATGCGCATGGGCATAGGAACTCTACCATACTCGTAGCGCGAGAAGTACATTTTGCGAACACTCTGCCCCTTGCCGTTGTAGTAGACCATGCAGATTGGCAGGTGGTTTTGGAAGACGAGTTCCACCTTGGCGATAGCACCCGTGCTGTTGGGGGTGTAGGTCTTGATGAGCAAGCCCTCCTCGCTACGCACATCGCTCTGGGTGTAGCCATAGAGCGGCAGAGCCATATCCACATAGGCTCCCGAGGCGAACATTGCCACAATGTTCTTGTTCGAAGCCATCTCCTTGTCGTTGATGGCGACCAGTGTGTTGTCTTTGGGGGTGTAGATACGCATCTCGCCCAGAGAGTTGGTCTGCGAGATGGAGTATGCGGGGCGTTGCTGCACGCAAACCATGGTGCCATCGGCATTGAGGTAGAGGTTGCGCTCAGTGGTCATCTTCTTGCCGCCCGAAATCTGCACACTCTTCTCGTCAATCGAAAGGCGCACCTGAGCCATCATCATGGTGGGTAAAAGGAGTACCGCAAGGCTTAGTAGTCGTCTATACATATATAGGTATGTTCTATTACACAAAAAAAGTACGGGGCGAGGAGTTCGCTCTCCTTCGCCCCGTAAAGGTAATCAAAAATGTGGATTAGAACAAATCAGCCCACATAAGAATTCTGGGGTTGTTGATGTACTGACCGTTGATAGAGTTGTTCTGAACGAGGTCGAGAGTAAGAACAACTGCATCAACCAAGGTAACAACACCAAAACCACCACCAGTCAACAGATAGGGAAGACCCATCCATACGGTAGTACCCAAGTAGTAGCGGTGAAGACCACACCAGCCAGTGAACCAACTGAGAAGGGTTGCTACCAGAGGATTCTGATTGTTCGAAAGTTGAATCATGTTTGCGGGAGCCATCTCCAATTCAGCAGCCATAACCATCTCTACCGAATTAGCCTCCAAAGCGTCGAATGCAGCATCGTTAGCTACATAATTGTTAGCCGAAGCAACAACTGCCATCAAGGCAACAGCCAAAGTAAGTACGAGTTTCTTCATAACATTAAAGGTTTTAAGTTAATAAATGTGTGTGTTTCAAATAGTAGAGGGCAGTATTTCTCCCTTTCCCCGCCCAGAAATGATACCCAAATGGGCAACTTTCCACTACAAATATAGCATTTTTTCTTGGATTATCCAATTTAGGTGCAAAAAAAGTTGAGCGCACCTCCATTCCTTTCGAGGTGCGCCCAACCTTATTTATATAATATAAGAAGACTACTTGTTGGTAGTGTACTCTGCGCCATCGGGCATGCGGAAAGTGATGCTCTCCACTGCCAATGTATCATCCTTCACGCAGAACGAAGCAGTCTTAGTCAAACCGTCCCACAACGACTTGAAGTCGCGTGCTACATTCAGAGGTACATTAACCACAAACTCGCCATAGTTGTTGTCGGTAACACCGAAGCACTCGTTCTCGGCATCGTAAGTGCCAAGGGTGAGTTGCAATACAACGCTCTTACCGCGCTCCTTGATATACTCAATCTCAGCCTCCTCGGTGAGTTTCTCTTTCAGAGCAGCAACAGTCTCCTCGTTTACGCGCGAATTATACTGAGCCTCGGTCTCGAACTCGTCCTTAACCTCGAATGCTGCAACCTTAGGAGCCATATACTCGTTTGCGTAGTTCGAGAACTTCTGGTAGTAGAGGAACTCCTTGCACTCGTCGGAAGCCTCCTCGGCAGTGAGGTGGATTACTGGAACAACCTCTGCACCGGTGCGGTTGATGTAGCCATACAAGCCCTTGATGCTTACGAGTGCCACGCCATCCTCAAAGTCAGCGATGGTGTCGTACTTAGGAGCGGTGATACCACGACCATTCTTGTCGATAAGACCACACTTACCCTCCAAGCGTACCCAAGTGATACCATCAACAAACTCGCCAATCTCGTCGTAGATGGGAGCCAATACCTCCTCGTACTTCGAGTCGATGAAGCCCCACTTGCCAGCCTCTTTAATCTTTGCAATGCCACCCTCCATATCGCCAATTGCGCTATATTTAAGAGGTGTAATCTCATTGCCATCTACATCAATGAAGCCCCATTTACCCTCGGAGCAAACCCTTGCTACGCCATAGTGGAAATCGCCAACCTCGTCGTAGATTACAGGGATAATCTCGCGGTATTTGGTATTGATGAAGCCCATCTTGCCACCAATTTTAACACTTGCAAGACCATTCTCCGTGAAGTCGCCAACCTCTTCGTATTTGGGCGACACAACAACCTTACCATCGTGGTTGGTCCAGCCAAACTTGCCCTCTTTCTCAATCTTCGACAAGCCTGCAGCGTCCCACTCGCCTACCGAGTCGTAAACTACGGGAACAACCTCAACACCTGCGCGGTTTACATAACCCCACTTACCATCGAGCGAAGCCATTGCAAGACCCTCCTCGCTCCACTCGCCAACCGAGTTGTAGCGTTTCTCATTCAGAGGTTTGCCCTCGATGTTAATCCAGAAGTAAGCCTCGTTCTTCTGAACCATTGCAGCACCCTGCGAGTATGCCCAAACAGCGTCGAACTCGGCGGGAATAACCATGGTACCTGCAACATTGCAGAAGCCCCATTTACCATCGAGCACCACAGGAGCAAAGCCCTCGTCAAAGTGGAGCGAACCGATGTATTTTGGAGTTACGGTAACAACACCCTCGGTGTCAATCTTGAACCAAGTGTCGCCACTCTGAATCATTGCGATACCCTCGGCATTGAAAGGTTCTGCGCCATTGTACTTAACAGCGATTACCTCCTCGCCATTGCGGTTGATGAAGCCCCATTTGCCATCGAGCGACACCCTTGCCAAGCCGTTTGCATCGAAATCGTCAGCATAATCATACTTGATAGCAATAGTCTCGGCACCCGATTTCGAGAGCCAGCCATATTTGCCACCCAATTTAACCATCGCTACGCCCTGTACGAAATCGTGAACATCGTCGTACTGGATGGTGATAACCTCTCTGCCGGTTTGGTCAATCCAACCATATTTACCAGCCACGCTAACCCAAGCGTAACCCTCCGAGAAGTTGCCTGCTGCATCGTATTTGGGTTTGATAATCTCTTTGCCGCGAGTATTTACAAAGCCCCAAACGCCGCCCGAGTATTTGCCATCGGTCCAAACACCCTTGGTGCTTACGCGAGCCAAACCCTCGGTAAATACATCTGCATAGTCGTAACTGATGCGAACAGCGGCTTTACCTTTGGCATTGTAGAAACCCCACTTGCCACCGCTATATACGCCTTTCTCGTCATAAGTACCCTTGACACCAACCCTTACCAAGCCGTTTACAAAGTCGTCGGCATAGTCGTTCTTGGCGGGAACAATCTTCTTACCCTCGGCGTTATTGAAGCCATATTTACCCTTAGCATCGCGGAATTTTGCAAGACCCTCTTCGTTGAAGTCCCAAACAGCCTGATGGTTCACTTTGAGAACCTCCTTGCCAGCAGAGTTAACCCAACCCCACTTGCCTTCGCCCAACGAAGCCATGGCAACGCCATACTGATTGAAGGTACCAAGCTCAGTATATTTGATAGGCACAACCTTTTTGCCCTCAACATTGAGCATACCATAGAGGTTCTCCTGTTTTACCCAAACAAGACCCAAGTCGTTCCACTCGCCAACCTCCGAATAAACAACGGGCGAAATGAGTTCACCCTCGCGATTAATCCAACTCATAAGTTCACCCTTGGCAACCTTGCTAAGACCATTGTTGTCCCAAGCCCAAAGTTTGGTATACTCAACCTTAGTAATGAACTTACCAGTAATGTCAATCCAGCCATAGAGTTCGCCCTGACGAATCCAGTTCAGACCATCTTCGGTCCACTCGCCAACTTCGTCATTCGCTACGGGGACAATCTCCCTACCGCCACGATCTACCCAACCGATAAAGCCGTCGGCAGTAACAAGTGCAAGACCATTTTGTGCATACTCTGCAAAGGTGTCGTACTTGATGGCAGTAACCTCTTTACCATTGGCATCAATTACACCATATTTGCCATCGATGCTAACTTTTGCAAAGCCACCAGCAAAATCGCCAATGGTGCTATATTTCACAGGAGCAAGGACTTTGCCCAAGATGTGAACAAGACCATATTTGCCCTCGTTCATAACCTTTGCAACACCCAAATCGTTGAAACTACCGATTTCGTCATAAATAACATCCAAAACCTCTTTGCCCGATTTGTTTACAAAGCCCCATTTGGTTGCAATCCTTACCAAAGCGATACCGCTCTCGTTCCACTCACTAACCTCGTCGTACTTATTGTCCGAAAGACGCTTGCCAGTGCTGTTGAGAAGACCATACAAGCCCTCTTTGGTGCTCCATGCCAAGCCCTCTTCGTTGAATTCGCCAATGCTCTCGTACTGAGGTTTGTGAATCTCTTTACCATTTTTACCCAAGATACCAACCAAACCATCGACCTTGATGTGGGCGGTACCATTTGCGCTCCAAACACCGGGCTCGTCATATTTCACCTTAGCAACAGTCTTGCCCTCGCGATTGATAACACCCCATTTGTCGCTCTGCTTAATCCATGCCAAGCCGTCTGCCGAGAATTCGGTAACATCCTGATAGCGGACTTTGATAATCTCTTTACCCTCTTTGTTAATCATACCGTAGTCCTCCTCGATGCGCACAACTGCGGTGCCTGCCTCCGAGAACTCCTCAATCTCGTCATATTTTACCTTGGCAATAACATCACCTTCGCGGTTTACAAGACCATATTTATCTTTCTCTTGTACCTTGCAGATGCCATCGAGCGAGAATGTGCCCAGCCAATCGTATTTCAGACGAACAACCTCGTCACCCGACTTGTTTACAAAACCCCATTTACCTTTGGAATTTTTAACCTTTGCAAGACCATCTGCCGCAAACTCCTCGGCAAACTCATATTTTGCCTTGATGAGCCAGTTGTCTTTGCTGTCTACATAGCCCCATTTACCGCGGGCATTCTTCTTTGGTGTCAAATCCTGCGCCACGGCGGGGAGGCACAGCATAGCAGCCAAAAGAACTACAAAAAGTTTTTTCATGGATGTAAAAAGTTAATAGTTAATTATTTATTTGTTTGTTTTGTGTCTATATACGCTTATTTGGATGCATTTTCTCATTGTGTGATGAGAAAATCACTCTTAGAAATGAGCATAATTTCTCCTCCAAAAATATATTTTTTTATGCGAATAACAAAATTTTTACCTTATATTTTATAATAAAACAGATTTTAGTTCTAAGTGACAGGGGCGTGAGGGTGCCACGGGGCACGATAATTGTCTTTTGACAATCCGATAGTTGGAGTTGTCTAAGGTGTGTAGAGGGTGGTTTACGCGGGTAGAAAAAGTTTTTTTGCAAAAAAATCTCTACTGAGTTGTAAATTAATTAAATAATAGTGTATATTTGCACTCCGATTTGAATCCTTTGTGTGTTCTGAGGTCAAGTCGAAAGGTACAAAACGAAGAAAATTTCATAAACTAATTAAAAACAAATAAAGTTATGACCAAAGCAGATATCGTAAACAACATCGCCAAAGAGACCGGCGTAGAGAAAGCACTCGTACAGCAGGTTGTTGAGGCTTTCATGGAGAATGTTAAAGGTTCTTTGATCGAGAATGAGCCCGTTTACCTCAGGGGTTTCGGTAGTTTCATCATCAAAGAGCGTGCTCAGAAAGTTGCTCGCAACATCTCGAAAGGCACTACTATCACTATTCCTGCACACAACATCCCCGCTTTCAAACCCGCTAAGAGTTTCGCAAGCAAGGTAAAATAAGACAAGGAGTAGATTTTTATAAACCAAACTAAAAATTAAGAACTATGCCTAACGGTAAAAAGAGGAAAGGTCCCAAAATGGCGACCCACAAACGCAAAAAACGCTTGCGTAAAAATCGCCACAAACACAACAAAAAATAGTTTGTTGTTGTACCTTTTATAGAAGAAATAGAGCACAAAAGCCCCCTGTGGGCTTTTGGCTTTATTTTTTCATAAAAGGGTTTGTGTGAGGGTGTTGGAGCGACCACCGTGTGTCAAATGCGACTCCACAGATGCCGCCAACACCTCGTGACTTCCCTTCTGTCCCAAGTGGCAGAAAAATGCACTCAAAAACATTTATGAACAGAGAATTAATCATCAACGCAACCTCCACCGAAGTTACCATAGCCCTTGCCGAGGATAAGCAACTCGTTGAGTTGGACAAGGAGAGCTGTAAGAGTGGCTTTGCGGTGGGCGACATCTATCTGGGCAAGGTACGCAAAATCATGCCCGGGTTGAATGCCGCATTTGTCAATATCGGTCACGAGAGGGATGCCTTCATTCACTACCTCGATCTCGGACCGCAGTTCACCACGCTGCACAAACTCGTGGCGAACCTCTCGACAAAGAAGAAAAACGTGCGAATTGAGAGCCTGAAACTCGACCAACCTCTCGGCAAGACGGGCAAGTTGGCGAATTATATTGCGGGCGGACAGCCCATCATGGTACAGATTGCCAAGGAGGCAATCTCGACCAAAGGTCCAAGACTTACCTCGGACATATCTCTCGCAGGTCGCAATGTAGTACTTATTCCCTTTACAAACAAAATATCCATATCCCAAAAAATCCGTTCCAACGAGGAGAAAAAACGCCTCAAACGCATCTGTGACAAGGTATTACCCAAGAACTACGGCGTAATTATCCGCACAGCAGCACAAGGCAAGAGCGATCTTGATATTGAGCAAGATATCCTCTCTCTAATCAAACGCTGGGAGAGTGCCCTCGAAGGAATAAAGACCAAGGTGCCACCCCAGCAACTCCTCAGCGAGATGAGCAGGGCAAACACCATCATACGCGACTCGCTCAACTCTTCGTTCAATGCTATCCATGTCAATGACGAGGATATCTACAACGAGATTAGGGAGTATGTGAGCGTCATCGCGCCCGAGAAACTCAAAATTGTCAAACTCTACAAGGGTTCTCAGCCCATCTTTGATAACTTTGATATCTCGCGACAAATCAAATCTCTCTTTGCAAAGTATGTGTCGCTCAAAAGGGGTGCCTACCTCATCATTGAGCACACCGAGGCAATGCATGTTATTGATGTCAATAGCGGCAACCGCGCCAAGGTGGCAGACGACCAAGAGAGTACGGCTATGGATGTAAACCTCTCGGCAGCAGCCGAAATCGCCCGTCAGTTGCGCTTGCGCGATATGGGCGGTATTGTGATTATTGACTTCATAGACCTCCACAAGGCAGAAAACCGCCAAAGACTCTATGAGGAGATGCAGAAGTTGATGGCAACCGACAAGGCGAAACACACCATCCTACCCCTGACGAAGTTCGGTCTGATGCAGATTACTCGTCAGAGGGTACGCCCCGAGGCTATCAGCAAGGCGGAGGAGACCTGCCCAACTTGTGGCGGTACGGGTAAAATTTTACCCTCTATTCTCATCGACAAGCAGATTGAGAACCAGATTGCATACTACGCCATTGAGAAACGCAAACGCCGCCTGAGGATTGTCGTAAATCCCATCTTGGCAGCCTATCTCAAAAAGGGCGGATTGTGGAGCATTAGGCGTAAGTGGTGCCGCCGCTACCTGTGTCGCATCAAACTCTTGGTGGATCAGTCGATGGGTATTGTGGAGTTCAAGATGGTGGACAAAAAGCGTCAAGAGTTGAAATAATTGACGAATATACCAATTGAAAAGCGAAAACACTTCCATACGGGATATTGTTCAGCGTGCATCGCGCACCGCTGCCGCTCGGGAGTTGGTGGAGCGAATTGAGAGCCGAACCGTGACAGAGATTACCTCTCTGGCAGGTTCGGCTTTTGCTCTCTATTTTGCCGCAACGGCCAGCAAGTGCAAGGGTGTGCATATATGTGTTGCCGATGATAGGGATGCGGCTGCATACCTTACGGGCGACCTGTACTCGCTTTTGGAGCCCGATAGGGTGCTGTTCCTACCTTCGAGTTACAAACGCTCCATACGCTATGGTGGCGAGGATGCTTCGGGTGTCGTTCAGCGCACAGCGGCTTTGGAGGCGATGCGTAATGGCGGAGGGGATGAACTGCTTGTGGTCTGCACCTACCCCGAGGCAATCTTCGAGAATGTAGTATCGGCAGA
Organism: Tidjanibacter sp.; assembly: GCA_045591965.1. Lineage (GTDB taxonomy): Bacteria > Bacteroidota > Bacteroidia > Bacteroidales > Rikenellaceae > Tidjanibacter. Next base: position 34,245 of record JAZNTX010000003.1, on the reverse strand, counting down.
GAGTGTCGGTACGGTGGCTTTGGAGATTGCGGTGGGCGAGCGTATGGCTATGGAGAGCCTGCAAAAGAGGGTTGAGGAGATGGGCTTCGAGAGGGTAGATTTTGTCCACGAGCCTGGGCAGTACTCAATGCGAGGTGGTATATTTGACATCTTCTCCTACTCGGAGAATAAGCCATTTCGACTGGATTTCTTTGGCGATGAGGTGGAGAGCCTTCGTCGCTTTGAACTCTCCTCGCAACTCTCTACGGAGCGTTTGCAGAGCGTGAGAATACTCCCCAATCTGAAAAATTTTGAGAGCAGCACGAAGGTATCGGTGGCAAATTATGCCGGCGATGTGGTGTGGTGGATGGAGAACCTCGACCACACACTTTCGAGGCTCGATGACGAGAGAATCAAACTACTTGCCGAGAGTGACTCGCCCGCCGAAGATGCACAGAGGGTAACCTCGGCAAAGGCTTTTTTGGCAGATACCGAGGGGTGTCGAATGGTACTCCGTAAGGCGAGTCCCAAGCGTGTGGCTGAGGCTCAGGTGGCGTTCAACACACTGCCACAAGCCTCCTTCAACCGCCGATACGATATGCTCGCTGACGATATCGAGGCGAGGGCGGGGCAGGGCTATACCACCTACTTTCTCTCGGAGAATAGGGCACAGAGCGAGAGGCTCGAAAACCTCCTTGCAGCGACACGCCGCAAGGCACCTTTTGTGCCACTGAAAACAACTCTCCACGAGGGTTTTACGGATAGAACTCTGAGGGTAAGCCTCTACACCGACCACCAAATCTTCGACCGCTACCACCGCTACTCGCTGCGTGGAGAGATTGACCACAAAGAGAGCCTTACGATTGCCGAACTCAACCGCCTGAAAATTGGCGACTATGTGGTGCATATAGACCATGGTGTGGGTCAGTTTGGCGGCTTGGTGCGCTCGGTTGAGAACGGCAAAGAGCAGGAGTCGGTCAAGATTGTCTATAAGGAGGGCGATGTGTTGCTTGTGGGTGTACATTCGCTCCACCGCATATCGCGCTATAAGAGTAAGGATAGCGACACTCCGCCACGCATCTACCGCCTCGGTGCGGGGGCTTGGCAGAGGGTTAAGGAGGCGACCAAAAAGGCGGTTAAGGATATCGCACGCTCACTCATAAAACTCTATGCCGAGAGGAAGGCAAGCGGAGGTTATGCCTTCTCGCCCGATAGTTACCTCCAATACGAGATGGAGAGTTCGTTCCAATGGGAGGAGACCCCCGACCAACAGAAGGCCATCGAACTCATCAAGGCAGATATGGAGTCGAGAGAGCCTATGGATAGGCTTGTGTGTGGCGATGTGGGCTTTGGTAAGACGGAGGTTGCCATCAGGGCGGCATTCAAGGCGGCGTGCGATAGTAAGCAGGTGGCAGTTCTGGTGCCTACAACCATCCTCTCGTTGCAACACTACCGCACTTTTGCGGAGCGCATGAGGGGGCTGCCTGTAAGGGTCGATTACCTCTCGCGCACACGCTCTGCGAAAGATACAAAACAGATTTTGGCAGACCTCGCGGAGGGTAAAATAGATGTCATTGTCGGCACCCACAAACTCCTTGGCAAGGAGGTTAAGTTCAAGGACTTGGGATTGCTGATTATTGACGAGGAGCAGAAATTTGGTGTTGCAGCAAAGGAGAAACTTAGGCAACTTAGCGTGGGTGTGGATACCCTAACACTAACGGCTACACCCATTCCCCGAACACTCCAATTCTCGCTTATGGGAGCAAGGGATTTGTCCATCATATCCACTCCCCCACCCAACCGACAACCGATTGTTACCGAAAGCCATACCTTCGACGAGGGTATCATAAAAGAGGCTCTCGACTTTGAACTCAATAGGGGCGGTCAGGTCTACTTCCTGCACAACAAGGTGGAGGATATAGACCGCTTTGCTGCACTTGTGAGGAGATTGCGCCCAACGGCAAGGGTTGTGGTCGGTCACGGGCAGATGCCCGCACCGCAACTCGAAAGGCTGATTATGGACTTCATCTATGGGGAGTATGATGTATTGGTAGCGACAACAATCATTGAGAATGGCATAGATATTCCCAATGCCAATACGATTATCATTAACAATGCTCACCGCTTTGGACTCAGCGAGTTGCACCAGTTGCGAGGCAGGGTTGGCAGGAGCGATAGGAAGAGTTTTTGCTACCTGTTATCGCCACCCGACGAACTGCTGACGAGCGACGCAAGGCGCAGACTGAGGGCTATTGAGGAGTTCTCGGATTTGGGGTCGGGTTTCAATATCGCCATGCAGGATTTGGATATCCGCGGAGCGGGCAACCTTTTGGGTGCCGAACAGAGCGGCTTTATCGCCGATATGGGCTTTGAGACCTATCAAAAAATCCTCAACGAGGCTATTACCGAACTGCGCACAGAGGGCACCGAGGGATTGGAGGATATCTTGGATAGCGAACACGAAGAGATGACACTTCCCGACACCATGCGCTATGTTACGGATTGTCAGGTCGATACCGACCAAGTGGCATTGCTCCCCGACCGCTATATTGGCGATGCGAGCGAAAAGTTACAACTCTATCGCCGTCTTGACGGCATTGAGCGCGAGGAGGACATGGAGCGTTTCGTTGCAGAAATCATAGACCGCTTCGGTAAACTACCGCCCCAAGCACAAACGCTCGTGGATATTGTCCGCCTCCGTTGGAGGGCTGTGGCTCTCGGCATTGAGCGTGCGAAGGTCAAAAATGGATTGATGTTGCTGTGGTTCCCCTCCGATGGCAGGAGTCTTTACTACAAGAGTGCCATTTTTGGTGGCATATTGCGCTACATCGCCTCGCACGCAGATAAATTTGTTCTCAAACAGAACAACAATAGGGTCTATATGACCGTTAGAAATGTAGACTCTATTGCAGAGGGTTGTAGGGTGCTTGATAGCCTTGCGGCGGCTTTGCAGAGCGAAAAATAGAGATACCGCAGTCTGCCACACTGCCCAAAAAGTAAAAAATATTGCACAGAGGAGCAAAATAATTTGAAAAACAATTAAAAAATACGATATTTGCAGAATGTATCATAGACTATGTCTATGAGCGGAATTTAAGCGTAGAGAAAAAGAGAATGAAATTGAGAGATAAGATAGTGGTTTTGATGGCGGCTGTGCTGTGTGGCACAACCAACCTTGTGGCGCAGAGTAGCAGCCTTAACACCTACTCGCCCTACACATTCTATGGCATTGGCGATATTCATACCGAAGGCAATGCCGTGCTGAGGGCTATGGGTGGCGCAGGTATTGGTTTCCGCAACTACCTCTACATCAACACGCTCAACCCTGCATCTTATAGTTCAGTGAGGAATAACTCTTTCCTCTCGAACTTCGATATGGAGGGTCAGAACTTCTACGCACACACAACCGAAGCCAAAACATCGTTCAACACCTTCAACATCCGCGATATCTCAATGTCGTTCCCCTTGGGTAAGCACTTGGGCGCGGCTGTGAGCGTTATGCCCCTTAGTTCGGTAGGCTACAATGTGAACTACTACGACAACAATCCCGAAGTGCTTGGGAATATCGGTCAGATGTTCTATGCCTACTCGGGCTCTGGCGATGTAACCCAATTTAAGGCGGGTGTGGGATACGAACTCTTCAAGAACTTCTCGCTCGGTGCCGACCTTATCTACCTGCATGGTAGTATAGAGCGCAACTTCTCGGCTCAGCCCACCTCTATCACTGGAAACGGCAACTACTACTCGCTCAACGGCACGGAGGTGGAGAGAATAAATAGTTTCCATGCACGCTTCGGCTTGCAGTGGACGGTGCTGGCTAATCAGGAGCGAGTGATGACCATTGGCGCAACATATCAGTTGGGAGGTAAGATTAATGGCGAGGTTGTTCGCAGCGTTCCCGTCAATAGTCTGTTGCTCCCCGGTGAGTATGCCGAGAATAAAACATACCCCTCAACCTTCTCGATGCCCTCGATGTATGCCGTTGGCGTCTTCTATCACGCTCCCAAGTATAGCCTCGGTGCCGACTATGAGTTTGCCGACTGGGGCTCGCGCAATAGTCAGGATGTTACAGACAATCTCTCGTTCCGCAACACCAACACTGTGCGCGTGGGCGGTCAGTACACCCCCAACCCTGGTGATGTGCGCAACGCCTTCAACCGCTTTACCTATCGTGCAGGTGTGCGTTGGAGCCAGTACTATATGGTGCTGAACAACCAACCCTTCGATGATGTGGCACTTACCTTTGGCGTGGGTATCCCCCTGCGTATGACAGGTTTGTCGAACATAAACCTTGGCTTGGAGGTCGGACAAAGAGGTACTACCAAGGCGGGGCTCTCCAAGGAGAACTATCTGAAATTTACCATCGGATTTAGTCTATTCGGGGAGGATTATTGGTTTGTAAAAGCCAAGTACGATTAGCGAGCGTGCCTTGTGGGTGCTTTTTGCACCAAACTGCATATCGCAAGTTCCTCATTTACCCTTAGTAAACTGCGGACTTGCTCATTTGTTTGGCACAAAAATCACCTCACAAAACCCACTCGTGGGGAAATTGAAAATTGAGAATTGAAAATTTTGGTGCAGGCTCTGCCTGCAAGTTTATTAAAACTGAGCCAAAGGCGCACCTTAACTTTCAACTCTCAACTTTCAACTCAAAGAAGTCGTTAGACTTTTGACATTAGACAAAAACAATACAACACAAACAATAAAGAATACCTAACACAAATGAAAAAGATCGTAATCAAATCGATGGTTGTGCTTTCGCTGGTTGCAGCAGGCACTATGAACACCACAAAGGTTTTGGCTCAGACTCAGCAGTCGGAGCAGATTGAGGAGACTCCCGAAGAGCGCAAGGCTCGCGAGAAAGCAGAGAAGAAGGCGGCAAAAGAGGCTGAAAAGGCTCGTAAGGCTGCCGAGAAGGCCGAGAAGGCTCGCCTTGCAGAGGAGGCAAAAATCGCCAAAATTATTGCTGCACAGAAGGCTGCTGCTGCAAAGAACGGCGTAGTTGAGGAGCAGAAACCTGCAACAACTTTCGGTCCTGAGTGGGGCGAGAACGCAGATGCTGCCCAGAGGGAGGAGAATGTTCGCATCTTCAACTTCTTTACCGATGCTTACAACAACAAGGATTACGACAAGGCTTTGGAGTATATGAACACTTTGATTCAGAACTGCCCCAAGGCGCGTAGTAGTATCTACTCCAACGGTGCAAACATCTACCGCAGCAAAATCGCTCGCTCGAAGAGTATGGACGAGAAAGTGGGTCACATCGAGTCGCTTATGAACCTTTGGGATTTGCGCCTTGCTGCTTTTGCTGACGATGAGAAGTATGGCGAGGTTTACATCTTGAAGAACAAAGCAAAAGATTACTACAAATCCCGCTCGGAGGATAAGCAGGGTATGCTCGAACTCTTCCGTACGGCTATCGAGAAAGATCCCGAGGTAGACGCAACTTTCATCAACCAGTACTTCACCGTACTCGTTGAGGAGTACAACGCATTGAATGTCGAGACCGACCACTTCATGAGCGAGTATGAGTTTATGGCTTCGAAGATGGACTTGGTTGATGACGCTGAGGCTAAGACCACTTTCGATGCACTTCTTATCTCTTCGGGTGCTGCTGACTGCCAGAACCTCGAAACCATCTTTGGCGACAGGCTCGCTAAGAATCCCGACGATGCTACTCAAATTGAGAAGGCTTTCAAACTTATGGCTCGTAACAACTGCCAGAGCGAGTTCTTCCTCTCGGTTGGTGAGAAATACTATGCACAGAGCCCCTCAACCCTCACCGCTCAACTTCTGAGCCGTGCTTTCGAGGCTAACAAGAACTACGCTAAGGCTTTGGAGTACCTCCGCGCAGCAGTAGAGGTAGAGAGCGACCCCGTAATGAAGGCAAACCTCTGCATCCAAATCTCCAACACCGAACTTTCGGCTGGTGCTTCTAAGGAGGCAGCACAGTGGGCTAAGAAGGCTATCGAGTTCAACGCCGAGAATGCTTCGGCATACCTCTGCCTTGCTCAGGCTTACATTGATGGCTCAACTTGCGAGGGCTTCGACAAACAGACCGTATTCTGGTTGGCTTCCGACCTCGTGTCTAAGGCTCGCGCTTTGGCTGAGGGTAACGAGGCTCAGCAGGAGGTTTGCAACACTCTTCTCAACACTTATCGTAACTACTTCCCCAAACAGGCAGACTGCTTCTTCCGCGGTTTGCAGGAGGGCGATGCTTATACCGTAAACTGCGGTTGGGTATCGGGTAACACCACCGTTAGACCAATAAAATAGTGTCTTTAAGGCAAATATATAGGATGGCAATGGTAGCATCTCTTGTGGGAGGTGCTATCTTGCTGTTTTCGTGCTCGGGCGACAAGAAGAGCAAAGAGTTCAATTTGCAGACGATGATTACCCAGCAGAGCGACTCACTCACAATGGTCTACACCAAGAACGGAGTGAAGGAGTATCGCTTCTGGACACCGCTGATGGAACGCTACGAATTTGCTCGCGACCCCTACATGGAGTTTCGCCGTGGCATCAACATCATAACCTTCGATACGCTCGGTAATGACAACTCCAAGTTGAGGGCAGACTACGCCATCTTCTACGAGAAGAGAGAACTGTGGGAGACGAGGGGTAATGTCGTAGGCGAGAGTTCCGATGGTCGCAAACTCTACACCCAACAACTCTTCTGGGACCAGAAAACCGACAAGGTCTACTCCAATGTGGACTGTAAAATTGTCGATGGAGATGACGAGTTTGTGGGCGAAGGTTTTGAATCCGACTCCGAATTTAATGATTGGCTCTTCCGCGAGAGCGAGGGCAGGATGTGGGTAGATACTTCGCAGAGCGAAAACCCACAACCATCGGCTGACAAGAGCAAAAATAACAAGGTTGTTGAGGAACAGAAAGAGGAACCTAAACCCAATAGTTACCTCGAAGAGCAGGAGGCTCGCCGCCGCAAGGAGCAGGAGCGTAAAACTCGCCCCAACAATAGGAGAAATAAAAACGAGGAGGGGGAGCATAACACAGAGATGCGTGCCAAACAGATGCAGGAGCGCAACGCCAAAATGCAGGAGCGCAACGCCAAGATGCAGGAGCGTGGCGCCAAGATGCGCGAGCGCGGAGGCCTCCAACCCTCCAATAAACTCCCATTGACGGAGTCCACCTCTCAGGAGGAGTTGTAAAAAGGATTTGTTATGCAGAGTCTTTTGAGTGTCATAATCATAGTGGTTATCTCGGTTACACTCTCCGCCTTTTTCTCGGGTATGGAGATTGCCTTCACGAGTGCCAACCGCTTGCGTATGGAGATAGACCGCAAGAGGGGAGGAGTTGTGGGACGCATCATTGAGCGTTTTGCCTCCAAACCTGGGGAGTTTATCACCACAATGTTGGTGGGTAATAACATCGTGTTGGTTATCTACTCTATGTTTATGGCAAAACTCATCCACCTGCTTGCCGGTAAGATGGGTATTGCGATGGCGGAGGACTCGGTGGTTATCGAAACGATTATTTCGACGCTTGTCATTATCTTTTTGGGAGAATTTACGCCCAAAAGCGTCTTCAAGATGCGCCCCAATGCCTTTTTTAGGGCACTTATTCTTCCTGTCTACCTGTGCTACCTAATATTGTTCCCCATTGCAAAACTCTCCACGGCACTCTCTTTTGGTATTCTGAGGCTCGTGGGCTTGAAAGTTAAGGAGGAACACAATATCAAGAGTTTCGGCAAGATAGACCTCGAAAACCTTATCGACGAGAGCGCAGAGAGCGAAAAGGTGCAGAATAACGAGATAAAAATCTTCCAAAATGCTCTCGATTTCTCGGACTTGAGGGTTAGGGATTGTATGGTTCCGAGGGTTGATGTGGAGGCTGTGGAGGCGACCATCAGCATTGAGGAATTAACGGAGCGTTTTATTGACACCTCCTTCTCGCGATTGTTTGTGTGGGAGGAGAGCATAGACAACATCATAGGTTATGTCACAACCAAGAGCCTCTTCCGCAACCCTAAGAGTATCAAAGATATACTAATGCCCGTGAGGTATGTGCCCGAAACGATGGTTACGGAGAAACTTATGGGCGAGATGATACGCACAAAGCAGAGCGTGGCGGTGGTTATCGACGAGTTTGGCGGCACAGCAGGCATCATCTCCTTGGAGGATGTCTTGGAGGAGATTGTGGGCGAGATTGAAGACGAACACGACGAGCCCGAGATGATTGAGAAGGTACTCAAAGATAAGCAGTGGGTTCTCTCGTGTCGCTTGGAGGTAGGCTACCTGAACGAGCGTTATGGCTTGGGACTCTCCGAGGAGGGCGAGTATGACACTCTGGCGGGCTATATCATCGACCACTATGGCGGTATTCCCTCTGTCGGGACCGTCATTGAGAGCGAAGGCAAAGAGATAAAAATTCTAAAATCTACCTCTTCGAGGGTAGAATTGGCAAAAGTTAGGGTTTTGTAGTTCTACTTTCGTAGAAAAACACTATATTTGAGGCTGATTTTGTAGAAAGCGCAAAAGAAACAAAATAAATAATAACAATAAAACTTAACTCAACAGTATGGCAACATTAAATGATTTGAGGACCAAAGGTGGCGTTATCGTAACAATCGTTATCGCCATTGGTCTTGTCGCCTTCTTGCTTGGCGACCTTTTTAGCAGCGGTAGCATCTTCACTTCTCGTGCTAACCGCGTCGGTAAAATCAATGGCGAGAACATTGAGTACCAAGAGTATGCATACCAAACCGAGTATGTGAAGAACATCTACACTGCTCTCTATGGTACCAGCGCATTCGACACCGCACAGTACAACGCAATCTACAACGAGGCTTGGAACGACCTTATCATGGCTAACGCCTACGCTCCCTCGTTTGAGAAGATGGGTCTTATGGTTACCGATGCAGAGGTTGTGGATATGATTCAGGGTGGCTTCCTTTCGCCCATCATCACCACCTTCTTCTCCGACCCCGCAACTCGCACTTACAGCCCCGAGATTTTGCACAACTTCCTCGCTCAGGTGGAGAGCAACCAGACGGCTTACGACCTCTGGAACTACATCAAGAAGAAGGCTGCCGAGCAGCGTTTAGTATCGAACTTCACCACTCTCGTTGGCGCAGGTTTCGTGGCTAACAACTTGGAGGTTGAGAACTCGGTAAAGGCTGCCAACACCGCTTCGAATGCAAAGGTAGTGGTTAAACCCTACTACACCATCGCCGATTCGCTCATCGTGGCTCCTACCGATGCCGCTGTGAAGAAATACTACAACAAGCACAAAGAACTCTTCCGCCAGAAAGCAGTACGCGAGGTTGCTTATGCTGTATTTAATGTAGAGCCCTCGGAGGTAGATTTTGCAGATGCAAAAGAGGCTGTTGAGACTCTCGCTAAGGAGTTCAAGGCTGCCGACAACGCTTTGCAGTTCGCAACTGCCAATAGCCACGCTGCTGTGGATAACGCATACTACTCGGCAGAGAAGATTGATGCTAAATACAAACCCTACGCCTTTGGCAACAAGAAGGGTCAACTCTACGGTCCCGTATTGGAGGGTAATACCTACACCATGGCTCGCATCTCCGATATCCGCAATATGCCCGACGAGATTGGCGCACGCCACATCCTCCTCTCGTTTGACCAGAACGAGTTGGCAGATAGCATCTACAATGCTCTGCGCAAGAATAGCAAAAACTTCGCAGAGTTGGCAGAGAAATACTCGCTCGACGGCTCGGCAGAGAAGGGTGGCGACTTGGGTAAATTTGCTCCCGAGGTTATGGTTCCCGAGTTTAGCAATGCTCTTTTGAATGCAAAACTCAACCAGATTGTGAAGGTTGAGAGCCAGTTCGGTATCCACATCGCACAACTCACCTACCGCTCGAAAGCCGTTCGCAAGGCTCAGGTGGCAACCATCACCTACGAGGTTGTGGCTGGTGACGCAACTATTCAGGCTGCGGCGAACGAGGCTAACAAGTTCATCGCTGCCGCAAAGGATAGCGACTTCGCAACTGCTGCTTCGGAACTCGGCGTAGCAAAACGCAACGCACGCATCCACAACACCGATCGTACCGTTAGCGGTTTCTCGGATGCTCGCGAACTTGTACGCTGGGCTTACAACAACAAAGAGGGTATGGTGTCGGGCGCAATGGAGATTGATGGCGACTATGTCGTAGCATCGGTTACCAAAATCCGCAAAGATGGTTACATGCCCCTCTCGGAGGTTAAAAATCGCGTTCTCAACGCTCTCCGCAACGAAGCCAAGACCGCTTGGGTTGCAGAGCAGGTTGAGGGTGTTGCTACCATCGACGAGGTTGCTGAGAAATTGAACGGCAAAGTTGTTGAGGTTGAGGCTCTTCTGGGCAATGCAAACAATGTTGTGGGTGTAGGTCCCGACATGAAACTCGTTGGCGCAATTGCTGCTGCTGAGGAGGGTGTAATCGTTAATCCTATCACTGGCAACTACGGTGTATATGTTCTTTCGGTTGATGGTCGCACCACTGCCGAGAATGTAACACCCGAGGATGAGAAAGTACGCCTCGACTCGTACCAACTCTACTACCTCAACGAGCGCATCGATCAGGCTATGACCGAGGGTGCGGAGATTACTGACGACCGCGTCAAATTCTTCTAAAAAATCATATAACGAGCGACTGCTGCGTTATTCTGCGATAAGCGGGCTTCCTCATTTACCTCGTGTAAACTGCGGAGCCCGCTTTCTTGTATGCCTTGCATTCATCTCATTATGTGATTTTTTACCTCTACCGACCGGCAAACTGGGAGTCACCCCTTCTTTTGGCACAAAAATTTCTCCCCGAAAATTCTTCTCTCAAACACGCTCTTGTTGCTCCTGTTTTTCATGTCACTCCTGTTATTCCTGCAAGAAAAACAGGAAGAACAAGAAAAACAAGAAGCCCCCAACCTCGTGGGTATTAAAAAAGATACCTGTGAGGTTGGGGGCTTAGGACGGTTGTCTGTCGACGGTTTAGAACAACGACAACTGGTCTTTGTCGTGTATGAAGGTAAGACGATGGTGGGGCGAGATGCCATATTGTGCTATGGCCTCACGGTGAGCCTTGGTGGGGTAGCCCGCATTTTGCGCCCAGCCATACATCGGAAACTCCTCGCCAATACGAGCCATATACTCATCGCGGAAGGTCTTGGCAAGGACCGATGCGGCGGCAATGTTGGCAAACCTGCCGTCGCCCTTCACCTCGCAGCGGAAAGGAATATCGAGCCTCGGGTAGAAACGGTTGCCGTCAATCAAGAGGTGCTCGGGGCGTACCGCGAGCCTCTCGACAGCCCTCTGCATAGCCTCAAAGGAGGCTTTGAGGATATTCATCTGGTCAATCTCCTCGGCACTAACCTCCGCCACAGCCCACGCCACAGCATTCTCGATAATATGGTCGCGCACTTGGAGCCTCTGTCGGGCGGTCATCTGCTTGGAGTCGTTGAGCAATGGGTGGTAGTAGTCGGGAGGCAGAATAACCGCCGCCGCAAAGACAGGACCCGCAAGGCACCCCCTGCCGGCCTCGTCACACCCCGCCTCGATGCACTCTTTCTTATAGGAATTTTCGAGCATAGTGCTACAAAAATAATACTTTTTTGTGAGTTTTCCCGCCACAAAACGCTATATTTGTAGTGCGATGCAAAGACAACAGACCGACATACTCAAACAACCAATCCCTACCCTACTCTTTACCTTTGCGGCACTCCTTGTGGCGCAGACCCTGCGTGCCATCCGCGCACCCTACACCGCCGAGAGCGTCGAGGGGTTACTATCGCCTCTTGGAGAGTGGATAGATGCCTCGGCGGGGTATGGAGGAGGTGTGGCGATAGTGCTTCTCTCGGTGGTTGTAGCCTCGGTAATCATCACGCGTATCATCTCGCGCTACTCACTCTCGGTCATCAAATCGTTTGTGCCGATGGTGCTCTTTGTCGTTGGAGTGTGCGGTGTTGTGTACCCCACAAACTCTCCCGCCATTGCACTGTCACTACTTATGGTAGTACACGCCACCGACTTGATGATTATGAGTTTCAAACGCACGGAGCGTTTTAGCGAGATTATGAGAGCATCGTTTTGGACGGGTCTGGCAACACTCATACTCCCAGACTTGGTCTACCTGCTCCTGCTACTCCCCCTCCAATGGCTCATTTGGCAACGCTCGCCCCGCGAGATGGTTGCAGGCGTAATAATGGCACTACTACCTCTACTACCCGCGTCGTTTTGCTGGTGGATGGCGGGCGAGGAGCCGTTGTGGCTTCTGAGAGAGTGGAGCAGTTCCATAACACCCATTCACACTCCCAACATTGCCCTACTCTTCGAGAGTGTAGGTGGCTGGGGGGCGACACTACTCTTGGGGGTACTTGTGCTACTAACACTGTCGAGTATGGTGGTCTTTGTGGAGGGTTTCTCCTCTATGCGTCTTAGGGCTCGCAAGGGGCACATCTATTTTATGGTGCTCTATCTTGTGGGACTCTTTATGCTGTTTTATGGCTCCGAACCATTGGTGGCTATTCCAATTATGGGTTATGCATCGGTGCCACTCATCCACACCTTCTTCGTAAGGCGCAAAGGGGTTGCAAGCACCATTATATATGTTGCGGTGGTTGTGTTGTCGCTCACAACAGCCATACTTCCCCTCTTCTAACCCCCAATTCAAGCATTTTCTTTCAACCCATAGGTGGTAATTTGTTGTGTTGGCAAGATGTTAAAAACCAACGCTCAACATATTGTGTCTTGCCGTCAAGGTCTATCTACCTTTGCATATCATGACAACCCACAATAGCAAACTACCGACCCCAGAACGAGCAATAGAGCATCTTGTTCACAGCAACAATGGTGTGGAGCAAATCAGGCTCCTTAGCCACACCATAGGATATCTCCTACATGGCACACTCCGTATCTACAACGAAGGGTGGCAGGTCATACAAAAGAATGAGATTTATGTTCTCGGTGCGGGATGTCACACCATAGAGTACTACTCGGAGGATAACCACCCTTGCGAGGATATTATCATTCGACTCCACAACGGCTCCCTTGGCTCCATACTACGCAACCTCGAATTGGACAATAACACGCTGCTACCACACCCCAATATATCCTCGGCATCATACGCCCATCAGCCAGCCTCGGCGATACTCACAACCTACTACAAAGGGCTTAGAAAATATCTTGCAAAAGGTGTTGTTGGGCTCTCGAAGAGGATGGAATTTATCAAAATCCACGAGTTGGTCTACCTGATTTTCCACCAACCATTGTCACTTGTCGCCAACTACATCCAACAAATAGCAACACAACATACATCCCTCTTTCAAGACCACATACAGTCCAACATCTTCAAAAACATAACAATCCCAGAACTTGCCCAAAAGTGTGGCATGTGCCCCTCGACCTTCAAAATAACATTCAAGCGACACTACGGGTGTTCGCCACACCAATGGTTTATGGCTCAGCGTATGAAGGCTGTGTGCCTTGCGCTACGACATACCGACGAACCTATCAAAAACATCTCACACAATTGCGGTTTCGCCACCCCTTCCCACATGATTCGACTCTTCAAGGCAAACTACGGAGTAACACCCGCACAATATCGTCTCCAAAAATTCTCTCTCCCCCCAGCACACCTAACCTCTGCCCATCTTGCCACAAGTAGCAATTCGACAAAACAGCTACAACATTATTAAGTAATTTTAATAACTCGGCATTAGTTTAGAAGAATATTTAGTAACTTTTAAGTAATAGAGGTCTAAATTTTGTGAATTATTAAAAAACAGCGAGATTTAATGACAAAAATTTTGTTTTTACATTTTCTTGCCGTACTTTTGCGGTGATGTTTTACGGGACATTCTTCCCGTACCTCATTAACCTAACTAACCTAACCTGATGAAAGGGGCAGACGAGATGTCTTCCCCTTTTTGCGTATAGCGGGCGACCGCTGTGTTGCACTGCGATAAGCGGAGTTCCCTGTTACCCCTGTTACCCATGTTACCCATGTTACCCATGTTACTCCTACAAGAAGAACAGGAAGAACAGGAAAAACAAACCCCTCTTCACGGGTATCTTTTTTAATACCCATAAAGAGGGGAATATTAGTTATTAGTTGTTAGACTATAAAAATGGCAACTTAACAACCTCCGCCTTCAAAGCCCTATCGCGTACAATAACGGTGAGGATGTTGCCTACAACAGCGTACTCCTTAGGCACATAGCCGGTGCCGATGCCGACCTTCAAGCAGGGCGACATAGTACCCGACACCATCTCGCCAATGGGGTTACCCTCAGCGTCGCCAATCTGGTAGCCTGCACGGGGAACACCGCGGTCGATAAGTTTCAAGCCCACGAGTTTGCGTTTCAGACCACCCGCTTTGAGGCTCTCCATATACTCGCGGTCGAGGAAGTCCTTGCCATCCACAAACTTGGTAATCCAGCCAAGACCTGCCTCGATAGGCGAAATCTCGTCATTAATCTCGTGACCGTAGAGGCAGAAACCCTTCTCCAAGCGCAAGGTATCGCGTGCGCCAAGACCGATATTCTTCAAGCCGAACTCCTCGCCAGCCTTCCACAACTCAGCCCAGAGTTTGTCTGCGTCCTCAGCCTTGATATAAACCTCACAACCGCCCGAACCAGTGTAGCCAGTAGTCGAGAGGATTGCCTCACAACCTCCCACTTTGAGGGTTTTGAAGGTGTAGTAAACCATATCCTCAACGGGCTCATCACACATCTTCTGCACAAGTTTCATAGCCAAAGGACCCTGAATTGCCAACTGAGCGGTGTCGTCCGAGGCGTTGAAGAGTTCCTTACCAGCCTCCATACCAAATGCCTTACCCTGCTCGCAAACAAAAGCCCAATCTTTGTCGATGTTGGCAGCGTTGATAGCAAGCAAGTAGCACTCCTCATTGAAGCGATACAGCAGGAAGTCGTCTACAATACCACCTTTGCCGTTGGGGAAACAGGTGTACTGCACCTTACCATCGGTAAGGGCTGCTACATTGTTGGTTGTGATGCGCTGCAAGAGTGCGGTGGCTTTGGGACCTTTAACCCACAACTCACCCATGTGGCTAACATCGAAGACACCCACAGCCTCCCTCACCCAGAGGTGCTCGGCGTTGATGCCTGTAAATTCAATAGGCATATTAAAGCCTGCAAAGGGAGCCATCTTGGCACCTGCGGCAATGTGATACTTCGTAAAGGGGGTAACTTTTAGGTTTTCCATAGTTTTTGAAAAAGGATTTTAGGTTATTTGTATCTATTTAGTTTTTTGTCGAAACGATAATTTTCACTCCAAAGATAATGATTTGTAAAAAAATAACGACTATTTTTCTCGGAAAGATGACTAATTAGAAGAAAAATAACTATTTTTGGGGGTGCAAAAAGCACAATAAAGAGAGAAAGTTTTTCAAAACCTAATAACACAATTACAAACTTAAAACTTATTCAGTTATGAATGTTCAGAATTTGATGGCTGAGTTGGAGCGTAAGCACCCCGGCGAGAACGAGTATTTGCAGGCAGTTAAAGAGGTGCTCGAATCTATCGAGGAGGTTTACAACCAGCACCCCGAATTTGAGAAAGCAAAAATCGTTGAGCGTATGGTTGAGCCCGACCGTATCTTCACCTTCCGCGTAACTTGGGTTGACGACAAAGGTGAGGTACAGACCAACCTCGGCTACCGCGTGCAGTTCAACGCAGCTATCGGTCCCTACAAAGGCGGTCTTCGTTTCCACAAAGCAGTGAACCCCTCAATGTTGAAGTTCCTCGGCTTTGAGCAGACCTTCAAAAACGCTCTTACTACTCTTCCTATGGGTGGTGGTAAAGGTGGTTCGGATTTCGACCCCGTTGGCAAATCGGACGCTGAGATTATGCGTTTCTGCCAAGCATTTATGCTCGAATTGTGGCACAACATTGGCAGCGACACCGATGTTCCCGCAGGTGATGTAGGCGTTGGTGGTCGTGAGATTGGCTACCTCTTCGGTATGTACACCAAACTCGCTCGCGAGTATAATGTAGGTGTCCTCACTGGTAAAGGTCAGAACTGGGGTGGTTCTATCCTCCGTCCTGAGGCTACCGGTTTTGGTGCTCTCTACTTCACTGAGCATGTTTTGGCAAAAGCCGGCAAGAGCATCGAGGGTAAGACTATCGCTATCTCGGGCTTTGGTAATGTAGCGTGGGGTGCTGCAACAAAGGCTACCGAACTCGGTGGTAAAGTTGTTGCTATCTCGGGTCCCGACGGTGTTTGCGAGATTCCCGCAGGTATCACCAAGGAGATGATCGACTATATGCTCGTTATGCGTGCTTCCAACCGCAACAAAGTTGAGGATATGGCAACCAAATTCCCCGAGGCTACCAAATTCACCGCTGGCAAGAAGGCTTGGAGCGTGAAGTGCGACATCGCTCTTCCTTGCGCATTCCAGAACGAGCTTAACGGTGACGATGCAAAAGAACTCTTGGCTAACGGTACATGGTGCTGCTGCGAGGTTTCGAACATGGGTTGCACCCCCGAGGCTATCGCTACCTTCCAGAACGCAGGTATCCTCTTCGCACCTGGTAAGGCTGTGAACGCTGGTGGCGTTGCTACCTCTGGCTTGGAGATGACTCAGAACGCTGCTCACCTCAGCTGGTCGGCACAGGAGGTTGATGACAAACTCCACTTCATCATGGAGAGCATCCACAACCAGTGCGTACGCTTCGGCGAGAAGGCTGATGGTACCGTTGACTATGTTAAGGGTGCTAACATCGCAGGCTTCATGAAGGTGGCTCAGGCTATGTTGGAGCAGGGCATCATCTAAAAATAATCTATCTTGCGGGTGCTTTTTGCCCCGCACTGCGATAGGCGAGTTCCTCATTTGCGTTAGCAAACTGCGGACTCGCCTATCGCAGTGCGGGGCAAAATTTACCCGCGAAAATCGTTTTTACGCGCCGTGGCAGTGCTTGTACTTCTTGCCTGAGCCGCAGGGACAGGGGTCGTTGGGGCGCACCTTCTTCTCGACATGCACGGGCATAGGCTTGCTCTTCTCGCCCTGACCAGCCTGCGCTGCCGCAGCCATACGCGAAGCCTGCAACTTGTTGATATCTACCTTATCTTGTGCTTGCTTGCGACGCGAAAGGCGACTCTCGGCCTGCTCCTTGGTGGGGATAAAGCCCTTCATCAGGATGGAGATAACCTCCGAGTTGATTTTGTCAATCATACTCTCAAAGAGGTTGTAACTCTCGCCCTTATAAATCAAGAGAGGATCTTTCTGCTCGTAGGTAGCGTTCTGAACGCTCTGTTTCAGGTCGTCCATCTCGCGGAGGTGTTCGCGCCAGTTGTCGTCAATGGTAGTAAGCATTGCGAGTTTGGTAAACATCTTATAGATCTCGGCACCATCGTTCTCCACGCACTTTTTGAGGTTTACGAGCACATTATATACGAGCGTACCATTGGTAATGGGCACATACATATTCTCGGCTTGGGGGTTGCTCTCCACAAGATTTTTGATGACGGGCATTGCGGTCTGAGCAACAATTTGTGCGCGTCGAGCATAGGCAGCACGAATATCCTCAACAATCATATCCGCTAATTCGGAGGTGTTTGCCTTGTCGTAGGTAGCCTCATCGAAGGTGGGCTGGATAGCCACCTGTCGGATAAGTTCGTAGGACATCTCCTCAAACGATGCGCCTTTGATATTTGCCGCAAAGGTGTCGGCAAAGGAGAGAATCATATTATTGAGGTCGATATCCACGCCCTCGCCATAGAGTGCATGGCGACGCATGGTGTAGATGGCGGTACGCTGCTTGTTCATCACATCGTCGTACTCCAAGAGGCGTTTACGGATGCCGAAGTTGTTCTCCTCGACCTTCTTCTGCGCCCTCTCGATAGCCTTGGTCATCATACCTGCTTGGATAACCTCGCCCTCTTCGATACCCATCCTATCCATCATGGCAGCGATGCGGTCGCTACCGAACAGACGCATCAAGTCGTCCTCCAACGACACAAAGAACTGCGAAGAACCGGGGTCACCCTGACGACCCGAGCGACCACGCAACTGACGGTCCACACGGCGGCTCTCGTGACGCTCCGTACCCACAATCGCCAGACCACCCGCAGCCTTAACCTCGGGCGAGAGTTTAATATCGGTACCACGACCTGCCATGTTGGTAGCGATGGTCACCTGACCTGCCCTACCAGCCTCGGCAACAACCTGTGCCTCCAAGGCGTGCTGTTTAGCATTGAGGACATTGTGGGGTATGTGGCGAATCTTCAAGATGCGGCTCAGAAGTTCCGACACCTCCACCGAAGTGGTACCCACAAGTACGGGGCGACCCTCCTTCACAAGCCTTGCAATCTCGTCTACAACGGCGTTATATTTCTCCCTCTTGGTCTTATAGACAAGGTCCTCCATATCCTGACGCGCGATGGGGCGGTTGGTGGGGATAACCACAACATCGAGTTTATAGATACTCCAAAACTCGCTTGCCTCTGTCTCTGCCGTACCGGTCATACCTGCGAGTTTGTGGTACATACGGAAGTAGTTCTGCAAGGTGATGGTCGCAAAGGTCTGTGTTGCAGCCTCAACTTTCACCCTCTCCTTAGCCTCGATTGCTTGGTGCAAGCCATCGGAGTAGCGGCGACCCTCCATGATACGACCCGTCTGTTCATCGACAATCTTCACCTTACCATCCATCAGCACATACTCCACATCCTTCTCGAACATGCTGTATGCTTTCAGCAACTGGTTTACGGTGTGTACCCTCTCGCTCTTGATGGCGTAGTCTGCAAGGATAGAGTCCTTCTTCTGAGCCTTCTCCTCGGGGCTCATATCGCTCTTTTCGAGCGCAGCAACCTCCGAGCCAATATCGGGCAGAATGAAGAAGTGGTCATCGCCAACCGACTTGGCTAACAACTCGTGACCCTTATCGGTAATCTCTATGGAGTTGAGTTTCTCGTCAATCACAAAGAAGAGTTCGTCGGTAATCTCAGGCATACGCTCGTTTTTGTTTGCCATATAGATTGCCTCGGTCTTCTGCAACAAGACCTTCATACCCTGCTCCGATAGGAATTTAATAAGGTTCTTATTCTTGGGTAGACCTTTATGTGAGCGCAAGAGCCACACGCCACCCTCCTCGGTCTTACCCTCAGCAATGAGTTTACGAGCCTTCAATAGGCACTCGCCAGCGTAGTTGCGCTGCAAGTTGTAGAGTCGCTCGACAATATCGCGGTACTCATCGAAGAGTTGGTCGTCACCCTTGGGCACGGGACCAGAGATAATCAGAGGGGTACGCGCATCGTCAATGAGCACCGAGTCCACCTCATCGACAATAGCGAAGTGGTGTTTCTTCTGCACGAGCTCCTTAGCCTGAATGGACATATTATCCCTCAGGTAGTCGAAGCCAAACTCGTTGTTGGTACCGAAGGTAATATTCGCCTCGTAAGCCTTACGCCTCTCTGCCGAGTTGGGGCGGTAGTTGTCGATACACTCCACCGACAGTCCGTGGAACTGGTACATAGGACCCATCCACTCGCAGTCACGCTTTGCCAGATAGTCATTGACGGTCACAACATGCACACCCTTGCCTGCCAGCGCATTGAGGAAGACGGGGAGTGTAGCCACCAATGTTTTACCCTCACCCGTAGCCATCTCGGCAATCTTACCTTTGTGCAAAACAACGCCACCGAACAACTGAACATCGTAGTGGACCATATCCCACTTTATCTCGTTGCCACCGGCAGCCCATGTGGTCTTCCAAACAGCCTTATCGCCCTCGATGCTCACAAACTCCCTGACGGAAGCCAAGTCCCTATCGAACTGCGAGGCGGTAACCTCCACCGTGTCGTTCTCGGCAAACCTGCGAGCCGTAGACTTCATAATAGCAAACGCCTCGGGCAAAATCTCGTCGAGTCTTTTTTCGATTTTCTCGTCAATCTTCTCCGTAAGGTCCTCTATCTCTTTCGAGATATCACTCTTCTTCTCGATGGCAATATCGCCCTCTATCTCCACTTTGAGAGCCGCAATGCGCTCCTCCTCGGGGCGAATAAACTCTGCAATACCCTCGCGCAAAGCGGTAGAGCGAGCCCTCAACTCGTCATTCGAGAGCGCATCTATCGTGGGATAGATCGCAAGTATCCTATCAACATAGGGTTGAATTTCCTTTTTGTCCTTATCGCTCTTAGTACCAAAAAAGAGCTTCAAAATCGACTGTACTACACTCATATTATCTTAATTTTTGTCTAACGATCTTTTAGTTGAGAGTTGAAAGTTGAAATATAATAACTTGCAGGCGCAGCCTGCACCACAATTTTCAATTTTCAATTCTAAAATTACTATCTACTCTTTACTCATTACTCTTTTTTTGAGCATCTTGCCCAACGGACACTCCTCGCATCGACCCTCATCACACAAGTGCGATAGTTCGATGAGTGCTTGGCTATCGTATGCCGAGCAGGCTGGCACACCCACGCCCGTCCAGCGACTCACAAGCCTATTCTTCTCGGCAGGGAGTTTTTCGAGCAGGTCCAAAGCAGCACCTTTGAGTGCCTCGCGACCCATAATCCCAGCGTATGCAAACTGCATAGGCACCACAAGATTTATGGCAAGCACATTGACCTTATCGCGTCCGAGGTGTCCACACCTACCAACACTCTTGCCATCTATCTTGAAGCGTTTTTGCCAATAATCACTCGCAACCACCGCAAAGAACTTTTCAACATCCTCGACACTCCTTAGTTTCAACAACGAGTCCACCGAGAACTCATATTTCGCCACAAGTGCCGCCATTTGGACTATCCTCTGAACGGGATTTCCTGCCGGAAAATTGCCCGACCTATTCCACGCACCCGCGTTCATACTCCTGAGGTTATGTTTCGCCGCGAGGTAGTCATACTCCCTTTGAAGTTCCATAATGTAGTCGTCATAGAACTCGCCACCGAGCAATCCCGAGGTGCCCAACAGCAACGCCTCGACATTGCGAAGTGAGTTGCGCTCTTTGAAGCAGGTTATATATGAAACCCTCTGTGCCAACTTCTCGAAGGGGCTTGAATTGCGCGGAGCACCCATAGCATGAGCGGTCATAATGTGGAGGGTCTGATTCCAATCCCTATCGCACTCCTCCCAAATCTCCAACACACGCCTACTCTTACGCAACACTCGTTGGACAAGCAACATCTCAACAATCTTCGTCTTCCTCAATGTGTCGAGAGTCGCCAGCACCTCTTGACAATCCCTGCTCTGCATAGCGTACACTATCTACAACATACCGAGTTCCATCAAAGCCTCCTCGCTCATCATATTCTTATCCCATGGAGGGTCGAACACAATCTCTACAACAACCTCTTCAACACCCCTCACTTTGCTAACCTGCGTATGCACCTCTTCAACCAAAAAGTCCGCCATAGGGCAGTTGGGTGCCGTCAGCGTCATGCGGATATGCACCTTCTTATCGGGCGTATAATCCACATCGTAAACCAAGCCAAGGTCGTAGATATTGACTGGTATCTCGGGGTCGTATATATTTTTGAGCGTATCAATAATCTCGCTCTCAACATTTTGTATCTCTACGGGTGTCATCTTCTCTCTGTTTTATTGTTTAACCGAGAAAGCCAACGCATAACGCTTCATTTGGTTCAGCATCTCGCCCAAGCCATTAGCCCTTGTGGGCGAGAGGTAAGAGCGGATACCTATGCGGTCAATAAAATACAACTCGGTGGAGAGTATCTCCTCGGGGGTGCGACCACCCAGCGCACGAGTGAGCAATCCCGCAATACCCTTAACAATCAGGGCATCAGCATCGGTCGAAAAATAGACCTTACCATCTCTCAACTCGGCATCTATCCACACCCTCGACTGACAACCGTCAATCAGATACTCCGCGGTCTTGTGACGAGGGTCTATCTCGTTGCACTCCTCCGCCATATCTATGAGATATTGCAATTTATCATCGGGATCGTCAAACATCTCGAAGTCCGCAATAATCTCCTCCTGAATTTTGTCTATTTTTTGTTCCATTTTTTTCTTTCGCGACTTTTTATAAAAAGTCGCCCAAAAATTTTTATGCGATACTCTGTATCGCCATACCGTTACTCCCCCTCCCGCGAGTGCATATCGTGCCGCAGATGCGGTGCGATATGTGCTCGCTATCTTAGAGGTGGTGCTTCTGCCCCCAGTGGCACCTCCACCCCAATCATCTCCGAGAGCGTAACCACCAAAGAGCGTACATCTACCCTCTCTTCCACCCTACTCTTCTCAATATCCATTCCGCTCAGCGCAATCACAGCCCTACGGTAGGGAACATAGGGGAGCGAGTGTGAAACTTTGGGGCTCATCTCCTCGCTACCAACCTCGCACCAATCGGGCATCAGCACAAACTGCACATCTGCCGAGCGTTTGGGATAGAAGCCCTCTTGCACGGTAGCCACAACTCCCTCCTTTGCATCTCCGCCCATCATATCCGAGGCGGTAATGGCGTGCGACACACCCCTCAAACCAAGAGCGAATATACCCACTTGTCGTTGCAAGGATGCAATGTCAAGTCCCTTCGCAAAAGCAAGCGTATGGTTGAGCCACAGACCTCCATTGTTGTAACCCAACACCCAATCCCCCTTGCCGTAATTGGCTGTAAGGAAACTGTTTATCAGGAAACAAGCCTGCGAGGTATTGAAAATCTTGCCATTGTCGGCAACCTCCCTTACGCCCCCGTCGGTGGACAACACAAAGACAACTCTGCCGTCTGCCTGTGCCGAAGCGAAAGTCATAAGGTCGGCAATGTTCTCGTCGAGCCTATAATACATATCCTCCACCTCGCGCGAGGAGAGTCCATAGCGAGCAATAATGCGGCGTGGCGAGTCGAAACAAACATTCAAAATATCCGTAGCCTTGTCGTGTCCCAAGCGGTTGTAGATTATCGCCTCCTTGGCGAACTCTGCCACCATCTGGTTGGATATCGGCGCGTAGAGCAACTCCACAACATCGGCAGGTTTGGGACGAACCTTTTTCTCCTTGCGCGAAGGCTCGTAGCCGTAGGGTTTCGCAACATGCACCTCGCCATTTTTGTACTCCCCATCGGTACGAGAGAGTACCCACTCTTCACCAATCCTCGTGCGCCAAAATCCCGAGGCGTTGTATTTTGCCACCCACTGTGGGAGCGTGGTTTTATACTTTGTGGAGGTTGTCCACCTGCCACTCAAAGAGTCCAACCACCACACCTCCGTAGGTTCCAACCCGCCAAGAATGATTGCCGAGGAGGTATCGGCAGCCACCGACACCGACCTTGCTCCCTCAATCTCGCGCACCACAACATCTCCCAAAGTTTCGAGTGTGAGGTTGGTATTTGCCACACGGCTTTCGGGGTGGTCGGCATCGAATGTGCAGTATTGGTTGTCGGCAACAACCAGCACCTTTGAGCCATTGTTGTTATTCCACCAGCACTCACCCACTACGCCACTTACCGAAGGCGAGGCACCCGTAGAGAGAGTTGCCAAAGCCGAAGGTGTTGTGGGTACAAATGGGTAGGTAGCGTATGGGTAACTCCTGCCCGAGAGCAGACGCTCGAAACCGCCCGCCTTCATACCCTCCGCATATCTCTCCAAATCGACCATACGCGCCTCTGACACAACAATATTAACCACCAAACGAGGGCGTTCTACACCCTTCGCACATGTGGCGACCATCAGCAGTGTCAGCAATAAAACGAGTCGGTTCTTCATACTACTTCGGGAAATATCGGGTAAAGATAGTAAATATCTATGATATTTAACCCTCCAAAGAGAAGAAAGTTTATCACAGTGGGTATTTTCCGCCCTTAGGGGCGACCGTAGATTAGAGTTTGCACACAAAAACCTCCTCGCCCATGAAGATTGGCGAGTAGGTGGGGCGGCTCTCGAAGAGTCCAAACATTGCCGAGCCAGAGCCTGATAGTGAAGCATATACGGCTCCTTGGCGCATCATCTCGTGTTTAATGTTGGGCAGGGCTGTATACTTCTCGAACAACGAGTGCTCGAAGTCGTTTACAATCTCCCTTTGCCACTCGGTGCGTGGTAGTTTCAGGCGCTCTTCGAGTGGTACCGAGGGGATATGGGGCACAACTCCTGCGTATGCCTCGGCAGTGGAGATGCCAAATGAGGGTTTCGAGATAACGCACCACAGCCCCGAGAGGTCAATATCGGCAGGGGTCATCTTCTCGCCCCTACCGCGACAAAACATCGGCTTGGAGTGGATAAAAAATGGGATGTCGCTACCCAATTGCGCGGCAATATCGACCATCTGTTCGCTACTCAAACCCAGCGAGAAAATCTCGTTTATGCCCTTTATGGCAGCGGCGGCATCGGCACTTCCCCCGCCCAAACCCGCACCAAAGGGGATATGTTTCGAGAGGGTCATCTTCACTCCACCAACGCCAAACCTCTCCCTCATAAGCATCCACGCCTTAACCACAAGGTTCCTATCGGCAGCGCAATCCACCGCCAGACCATCAATGGCAAGCGAGCAGCCTCCACCCTCGGAGGGCTCAATTTCGAGAGTGTCCAAAACCGCCTCCACGGGCACCATAAGGGTATCTATATCGTGAAAGCCATCCGCTCTGCGGGTAAGGATGTCCAAGCCAATGTTGATTTTAGGGTATGCAGTAAGTATCATTTTGTTGCATTATTTTTATAAGAACAAAGATAATTATTTTATCTTTGCCTACAAAAGCCTAAGACTATGAAATTACGCACAGAGATTACAATCCATCCCAACTGCCACAAAATCGACCAGCATCAGAGGGTCTTTATGGTAGGTTCCTGCTTTGCCGAGGAGATTGCCAAACGCTTGGAACACATAGGAGTTCAAAACCACAGCAACCCACTTGGAGTGCTCTACAATCCGCTCTCGGTGAGTAGTTGTATACGCCGAATTGTAGAGGGTCACCAAATAGAGCGCGAGGAGTTATATTGTAGGGGCGATATGTGGTTTTCGCTCGACACCCACGGCTCGTTTGACAACCCCGACCCCCAAAGGGTTTTGGAGGATGTAAACCAATCCATCGTAAATGCTCGCGAGGCTTTCGCCAAAGCCGATTGGCTCATAGTAACACTCGGCACAGCAAGGGTTTATGAGCATAAAGGCAGAGCGGTAGCAAACTGTCACAGAATGCCCGCAACAGAGTTCTCGCACCGAATAATGACCATCGAAGAGGTGGTAAAATCGCTCGAAACCATTGTCGAAATGGCGGCAGGCAAACATATCATCTTCACGCTTAGTCCTGTGAGATATTTGGGCGACGGATTGGAGGGTAATATGATATCGAAAGCCACCCTGAGACTTGCCATTGAGAGGGTTGTGGCTGCTCACGATAACGCAGATTACTTCCCCTCGTACGAGATTTTCCTTGACGACTTGCGCGACTATCGCTACTATGGCGACGATATGCTCCACCCCTCCAAAGCGGGCGTAGACTATGTTTGGGAGCGATTTGTGGAGTATTGTATGACTCGCGAGGTGGAGGCAGATGGCGAACTCTTCGCACGCCTAACGGATGCTCGCAACCACCGACCTCTCCATCCCGAGAGCAAGGAGTATGCTACCTTCTGCGACTCGATGTTCCGCAAAGCACGCACTCTGGCACACAAATTCCCTCAAAACGAGATTGCCGCCTCGCTCGTAAAACACTTTGCCGAAAGAGTGTGAGCAGTGAGCAAAGAGTAATTAGTAATGAGTAAAGAGTAATTAAAAAGAGCGAGCGCACTTTTGCGCTCGCTCTTTAACTTTCAACTTTCAACTTTCAACTTTCAACTTTTAATCCTCAACCTTTGGCGTAAGCGTAACCACTATTGCCTTGTGGTCGGAGTAATCCAAGTTGAAGGAACGGTATTGTTTAACCTCGAAATACTCCTCAGAGGGGAGAACATAGTCGATACGGAAGAGGTTGTAGAGCCCCTTGAAGGTATACTCGGCACCCTTGCCTTGTTCCACATAGGCATCCAAGAGCCCCTCGGAGATTATCTGGTCGTAGGTGTACGATACGGGCGTATCGTTGAAGTCGCCACACACCAACACCGGATAGGGCGATTGTTCGATAGCCTCAGCAACACTCTTTGCCTGAGTTGCCCTTTGGAGGTAGTTGTCTAACACCTTGGTTACCACCTTCGAGAGTTTTGCTCGCGCCATTGTATCGTCTATGATTTGAGGCGAAAGAGTATCGTTTCTATCCGAGTGGGTGATGCCCGTAGATTGGAGATGAAGGTTAAACACCCTCAGTGTATCGCGAGCAACTTTCACATCTGCCCACACGCCACACACATTATTTCCACACTCACACACAACATCGTGTCGCACAATCGGATAGGTGCTAAACAACGCATATCCCGAACCCGTTTGAGCATCCTCCTTATCCACCTGCGCGTGAGTGAAAAAACCATAGCCCATCTTTCGGAGCCCCTGCTTAAATTCTGCAAAAGTTTTGCTCGAAGAGAAATGAGCCTCTTGCAGGAAGGCAATCTGCACACCTTGCTCGTTCAGCCACTCTCCCACGCGGTGGAAACTGCTAACCCCCTCTTGGGTGTCGGCATCGTTGAAGTTGCAGACATTGTAGGTGGCGACAACAAGGTCGTTACGACTACGCGCAAAGGTCGTATCATTCTGCCTGAAATCCGAGCGATAGAAGAGTCCAATATTGCCAAAGCCCACAAGCAGTACCGTTGCCGAAAGAGAGAACCACCTCTTCCAGCGAACAATCCACCAAAGAGCGCAAGCGATATTCACAATGTATGTAATCTGATAGAAGAGCCCCGTAAAGACAAACAGTAGGGTGGTTTGGGGATTTACAACTCTTGCCAAAACACCTCCGAGCAGAGCCACAGCCGCAAGAACAGATATCACAATCATCACCACATCCACAAACCACAGCAAGGCTTTGCGCACACCACCTTCGGGGCGTTGGCGTACAACCTTTCGGTTTTCATCGTGGTAGTAGTCTGAGTAACGAGCCATGGGTTAAGAAAGAGTAAAGAGTAATTGGGGAGGTGTGGCTTAGTACCAAATCTTGTGTCTTTTTTTCCAATAGCGGAGCAGGAAGAAACCGAAGAGCATACCTCCCAAGTGGGCAAAATGTGCCACATTTGAGCCGCTCGAAGCAACACCACCCATCAATTCCAGTGCGCCATAAATCACCACAAACCATTTGGCTTTCAGTGCAATGGGAGGGAACATCAGCATTACAACATTGTTGGGGTGGATCATACCATACGCCAGCAGCAGACCGAACACTGCGCCCGAAGCACCCACTGTCGTAAAGCGTGGCAGGTGGGTGTAGCCCTGAGCCACAAGGCTCGCAATCTCGGCATAATTGACACCCAACTGAATAACAGCGGCTCCCACACCGCAAACAAGGTAGTAGGTCAAAAATCGTTTACTGCCCAAGTCATACTCTATTACCCTACCAAACATCCACAGCGCAAACATATTGAAGAAGAGGTGTGTGAAGTTGGCGTGCATAAACATATAGGACACCGTCTGGTAGAGAGTCTTCAACCCTACGGGAAAACTGAGCGCAAAGGTCTTATAGAACCACTGCTCCAATCCGGCAGGAAGAAGGTTCTGTGTTAAGAATACCAACACATTTATAATCAGCAGGTTCTTAACAACAGGAGGAATATTGATTTGTGGACGATAGTATGCGTTATTATCCATCATTCTCTTTGTTTTCTACAACAATAAGTTCTTTATTTCTGCCACATCGAGCACCCTGACGACCACCCTGCCATCGGGAGTGAGTGTAGATTTTATCTCCGAAAGCGACACCATGAGAGCCTCTACCTCCTCTTGCGAGAGTTCCTTCACGCCTCTTGTGCGCGAAAGTATCAGAGCAAGTCGCTCACGGCGGCGCGTGCGACTCATATCTACCCCATCGCGCAGCGAGTCGAGCATATCGTAGACCACATCTTCCAATTCGCCAATGGGCAGTTCGGCAGGCAGTGCCGAGAACTCAACGCTATTTTGGTCGGCAATGGTATACTCAAAGCCAAAGTCGGCAAAATACTCTCCGTTATCGCGGAGCATCTCCACATCGTCACACGAGAAGACCATTCTCTCTGGAAACAACAGACTCTGGCTCACGGAGTTGCCACCATCGAGCAACATCATATAACGATTATAGAGCACCAGTTGGCGTGCCCTTGCCAAATCAACCACAGCAAGTCTGCCTCCGAGTGTCGTTGCGGCGTATCCTCCGCCAAGCAACAAGGCTCCCTTGTAGTTACACTCCTCAGCGCAGAGTTCCAACTCGCCCTGCTGAGGCTCCTCGAAACCCTCAATAAAGTCGGCGATGCTACTCTCAAACTCTCTCTCGGTTTGGCTCACGCTCGAAGCAGGATAGGACTCAACATTGCCACTAACAAACGAGCGACTACCACCACTTTGCACTCTCTGTTCCTTACCGGAATTCTCCTCGTCAAAGGGGTTGTAGAAAGGATTAAATGCTGTACGTGGCTCGCTGAATGCCCTACTATGCTCTCTGTCGAGTACTGGTATTTGCACCTCTCCTTCATCTTCAAAGTCCATCATGGGCACAGCACCCGTCTTGGCGAGCGACTCCCTGACTGCCGCGCTTACAATCTGCCAAATCTCCGAGTCCTCGCTGAACTTCACCTCCGTCTTTTGGGGGTGGACATTGACATCTACCTTGTGGGTATCGACCGTAAGGTAGAGGAAATAGGAGGGTGTAACGCCTGCGGGTATGAGTTTTTCATAAGCCGACATAACCGCCTTGTGGAGGTAGGGGCTCTTGAAAAATCTGCCATTAACAAAGAAAAACTGCTCCTCTTTGCGTTTTTTTGCCGCCTCGGGGCGACCTACAAAGCCCTCAACGGTGACAATCGAGGTCTTGGTTGATACCTCCAAAAGTTGCGAAGCGACACCCCTACCCATAACGGCACCAATCCTACCTTTGAGGGTCGAGATGGGGAGATTGTAGAGTGGAGCATCGTCTTTATAGAGCGCAAAGGCAACTTCGGGGTGGCAGAGTGCCACACGCTTAAACTCGGTCTTAATCTTGCCACCCTCGCGCTCGCTACTCTCCAAGAACTTGCGCCTTGCAGGGACATTATAGAAGAGGTTGCAAACCTTAAAATTGCTACCCTTAGGTGCAACGACCAACTCTTGGGAGCGGAATTCGCCACCCTCAATCACAATCTGTGTTGCGAGTTCGTCATCCTCGGTACGAGTTGTCAGTTCCACCTCTGCAACAGCCGCAATCGAGGGTAGAGCCTCGCCCCTAAAACCAAAAGTAGCAAGGGCGTAGATATCCTCCAACGAGGTAATTTTGCTTGTTGCGTGCTTATCGAAAGCGAGCCTTGCATCGGCAGGAGTCATACCACAGCCATTATCAATAACCTGCACAAGTTCCCTGCCGTCAGCCCTAAAATTGACGGTGATGGATGTTGCACCCGCATCAACAGCATTCTCGGTCATCTCCTTCACAACCGAAGATGGCGAACCTACCACCTCGCCGGCGGCTATCTGATTGGCAACGCTATCTGGTAAAACACGAATTTTCACGAATTGAAAATTGAAAATTAAAAGTTACTCGCGACTTTTTACAAAAAGTCGCCCAAAAATTTTTATGCGATACTGCGTATCGCTTTACCTTTACTACGCCTTATATGCCTTAAAAGTTGAGAACGCTTTTGAGAAGTGCATAGAAGCCTGCAATAAGCAGTACCACAAACAAAATCCTTGTCATATTGCTCTTCTTGCGGGCTGCCATATCTCTCTCGCTCCTCTGCATACGCTGCTCGGCACGCGCACGGAGCAGGTCACCAGGTTTACGCTCCTGCTCGCCCTCCTCAATAGGAGCGTGACCAAGTTCTATACGCCTTTGATTACGAGCCTCCTTCTCGGCATCGTAGTAGCGTGGGTTGTAGTTAAACTGGCGAGGTTTGCGCCTTAGTGATTGACCTATTCCAAACATACTTTCGTATTTTATTGAGTAATTTGTGGGTGACTCGCAAAAGCCACCCACAAATGTACGCTATTTTATCCGAAAAAATTGCGCATTCTATCAAAAATGTTCTGCTCTCCCCGTGGTGTGTCGGTCTTTTTGAAGTTGGGTTGAGAGGAGAGTTTTTCGAGAAGTTTCTTCTCCTCGGAGGTTAGTTTGGTGGGGATTATCACATCCACAATAACCAAAATATCGCCCCTGCCGTAGCCATTTAGTTCGGGAAGACCTTTGCCTTTAAGCCTTAGCACCTTACCAGCCTGTGTTCCTGCCGCAATCTTGATGCGTGCTTTGGAGTCAATGGTGGGGACCTCCACCTCGCCACCGAGGATTGCCGTTGTTACGGGTATTTTCAGGTTGTGTAGCAAATCGCTGCCGTCCCTCACAAGTTCGGGGTTTTTCTCCTCCTCGATAAGTACCAACAGGTCGCCATTGATACCGCCCCTGCGGGCAGCGTTACCCTTACCGCTAACCGAGAGTTGCATACCCTCGGCAACACCTGCGGGAATACGAATTTCCACAACCTCCTCGCCACGAACTACACCCTCGCCCCTACATTTCGAGCAGGGCGAAGTGATAACCTTACCCTCGCCACCGCAAGTGGGACAGGTGCGCTGAGTTTGAGCCCTGCCAAAGAAACTATTGACCATCTCAATGGTATAACCCGCTCCGTTACAGTTGGGGCAGGTGGAGTAACTGTGGGAGTCCTTAGCACCCGAGCCACCACACTGGTCGCAAGCCATCTGTTTGGCAATTTTAATCTTCTTGGTACACCCCTCGTCAATCTCTTTGAGCGAGAGTTTTACCTTCACGCGCAGATCGCTGCCGCGATTGACAGTGCGCCCGCTGCGAGAGCCACCACCAAAGCCGCCAAAACCTCCGCCAAAGTGACCGCCAAAGATGTCGCCAAAGTTGCGGAAAATATCCTCCATGGAGAAACCACCAGAGAAACCTCCGCCACCAAAGCCACCTGCGCCACCCTCCATACCGGCGTGACCAAACTGGTCGTAGCGAGCCCTCTTCTGCTCATCGCTCAGCACATCGTAAGCCTCGGCAGCCTCCTTAAACTTCTCCTCAGCCTCCTTATCCCCAGGGTTTTTATCGGGGTGGTATTTGATGGCTGCCTTGCGGTAAGCCTTCTTTATCTCTTCGGCACTGGCACTCTTCTCCACGCCCAGCACCTCATAGTAATCTCGTTTTGCCATATTTTTTCGAATTGAAAATTGAAAAATGAAAATTGAAAATTATGGAAACTATATAAATGCTGCGCCTTTGGCGCACCTTAATTTTCCATTGTCAATTTTCAATTGTCAATTAAATTTACTCTCCTACGACAACTTTTGCGTAGCGTATAACCTTCTCTTTGAGTTTGTAGCCCTTCTGCACCACATCGATAACTTTGCCCTTCTTGTCCTCGCCTGCGGGGAACTTGGCAACAGCCTCGTGGAGGTCGGTATTGAGTGGCTCGCCCACAGCCTCAATCTCACTCACACCCTTGGTTTTGAGCGCATCGCGCATCTTCTGCGAAATGAGTTCTACACCCTCGCGCACAGATGCCACATCCGTAGCACTCTGCATCGCACCAAGAGCGCGGTCAAAATCGTCCATAACGCCCAACATCAACTTGATAACATCCTCGCCACCGCTCTCTATAAGATCCATCTTCTCCCTAAGAGTGCGCTTGCGGTAGTTGTCGAACTCGGCACTAAGACGAATATACTTATCCTTCCACTCCTCTGCCTCATTATTTTGCTGTGCCACTTTGTCAGCACCTGTCACCTCTTCCTCTGCCACTTTGTCAGTTGCAGGGGTTTCAACGGTGGTTGTTTCTTCCTGTTTCACCTCTTTGTTTTCGTTTCCAACCTGCTGATTTTCAGCGGTTGTTTTCTCTTTTTTACACTTGGTCATATCTATTATTGTTTGTTTCTATATTATAGGTGTTCAAAATGTGTGCCGACCAATTTGGGAGTTGAGAGTTGAAAGTTGAGAGTTAAAAAAGTCGGTCGACGGTAGACCATTCCAACGAGTGCATATCGTGGAGGGATTTTTGTGCCAAAAGAAGGAGCGAGTCCACAGTTTTGACACACGCCCCCGCCCTTCGGGCACCCCCTCTTGTGCGCGGGGGCTCGCACGCAATTCCGACCACCCCTCCCGACCTCCCCTTGCGTAGGGGAGGAGTTGTGCGCGGGGACGCGCACGCAATTTCGACCACCCCTCCCGACCTCCCCTTGCGTAGGGGAGGAGTACTTAGAGGGGGAATACCCACCACCTAAAAAATGCATAAAAGCGAGCGAATTTTAGGCGCACAAGAAAGCGGAGTCCGCAGTTTACTAAGCGTAAATGAGGACTCCGCTTATCGCAGAGCAACGCCAAAGTCGCCGCTTGTATGCGTTTTTTACTTGGATTGGCGAGTAGCCAATACTGCCACCACCGAAGTGCTTGCAGGCTGCAACATGGTAAGACCCTCGTAGTGGAGGTCGCCTACATTGATAGTTTTGCCAACACCAAGGGGAGTGATATCGATTACGAGCTCGTCCAAGAGGTTCTCTTCAAGACCCGAAACTGCAAGTTTGCGACGGAGAACTTGGAGTTTACCACCGGCTTTAACACCCTCCGAGTTACCAACGATAGCAACGGGAATCTCGATTGCTACGGGTTTGCCTGCAACCACGCGGAAGAAGTCGATGTGCTGGCAGTAGTCCTTAACGGGGTGGAACTGGGTCTCGCGCATAACGCCTTTCTCGATTTTACCCTCGATGTCGAGCTCTACGATGTAGCTCTTGGGGGTGTAGAGGAGTTTCTTTGCCTCGGCAGCCTCAACGGAGAAGTGGATGGTCTCGCCACCGTTACCGTAGAGTACGCAGGGCATGAGTTTCTCGCGACGGATGTCTTTGGCGCTCTTCTTGCCGAACTGCTCGCGCTTAACGCCTTTAATCTGAATAACTTGCATAATTGTAAAATGTTTAGTTGTTAATAATGTTACTTGGGTGACACTCAGCACGGCTCATGCAATCTCACCGCACCCCATAATCACTTGCGGCCGCAAAGATACGAATAAAATGCAGAATTCAAAATTCAAAATTCAAAATTATTCATCCATTTTTGTCTTACAGAATGTACTTTAGACTCACAAAAATAGGGAGTCACCCAATAGGCGACTCCCCAACTGTACCATACTTTGCCCCTACTCCACCTAATCATTCACATAGGGATATTTAAGAATCTCTTTTTTACTTACAATAATGAAACCATCGTCATCCATAAACGCGGGAATGCTTGCTTCTAATTGTGCTTTTTCATATCGCAACACAGCTACCAACTCTCCATTGCGATTAAGGTCACGCACTTCGTTCTGATAGACACTCATATGGTGGTAAGCATAATGGCCGTGTACTTCTGTCCACATAGGAATGAAATCATGATTTGGGTCATATCTGCTCTCCCACATTATCTTGCCAGTGGTTCCACTTACATACGACATTTCACCCTGCGCGGGCCTTAAAATATCCCCATTATCCAACAAAATAACATCGTGAGTAAGTTCATAATCAAAGTTACTATTAATCCAAACAAACTCGCCTTTCACAAAATTGAAGCAATACAATGTACGGCCCTGATTGATGTAGATAACATCACTCTTGGGTTCACTAACAAAAGCACCCACTCGTTCAGCAGCGGGAAGATAATTTTGTTAGGTTAGCTTGTTGTTTGTTATATCATACACATTTAACAACATTGTGCTCTCTTGACCATTATCATCCTTTTCCAAATCCCACATACAGAAAGTAAGATAGAGAGTGCCATCAACTGATGTGAGTGTTGGCTTGCCGTTGGGCAATACGGTATCTGTGGTATTCTCATATAAGATTGTGCTTTCTCCAGTTGGCACATAAGTCTTGATTAAACGCATACACTCTTGCTGAACTTCATAATGATAACAATAGTCGTTATGCCCCACCACATCACAGGGCATAGAAGGATTTTGCCAAGAGTCTTTGCTCCACACAACCGTTTGTGTATCGAGATCGAAGCAATAAAGCGTTGTTTCACCATTAGTTAGCACTTCACTTTGACTCATCACCACAAAATAATTGTCGTACACATATCCTTCATTCATCCAACATTGATCTGGATGTAGATTAGGAAGATACCACTCGACTTTTTTCTCATCTAACGATACTCCCGCAAAACAATGTGTTCCGTCGTTGAAGTTATGGGTTCTTAATATCAGAGTAGAACCATATTTGAACATAGGTACTCTGTTCCTTGTCCTTTTATCATTTATGCACTCCATTCTAAAGATTGGTTCCAACTGACCATTATTGTTTACATCTTTTGTGGGCGTAGAGTGTATATCAG
>JAZNTX010000002.1:0-14889 GCA_045591965.1 Tidjanibacter sp. | reverse complement strand
AACTCTCATAAAAACCCTCCCCTTATTCACGGGTATCTTTTTTAATACCCGTGAATAAGGGGATATGACGTTAGACATTAGACATTAGACATTAGACAAAAAAATATCTCCAAAAATTTGGCAGATAATTTTTTTTGCCTACCTTTGTAGTGTACTAATACATTAATACACCAATACACTATGATTAAAGTAAAGAATCTCTATTTCAGGTATCGCGCGAAGAGACACATCTTCCGCGACCTATCTCTGTCGATAGAGACAGGGCAAATTTGCGGCTTGCTGGGCAGCAATGGCATTGGCAAGAGCACCCTGCTGAAACTCATCGGCGGACTGCTTACCCCCAACAGCGGTAGCGTAGAGGTGCGGGGCTCGGAGTCTCAACGACACTCCCTGGCAACGCTCCAAAACATTGCTTATCTTCCCGAGGAGTTCTCGCTCCCCAACATCACCGTAAAGGATTGGGTGGCAGTAACGGCTCCCTTCTACGGCTCATTCGACTACGACTTCTTCGCAAAGGCTATGGGAGAGTTTGAGGTGTCGAAGGATGAAAAGTTCGGCTCACTTTCGATGGGACAGCGCAAAAAGGTACTCATTGCCTTTGCTATGGCGTGCAGCACCTCGCTGTTGCTCTTGGATGAGCCCACCAACGGACTCGACATCACCTCGAAGCAGACCTTCCGCCGTCTGTTGGCTGAGTGGGCAACCCCCACGCGCACCGCAATTATCTCCACTCACCAAGTGAAGGATGTGGAGAACCTCTTGGACTACATCGTAATCCTCGATAACAATGGTGTGGTGGTAGACGCATCGACCTACGACATATCGCACCACCTGAGGTTTGCCATAGAGAACTCGCCCGAAGGTGCCATCTACTCTCAGCCCGCTCTGGGTGGCTATGCTACCGTAAGAGAGAACACCACAGAGAGCGAGAGTAACATAGACATCGAACTCCTCTTTAGCGCAGCCACCAAGGAGCCCAAAAGAGTGAAAAGTATCCTAAACCCCTCAACTAAATAACCCCACTACTATTATGAAACAGACCCTTTCTTTCCGCCGTTTCGGTATGCTTGCCCGTAAGCACTACGCCGAAAACCGCATCAACTACATCGCCGGCTTGGGAGGCTACCTGATGTTCCTCCTGCTGGGACTCTATGGCGCACTGCGAGAGAATCTGCCCTCGCTCGCTATGTTCGAGAGCGGCATCATCTTCGTGGCATTCTTTGTGCCTATCGTTGTTGCCAAGATGAGTTTTATGCCCTACATCTACCCCAATCGTCAGGTGGGGGCTTTCACACTCCCCGCCACAAGGGGCGAAAAGTATCTCTTCGGTATGGTAAATACTCTCTTGGTGTCCGCACTTGCCGTTGCCGGTATGGAGGTGGCTGCCAGCCTTGTTGCGCCCCACTGTGCTGTGTTGAACGATTTTGACTTTGTTCGCTCCATTGCAGGGCATTGGTTTGCAGGTCTTGGCGAGTTGTTGGTTATAATGCCATTATTCGCTTCGGTTACCATCTTTGCCTGCACCGCCTCGCGCAAAGGCAACCTTGCTGTGCCGATGATTATCACTTGGGCTACTATCGCCCTGCTCTATGCCCTCCCCACCCTAATACTGCAAAGTTGTGACGGATGGAGCGTGGCAACACTGGAATTTCCCGCCTTTATAACCACCTACAACAACCATATGGACATGGGCAACCTTGTCTTTGAGTGCACCACCGAAAGGCTCTTCGACACCCGCTGGTGGCAGAGCCTGATTTTGCCCGCTGTGCTATTGGTGGCAGCGTGGTTCAAGTTCCACGAGTACGAAACCAAATAGGGAGGGAACATACTATGGACTTTACAACCAACAAACCCATCTATCAGCACATCTACGACATTGTCGTGGAGCGCATAATCCTTGGGGCTTGGCACGAAGGCGACCGCGTACCTTCGGTTAGGGAACTCGCCGTTGAGTTGCAGGTAAACCCCAACACCGTAATGCGAGCCTACGATGCACTCTGCGCGGGTGGCATCATCACCCCCTCACGCGGCATTGGATACTTTGTGGCAGAGGGCGCAGCAGAGCGTGCGCTTGTGGAGAGTCGCAAGGAGTTTATCGAGGGAGAAATGACCGTTCTCTTCCGCCGTATGACCACCCTTGGCATATCGGCAGAGGAACTTACAAACCTTTACACCAACTATAAAAAAGAGCAGAAAAATGAAAACAAGTAATATAATTCTCATTGCGGCGAGTACACTCTTTCTTGGTTTCGTCGCCGTACAGATGATTGACGGAGTGAGCCAAGTGCGCCAAACCCGTGAACTTATGCGCCCCATTTTGGAGGAGATAGATAGTACCGACATCAAGGTCATCTGCATGGTGCGCGACAACGACAACTACATTGTCAGCAATTATAGCCAAACGGGGGATAACTACATCCGATTTACCAACACTCGCACCAATCCCGAAGAGTTGCGCATTGAGGGCGACACGCTGGTAGTTACCACCAACAAGCGAGTCATACTCCGCATCCCCTCCGCAACACACGCCATTGAGTGGGACGGTAGCGTGAGGGAGTTGAAAGGCGAAAATAATTAGCGAGCATTGTACTCAAAAAGAAAGAGAAGGGTTGGAACACTCCAACCCTTCTCTTTATTATTATGCCATCGGCGAGCGTTTGACGCGTGGCTCGGCATACTCCCTCGTGAAGGTAAACTCCTGCAAACCCGAGGAGGGCAACTCGAACATCGCATCCGTAACTATCGCCTCGCAGATGTTCCTCAGTCCCCTCGCGCCAAGTTTGAACTCAACAGCCTTCTCCACAATAAAGTCCAAAACATCTTCCGCAAAAGTCACCTTGACACCATCCAACTCAAAGAGTTTGGTGTACTGCTTAATGATGGAGTTCTTGGGCTCGGTAAGGATTTGCCTAAGGATGGTGCTATCGAGGGGTTGGAGGTGGGTAAGCACCGGCATCCTACCAACCAACTCTGGGATAAGACCAAACGAGCGCAAGTCCTGAGGGGTGATATACTGCATTATATTTTTGCGGTCGATATGTTGCGCCGCACCCTGATTGTAGCCCACAACGCGGGTGTTGAGCCTCTGCGAAATCTTCTTCTCGATACCGTCGAAAGCACCGCCACAGATGAAGAGAATATTGCTCGTATTGACCTGAATAAACTTCTGCTCGGGGTGTTTCCTACCGCCCTGAGGGGGTACATTAACCACCGTACCCTCCAAAATTTTCAGCAAAGCCTGCTGCACACCCTCGCCACTCACATCGCGCGTAATGGAGGGATTGTCGCTCTTGCGGGCAATCTTATCAACCTCGTCAATGAAGACAATGCCCCTCTCTGCCTGCTCCACATTGTAGTCGGCAACCTGCAAGAGGCGCGAGAGGATACTCTCCACATCCTCGCCTACATAGCCCGCCTCAGTCAGCACCGTAGCATCCACAATAGTGAAGGGCACTTTCAGCAGTCGGGCGATAGTCCTCGCCAGCAGGGTCTTACCCGTACCCGTTTCGCCAACCATAATGATGTTGGACTTCTCAATCTCCACATCGTCGATGGTCGCACTCTCCGAGTTGGGCGAGTTGCGTTTGGCACTATTCTGCTTATCCTGAGCCGCAAGGAGTCGTTTGTAGTGGTTGTAGACCGCCACCGAGAGTGTCCTCTTGGCAGCATCCTGACCAATGACATACTTATCCAAAAACTCCTTAATCTCGGCAGGCTTCCTCAGGTCGTCTTGTTTGAGCGCAGGGGTCGCACCTCCTTTTTTCTTCTTGGCGGTTGCCTGCTCCTGCAACACCTCGTAGCCACGCTCCACACACTCGTCACAAATGGTTACACCATTCATGCCCGAGAAGAGCATGCCTACATCCATTGCGCCACGACCACAGAACGAACAAGCGTCTAAACCGCCACCATGACGATGATTATCCTTATTATTTGCCATAGTTCATACCCTTTTTACGCCCCACAAGCACCTCGTCAATCAAGCCATACGCCTTAGCCTCCTCTGCACGCATCCAATAGTCACGGTCGGCATCTGCCTCAATTTTGTCGATGGGCTGTCCTGAGTGATGAGCCAAAATCTCGTAGAGTTCCTGCTTATATTTGAGAATTTCGCGTGCCGTAATCTCAATGTCCGAAGCCTGACCCTGCACACCGCCCATGGGCTGATGAATCATCACGCGCGAATGGGGCAAAGCCGAGCGTTTACCCTTAGCACCCGCTGTGAGCAACACCGCAGCCATGCTTGCCGCCATACCGGTACAGATGGTCGCCACATCGGGAGCCACAAGTTGCATCGTATCGTAGATGCCCAGACCAGCCGACACACTACCCCCTGGGGAGTTGAGATAAATCTGAATATCCCTCTCGGCATTGTCCATTTCGAGGAAGAGGAGTTGCGCTTGGATGATGTTAGCCACATCGTCAGTGATGGGGGCACCAAGAAAGATAACCCTATCCATCATAAGCCTCGAAAAGACATCCATCTGCGCAACATTGAGGTTGCGCTCCTCGATGATGGTGGGCGACACATAACCATCAACTATCGACTGATAGCGGTGGAGATTGAGCGAAGAGATACCCTGCGAAAGGGCAAACTTCTGGAATTCGTTTTTCATATACCTTGATTATATATTTAATTCTCTACAAAGGTTGCACCATAATCGCACAACCATACTACAAAGATAGTTAAAAGTTGAGAGTTGAGAGTTGAAAGTTGAGAGTTTTTAGGGAGATTAGGGTAATTAAGGAGGATTCCCTAAATACCCTAAATACCCTAAATACCCTAAATACCCTAAATACCCTAAATACCCTAACAACGCAAAAACGCGAAGAATCGAGCGAGTTTTAGGCGCACAAGAAAACTCCCTCCGAGTTTACTAAGCGTAAATGAGGAGGGAGTTTATCGCAGTGCAACGACAAAATCGCCGATTATGCGCGTTTTTTTGCCAAGAGTTTATTCAATTCTGCAATGGTCACACTCTTGTTGGAAACCTTAACAAGGGGAGTAACAGCCTCTACAACCTTAGCCTCGTAAACTTTCTCGATGAGTTTGTTAGCCTCCTCTTTGTTTTGGAGAATCTGCTGTGCGTAGTTGGCGAGCATCTCGTCAGCCACATTCATCATACCATACTGTGCGAACTGTGCAGCAGCGTAAGCCTTAGCCTCAGCCTCCATATCCTCGGGTTTAACCTCAATGGAGAGTTTCTTAGCAAAGTATTTCTGAACAGCACTCCACTTCATCATCTCTGCGAAGGGTGCAAAGTCTTTCTCAATCTCCTCCATGGTGAACTTACCCTCGTTGATTGCGAGCAACCAGCGTTTGAGGAAGTCTTCGGGGAGTGTGAGGTTTGCTTTCTCTACGAGGTACTCGCGGAGGGTTTGGGTAAAGACATAGTCGCTCTCCTTTTTGAGTTCAGCCTCGATTTTCTTGTCGATCATCTTCTCAAACTCCTCTGCGCTCTTAACATCGCCTGCGGGGAACGCCATTTTGAAGAACTCCTCGTTCATCTCGGGGTCTGCATACTTGCGGATTTTGGTAATTGTGAGGTTAAACTCGGGGTTGATACCTTCGAGTTCTTTCTCCTTCAAGCCCAAAACCGAAGCCCTCTGCTGGGTGCTCTTGTAGAGTTCGTTTACATTCACAATCATCTGGTCGCCAACCTTCTTGCCGATGTAGGGTTTGCGCTCCTCGTCGCTCATGCTGATAAGACCAACATAAGCATCCTCGGTCTTAATCTCGCCATTGTCGAGAGTACACATCACAGCCTCGTCTTTCTCAACAACATCCACATCTACCAACTTGCCATAGGTGCGGAGGAACTGGCTACGGTAACCCTCGCGCATCTCCTCGTCTACTTTGATTTTGTAGCGGGTAACTTTGTCTTTCTCGGTGAGTTCGAGGTCTACAACGGGAGCCAAACCTACCTCGAAGATAAACTCGTGGTCGGTGTTGTTGTCAAAGTCGAAAGCACCCTGCTCGTCGCTGGGCATAACATCGCCCATATAGTCGATACCCTCTTTCTCGATGTAGGCGAAGCAGTTGTCGGAAGCCATCTTGTAGGCGGTCTCAGCAACTACACCTTTGCGGTACATCTTGTTGATGATACCCATAGGTACCATACCGGGGCGGAAACCGGGGATGTTTGCTTTGCGTTTGTACTCACGGAGTTTTTTGTCCACCTCTGCTGCATAGTCAGCCTCCGAAACGGTGATTTTGATAATCGCGGTTTGATTTTCGCGAGCCTCTTTGATGATGTTCATAGTCTTTTTATATTATGTTTTCAATTATATCCTCTACATCTCTGCGACTTTTCATAAAAAGTCGTCCAAAAAATTTTCGGGAGATACTGCTGTGTATCTCTGCGGGTGGTGTTGCCGACCGTTGTTATCTATTAGCAACCACCCAGTTGGGGTGCATAGTTTGCGGCTGGCAAAGGTAATAATTTTCCGTCAAATATCAACCATTAAGCGCAAAAAAAGGAGGCGCGACCGTTTTTGGTCGCGCCTGCCGATTATTAATAGAGTTTTCTACTCCTCAGAACAACTATTTCGCCGCAGTGGTCTTGGTAAGAACAACACCCTTGTATGCGGGGGTAGCATCGCCGAGATATTCGCCGATATCGCTGTTGTTGATTACCTTGTTCACCGAAACAGCCAACGCCAAGTTCTCGGGAAGTGCAAGAACGCCATTTTGAACATCGAATGTCCAGTAGGTCTTACGATCTTCCACCCAAGCACCGGCTTCTGTGTCGTACAAGTTGTGAACCAACGCAGAAACTACCACATCGTTGGTCTCGTCTTCGTCGTCGGTATTTTCATACTCCCAACCAGCCATAATTTCATTTTTCGTGAAATACATTCGACCATCGTCGGTCTCGGGATCGCCATCAAGATCGGTATCATCATAGTATCCCCAGAAGTAAAGACCAAGTTGAGAGAGGATATTATCGCCTACAATTGCGAAGCAACCATAATCGTTAATCCACACAATCTCAACCTCAGTCCAAGTGTACTTGGTGGCATCTGCGGGGAAGTATGATCCAATTTGTGCATCATCAGCAAGATACGACTTCTTCTCCTCGCCAATCCAGAAGGGATCGCCCTCGAATGCCACTTCATAAACACCACAGATACGGTCGCGATTATCCTTCTTCAAGATTACATTACACTGTTTCTGCTCGCCGATTGCAGTGGTAGCCGACTCAATTTCGAGAGTGAAATGGATTTCTTCGGGCTTGGTGTTTACAATAAGAACCTCAACATTTACCTCTCGGGTCCACTTCTTAGTCTCTTCGTTGTAGTACTTGTCGGGCTCGTTTTTGTCGTAGTAGTTGCCATAGGCAGGGAAGTTCATATCGCACGAAGTGATGCGATAGTCACCGTCTATGCCATTGACATCGGATGTACCCTCGTACTGCTCGCCGGTAATAACGGGTTTTACCTTCACCTGCACAGCGCATGTATTCATATCAGCCTCCGTGTCAGCAGTGATGGTGAGGGGTACATAAACCACTCCATCAACAAAGCCCGCCTTGACCTCAGCCTGAGCAAACTGCACAGTGGTCTTACCAACAGTGCCAGTCTCGCCAGCACCATTGCAAGATGCAAGACCTGCTACAAGCAGAAGTGCCGCTGCAATATATTTCAAGAATTTCATATTTTCTTATTTTTTGAGTTATACCTATATTATATTAATAACCGGGGTTCTGCTGACCCTTCAACTGAGGATTAACATCCATCTCCACCTTGGGAATAGGCCAAATAGCGCGAGAGTGAGTAATCTCCTTGTCGAGAGTGCTCAACTTCTCTTGGAAGTAGACCATCTTAACATCCTGAGGTGTGCCATGGACAAGATCGTCGTTCCAGCGTTTGAGGTTAATCATGCGGAAGCCCTCACCGATAAACTCACGGCTCCACTCATTCTTAATTTCGGGCAACAATGTCTCAACATTATTGTAAGGTACCCTTGTGTAACCCGAAACACGAGCCTCGCGCAAGTCGTTCAAGGCATCACTTGCAGCATCAATGTAAGCACCGCCCAAATTAGCACCAGCCTCTGCCAAAGTAAGATACATCTCTGCCAAACGGAACTTACCCGCGTTGCAGTGGTTAATCTTGTTCTTTACAGATTGGAGATCGGGGTTACCCACAAATTTCCACAAGAGTTCGAGATCGTTCTCACCAGCACCCTGTGCAGCAATCTTGTGAGTCTTGAAGAAGATAGGATAGCGCCAATCTTTCTGTCTTGCCTCGGGAGTTGTACCATAGAGGTCAATCAGAGTCTGCGAAGGAATGTAGTGAGGATCGGGTGTAGAGCCGTCACCATTCTCGCTATCGTTGATATACACGCTACCGGTACTTGTGGGAAGGTCGTTTACATTTACCAACACCACAAAGATAATCTCTTTCGACACATCCATGCGGAACAAGCTCTCAACCTCAGCATCGGTATCAGCCAACTCATACCTGCCAGAATCGATAACCTTACCGGCATAGTTAGCAGCGTTCAGCCAATCCTTCATATTGAGATAAACGCGAGCCATCATTGCCATTACGAGGTCTTTGGTGTAGTAGTTCGAGTTTGCCTCGCCTACTTCGGTGATATCCAACGCATTAGCAAGGTCGCTAATAATGAGGTCATAGGTTGCTTTCAGGCTGCTACGACCGGGGTATTTGGAAACATCCGAGGTGGGGCTGTAAGTAGTCTGCAAGGGAAGACCTGCGAGGTCGGTACCTGCTTCGTGTTTTGCAGGATCGTAGGCAGGGCAGAATTTGGTTACCAAGTCCCAATAGAGTACCGCGCGGCAGAAGTAAGCCTCGGCGAGGTAGTTCCTCAACAGGTCCATATCCTCCTCCTCGAATTTTGCCTCGCTAATAAGTTTCTTATAAGCCTCGATGGTGTAGTTCACACTAACGATGCCACCATAGTCTTCATACCACAACGACTCGGCGGTAGGTTCGGTTGCCTGCATCTCCCAGCGGTAGAATGTACCTCCATTATTACCGAAGTCAACCATTGCGTGGAGCATACCACCACGAATCTCCTCCATAGTATAGCGAGATCCTCCAAGAACTGCCTTCATAGGAGTGTAAAGACCTACACGGAAACCCTCGGCATCCTGCATGGTCTTAACGCCCTCCTCCTCCAAAATCGCACCGTGGGGGAACTTGTCCATATTGCACGATGCAAGAAGGGCTGTAAGTGCACTAACTGCTATAATAATTATCTTTTTCATAGTCATATCTGCTTTTAAGAGGTTTAGAACGACAATTCAAGACCAAAGGTATACTGGCGAGTATTGGGATATACACCCTGTGTCATCCAATCCATATACTCGGGATCCATACCGATAAAGTCGGTAATAGTCAAGAGGTTTCGACCAATTGCGTAAACCCTTGCACCCTGAATGAACGAACCATTGCCGAACCAGTTGCCGGGAATGTTGTACGAAACAGTGAGGTTCTTCAAACGCAAGAACGATGCATTTGAGTAGTAGCGATCACTCCACTCTTGGAATGGGGTATCCTTATTGGGGATGTTGGTTACCTGACCAGGCTCCATCCAGATGTCCTTCATCTCGGTTGCGAAGTGCAAAATACCAGGGTATGCACCCTCGGGGCAGTGGGTATAACGCATCTCATTGACCATCATCCACCTGTCACCAATCCACGAGAAGTCGGCAACAACCTGCAAGTTACCCCACATGAGCGAAGTACCAAAACCACCAGACCAATCTGCCATCCAACTCTTACCAGTCCAAGTAGCGTACTGGTCAGACCAATACTTGGTCACATTACCATCGAGGTCGTAGTAGAGAGCCTTACCGTCGCGAGGATCAACACCTGCAAAACCTACATCGTTCAGTTCGCCCATGCTGTGACCTACTGCATAACGAGTCGAGGTACCACTGTTTACAATATCGGTGGTATCGCCATAGAGTTCCAAAATCTCGTTGTGGTTGTACGACACATTGCCATAAACGCTCCACAACAAGTTCTGAGTCTGGATGAGGTCATAACTGAGTTGCAACTCGAAACCTTCGTTGAGCATACGACCCACATTACCAACACCGCCGGAATAACCGGTAGTTGCCGAGTAAGGAATACTCATCAACATATCCTCGGTAAGACGCCTATAAACATCCAAGTCGAAACTCATACGGTTGAACATACGACCCGAAAGACCAATATTCAAAGTCTTGATGGTCTCCCAAGTGATACCCTCATTCGAAGGACTTGATACGCCCATACCAATCTGGTCGCCATACTGACCACCAACGCCGATAGTACCATAGGAAGCATAAAGACCAATATCGGAGTTACCGGTGGTACCATACGACGCTTTCAGACGCATATCGTTGATGTAGTCGTAGGGCAACATAAACTCCTCACTCTTCACATTCCACATACCACCAATCGACCAGAAAGTACCCCAGCGGTAGCCCTTAGCAAAGTGCGAAGAACCATCAGT
This sequence comes from Tidjanibacter sp., assembly GCA_045591965.1. Classification (GTDB taxonomy): domain Bacteria; phylum Bacteroidota; class Bacteroidia; order Bacteroidales; family Rikenellaceae; genus Tidjanibacter. Next base: position 4,418 of record JAZNTX010000002.1, on the reverse strand, counting down.
ACGCAACGAAGCGTCGACGTGGTACTTGCCGTCGTAGTTGTACGATGCACGACCAAAGAACGAGTTAAATACCTCCTCCTGAATGCTGTGACCGGGACTGGCAAGTCGAACCTTTGTCATATCACCCGCGGTCATCATGGTAACACGCTTGTCGGTAAGACCAATAACGCCTACACCAAAGCCGTCGCTCTGAGCAATAATCGACTCGTGACCTGCAAGCAGAGTCCAATTGTGCAAATCGTCAATGCTGAACTTATACTCGATGGTATTCGACGAGGTCATACGATAGTAGCGCGAGAACGACTCGCTGCGAGAACCCGAGTATTTGTTAAATGCCTCGGGCAGCGAGGTCGAACTTGAACGCGAGTCGGATGCGTCGATAGCCTGAACAGCCTTCAAGGTAAGACCGGGGATGGGTTTAATCTCCTCGTAGATGCTACCATTGAGGTTCACAACAGTGTTGTTGGTAGGCATATTTTCGAGCAGGTAGTAGGGGTTGTAGTAGGGCATACCGAAACCATGCTCTTCGTCGCAATAATCCAACACCTCGCCATAACCAGTAAACATACCATTGTCGTCGGTCAAAATCTCGTAGGGAGCATTGTAGGGTGCGTTACCATAAACCAAGCCGTCAACAGAGCCGATACCCATACCAGTGATACTTGTATCGTACTCCTGATAGCCGATGTTGATATTGGCACCAATCTTCAACCACTTGTTAGCCTGAGCATCAACATTGCTACGGAAGTTGTAACGAGTGTTGCGCGAAGCGGGAGCAATACCCTTAGTATCGAGGTAGCCAGCCGACAAGTAGTAGTTGATACCCTGTGACGAGCCCGTAACCGAAGCGTCCAAGCCCTTCACGGGAGCATCGCTACTAAACGCGTAGTTCATCCAGTCGAAGGTGAAATCGTTGCTCTTCACAAACCTCTTCTTCTGCGACCAAGCCAAAGCATCAACACCATCAATGGTCAACTCGGGCCAAATCATCTCCTCGAAGTCAATCTGCTCGGGACCGGTCATGAGTTGGTAGTTCTTATTCTCAGCCTTTGCAGAGAAACCAGCCTTCATACCAATCTGAACCATCGATTTGGCAGCAGTACCGCGTTTGGTAGTAACATACATTACACCCGCAGCAGCACGCGAACCATAAATCGAAGTCGAAGCAGCGTCTTTCAAAAGCACCATGCTCTCGATATCGTTGGGGTTAAGGCTATTAAGCACTGCACTTGTAACAGGAGTGCCGTCCAAGATTACCAAAGGCTCAACGGCACTAAACGAGGTTACACCACGCATCATCATGGTCGAACCAGCAGCAGGCTCACCAGAAGAGGTGTAGACCTGCAAACCAGGAATCTTACCCTGCAATACATCGGCAACATTGGCAACAGGAGTATTTGCGACCTTATCGCCCTTGACGCTCGATACCGAACCTACCAGCGATTTGGCAGCAACACCCGAACCGTAACCCAAGACAACCAACTCCTCAATCTGATGGGCATCTGCCTTCATCACAACATTGATTGTTGTGCGACCACCTACTGCGATGATCTGAGTCTCCAAGCCCACAAACGAGAATTCGAGAGAGGCTTTCTTATCAGCCCTAATCTCGTACTGACCATTGAAGTCAGTAATCGTTGCAGTTGTCGTACCGACTACCGATACAGTCGCGCCAAGAACGGGAGCACCGCTCTCATCGCTCACCGTACCACTAATTCGCTGAGCTTGTGCCACTGCACCAACGCAGAACATCAAGACCGCAAAAATTGATAGTACAATTTTTCTCATACGATTAATTTTTAGTTTGTGTTGTTAATTAAAGTTTTTGTTAGTGTTTATCTTTTTTCTCTTCTCTCTCGTCTCTTTGTCCTTCCCGGCGCGCTCCTTCTCAAACATACTCTCGCGCGCATCTCGCATACACACGGGCGCACAACTTAGACAGCCTCAGCCACTTAACATCTAAAATGCACGCCAAACACATTTTTAAGGCACATTTTAGGGTGTAAAAATACGAAAATAATATAAGAATTCCAACTCTCCTCTCAAAATAATTTCACATTTTTACCCACCGCGCTCGCTTGCGAATAAAAAGTAACAATTTTCAACTGTCAACTTTCAACTTTCAACTTTCGATTGTATCTTTGTGGAACTGTTTGAGAAAAAGTACAAAACGAAATCATAACTCAAATTTAGAAAACTTATGAATAATCTTCTTTCGCGCAAAGCAGCAGACAACATCCGCATCCTTGCCCTCTCAATGGTAGAAAAAGCCAAATCGGGACACCCCGGTGGTGCTATGGGCGGTGCAGACTTCATCAATGTTCTCTACTCGGAATTCTTGCGCTACGACCCCGACAACTACGCCTACCCCTTCCGCGATAGGCTCTTTCTCGACCCCGGTCACATGTCGCCTATGCTTTATAGCGTTTTGGCTCTGGCAGATATTATGCCCATGGAGGAACTCAAAAACTTCCGCCAGTGGGGCAGCGTAACCCCCGGTCACCCCGAGAGGGATTTGACTCACGCCATTGAGAACACCTCGGGTCCCCTCGGACAGGGTCACGCAATGGCTGTTGGTGCGGCTATGGCTGAGCGTTTCCTCGCTGCTCGCTTTGGCGAATGGACCGCTCACAAAACCTATGTCTACATCTCCGACGGTGCAGTTCAGGAGGAGATTTCGCAGGGCGTAGGCCGTATCGCCGGCCACCTCGGTCTGTCGAACTTCATTATGTACTACGACGCCAATAATGTGCAGCTCTCTACCAAGGTAGATGAGATTGATACCGAGGATGTCGCTGCAAAGTATCGTGCGTGGGGATGGTTTGTTGTTGAGGCTGATGGAAATGATGTTGAGCAGTTGCGTGAGGCTCTGTCGCAGGCCAATGCACAGACCGAGAAGCCTACGCTAATCATCGGTCACTCTATCATGGCCAAGGGTGCTATGGGTGCCGATGGCGAGAGTTTTGAGGGTAAGGTTTCTACTCACGGACAGCCTTTGTCGGGTGCCGGTGCCGATTTGGCAGCTACGGTACGCAACTTGGGTGGTGATGCCGAAGAGCCTTTCAAGGTCTTTGCCGAGGCAAAGGATATCTATGAGGCTCGTCGTATCGAGTTGAAGGCGTGGATGGCAGAACGTAAGAAGGTAGAGACAGAGTGGAGAGCAGAGAATCGCGAACTCTCTCGCAAACTCAACCAGTTCCTCTCTGGTGAGATTCCCGAGATTGATTACCATAAGATTGACATAAAGCCCGATACGGCTACCCGTGCAGCATCAGCGACGATGCTGGGTGTATATGCCGAGTCGGTAGAGAATATGATTGTCGCTTCGGCCGATTTGAGCAATTCGGATAAAACCGACGGCTTTTTGAAAAAGACCAAGGCCTTTACGAAGGGCGACTTTACGGGTCAGTTCTTCCAGGCGGGCGTTGCCGAGCTGACTATGGCTTGCGTGATGAACGGTATGGCTCTGCACGGTGGTGTTATCCCGGCGTGTGGTACATTCTTCGTCTTCTCTGACTATATGAAGCCGGCTATCCGTATGTCGGCATTGATGCGATTGAAGGTCATCTACATCTGGTCACACGACTCATTCCGCGTAGGCGAGGATGGCCCTACACATCAGCCTATCGAGCACGAGACACAGATTCGTTTGATGGAGCACCTGCATAATCATCAGGGCGAACGTTCTATGGTTGTTCTGCGTCCTGCCGATGCCGAGGAGACAGCCGTAGCTTGGCAGTATGCTATGGCGGAGAAGCGTCCTGTAGCGTTGATTCTGTCGCGTCAGAATATCAAGAGCCTCCCGGCATTGAGTTGCTCTCGTCGTGAGGAGGCAAAGCAGGCTGTGAAGGGTGCCTATATCGTTATGGATGCAGCCAAGGCCGATGTTGTTATGCTCGCTTCGGGTTCGGAGGTCTCGACCCTTATCGAGGGTGCCGAGATGTTGAAGAAGGAGGGCGTAGCGGTTCGCGTTGTCAGCGTTCCGAGTGAGGGTCTGTTCCGCGACCAGCCCAAGTCATATCAGGATAGCATCTTGCCGCAGGGCGTTGTACGTTATGGTATGACATCTGGCCTCTCTACCAACTTGCGAGGTCTGGTAGGTGACAATGGCGTTATTCACGGTTGCGACCACTTCGGCTATTCTGCTCCGTTTAAGGTGCTTGACGAGAGGTTCGGTTACAATGGACAGACGGTCTATGAGGAGGTAAAAGCCTTGATTAATAAGTAATATGTAACGCAAGCGGGTTGAAGTGACCCGCTTGTTTGAAAATATATATTCAAAAGCATTACAAATATCTTAACATATATGTCAGATAAGGTAAAATTGCAGGATAAAACATTTAAGGTAATGATTCCTGCCAATGACATTGATAAGGCCATTGAGAATATTGCCAGAGAACTGGATGCCCGCTATCAGG
>JAZNTX010000001.1:0-30889 GCA_045591965.1 Tidjanibacter sp. | reverse complement strand
AAGACTATTTTGTGTCAGATATCTCGTCCTCTGCGAGGGCGCAATGCGGTGGCATTGTAACCGAGTAGGGGCGAAATAAATGCCAAAATAGGCTCAAAAGCAACCGTATAAATTCACAAAACCTCCCTTAACGCCTTTTTGCCCCGCCCTCGTCACGACCGCACAAGGCGGTCGCTTATCCGCCGCCGATGCGAAGTGCGATTTTCTTACAGACCCCCTCCCTCTGATAGGTTCTCTAAACACCGTCTTGCCACGACTTGTCGCAGACAAGGCGGTTGGCATCTACCTTGCTGAAATTGTGCGCTTTGGGCGCACCCCACCCGCCCCGCTTGGTGCCTTGCACCTCTCTCCCTAATTCCACTATGCTTGTCTCCACCTTGTTACTCCTGTTACTCCTACAAGAAAAACAAGAAGAACAAGCCCCCTCAATCTTACGGGTATTAAAAAAGATACCCAAGAACCAAGGGGGCTCTTTGGGGCGTGTGGGCGCAGAATTTGTGAGGTCGTGTGGGTTTTGTGTGATTTTTTCGCCGCCAAACGGCACAAAATACGGAATAATGTTTAACTTTGCGCCCACAAAAGCCGACCGAGTGTCGGTGAGCGGTGCCGAAATAGCTCAGGTGGTAGAGCGTTTCACTCGTAATGAAAAGGTCGCGGGTTCGAGTCCCGCTTTCGGCTCAAAGACAATAGGGAGGCTTTTGCCCCCCTGTTGTCTTTTGTATTAGATGCCGCCACTCGACCCCGCGACCTTTGAAGTCCCAATTTGAAAAAATAAGGGCTTATTGCAAGAACATTGTAGGAAAACTATTCACACATCGCAAAAACTTACACCGTCGACAATCAAGCAAATTCCCCTTTGGGAAAATTTATTGAGCCCAGTGTATATTATTGGGCAAGGTGTTCCACAAAACTATGAAGAGGCGGTCAGGTTGTGGCGTGAGGCTGCAAAAAAGGGGGTTCAGCCAGCAAGAGAGAAATTAAAGTCCCTTGGAGAGAGTTGGTAAAAAAAGGGAAGGCGTGAGGTGCCTTCCCTTTTTTCTTTGAGCCGAAGTTTCGGTGTTTCGGGCGGGTTGAGGTTCGCGAGAGCCTCGTTATTTGCCGCTCTTTTTGTTGTTTTTCTTCGCTTTTTTCTGCTCTTTGCGTGCCTTTTGCTGGGCTTTCATCTTCTCGGCTTGGCGTTTTTCCAGCTCATAGACGCGCTGAATTTGGCGGGGGTTGAGGTATTTGAGATACTCGCCATAGTACTTTTCGCGGATATCCAACACCTTGCGGCTGTGTGCAAACTGAGCCTTGATTTTTTCGTCTACCTGCTGGTCGGTCATCACCTTGCGGTCAACCTTGGGGATGGCGTTCTTTCTTGCCTTGTTAGCCTCGCGAATCTCCATGCGATAGCTAACAAAGGTGGTGGTGAACTTAGCGGTGGTTGCATCGTCCATTCCCAGCGAGACGGCAATCTCCTGCGCCTGCGAGGTGGCAATCTGCTCGGGGGTCAATTTCTGTTTGCCCTTGGGTTTTCCGCCCTTGGACTCCTGTGCAAAAGATGCAGCACCAACGAGGAGTGCCAATGTGAGGATGGTCGCTTTTTTAAGAATGTTTTTCATAAGATGTGGGGTGTTTTGATGTGATTAGTATAATGTTGTTGGTTGTCTACTCCATTGTTGAGAGGAATATGTCGTTGTTGTAGCTATCCACCAGCGCGTTGCACTGCTCGTCGGAGAGCTGCGAGAGTATCTGGTCAAAGGTGATGGCGGGGTCGGGTTTGGACAGCCCCACAACCACCGCAACGACCACCGCAACGGCTATTGCCACACCTCCGCTCCACAGTGTTATACGCCTTGTGCGCCTCGCAAGTGGGGTAGTGGTGTGTGGGGTGGCGGTTGCCGCAAGTATGCGCTGCCTCAGCTCTCCGTGGAAGCCTTCGGGCACTGTGTATGGAGTGCGTTTGCCAATACTCTCTATCTCTTCAAACCTTTTCATTCTATCTCTCTTTTGCCGTAATACTACATCTCTACTCGTCGAGTTGGGAGAGCAGATACTCCCTTATGCTCTTTTTTGCCAAGTGGAAGTTGGCTTTTGCTGCCGAGGGCCTGCCTCCGACAATGGTCGCCACCTGCTCGTAGCTGAGCTCGTCGTAGTAGCAGAGGTTGAATACCACTCGTTGCTTGGGCGGGAGCGAGGTTATAGCCCTTTGCAGAACGACCGCCTCCATATCCTCGAAGTTTATGTGCGGCTCCTGTGGGCGACCTGCGACCTTGCAAGCCTGCAAAAACTCGCCACCTCTGCTCCTATTCCTCTTCAACCACCGCAGAGCCTCGTTTGTGGCGATACGATAGACCCATGTGGTGAGCGACGAGCCACCTTTGAAGTGTGGCAACCCTCGGAAGATTCTCACAAAGACCTCTTGTGTCACATCTTCGCTGTCGTGATGCCCCACCACGAGCCTGCGTATATACCAATATATGGGCTCTTGGAACTGCTCCAACAGCACCACAAACCCCTCCTCGGGGCTACGATTTAGGGCTGTCAGTATGTCGCTATCGCTGTGTCGGGTCATCTGCTTCGGGTTGTTCTGTATATATAGACCTCGTCTCTGAGCAAAAGTAAAAAAAGAATACAAAAAAATGAGCGCATCTACGCTCATTTTGTTTGACTGAGCCTCCGAAGTCGGGCGGAGTACTCGATTGGGGTAGAGGGTGTATGGATTTGTTTCGTCAGGGTACAGGGTCGTAGCCACTGCCGCCCCAAGGGTGGCAACGCAAGATGCGTCTGAGGGCAAGCCAGCACCCTTTCAGCGGTCCGTATTTGCGGATTGCTTCCAAGGCGTACTGCGAGCAGGTGGGGGTGAAACGGCACGATGCGTGCGGTTTGAGAGGCGAGATGCATATCTGGTAGAAGCGAATGAGCGCCACAAAAGGCGCACTCAGCAACCACCTACAACCTGCCCACAACTTTCTCCAAAATTGTCCCCACTGCATCGCTAATAACCTTATAGTCCAACACCTCTTTGGTGTTGTAAATCAGACCCAAATCAATGTGCAGTCCCTTCGCCTCGGCAGCCTCCACAAGATGGTGTTTTGCAAGGCGGTATGCCTCGCGGGTACGGCGTTTGAGCAGGTTGCGTCCCACAGCGCGTTTGATGTTGCGCTTGGGCACCACAACGAGAACCGACACCGCTGCGCCATCTTCGGGAGTGGCATACCTCTTTTTGAAGACATAGCGATAGGGAGCAACAACGCCACTCTTGTTGTGCAAAAAGAGCGCATCGACAGCCCCGCCGCACAATCGCTCGGCTTTGCTAAGTCCATATCTCTTGGTCTGCGTCATTGGTTTCTCTCTGTTGGGTAAAAAATGTGGGGCATCGTGCCGACACCCCACAGTTGTTTTCTATAACCTATTTGGCACTATTTTGGGTCGCGCTCTTCTCTTCGGTGGGTTTACGCTTGGCGCGTGTGCGCTTTGCGGGCTTAGCCTCCTGAGCCTTGATGAAGTTCTCCGCCTTATGGCTGTGGCTGAATGCGATGGGCTCCAAAGTCTTGCCTGCCTTCGAGTCGGCAATAAGCATCTCGACAGCCTTCACAATGTTGGGAACACCAGGGGCGGGAGCCTTGCCATAGATGCTCAACCCTGCCTCGACCGCCGCCTTGGCGGTATTCTCACCCAGAACAACAATCATGGGGATACTCTCTGTGCCGAACTTTGCCACAAGCGAAGCAATCTCGTTGGGGCTATAAAATACCAACAGGTCGTAATCCGCAAGGTTTACATCGCTGAGGTCGGCACTTACCGTGTGGGCAAAGATGAGGCTGCGGAAGTTGAGTTTCAACTTTTCGAGAGTCTGAGGAATCTCGGGGTTGTGGGGCTCGGCAAGGGCGAGGATAAATCGCTCGTCTTTGTGTTTGAGAATGAGTTCCATGAAACTATCAAACTTACCATCGGCAAAGAAGATTTTGCGTTTGCGGTAGACGATATATTTCTGCAAGTAGAGAGCCACAGCCTCCGTAATGCAGAAGTATTTCATTCCCTCGGGGATGTTAATCCTTGCCTCTTCTGCGATGCGGAAGAAGTTATCAATAGTTGTGCGGCTGGTAAAAATCACTGCCGAGTAGTCCAAAATTTCTGTTCTCTGGCTGCGAAATTCTTTCAGCGACACACCTTCAATACGCATAAAGGGTTTGAAAGTTAGGTTGAGGTTATTGCTCTTGGCAACCTCATAGAATGGTGATTTTTCGATAACCGCAGGTTGGGGCTGCGAAATCAGGATGTTCTTAATTTTCAACTCTTTGTGTGTTTTTGGTTCGACATTAAACGGCACTATTTCTCACTACGAGAGAGGCAACAATACCGATGGGAATCAAAATTGCGGTGCAAAGGTACAAAATCAAAAGTAAAATCGAAACTTTTTCTTCAATAAAGAAAATTAAACTTTTTATGCAGAATATCAAAAATCCCATAGCACCAATCACAACGCAAGCCACACCGAGGGTCAAAGCCGACACTCCCAAGTTTGCCACAAAGAGGAGTGCTACGGGGGTAGTCACTATCGCCACAAATGCCATAGTTGTATCGGCAAGGATGTTGAGCCCCTCGGCAAGTTCCTTGCGACGCACAAGCAAACAGATGCCATTTGTGAGGAGTCGTTGCACCAATCCAACACCAAGTCCAACACCAACAAAGAGGGGTAGCAACCATTGGGCATCCACCGCTCCCAAACTCTGCACACCTGCGACATCAAGCCATTTGATAGCCACCAACGACCACATCAGTACACCCATCAGCAGACCATAGCGTACAGCCCTCATAAAGAGGTAACTCAGTTCGTCTGCAACTCTTATGCCAAGATTGCGCCCCACAATCACTTTTGCCATCTGACCAAGGTGACCGCCGTATGCAAAGACAACAAAGAGGTAGAAGACAAAGAGCAACACCACCGCCACCCACACAACCCAGTTCTCGGCAAGGTGTATCCTCTCTGCCAAAGCCTCCAAAGGCTGTGGCACAGCCCTTGCGCTCTCGCCAAAGAGTGCTTTCAGGCTCACTCCGAGTGAGTCAGCAGTTTGGGTATATGTGGTTGCACCTATCATTTATCTACTAAAAATTCTCAATTGACCAGCCTACGCGTGCTCTAAAATGCTCTTGCTCGGCATAGTGCACAAGTGCCCTCTGCCCTCGCTCACTCGCATTTATCTCAATTGACCAGCCTACGGCTGCTCTAAAATGCTCTTGCTCGGCATAGTCTGCAAGCAGCCTCTGCCCTCGCTTACTCGCATTTGCCTCAATTCTCAATTGTCGCTCTTGCGGACCGAGATGCGTATGGTTGTACCCTTGCCAACCTCGCTTTCGGTGACGGCAATGTGTCCTTTGTGATACTCTTCGACAATGCGTTTGCTCAGCGAGAGTCCCAAGCCCCAACCGCGAGTCTTTGTTGTGAACCCAGGCTCAAAAATCTTCTTCCAATTGCTCTTGGGTATGCCCTTACCCGTATCGCTCACATCGATATACGCCCATTCGTCTTTCTCGCCTATGGTAACCGTAATATTACCCACACCTTGCAGTGCATCGAGTGCATTTTTGAGCAGGTTCTCCACAACCCACTCAAAGAGTGCGGCATTCATCATTACCCTAATGGGTGCTATGGCGAGTCCGTTATAATCGAGGCTCACTTTGCGCGGTATGCGGGTGCGGAAGTATATGACACAATCGCCCACAACCTCACCGAGGTTTGCATCGCTCAATTCGGTCTCGGAACCGATTTTACCAAAGCGGTTGGCGACCTTCACAAGCCTCTGCAAATCCTTGTTCATCTCCCTTATGGCATCTTCGTTCACACCCTGACCTCTGAGGTATTCGAGCCACCCCATGAGTGACGATATGGGGGTGCCGAGTTGATGAGCGGTCTCCTTCGCCAAGCCTATCCACACCCTATTCTGCTCGTCTTGCTTGGAGGTGCGGAAGGTAATAAAGGCAAAGAAGGCAAAAATTGCCACCACTGCCAACTGAACATACGGGAAGAGTATGAGCCAATTGAGCAGTGCCGAGTTGCCATAGAAGAGTATGTAGTGGTAGCCCCTCGGAGTGGTAATCTCGATGGGGGTGTTCTGCCTCGACAACTTCATGATGAGTTTCATCCTACGGTCGGGATGATTGACTGCGCTCTCGGGCAGCAGGTGGTACTTCTCCACGCGCCCCGCCTCATCGAGCATGAGGTAGGGGATGTTTTGGTTGTGGACCACTTGGAAGATGAGAGGGTCGTTGTGTGTGCTCTCGCCCATGCGCTCCATTGCATACGACCAAAGAGCCATCTCGTTCATCTCCTTGTGTTGGAGCATACGCGACATGCGGGTGGTAAAGAGTATGGAGAGTGTTCCGATAACTACGGCAACAGAAATCACAAGCACCCTCTTGCGATAGGGGGCATTCTTAATTCTGCTCCAAAGTTTGTCTATATATTCACTCATATATCGGGCTCCTCTTGTTTGTGGGTCAAACTATTGGTGTATACTACTTGCGCTCGGTATCCTGCTCCGCAAGGATTTTGACATACTGTTCCCTGTCGCCCAACAACTCTATCGCCTTGGCGAGTTCTTTGTCGTTGCGTAGAGAGTGCTCCGTGCCGCCCTCGTTGTAGCAATAGCGTGTGACTATTTGGTCTTCTATGATATCTTGCAACTCTTTCTTGTAGAGCCACAGATTGTCCTCGGTGGTGTTGGTAATATTTGCCTCTATGTGTGCCATTTGTTCAGCCATACTCTCCTGCTGGCGTTCCTTCTCGACAGCCTTCTTAAACTCCTTCCAAAGCCTGCTTGCGCTGCTCTCCCAAGCCACCTCTTTGTCCTTCATAAACTCCACAAACTCGCCATACGCCTCATCGGAGAAGTGGTACTCGGTGGGTATTACCTTGCCCTCCAACTCCTCGTAGTGGCGGGCGCAGTACTCTGCGAGGAAGTCATCCACAAGCCCCTGAGCATAGACAACCACAGCGAAGGTGCTGACATACTCGGGCTCCAACCTCACATCGGGCATCACACCGCCACCATCGTAGACCTTTCTCCCCGCCTTTGTCTTAAATTCGCTCACGAGCGAGTCGGGGACAAATGCCACACTGCCGTCTTCATTGTGGGCGGCATAGTCAATAGCCTGAATACACCTTCCGCTGGGCAGATGGTATTTCGAGGTGGTTATTTTGAGTATTGCGTCGTAACCCAAGGGGTAACTACTTTGCACCAAACCTTTGCCATAGGTGCGCTGACCAACAAGCACCGCCCTGTCATAGTCCTGCAATGCTCCTGCCACAATCTCGGCTGCCGAAGCCGAGCCGTTGTTTGTGAGCACCACAATGGGGATGTCGAGGTCTATGGGGCGATTTTCGGTCTTTATGGATTTGTTGGTACTTGGATTTTTAGAAGAGCGAGTACTTACAACCTCCGACCCCTCGGGAAGGAAGAACGATAGAACGCTGACAGCCTCCTGCAAGATGCCACCACCATTGTTGCGATAGTCGAGCACCAACGAGCGCATACCCTGAGCCTTTAAACTCTCATAAGCCCTCAGCAGGTCGCCACTGCACCCCTCCGTAAAGTCGCTGTGGGAGATGTAGCCAACCGAGTCATTCACCATACCGTAGTAGGGAACACCGGGGATGGCTATGCGTTCACGCGTCAGTTTGAGCGTCTGTCGCTCGCGCGAGGGGAACTTTTCGACGGTAACCTTCACCGCACTACCTGCATCGCCTTTGAGGAGGTTGCTCACTTGTTGTGTGGTGAAGCCCTTTGTACTCTTGCCGTCAATCTCCACAATCCTATCACCAGGGCGTATGCCTGCGCGGTCGGCTGGCGAGCCTTTGTAGGGAGCCGAAAACTCTACATAGTCGCCCGCAATGCGAATGATGGAGCCCACACCACCATACTTACCCGTTGTCATGGTGGTAAAAGCCTCCACCTCCTCGGCGGGGATGTAGTCGGTGTAGGGGTCGAGGATTTTAGTCATTCCCTCGGCAGCGGCGTTCATAATCTTTTCGGGCGACACATCGTCTACATAGAAGAGATTGATGCTACGCAACATTCCCACCAATACATCGACAGTTTTGCCAAGGTTGTGGGCGTTGCCTCCCGCAGCCGACACAAGTGTTATACACAACACCGCAGTGGCTGCTATAATGGATATGTTTTTGACACCTCGTTTCATTCTCCCTGCTGTTTATTGGTTGTCTGCAAGATTTTTGTAGCCGCCAATGGTAAAGCGCAACTGCTCTGCCTCGCGTCTTAGTCCTGTGATTTCAATGGTGTTTTCGCCCACCTGACGCAGTTCGATAGCATCATCGCCTGCGGTGCGTATTCTACGCCAAAGGGTTGTTGCTCGGCAAATCACCACACCATCTCTCTCCTCCATGGGGGCATATTGACATGCCGACAGAGCCTGCTCTATCGCCTTGCGGTCTGCCGATAGCGAGCCCTGCACAAGGTATTTGCCAAATCCATAGAGTGGGTATGTAGCGGAGATTGCCACAAGGGCAACGAGCAACACCACTCCGCGCCAGCCGACCAACTCCGCAAGCGATATGGCGAGGGTGTTGGTGTAGTGCATTGCTACAAAGAGGATGGCAATGATAACCACAAGTTTCACAAGATGCCTAACGGCTCGACCTATATAACGCGAAAAACCACCTTTATTCATATCTAATTTGTGTATTTTCAATCTTCAATTTTCAATTCCAAAATTGTATCCCTCACCTGCTCCATAAGCCAGTGGGGCGTGGATGTTGCACCGCAGACACCCACATTCTCCACACCCTCAAACATCTCAGCCGTGAGTTCTTTTGGGGACTCAATCTTTATGCTGTGGGGGTTGGCACTATGGCAAGCCTCAAAGAGTACTTTGCCATTGGAACTCTTGGCACCACACACAAAGACCACCATATCGCACCCCTTGGCAAAAGCCCTAAGGTGCTCCTCCCTGCCTGCCACCTGACGGCAGATGGTATCCTTCACAAAGACACTCTCGGGCACTGTCGAGCGTCTTATAACCTCGTTTCTGATTTGCTCAAAGAGCGCAAGACTCTGGGTTGTTTGCGAGAAAAGGTAGATGGGACGCGAAAAATCCACACTCTCCAAGTCCTCCAACTTCTCTACAACCGTAGCCCTATCGTCAATCTGACCGTTGAGTCCTACAACTTCGGCGTGTCCCTTTTTGCCGAGTATGACCACCGTACCCCCCATAGTCTGCATCTGCCTATCTGCCTCAATGGTGAGCCTTTGGAGTTTGGCAACCACAGGGCAGGTGGCATCGGCATAGCCGAGCGAAGATTGTTCCAAGAGTCGGTATGTGCTCTTGGGTTCGCCATGAGCGCGTATGAGGACTCTGCTTTCGGGCGTGGGGGCAATGTTGCTAAGGTCTGCGTGGGATATTGTCTTCACACCAAGGCTCTCCAAGCGTGCCACTTCAAGGTCGTTGTGTACGATGTCGCCAAGCGAATAGACCCTCTTGCCCTCGCCAACCAACTCCTCAGCCTTGGAGATGGCACTCACCACCCCGTAGCAAAAGCCCGATTTATCGTCAATTGTTATCTTCATATTGCGTCAACCGACTTTTTCAATTCTCAACTCTTAACTTGAAGACTTTGTCAAACCACTCCATCTCCTCTTCGAGGGTCATACCACCGTTGTCGAGGACAATGGCATCGTCTGCCTTGCGGAGGGGGCTTATGGCGCGGGTTTGGTCGAGGTGGTCGCGTTGGCGGATATTTTCGATTATCTCTTCGCGGCTCACCTCTTCGCCTTTGGCGAGAAGTTCGTTGTAGCGTCGCTCTGCCCTTACCTCGGGGTCGGCAGTCATAAAGATTTTCAGTTCGGCATTGGGGAAGACCACAGTGCCGATGTCCCTACCGTCCATAACAACGCCTTTGTCGTGCCCCATACTCTGCTGCAAAGCCACAAGGCGGCGACGCACCTCGCCAATGGCACTCACAGAACTCACAAGGTTGCTTACGGTGATGGTGCGGATTTTGCCCTCCGCCCACTCGCCACAGAGGTAGATGTCGCTCGCCCCGCGGTCGGGGTTGAAGCGGAAATCGATTTGGATACGGTCGAGGTTTGCAACCAAACGCTCCTCGTTGAGGATGCCATTCTCGATGCAGCCGTTCTCTATTGCCCAAAGGGTTACGGCACGATACATTGCACCCGTATCAATGAAGATGTAGCCCAAGCGGGCTGCCACCATCTTTGCAAAGGTGCTCTTGCCACACGAGGAAAAACCATCTACGGCAATAACGATTTTTCTATTTTGCTTTGAATAGTTCATTGAATTGAAGGTCTATTTGCAAGTCGGAAATCATTGAAATGATGAGCGATACACCAATGAGTGTTATGATGATACCCGAAATGCGGTTAATAATCAACATGTGTCGTGGGCGGAAGTATTTTCTCACCACTTTCATTATGGAGGCGATGATAAACCACCAACCTACACAGCCTGCAAAGATGCCCAAAATCATAAAGGCATTGGAGAAGGCGTTGCCCTCGGTGTCGTAGAAACCGAGTGACTTGACAGTGGCAATCAGCGCAACATGTACCAAAATGTAGGCTGGGTTGGCGAAACTCAGCAGGTAGCCCGAGATATAGTCTTTCCAACTTGCCTTGTCCTTCTCGGCGTGGTTGCGCCTAAGTTGCATATCGGGCTTTTTCAGGAAGATATTCACGCCAAAAGTAGCAATAAATACGCCCGCTATACACTTGATAAGGAGCATATTGCTCTCTATAAATCCGGTCACAAACGAGAGCGAGAAGAAGGCGATGGAGGCGTAGAGGGTGTCGCTTGTTGCAATACCCAATCCTGTCACAATACCCGAGCGTATGCCCTTGCTAATGTTGCGCTGTATGCAGAGGATTGCCGTAGGACCGGGGGGCATCGAAGCCATACAACCCACCATCAATCCTCCTATGAAATTCATCAACAACATAATGTGTCTTCTATAACAATTTTACATTTCGTTTAGGGGCAAAATTCACCGACTACAAAGATAGGTATTTTTGGTGAGCAAAGAGCCCTTTTGTCATAAAACTTTTGAGATTGGTAAAATTATTTGTCGGCGAGGTGCCAATATCTCTACAAAAAGGTTATTTTTGTAAAAAATAAAGAGGTCATGAGAATATCGCTTAAAACATATCAACGACTGCTGCTGGCTCTGCTGAGTGTTGTATTGCTCTCGGTGGGGTGGCTGAGGGTTAGTGGCTTGCCGCTGTTGGTTGCCCTTGTTCCGCTACTTTTAATCTCCGCTTCGTATGGCTCCTCGAAGCGCGAGTGGTGGAAGATGGCGGGCTGGGTGTCGCTTGTTATGGGTTTGTGGTGCGTTGCCACCTGTTGGTGGATTTACTATGCTGCTGCGGTAGGTATTGTGGCAGCAACCATTGTGCAGGTGTTGCTTTTCGGAGGTGTGTTTATGATTTTCCACAGCTTCTCCAAGAAGGCTCGTCCCGCACACGCCTACACAACTCTCATTGCAGGTTGGCTCTGGGCGGAGCACTTCTATTTGAACGGCGAGGTTTCGTTTCCGTGGCTACTGCTCGGCAACGGCTTTGCAAATGATGTGTGGGCGGTGCAATGGTACGAATTTACGGGCGCACTTGGTGGCTCGCTGTGGGTGTTGCTTGTCAATATCCTTGTGTTCGAGTGGCTACTCAACCGCCAAAGGCGAGGTCTTGGTATCGCTGCCGCGATGTTTGCGGTAGTGCCCATCGCCGTTTCGCTCGTTGTTGGAGCGTGCTATACTGAAAATCCCAACACCACAAAGGCTAAGGTTACGCTCGTGCAGCCCAACATAGACCCCTACGAGGAGAAGTATGATATGCCCGTTGGTGAACAACTCGCAATCTTCTCTTCGCTCGTGGGCGAGGCTCCCGAAGATGTGGACTACATTGTTCTTCCCGAGACGGTCATTGGCGATGCTGGCGATCCCATTTGGGAGTCCAACATCTACGGCAGCCACTCGGTGGGGCGAATGAACGCTGTGCGCAAGGCTAAGAACCCCGACTCGCAGATGATAGTGGGTGCTATGACCTACCACCGCTATAAGGGCGAGGCTGACGCTTCGCCAACGGCACGACATAGGGGCTCGATGTGGTACGACCGCTACAATGCCGCTCTTGCTCTCGATGCGGACTCCACGCTCAAAGTGAGCCACAAATCGAGGCTTGTGGTGGGTGTGGAGAAGATGCCCTTTATGGATGTTCTCAAACCGCTCGAAGGACTCATAGTCAATTTGGGAGGTACTACGGGACAACTCGGCACCGACAAATACCGCCGACTGCTCCACCAACGCAACAACCACTTCCCCTACGGCATCTCGGTTGCTGCCCCCATTTGTTATGAGTCGGTCTATGGCGAACATTTTGGAGGTTTTGCGGCAGACGGTGCGGAACTTATGATGGTCATCACCAACGATGGTTGGTGGCACGATACGGAGGGCTACCGCCAACACTTCTCCTACTCGCGCCTGAGGGCTATCGAAACTCGCCGCTGGGTATGTAGGGCTGCCAATACGGGTATTAGCGGCTTTATTTCGCCCACAGGCAAGGTGCACCAAACCCTCGGTTGGGATAGGCGCGGAACACTCACAATGGAGGTTACCCCTTCGCGTGAGGTTACTTTTTATGCCAAGGCAGGCGACTATCTCGGTCGCTTGGGTGGCTACTTGTTCCTGCTCTCGTTGCTCTACTATGTGAGTTACCGCATAAGGCAGAAAAACCATCTTGTGAAATAGCACACACCACGATATAATCAAAATAATGAACTACTCTCAGACTACCAATTTCCTTTTTAACTCTTTTCCTTCGTACCAAAATGTAGGCGCAGGTGCCTACAAGGAGGGGTTGCAGAATATTACGGAGATGTGCCGCCGATTGGGCAATCCCCAGCGAAACTACTTCACAATCCATGTTGCGGGTACTAATGGCAAAGGCTCCACCTCGCACATTCTCGCCTCGGTATTGCAACAGGCGGGCTATTGCGTGGGGTTGTTCACTTCGCCACACTTGGTCGATTTCCGCGAGCGCATCCGCGTCAATGGCGAGTGCATCAGCGAGCGAGAGGTTGTGAAATTTGTAAAGGAACACAAAGAGGAGATGGTGGCTCTTGGGCTTTCGTTCTTCGAGATGACCACAGCAATGGCTTTCCACCACTTCTCGGAGAGCGATGTGGAGGTTGCTATTATCGAAACGGGGCTTGGTGGTAGGCTCGATTCTACCAATATCATCAAACCAATCCTCTCGGTAATTACCAACATAGGCTTGGAGCATACAGCACTGCTCGGCTCGACCATTGGCGAGATAGCCTTCGAGAAGGCGGGCATTATTAAGCCCGAAGTGCCCGTTGTGGTGGGCGAGAGTGCGCCCGAGAGCAACGAGGTCTTCGACCGTACAGCCGCCGAGAGGGGTTCGATGTTGGTCTATGCCGACAGAGAGTGGGAGGTTGTCGAGAGCGAGCCTTCGGGCGATAGGATGCGCTACCACATCCAACGCCCACGCGACGGCAGAACACAAATTCTCGACCTCGACCTTATGGGCATATATCAGCGTAAAAACATCATCACAGCCCGCACAGCAGTCAGCATCTTGCGCCACTATACACCTCTAAACATCTCCACACGCGCACTTGTTGAGGGTGTACACTCGGTGGTGGAGAGTACGGGGCTCATGGGCAGGTGGCAGAAGTTGGGCAGTAGCCCGAGGGTCTACTGCGATACGGGACACAACGCACACGGACTCGCCGAGGTTGTGGAGCAAATTCGCGCCCAAGAGTACCGCCGACTCTACATGATTATCGGTATGGTGAGCGATAAGGATTTCGATGCCGTTATCCCCCTTATGCCCAAGGAGGCTTACTACCTCTTTACGGAGGCTTCGGTTGCCCGCGCACTGCCTGCCGAGACGCTTGCCGAGAAGTTCCGCCACGAGGGCTTCGAGGGCGAGGTTGTCGGGAGTGTCCACGAGGCGTATCGCAGGGCTATAGAACTGGCTGACGACGATGATTTCGTCTTTGTGGGCGGTAGCACCTTTGTTGTTGCCGACCTGCTTTCGGAGTAGATTGATGAGTGTTTTGCAGAAAGGGTGTTATATTTTCAAAGTCAAAAATATGCAAACAATGAAAAGACCTGTTATATTCATAAGCAACGATGATGGCTACCGTGCCAAAGGCTTCAATGAGTTGGTGGAGTGTGCTGCCAAGTTTGGCGATGTTATTGCCATTGCTCCCGACGAAACACAGTCGGGGAAGGCTCACGCCATAACGATGTACGACCCCCTCTACCTCACTCTGCGCCGCGACGAGGAGCATATTAAGGTTTACTCGTGTAACGGTACGCCCGTCGATTGTGTGAAGATGGCTTACGATTGGCTCCTGCCCGAGTTGGGTGTGGTGCCCGACCTGAACCTCAGTGGTATCAACCATGGCTCCAATGCTGCTATTAATGTACTCTACTCGGGCACTATGGGTGCGGCTATCGAGGCGAGTTTCTATGGTGCGCCTTCGGTGGGCTTGTCGCTCGACAACCACACCTACGATGCCGACTTTGAGGCTACGGTTGCCTTTGCCGAGAAGATTATCCCCGCAATCCTCGCCCTCGGCAAACCCTCGGAGCCGCTGTGTCTGAATATCAATGTCCCCGTGGCTCGTCCCGAGGAGATAAAGGGTCACCGCATTTGCCGCCAGACGCGCGGCTTCTGGAAGGAGGAGTTCTACTGCCGCCAAGACCCAAGGGGTAGGGACTACTTCTGGCTCACGGGAGGCTTCTGCAACCACGAGCCCGATGCGGAGGATACCGACGAGTGGGCACTCAAAAATAACTACATAGCCATTGTCCCCATCAAGGTCGATTTGACCGACTACGGGCGTATGGATATGCTTAGGGGAGTGTTATTAGAGAGTAAAGAGTAATTTAGGCGAGTGTGCCTTGTGGGTGCTTTTTGCACCAAATTTCAAGTGGCGACCTTCCTCATTTACGAAGAGTAAACTGCGGAGGTCGCCCTTTCATTTGGCACAAAAATCCCTCCACAAAACCCACTCGCAGGGTGGTGGAAATACAAAACCCACTTGTGGGGGATTTCTTGGAACTCTTGTTCTTCCAGTTTTTCCTGTTTTTCTTGCAGGAGTAATAGGAAAAACAAAGTGCGAGCAAAACGATTTTGCTCGCACTTTGTTTTTCACTATTTTTTCGCGTAGATGACGCTCTTGGTGTCGAAGAATTCCTCGTCGAACATATCGCCAATGCGGTGGATATCGCACCTGAGGCGAGCCTCGCCCAACTCCTCCGCCAAGTCGCCGCCTTTGAGCACCAGCATACCGTTGGGCAGGGAGCCGCGTTGTCCTGCGCGCAGTTTGGGCAGTGCCCACCCTTTGAGGGTCTTCATATCCGTCACAGCGCGACTCACAACATAATCAAACTCCCCCTTAACAGCCTCAATACGAGCATTTATGGGCGTGACATTCTTTAAGCCGAGAGCCGAGGCTATCTCCCTCACAACCGTAATCTTCTTACCTATGGAGTCCACCGCCGTAAACTCTACATCAGGGAAGAGAATTGCGAGCGGGATGGTGGGGAAGCCGCCACCACAGCCAATATCGACCACCCTTGCCCCCGCCTCGAAGGTGCAGACCTTGGCGATGGCGAGCGAGTGAAGCACATGACGAGTGTAGAGTTCGTCTATATCCTTGCGCGAGATGACATTTATTTTGGCGTTCCACTCGGCATAGAGCCCTCCGAGCGCATCAAAACGGCTCTTCTGCTCCTCCGAGAGAGTAAAGTATTTGCTGATGATTTCGGGTTGCATAGTTCTCTTATTGTTTTCTCTTCTTGAATAGTTTGCTTGCAGCCTTATAGCCGTACATCAGGCGGTAGAGTCCGATGCACGAGAGGTAGAGTCGCCAACGACGGTGCCAAGCAATGTGGTGGTTGTGGAGGATGCTATGGCGGTAGTCGTAGGTGCGAGCCTTAAACTCCGCCGAGGAGAATACACCTCCATTGAAAGCCCTGCGCACAATGGCGTGGTTCATACGCTCCTCCACGCGCTCATAGAACTCATCCCCTTTCATTAACTCCAAGATGTGCCTTTTGAGGTTGCTCTCGCGCTCAAAATCCTTCGCCGAGTAGGAGTGGGTGAGGGAGGATTCGTTGGAGTCTTGCAGGTAGTGATAGAACGCCTTAGGAAGGTAGGTAACCTTCACATCGGGATTGCGAAATAGCGAGAAGCAGACAAAGAAATCTTCGCCATGGCTGATGTCAGAGGGTATCTCTATATTGTATCTGCTGTAACACTCGTGGCGTACAAGTTTGTTTGCCAAACTCGGGCTTATACGGCGATATTCGAGCATCTCGGAGAGAATGCTCCTTCCATTGAGATTGAGGGGTCTTTGCGTTCTCCGTTTGAGGGGTTTGTTTCCCTCGTAGTCGTAGTAGAAGTCGCAGATGACCACATCTACCCCCTCTTTCTCGACTGTGGCGCACAACTCCTCCAACATTGTAGGCTCCACCCAATCGTCTGCATCGACCTGTATGGAGTAGACTCCTTGTGCGGCGCGGATACCTACCATGCGGGTCGCCGCCACACCCTCATTGGGTTTGTGAATAACCTTTATGCGGCAATCTTGGGCAGCATATTCGTCACAAATCGCCCCACTACCATCCTTGCTGCCGTCGTTCACCAACACCAACTCCCAATCCACAAGAGTTTGTGCTACAATACTATCCACACACCTACGCAGGGTGCGCTCCGCATTATAGATGGGAACGATTACCGATACAACGGGTTGTTTGGTACTCTCTGCCATTGGATTAGAGGAGTGTTATGTTAAGTCTGTTTGTAATCCAGCAATTGAACATCTCCTGCTCCTCCACGGAGGTTTCGCCCAGAGAGTTTATACAGCCAAATTTGAGTGCTTTGTTGTTCTCCGCTTCGGCGATTTTGCGAGCCATATAGCCCTCTGGTTTATCGAGCGAAGGTTTGAAGAAGCAGGTTGTGCCCCTCGGAGAACTCACATCGAGCCTGCCCGCACGATTTTCGCTCACATAGAAGAGGGTGGGGGCACTGAATTGCGATGGCTCGCGGAAGCGGTGGCGTATGTTGTGGTCGTAGAGTTCGGGGTGTTTACCAAAAAACTCCTCATACCAACTCTTACGCATAGGTACGGGTGCGTGGGGGAAGAGGTAGAAGTATCCGGAGTGGAGTATGTCTGCCGAGTTGAGCATCGGGTCTTTGTGCCCAAAGATCTTGTGCTTTCTGCCGAGGTGTTTTGCCCAGCGAAGCAGGCGTGCCCCAAAGGCAGGGAAGCGGTCGGCATATATGCGAGTCCTCTCGCCCTCAAACCACATCTCGGGAGTTGCAGGGGCGGCAAGGAATACATCGTCGTTGAAGTAGATGAAACGGTCGCTCAACTCGGGGATGCGCCACAGCGAGGTAGATATTGCCAGCGAGTTGAAGGTGGGGAGGTATTGTTCATAGCCCCTAAACAGCACCTTGTGGTCGACAAGTTCTATGGGTATTTTATTGTCGGGGAAGTTGCGGGTCACAAACTCATCCGCATGGGGATTTTGGTTGTCGGTCACAATCCAAATCTTCCTCACCCAAGGGGCATAACGCAAAATTGAGGCAATGCAGAAGTAAATCTCGCCCGTAGCACGAAATCTCATATCGCCACCCACATCGTTGTGGTTGGTTGCCACCTTACCGCCATATTGCAGGCGTTTGGCTCGGTGTGCG
Organism: Tidjanibacter sp.; assembly: GCA_045591965.1. Taxonomy (GTDB): domain Bacteria; phylum Bacteroidota; class Bacteroidia; order Bacteroidales; family Rikenellaceae; genus Tidjanibacter. The sequence continues at coordinate 13,148 of JAZNTX010000001.1, read as the reverse complement.
GGGTCGTCGCCATCAACCCACGCAATAACAACATCTACTGCCTCATTCATCATAACCCTATACTATTTTTGAAAACCTCTCGGGGATGCGGACAATGAACTTGCGCACCGTGTTCCATGGTTTGTTGAGTGCCCAAATGGGGCGTATGTATTGGTGGATGCGTCGCACCTTTCGGGTTGTGCGCTCCCATTCGCGGCTCTCTGCACCCGTAATGAGGAATATGGTACGCGCTCGTTTTTGAATATGTTTTAATCTACCCGTAGCCACCATATCCATATTACCCATTTTGTCCTCAATCATCTTCAAATCAACACTGCCGAAGTGGAAAAGGAAGAGGTTCTTGTCGATGTGGAAATTGTGCCCCTTGATGCGATGGAAACCCGAGCCCCAACGCACAGGGCGAGCAATGACCGAAGGCTTGGTATAGCGCGAACAGATGTAGGCATTGTGTCGCTGCTCCAAGAAGGGGCGCGAGCCATCAATAACACCCTCGTTGTCGAGGTGTTGTCCCACATCAATACCGAGTCCCGACACGCTTGTCTTAATGTTCAATCCTCCGAGATACTCTGCAAGAGAGGTGCCAATGGCGGGGTCTACGACCAAAAACTCGTCTGCATCGGTACCTATAACAAGTTCGTAGCCCTTCTCTCTCATGAGGATTGCAGCCTGCTCCGAAAGGAAACCGAGGCGGTCTTTCTCTGCCTTCACCACATGTTGAGGATTGCGCTCGCGAAGATGTGTGTTCGCCCCCTCGCAGAAGTCGGGCACCCTTTGGTCGGTACCATCGAAGAATATATAGAGGTTCTCCTTACCGAGTTCCCCGCCGTAGTACTCCACCCACTTGCGAAGGAAAAACTCGTCATTGCGAACCATCGTAATTGCTGCAATGCGTTTCATAGTAAAAGGTTGTTTGTTCTTACAAATATAGTAAAATCGTTGGGTTTTATCGCTTTATTGTCCTAAAAAGGGGATTTATTTTACCGTTTCGGCGATTTTCTCTGCCACTCGCGTGCCGTCGAGTGCCGCCGATATAATGCCTCCTGCATAGCCTGCACCCTCGCCCGTTGGGTAGAGTCCCGTCACCACTGGGTGCATAAGGCTCTCCTTGTCGCGCGGTATGCGTACGGGGGTTGAGGTGCGCGACTCCAAGCCGATGATTTGCGCACTATTGGTCACAAACCCCCTCATCCTTGTTCCCCACTGACGAAAACCGCCCCTCAACGATTGTGCCATATAGTCGGGCAGCCACTCCTCGCCACGCCTAACAACGGCTTTGGGGAGGTAGGATGTGCGCGGAAGGTCTATCGACTCGCGCCCTGCCACAAAATCGGCAAGCCTTTGTGCGGGGGCTGCGCCACCTCCGCCAACAATCTCTGCTGCATGTCGCTCCAACTCTTGGCGGTATTTCAGACCTGCCAACACACCCCACTCCTCGTGCAGATGTGCGAAATCCTCCCAGCGAACCTCGGTAACAATGCCGGCATTTGCCCAACGCGAGGAGCGTGCCGAGGCACTCATACCATTCACCACACACTCGCGGTAGTCGGTCATCGCGGGAACTATCACGCCCCCCGGACACATACAGAACGAGTAGACACCCCTGCCACCTACCTGAGCGGTAAGTGTGTAGGCTGCCGCAGGGAGCCACTCGCGCATATCGTCGGAGTGGTATTGTATGCGGTCTATGACCTCTTGTGGGTGTTCCACCCTCACGCCCATAGCCCACGCCTTCGACTCCAAGAGTACGCCTTTGTGGTGGAGCATTTCGTAGATGTCGTCTGCCGAGTGACCCGTAGCGAGTACAACGGCTGCACCCTCCACAAGCGTGTCGCCCACGCGCACGCCCACCGCTCGGCTATCCCTAATCTCCACATCGGTAACTTTCGCCCCGAAGTGTATCTCGCCACCCGAGGCGAGGATGGTCCTACGCACACGCTCAATAATCTTTGGCAGACAGTCGGTGCCTATGTGAGGGTGTGCCTCGTAGAGAATTTCGGGCGAGGCTCCGTGGAAGACGAGGGTTTGAAGCGCGCGGTTGTAGTCGCCACGCTTCTTGGAGCGCGTGAAGAGTTTGCCGTCGGAGAATGTGCCCGCACCGCCCTCGCCAAAGGCGTAGTTCGACTCGCCATCGACCCCTGCACCACGATGAATCTGCGCAATATCCCTGCGCCTCTCGGCAACATCTTTGCCCCTTTCGAGAAGCATAGGGCGTAGTCCGAGTTCGATGAGCCTTAGGGCAGCAAACAGTCCCGCAGGACCTCCGCCCACAATAACCACAGGCGTTTTGCCGTTTACATCGGGGTAGTCGAAGTGAATTTCTTGGGGTTGCTCTTCGCCATCAATGAAGATTTCCACCGTAAGCAGAACTTGCGGTGTGCGGTGGCGAGCATCCACCGAGCGTTTTACAACCCTCGCAAGAGCAACCTGCTCGCGGCGTATGCCGAGAGTGCGTACAGCAATCGAGAGCCACCCTTCGGTGGAGGCTGCCTGCTTGGGCGAAAGAGTTAAATTTAATGTTTTGGGCACGATGTGTGTTCTTTTTGGCAAAAATAACTATTTTTGTGCAATATCCTACCGCGAAAGATGCGTAAACTTATAATTATACCAACCTACAATGAGTGCGAGAATATCGAGGCGATGGTCGCCAAGGTCTTCTCGCTCGCTGGCGACTACTCTCTACTTGTGGTCGACGACAACTCGCCCGACGGTACAGCAACCATTGTGCGCGGGCTTATGGCAAACTACCCCGACAGGCTCTTCCTTGTTGAGCGCGAGGGCAAACTCGGACTCGGCACCGCCTATATTGCGGGCTTCCGCTGGGCGTTGGAGAGGGGCTATGAGGCTATCTATGAGATGGATTGCGACTTCTCGCACGACCCCGACGACCTACTGCGCCTTACGGCTGCACTCGAAGAGGGAGCGGATGTGGCTATCGGTTCGAGGTATGTTAAGGGTGTGAATGTGGTGGATTGGCCTATGCGCCGACTGCTGCTCTCGTGGTGTGCCTCTCGCTATGTTCGCTGCGTTACTCGCATGCCCGTTAGGGACGCTACGGCAGGTTTTGTGGCGTATCGCGCCGAGGTGCTCCGCACCATCGACCTCGATAAAGTGAGGATGCACGGCTACGGCTTCCAGATAGAGATGAAATATACCGCTTGGAGGCTCGGCTTTAAGGTAAAGGAGATTTCTATCATCTTCCGCGACCGCACAGCAGGTACCTCCAAGATGAGTGGTTCCATTTTTGGCGAGGCGTTCTGGGGGGTGCTACGCCTCCGCCTAAAAAAACGCATATAACGCGCGTCTGATGCGTTACGCTCAAAAATCCTCCCTCATTTACGCCAAAGTAAACTGCGAGAGGATTTTTTTCGCAAGCCTTGCATCCATCGCGTTCTCTGCGTTTTTGGAGAAAGCGTACCTTGCTGGTGCTTTTTGCACAAAACTTCAAGTGGCGACCTTCCTTATTAGCGCTTAGTAAACTGCGAGGGGGGTAAAAACAAAAAACCACATCGCGTCCGATGTGGTTTTTCTTGTGAACTGCCTCTGCGAGCGGGTGACCTTGTCACCATCGGTGGCAGCGAATCAACTCTTAGTCCTCTCGACTATTTGTTGCGCAACTCGTCCGAAACGGTGAGTTTCTTACGACCTTTTGCGCGGCGAGCGGCGAGTACTTTGCGACCATTTACGGTAGCCATACGCGCACGGAAGCCGTGTTTGTTGATTCTTTTCCTCTTTGAAGGTTGATAAGTCCTTTTCATAGCGCTATTTATAATTATTTATCAGTTTTTCCGTAATTTCGGACTGCAAAGGTACACAATAAATTGAAAATTCAAAATTCAAAATTGAAAATTATTGTTTTTTGCCGAAATAAAGCCCCCGATTATCACTCCATTAGCACCACAAAACAAAAAAGAAGTCGAAAAAATAGAGTGTGTTTTTAGAGGTTTAAGTCACATATATACAGCGAGTTGATTTTTTGGAAGTTGCAAAATTTAGAAAAATTTTCAATTCTCAATTTTCAATTCTCAAATTTATATGTATCTTTGCGCCTCGGTAGCGGAATCTCTTACGAGAACATAGGAGTCCGTAATATTCCCTACTTTAACTTTTTAATCGATTAAAAAAAAGATGGACAACTTAATCAAAATCGCAGAGGATGCTATGTGGGCTCCCAAGGAGGTTCCCGCATTCAAAGCAGGCGACACCATCACCGTTAGCTACAAAATCGTAGAGGGTAACAAGGAGCGTATCCAGAGTTTCCGCGGTGTGGTAATCCAGATCAAAGGTCGTGGTGTGACCAAAATGTTCACCATCCGTAAAATTTCGAACGGTGTAGGTGTAGAGCGTATCTTCCCCCTCTACTCGCCCCACATCGACTCGATTGAGGTTAACAAAGTTGGTGTTGTACGCCGTGCTCGTATCTACTACCTCCGCAACCTCACCGGTAAGAAAGCGCGTATCAAAGAGAAACGCTATGTTGCAAAGGAGAAATAGTCCTTTCACTTACCAAAAAGAGAAAAAGGTGCTCAAAAACGAGCACCTTTTTTTGTGTCTGATATTTTGGCTTGGAGCGTAGCGGTTAGTTGTTACGCAGTGCTGCCAAGATACCCTCGACATCGTAACCACAGAGCCGTTTGAGTTCTGCCACTGTGCCGTGCTCCACAAAGTTGTCGTCTATACCAAGACGGACAATGTGGGGGGTGTAGCCGTTGTCGAGCATCCAGTCTGCCACCGCACTGCCAACACCGCCATTGAGCACACCGTCTTCAACAGTCACAACCCTCTTGAAGTTCTCTGCCACCCAGCGTAGCATCTCATAATCTAAGGGTTTTGCCCAGCGGAGGTCGATGTGGCACACCGAAATTCCCTCTGCCACAGCCCTCTCTGCCGCCTTTGCGCCATCGAGCGCAGTGTGCCCAAGTGTGAGCAACGCCACATCTTTGCCCTCGCGCAAAATCTCAGCCTTACCCTCGGGCAAAATCTTCATCTTGCCCTCCTCAACACCCGCAGCACGACCTCTTGGGTAGCGAATAACATAGGGTGCGTTTCCTTTATAGGCTGTGTACATTGCATCCCTCAACTCCTGTTCGTTGCGTGGAGCGAGGATTTTAAGGTTGGGAATGGGGCGCATATAGGCGATATCGAACTCGCCATGGTGTGTTGCGCCATCTTCGCCCACCAATCCTGCGCGGTCTAAGCAGAAGACCACATGGAGGTTTTGGAGCGCAACATCGTGAATAACATTATCATACGCCCTCTGCATAAACGAGGAGTAGATAGCACAGAAAGGTATCATCCCTCCTGCCGCCAAACCCGCAGAGAAGGTCACAGCGTGACCCTCGGCTATACCCACATCAAATACCCTCTTGGGCATTGCGGCTTGAAGAATATTCATTGAGGAGCCCGTAGCCATTGCGGGCGTAACCCCCACAACCCTGCTATCACTCTCTGCCAACTCCAACAAGGCGCGTCCGAAGACATACTGATACTTTGTTGCGCCCACTCCCGAAGGCTCCCTCTCGCCCGTTTCGGGGTTGAACTTACCCGGCGAGTGCCAAACCGCAGGGTCGCCCTGCTCGGCAGGAGCATAGCCCTTGCCCTTGATGGTCATTGCGTGGAGCAACTTGGGACCCTCTATGTTTTTCAGTGCGCGGAGCGTGCGTACAAGACCCACAACATCGTGACCATCGGTGGGACCGAAGTAGCGGAAGTTCATACTCTCGAAGAGGTTGCTCTGGCGCAGAATATAGCGTTTAATGGCGTGAGCGGAGTGCTGAACAAGCGAGCGTAGGCGTGGCGCAAACCTCAAACCACCCCACAACTTGCGCTTCATATTGTTGTACTTGCGCGAAGAGGTTATGCGCAATAGGTGCTTGCGAAGAGCACCTACATTTGTGTCGATACTTTGTCGGTTGTCGTTGAGTATCACAAGGATGTTGGCTTTGGAGGCTCCCGCATTGTTGAGTCCCTCAAAAGCCAAACCTCCCGTCATTGCGCCGTCGCCAATGACAGCAATTATATCCTCCTTGCGTCCCTGCATTGCCGCAGCCTCCGCCAAACCGTATGCTGCCGAAATAGACACCGAGGAGTGCCCAGCACCAAACGAGTCACCCTCCTCCATTCGGGGGAAACCGGCAATACCTCCCAGCGTGCGCTGTGTGGCGAGAGCCTCCCTGCGTCCTGTGAGAATTTTGTGGGCGTAGGCTTGGTGCCCCACATCCCATACTACCTTGTCGGCTGGGAAATCAAAGACATAGTGAATAGCCACAGCCAACTCCACCGCCCCAAGGCTCGAAGAGAGGTGCCCGGGGTTTTCGGCACAGGTACGCACAATATGGTCGCGCAACTCGTCACAAAGGGTGCTAAGTTCCGAAACTTTCAGAGCCTTCACATCCGCTGGCGAGGAGATTTTGTCGAGATATTTGTATTCGGTCTGTTTCACTACAATCTATGTTTTGGCACAGCCCAATGTGACTGAATTGGTACAAAAGTACAAACAATCTTCTGTTTGATGCAAATTTTGATCAAAAATTATATCGCGATTAGGGGGAATTCCATTTACTCTCCCCCTAACTTAGGGGGAGAGCCCCGCAGGGGAAGGGGGTCTGTAAAAATCGCACTTCGCATCGGCGGCGGAAAAGCGACCGCCTTGTGCGGTCGTGACGAGCAAGAGTAGTAAGGAAAACCGCCGAGCGTGAGGGGGGCAAGGCATACAATAAAGCGGAGTCCGCAGTTTACACGAGGTAAACGAGGGACTCCGCTTTTCGAAGTGTAACGCAGCAAAGGTGCGTTATATGCGGTTTTTTATTTCAGGCGACCGATGAAAGTGTCGATATCACGGGCTTCGAGAGCGGTGCCATATTCGCTTGCGATGCGCTCATAAGCAGCAAGTGCAGCAGCGGTGTTGCCGAGAGCCTCCTCAACCAAGCCGAGTTTCTTCAAGTAGCAGGGAGCGGTGAGCGAGTTGTCGCTAGCCTCGATAGCCTTGCGGTACATTGCGGCGGCTTTGTTAAGGTCGCCACCGTCGGCAATGATGTCTGCCTGCAAACCGAGGTTCTGAGCATTGAGAATCTCTGCGGGTGCACCCTCGGTTGCGTCATACTGTTTCAGATACTTCAAGGCACTCTCCTTGTCGCCAAGTTTGAGGTAGCAAATACCTGCATAGTGTGCTGCCAACGAAGCCTGAGGGGTCGAACCGTAGTTGTCGATAACCTCCAAGAAACCTGCGTAGTTGCCATCGCCATCGAGAGCCACCTGCCACTCCTCGGCGTTGAAGTTTTGGATTGCTGCGAACATCTCAGCCGAAGCCTTCTCTGCACGAGGCTGCGCGATGAGGTATTTGTTTGCGAAATAGCCACCGATAACAACGAAAATTGCTACCAATACCCAAGTTACGAGTTTTTGATTCTTCTCGAAGAATTGCTCGGTTTTGCTTACGGTCTCGGTTACTACCTGCTCGTAAGTGTTCTCCTGTTGTTTGTTGTTTGCCATAGTTTTTATTCTGTTTTTAATTACTTGCTTTCAGCATCTAAACCACAAAAGTACATCTTTTTGTGGAAAAACAGCCGAGAGCAGAGATTTTTTTTCTCCTTTCGCACAAAATCACTACCTTTGAAAGGTCAAAACCTGAGAAAATAATGAGGCTCGAAAAACTTTCACTGCTCAATTTCAAGAATATTACCGAGTGCGAACTACTGCCCTCGGAGGGTATCAACTGCATTGTCGGCTCCAATGGTGCGGGCAAAACCAATGTGGTCGATGCCATACACTACCTCTCGATGAGTAAATCGTCGCTCCCGATGACCGACGGGCAGAGCATACGCCATGGCGAGCCTTTCTTCATGCTCGCGGGCGACTACACCACCGATGGAGATATGGGGGTGACGGTGGCTTGTGGCTTCGAGAAGGGCAAGGGTAAGTCGCTGAAATTCTGCGGGAAGGAGTATGAGCGTTTGGCAGACCACATTGGCGTGGTGCCTGTGGTTATGGTGTCGCCTGCGGATGGTGCGCTTGTGAGCGAGTCTGCCGAGGAGCGTCGCCGCTGGCTCAACGCCTTCATCTCCCAACTCGACCGCACCTATCTCGACGCTACAATGCGCTACAATCGCCTGCTGGCGGAGCGCAACACTCTGCTCAAACAGGGCGATATGCTCATCCCCGAACTGCTCGATGTTATCGACGAGAGGCTTGCTGAGCAGGGCGAGAAGGTGGCTGCCACAAGGTGCGATGTGCTATGCCGCCTTGCACCCATTGCCGAGCGTATCTATGGGGAGATTGCTCGGGTAGGAGAGTGTGTCGAACTATCCTATCGCTCGGAGTTGAACAACGCCTCTTTTATTGAGATTCTGAGGGCTAACCGCCAGAAAGATATGATTATGGGCTTTACCACCTCGGGCATACATCGTGACGATGTGACGATGACTATTGGTGGCTACCCATTGCGCAAATACGGCTCGCAAGGACAGCAAAAGTCTTTCCTTTTGGCTCTCAAACTTGCACAATACATCCTTCTTCACGAGCGACTCGGAGAACGCCCCTTGTTGCTACTCGATGACCTCTTCGATAAACTCGACGAGGAGAGGCTCCAAAGACTCATCGGGGTTACTTCGGGCGAGGAGTATGGGCAGGTTTTCATCACCGACTGCAACCGCGAGCGAATAATCTCCATCCTCCAACAAAGCGGTCTGGGTTTCAGGCTCTTTACGGTGGAGGGCGGTGAAGTAAAAATGGAGGAATTGTAGCCTATGCGCCGTTGTTATCCTACTCGAATTGGCGACCTGTGGAACGGTTTTAAGGACGAACACCCCACAATTGCACGCCTTATTGCCGAGGGCTCGGTGCCCGATGTGTGGCGTAGGGTGGCGGGCGAGGGTCTTGCCAACGCCACAAAGGTTAATTTTGTCCGCGGGACACTCTTTGTGCAGGTTGGAGCCTCGGTTGTTCGCCACGAGATTTTTATCAATCGCGAAAACTTCCGCCACGAAATGAACGCCATTCTTGGCGAGGAGATTGTCAAAACGATTGTTGTGAAGTAGAGGCTTCGGGGTGCTTGCTTTGTGATAATTCTCGACTGCCAACGATTGCGGGCTCGGAGCCTTCCGACTCCGAAATGCCACATTCCCCCAACAATTTTGCATTTTGAATTTTGCATTTTGAATTTTATTCGTATCTTTGCACGCTCAAATGCTCGAAAGGGTGTTTGAATCCCGATTTGGAGAGATGCCGGAGTGGTCGATCGGGGCGGTCTCGAAAACCGTTATACCTTCGGGTATCCAGGGTTCGAATCCCTGTCTCTCCGCTAAAAAGAGGCTTTAACAAGTTGTAAATCAACGAGTTAGAGCCTCTTTTGTATTCTTAATAAGCCGAAAATTAAGCCATAAAAGATGAAGATATAGCTATTTTTTACGCCTTTGTATGTGGATGTATTTGAGTAATTCGGGCTTTTTTGCTAACAGCCTATCCAATTTCTCACGATTGAAAAACCACTTACCTCCTGCACTATACTGAGCACCATCTTCCTGTAATAACTTACTATTGATTACAGCCTGTGCCAAAGTGCTACCAATGTGCAGATACTTTGCAAGCCCCTTTACGCCTCTAATTACCTCTTCTAATTCGGTTGAATTGGGTGTAGATATTTTTTCTATTTCTTCTACCTTTTCCTGCTCCGCCACATCAACTTGCTCTTGTGAAGGTTTGGTTGGGTTGGAAAAAACTTCTTTGGCTACTTTGAGATTGGCTATTGCCTGACGGACATTGTACACATAACTACCACCCGACTCGCAACTTTCCATATTTTCGTGTCCAAAAGACAAGTATTGAGTGTTTTCTGCAATAGCCATATCAATCGCTTCAATCAGTGGAGCATAGGTAGCCCTTACAGCGATTACGATAGAGCGGAGATTAAGGAGAAGATGTTTGCAGAGGTATTTTACTCTAAGACTTCTCGGATTGCGTGGAAGGAGTTTGCAAAAGACTTCCAAGAGCAGTATCCCAATGTGTATAGCCTTATTCTAAGATGGAAGGAGCCTCTGAAACACGAGGACTTGAAGTCTTGTTTGCTTGCCCGTAAAAAGGCGGTACAGGTAAACGGGGCAACATATATGGACAGTCAAGAAACTGCCCTGCCTAATGTGATGATGGACTTGGAGAGCGAGATATTCCGTGAAGTTCTGAAATCTCTATACAGAAAGAGGATACCTTGTGTTCACATTCACGATGCTGTTGTTGTTCCCGATAGTCGTGCAAAGGTTGATATTGAAGATGTAGAGGCTGTGATGAGGGCTGTATATCAGAAATATGGATTACATCCAACATTCTCGGTTGATACCTACTAACAACAATGCCCCGACACTGAGTCGAGGCATTTTCTATTGTTGGGCATTAGGTGCATTGGGGACACTTTTCCAATAGTCCGTAAGCCCTTTTGAAATGTTCTGTTTGTGGGTAGTACTCTTACACCTGCCCCTTAATTTTGCCGAGATTTTCTGCTTTGTGGTGTCCGACAATTCTCTTTGTTTTCTCTTGTATTCCATACCTTTATATATTTTATTATAAATAGTTTGGAAACTTCAAAAAGTATGGTAGGTTCGATTTTTTACATCGAAAAAACAGGGAAAATCATCGGAAGCAACAAGGTGTAGCCTTTTATGCTTACTCCTCAGCCTATACTTTAAGGGGGATTACAGTCATAACACCTTACCAATCAAGGAGTAGCCCCCATCTTTGATGATTTGGTAGCCACATTACAAAGGTGGTAAACCTATTTATCGAGAGCATCAATCACCTGCTTTACTCCTGCCCTTGTCTTGGCAATGTATGGTTTCATTGCTGCTACCTCACTATGGCTTGTGATTTGGCTAATCAAATCCAAAGAGGCTCCCATTTGTGCTGCAAGGGTGATAAATGTCCTGCGGGCAGTATGGCTACTCAAATCGCTCTTGGGTGTTTTCACCACAATTTTCTCGTTAAGACGATAATGATAACCTATCCACTCACCCTGTAAATCGGCTAATTTGCCTATCTCTTTGAGATGGTTGTTGTACTTCTGATTGCTAACAAGGGGAAATACTACTCCTTTGGGATATTTATAGGGTAGATATTTCTCATAAATTTCAATAGCAATCTTTGAGAGAGGATACCTAACTCTGTCATCGTCCTTTTCAGTTAGAATGTCAATATCGTAGCCATCCTCTGTTTTGATGATGTTGTCGTGTTTAAGGGCAGACACATCGCTATATCTCAGTGCTGTAAAGCATTGAAATATGAAAGCATCTCTTACTATGTCTATTGTACTGAATGGTTCAAGCGTAAGATTATAGATAGCCTCAACCTCCGACTTCTCCAAGTATTTGACTGCAATCTTGTTCTTGGGGAGTTTTGGAGAATAACCAAAATACTCTTCGTGTATACGATAGTTTTTGCTCTGCGCCCACTTTATGAACTGTTTGAAATAGGAAAGCCTTTTGTCAAGCGTGTCGTTGAGCATTGTTTGGGATAGAAACACTTTTAGCCCATCCATTGTAGAAACAGACAAGTCTGCGAAGGTAATGTTGGATTTGTACTCTTTTACCAAAGCCATTAGACGAGTAAACGCCTCCTTCATTGACTTGTTCCACCCCCTCTGCGAACTTTGCTCCTTGATAAACTTGTCGAAAAGATAGAAAAACTCATCACTTAACTCTCCTTGTGAACGCTTAAACTTGTAGTTGTGTCGCTCCTTTAAGTCTGCAAGTGATGCAGGTTGTGAACGAAATGCAGCACTATTGAAATAGTTATCAACAAAATCCTCTTGCTGCCTGAGTAGTTCATTGAGTGCGGTGTATGCCATACCATTCACCTTGCTACCGTGCTTTATGCAGTTTCGCTTATTATCCCACTTGGATTTTTCACAAGAAATACCCGTGTATAAATTAACTCTTTTACCGCCAAATGACACACGAATAAGAACAGGGCAAGACTCCTCCTTCGAGGATATATGGCGACAAGTGGTGCGATTGTACTTCATTGACTCTTGGGTTTGTTTATTCAAATGTAAAGGTAAAAACAAATGCTGAATAAGCCAAAAAATAAGCCAATAATCTGCAAAACACACCAAAATTACACAAAAGACAAAACAAAAAAATGATTAAATATCAATCATTTACATATTACAACAAAAATATGCAAAATGTATGATTTAATCCCTGTCTCTCCGCAAAAGGCAAGAATTATTGCAGGGCTTCGATGAAAATCGAAGCCTTTTTTGTTTCTGCAAGTCGTTGCCAAATTTATTTGAGCAACGACTTGCGAAAACAAAAAAGAGGCTCATTTTGAGCCCTGCAATAATGCTTGTGTTAAGTTTGCAAGGGCCCCCGCGGCGAGCGGGAGTGGATGGGCAAGCGTCAGCGCAGCCAATCCCTGCTCGACAAGGAGAGAGGATTGTGGTCGGGCTTTTTTTAAGTTTGTAAGCCCCCGCGGCGAGCGGGAGTGGATGGGCAAGCGTCAGCGCAGCCAATCCCTCGAATCTTGTAGACTCGGATGCTGAACTTTGAGATATTGAGTGAACTATTAAAATAGTAGATTGCGTAACCACTTTCGAGAAAACTTAGACATTCCACACATTACGCAATTTGCATAATGCGGAATGTGTAATGGGATTTGGTTACACCAAATTTTTCACTCAATATCTCAAAGAACTATTCCGAGTCTAATCATTGTTAACTTTGTATTCTATCAAAATATCGAGTAGAAAACATTTATAATTTGCCGTTATCGGCAATAGTTGCTATATTTTCACAGAAAATCGGTCTAAAACTTGCCGATAGTAGAAGCGTATGAATTATATTTCGGTTACAGAATTTGCTGCAAAGCATGGAATTTCGGAGCGTACAGCGCGTAATTATTGCGCTCTCGGAAAGATTGAGGGTGCAACCCTTGTGGGTAAAACATGGAGCATTCCTGCCGATGCAGAGTTGCCAGGTCGAAAAGGTCGTCAGCGTAAGGCAATGCCACTGCTTGTCGTTTTGCGACAAGAGAAGGAGGCAAAGCTCAAAGGTGGTATCTATCACAAGACACAAATAGACCTTACCTACAACTCCAACCATATTGAGGGCAGTCGCTTGACGCACGACCAGACGCGCTATATCTTTGAGACCAACACTATCGGCATC